>BBBM01000005.1 GCA_001311565.1 Desulfothermus okinawensis JCM 13304
GCAAGTCTAAAGGATGTTTCAATTCCTCATAGGTAATGTAACAACCGGTAAAAAAAGACTAAAACAAGGATTGCTATTAGTATGTTTCAATTCCTCATAGGTAATGTAACAACGATTCCGCAAACAGGCAGGGGATATGTTACACAAAGTTTCAATTCCTCATAGGTAATGTAACAACTAAAAAAACGGATCCAACCTTCCACGGCAGATAGTGTGTTTCAATTCCTCATAGGTAATGTAACAACCAGGCTTTAACCCAACAAAATTTTGATACGAGCGTGTTTCAATTCCTCATAGGTAATGTAACAACCTCTTTACCAATTCAATCTCAGTCTAATGTTTCTAAGTTTCAATTCCTCATAGGTAATGTAACAACCTTTGGGGTGTTAGATATACGCAGTTGCGAAAGTAGTTTCAATTCCTCATAGGTAATGTAACAACACAGGCTTTAACCCAACAAAATTTTGATACGAGCGTGTTTCAATTCCTCATAGGTAATGTAACAACAGAATTAATAAAACTAATAGGAGAAAAGAAAAAAAAGAGTTTCAATTCCTCATAGGTAATGTAACAACTTAAAGGAGGCTTAAAGGGATGGCTTTTACAAAAGAGTTTCAATTCCTCATAGGTAATGTAACAACTTGGCAAAGAAGGGTTTTGCTATAGGTGAAGAGGTGTTTCAATTCCTCATAGGTAATGTAACAACGTGTAAATGTTACTTATTACGGTTCTGGTTATCTGAGTTTCAATTCCTCATAGGTAATGTAACAACTTCTTTGCTAAATCAAATACACCCATTATCATCCTAGTTTCAATTCCTCATAGGTAATGTAACAACAACCCGCCTACGGAGTATTTATAAGCGGAAGCGACTGTTTCAATTCCTCATAGGTAATGTAACAACAGACCTTATGCTTTAGGTGATGAAGTAGATATTAATTGTTTCAATTCCTCATAGGTAATGTAACAACTAACCCAATCTATAAAGACTTTGGCTCTTCCTATTATGTTTCAATTCCTCATAGGTAATGTAACAACCATATAGATTTGGATTCTGAAGACAGGGCTTTTATAGTTTCAATTCCTCATAGGTAATGTAACAACAGATTTTTTTACTGTGTCTTATCAGGAGCAATTATGTTTCAATTCCTCATAGGTAATGTAACAACAAAGGACGTCGCTCCCATCACTTCCCCACACATAGTGGTTTCAATTCCTCATAGGTAATGTAACAACTAAGATCCAAAGAGCTCTTCAGGTGTGGTAAATTTTGGTTTCAATTCCTCATAGGTAATGTAACAACGAGAAAACATCCTACAAAACAGATTACAAAGTTAGTGTTTCAATTCCTCATAGGTAATGTAACAACTAGTATTAGTGAAAGTGAGCTTGTTAACGATTTAAAGTTTCAATTCCTCATAGGTAATGTAACAACTGATCAATTAAGGATTCATCAAATTCACTTAAATCAGTTTCAATTCCTCATAGGTAATGTAACAACGTTGTAGATCTCTGTGGCTGGCACTTCTGCATTATTGTTTCAATTCCTCATAGGTAATGTAACAACTTCTGATTATAAAAATAAACATATAGATTTGGATTTGTTTCAATTCCTCATAGGTAATGTAACAACGTTGCAAACTTTAGATTATATGAAGTTATATAAAGAGTTTCAATTCCTCATAGGTAATGTAACAACGAGCCAGGGGTGAGGTCCCAGATGAGGCAGATATCTGTTTCAATTCCTCATAGGTAATGTAACAACTTGCCCTTTCCTCTTTAGTAAGCTCTTTATGATCAAGTTTCAATTCCTCATAGGTAATGTAACAACCATAGATGGTGGCGGGACCATGATCCGCATAAATGAGTTTCAATTCCTCATAGGTAATGTAACAACGAAAAAAATTTGCCCATCACGTTAATTATCATCATGTGTTTCAATTCCTCATAGGTAATGTAACAACTGGATTTTAAGGCCAGTGTGGCCAATGGCGAATTTAGTTTCAATTCCTCATAGGTAATGTAACAACTCTTAAACCCCCTTTGCTTGTTTTTAATTAATTCTTGTTTCAATTCCTCATAGGTAATGTAACAACGGATGCAAGAGGCCAAGAAAAGGGCAAATGAGATCTTGTTTCAATTCCTCATAGGTAATGTAACAACACAAAATATTGTTGGAAGAATATTACAATGAGCAATGTTTCAATTCCTCATAGGTAATGTAACAACGAAATCCAAAATGAACAAGACGAGCCACCCTTCTAAGTTTCAATTCCTCATAGGTAATGTAACAACTTTTGCGTTTGGTCTTATATATAAAAGAGTTTTTAATATGTTTCAATTCCTCATAGGTAATGTAACAACTGTTTTATGGATTTTACCGGTATTTCTGTCAACACTGCGTTTCAATTCCTCATAGGTAATGTAACAACCTTTTTAGAAGATAAAAAAACATCATAAATTAAAATAGTTTCAATTCCTCATAGGTAATGTAACAACTGGCAAGGTAACAGTTGGCGAATTATTAGATATTTGTTTCAATTCCTCATAGGTAATGTAACAACTTTTGCGTTTGGTCTTATATATAAAAGAGTTTTTAATATGTTTCAATTCCTCATAGGTAATGTAACAACTTATAAGGGAATAAATGCTAAAAATTTATTTATTTGGTTTCAATTCCTCATAGGTAATGTAACAACCGGGCGTAATCTGGAGGATAAAGGGTTATCTGATGCGTTTCAATTCCTCATAGGTAATGTAACAACTACTTGAAGCGGCAGGGGCCAAAATAACATTTGATAAGTTTCAATTCCTCATAGGTAATGTAACAACTGTCGACTTTTTCTATTGCTTTAGGGGGGATATACATGTTTCAATTCCTCATAGGTAATGTAACAACGAGACTATGACAGTACACTAATTATAGAAGCAAGCAAGTTTCAATTCCTCATAGGTAATGTAACAACTAAAAGCACCTGGTGGCGTTGGATCTGACCAGGCTAGTTTCAATTCCTCATAGGTAATGTAACAACTGTCTCTTCAGAAGAGGCAATAAAACAACTTAATGCGTTTCAATTCCTCATAGGTAATGTAACAACTGGGGTTGTTATCAAAGATGGGATGCTGTAAAATCGTTTCAATTCCTCATAGGTAATGTAACAACATTAGAATCAGAAGAGAAAGAAGAATCAGAAGAAGAGTTTCAATTCCTCATAGGTAATGTAACAACATAATAGCCTGGAGATAATTGGCCAGAATGTAACTTGTTTCAATTCCTCATAGGTAATGTAACAACTCTTAACAGAAGTTTTAACAATAGACTTAGTAGTAGGGTTTCAATTCCTCATAGGTAATGTAACAACAAGTGATTAAAAGAGTTTGGCGTTTTGTTATAACTTTGTTTCAATTCCTCATAGGTAATGTAACAACTTCCCACACTCGGCTCCGCTTTCAATTTTATAGTCAGTTTCAATTCCTCATAGGTAATGTAACAACCAAGATTTTTTGCCTTTGTTATATTGATACGTAATTTGTTTCAATTCCTCATAGGTAATGTAACAACTAAGTTTTGGAATAGGAACATAAAGTAGCTAAAATAGTTTCAATTCCTCATAGGTAATGTAACAACCATTGCATGTGGGGTTTCGATAAATACAGGAAAGGCGTTTCAATTCCTCATAGGTAATGTAACAACTAATATAGGAAATTCCAAGAACATCACATTTATACTGTTTCAATTCCTCATAGGTAATGTAACAACTATGGAATTTTTATAAGCGTCGATATAGCCTTCTGCGTTTCAATTCCTCATAGGTAATGTAACAACTTTTTAGAAGATAAAAAAAACATCATAAACTAAAATAGTTTCAATTCCTCATAGGTAATGTAACAACATGCGGGGAGCGCCACATTATCATATTTTAGTTTAGTTTCAATTCCTCATAGGTAATGTAACAACAATCTACGACCCAAATGGCTTACCTATTATGACTACGTTTCAATTCCTCATAGGTAATGTAACAACTTGGAAGCTTTTCTAAAAGATGGCATTCTGGACAAGTTTCAATTCCTCATAGGTAATGTAACAACATAAAAAAAGCATTTGAGTGTAGAGAATTACATAAATGTTTCAATTCCTCATAGGTAATGTAACAACAATTTTTAAGATGTTGTATAAATTTATAAATAAGCTGTTTCAATTCCTCATAGGTAATGTAACAACAAAGATGGCTCTGCTGAATTTCACGGAATTACAATCTAGTTTCAATTCCTCATAGGTAATGTAACAACGGGAAAAACTCTATTGGCTCCAATATATAGTCAACGATGTTTCAATTCCTCATAGGTAATGTAACAACTTTATGGTTATTGGAAGTGTTGGGCTTGTGGCAATCGTTTCAATTCCTCATAGGTAATGTAACAACTAAAGAAGTAAATCATAAATATTCTAATCAGGAAAACTAGTTTCAATTCCTCATAGGTAATGTAACAACTGAGTAATGATTATATACTATATACAAGGCAATGCGGGTTTCAATTCCTCATAGGTAATGTAACAACTCCACTAAAACAAATAGAAGTTAGATGGAAAAATAAGTTTCAATTCCTCATAGGTAATGTAACAACCTACTTTAAAAAATTATGCAGAGTTAGATTATGGTGGTTTCAATTCCTCATAGGTAATGTAACAACCGGAGACCAAGATGCACGGGGGTAAAAGAAATATAGTTTCAATTCCTCATAGGTAATGTAACAACAAAAAAAATATAAAGGCAAAATTTTTCAGTATTTTATGTTTCAATTCCTCATAGGTAATGTAACAACAAGCATTTTCAGGAACCAACACTGCTATCCTTAATGTGTTTCAATTCCTCATAGGTAATGTAACAACAACAGGACAAGCAAATAAAAGCATAAGAACTAAGAAGTTTCAATTCCTCATAGGTAATGTAACAACCTGGCGTTCCTGGCTCTGGTAAGACATATTTTGCTGGTTTCAATTCCTCATAGGTAATGTAACAACACCATTTTTTTGTAATCGTCAGTCATTTTTGTTGCCAGTTTCAATTCCTCATAGGTAATGTAACAACTGTTACTGGTCTCTTAGTATTCTTCTGTAAATATAAGTTTCAATTCCTCATAGGTAATGTAACAACTAAGTAGTTCTGTTGTTGGTGTCAATCCTTTAGACTGTTTCAATTCCTCATAGGTAATGTAACAACAGGATTTTAAAGATCCTGTCCTTTAGCAGATTAGGAAGTTTCAATTCCTCATAGGTAATGTAACAACAGGAATGCACAGCACTAAAGTTAGAAAGCAATTAGCGTTTCAATTCCTCATAGGTAATGTAACAACGGGCTTTAGATATAATTCCAGTTAATGCTAAAGTAGAGTTCAATTCCTCATAGGTAATGTAACAACTGGCTTTAGATGATGCAGGGTATCCTACAATTAGAAGTTTCAATTCCTCATAGGTAATGTAACAACTTATTCCTTAGAACAACCTTTTTGTTTGAATTCTATGTTTCAATTCCTCATAGGTAATGTAACAACAGATTATCAGAAATTATTAAATCATCAGCATTAATTGGTTTCAATTCCTCATAGGTAATGTAACAACAGCCTAAAAAAGGATCTAAAATTAAATTGCCTTCTTCGTTTCAATTCCTCATAGGTAATGTAACAACCCCCTTTTTATATGTCATCTTCTGTTAGTCTTATGTGTTTCAATTCCTCATAGGTAATGTAACAACATCATTGGATATCCCCCAACTACCTAAAATAATTGAGTTTCAATTCCTCATAGGTAATGTAACAACAAAAGAATTTTTAGAAAGTAGAAATTTAACTTATGAGTTTCAATTCCTCATAGGTAATGTAACAACAGTTAAGCAAAGTGTTAACCAAGAACTAAAAAAAACGTTTCAATTCCTCATAGGTAATGTAACAACGCTTTCTATACCATTTTTAGATATTCCCTTAATCCAAGTTTCAATTCCTCATAGGTAATGTAACAACCTACAATATAATTATCTTTTAATAGTTCATATTTTTGTTTCAATTCCTCATAGGTAATGTAACAACCTATGTTTTGCTCTTTAGACACAGCATAACATAAAATGTTTCAATTCCTCATAGGTAATGTAACAACAAATACTACCAAACCCCAATGATTCTTAAATTCTTCGTTTCAATTCCTCATAGGTAATGTAACAACACAGATAGTAGCATAATCTCTAATTTTAGCATTACCAGTTTCAATTCCTCATAGGTAATGTAACAACAATCTATGCGTCAAAGTATTTACAATTAGTTAAAAAAAGTTTCAATTCCTCATAGGTAATGTAACAACGGATAAGAGAGCAGGCTTTTAGAACTGGTATAAATTTGTTTCAATTCCTCATAGGTAATGTAACAACTATAATAAGTCTGTCCTAGTTAACCTAAAAAGTGCGTTTCAATTCCTCATAGGTAATGTAACAACAGAACAGTTTTATGAAGAGGTATGTTAGCTTGCACTGTTTCAATTCCTCATAGGTAATGTAACAACTATAAATCTATCATATTCTTTCTGTTCTAAATAAGTGTTTCAATTCCTCATAGGTAATGTAACAACTTTGGAAAAAGGGGCTAATTTTTCCTATTTATGATAGTTTCAATTCCTCATAGGTAATGTAACAACTGAAAAATCTTACAGCCCCACCGTACTAACAATGCTGGTTTCAATTCCTCATAGGTAATGTAACAACTGTCTTGCCTTGTTCAAGTAAATCATATACCATCTGGTTTCAATTCCTCATAGGTAATGTAACAACTTGAACAACTTAAAAAAGAAAAAGCCGCACTTAACAGGTTTCAATTCCTCATAGGTAATGTAACAACTTTGTGCTTGGTTTACCTTTAATATAGAATCTTCTTTGTTTCAATTCCTCATAGGTAATGTAACAACAAGATAAACCAGTGCTTAATATAATTCTCATCTTTAGTTTCAATTCCTCATAGGTAATGTAACAACTGCAATATCTACGCTAGTCGCTAATTCTTTTGATACGTTTCAATTCCTCATAGGTAATGTAACAACAGGATACTCTGTTTCAACAAGATAGCCAACATCTCGTGTTTCAATTCCTCATAGGTAATGTAACAACCTACTAATACTTTCTCTTGCTTAGAAAAATTATCAAAGTTTCAATTCCTCATAGGTAATGTAACAACACGTATCTCTCTTCTATGCTAAGAATATCTGAAAATGTTTCAATTCCTCATAGGTAATGTAACAACAGTGGCTACTCTGGGTTTTAAATTGTTTGTAACATCGTTTCAATTCCTCATAGGTAATGTAACAACCTTTATGTGTCATATTACACCTCCTTTTTAGTAAAACGTTTCAATTCCTCATAGGTAATGTAACAACCCCTTGTTTAACTGGGGGCACCAAAGTATTGGTTTAGTTTCAATTCCTCATAGGTAATGTAACAACGCTGGAGTAAGACTATTAGCACACGCCATTGATTAGTTTCAATTCCTCATAGGTAATGTAACAACTCACTCAAATCTGGTGCAGGCGTAAAAGGTATATCTGTTTCAATTCCTCATAGGTAATGTAACAACGCAGATTAGATATTTAAGAGATAGAGGATTAACCCTGTTTCAATTCCTCATAGGTAATGTAACAACCCAAAACCTTAGCCCCTTTGGATGCATATTGAGAGAGTTTCAATTCCTCATAGGTAATGTAACAACTTAACACAAGGTAAGTGGGCAATAGTCTCAGAACTTTGTTTCAATTCCTCATAGGTAATGTAACAACAAAAGGAAATGAAAAAGATTACCAAGTAGTATTACAGTTTCAATTCCTCATAGGTAATGTAACAACCTAGGGCAAAATGTAGCTAATTCAGAAAGCCTAACAGTTTCAATTCCTCATAGGTAATGTAACAACTTTTCTGTTTCCTCGAAAGCTGTCTTTGAAGTCTTTGTTTCAATTCCTCATAGGTAATGTAACAACCCCCCAGCCTGCCAAAAGATGGATGCAACACTACTGTTTCAATTCCTCATAGGTAATGTAACAACTAAGCACTCTGACTTGTTGCCTACCATTTACATTTGTTTCAATTCCTCATAGGTAATGTAACAACTAATTCCAAAAATTGGGTGGGTGAGCAATTACTGGAGTTTCAATTCCTCATAGGTAATGTAACAACTAAAGCAATAAAAGAAATCTTAGAACTAGAAAAGTAGTTTCAATTCCTCATAGGTAATGTAACAACAGAGTCATAATCCTTTATATCTAAAGAAAGATGTAGTTTCAATTCCTCATAGGTAATGTAACAACGAAAAACTCTATTGGCTCCAATATATAGTCAACGATGTTTCAATTCCTCATAGGTAATGTAACAACGAAAGAAGAGGATTGTGGGGAGAATATTATAATATTAGTTTCAATTCCTCATAGGTAATGTAACAACCCAAGATCAAAATAATTTTTTTTGATCTTATGTCTGTTTCAATTCCTCATAGGTAATGTAACAACATACCAGGGCTATTAAAACCATAGCAGGCCCAGATTAGTTTCAATTCCTCATAGGTAATGTAACAACAAATCTGTTGCTGAGTCAGCATAACTATTTAAAGCTCGTTTCAATTCCTCATAGGTAATGTAACAACTCCTATTTATAAAGAAATAGGAATAAAAAAATTACCGTTTCAATTCCTCATAGGTAATGTAACAACAGGCAACCTTGTCCCTTTCGGAACAGCGTAAACAAGAGTTTCAATTCCTCATAGGTAATGTAACAACCAGTTTTTCAAAATGATACCACATGATGAAATATCTGTGTTTCAATTCCTCATAGGTAATGTAACAACTTGGATTGTTATATGCAGGTAAATTTAAAAAAAAGTGTTTCAATTCCTCATAGGTAATGTAACAACTTTAACTTTTCCATATTGGACTCCTTATACATCTTGGTTTCAATTCCTCATAGGTAATGTAACAACCCGTATGCACAAAAAAAGCACACCCACAAATACAAATGTGTTTCAATTCCTCATAGGTAATGTAACAACCATGTTTGGAAAAGAGAAGGCAACTGGTACTTACCAGTTTCAATTCCTCATAGGTAATGTAACAACTAGCCGATGCAGTAGAAGCAATGTTGGCCCAGTTGAGTTTCAATTCCTCATAGGTAATGTAACAACAAGAACCCCAGGAGACAACCCAGGAGGGGCAATCTTCGTTTCAATTCCTCATAGGTAATGTAACAACCATACGATGATCAAGACAATATAGTTGGTCAAGATTTGTTTCAATTCCTCATAGGTAATGTAACAACTTAATGATGCGGTCCAGGCTGCCTGGGATGCAGGTGGGTTTCAATTCCTCATAGGTAATGTAACAACAAATTTCAATTTACTAATAATTTTTTTTTGAATTTTGTTTCAATTCCTCATAGGTAATGTAACAACTTGCTATTTTAAATAAATTCTCCATTCTATATTGGAGTTTCAATTCCTCATAGGTAATGTAACAACCAGGTGCAAATCAATATTTAAGTTATTTTCAAGCTTAGTTTCAATTCCTCATAGGTAATGTAACAACGATATTTTTTTCTGGATAATCTATTAAAGAACAAGAAGTTTCAATTCCTCATAGGTAATGTAACAACGCGTGGCCTCCGTCTGCGAGTTCTTTTTTTGATTTCAGGTTTCAATTCCTCATAGGTAATGTAACAACCAACTAAGGACCTTTATAAAAAATATCTAGAATATTGGTTTCAATTCCTCATAGGTAATGTAACAACTAACTATAAAAAAGGGCTAATAAGGAGGCATTATGTGTTTCAATTCCTCATAGGTAATGTAACAACTCTTGCCTGAACCGTTTTCTCCTAAAATAATAGTTGTTTCAATTCCTCATAGGTAATGTAACAACCAGTCGTGACATCGTCTATGGTATATTTTGTCTATAGTTTCAATTCCTCATAGGTAATGTAACAACCCCAAATACACACAAGCAAGACTATAAATATTTCGCGTTTCAATTCCTCATAGGTAATGTAACAACGGGGTGGGGACGACCTAACAGTGTTAGCCAAGAGAGTTTCAATTCCTCATAGGTAATGTAACAACAAACACAGGAAGCCGTTTTAAAGGCTGGTGTGAAGAGGTTTCAATTCCTCATAGGTAATGTAACAACTTAAAATCTATTTGCAGGTCTTTTAAGAGGTTGTCCGGTTTCAATTCCTCATAGGTAATGTAACAACGCAGTAAAACATATTCAGACTCTTTTATTGTTGGAGAGTTTCAATTCCTCATAGGTAATGTAACAACTAAGATAACCAATAAAATCTCTTTCATATGTAGGAAGGTTTCAATTCCTCATAGGTAATGTAACAACTTGTAAGGGATGGGTGGAAAGATAAGGTACGGGTCCCGTTTCAATTCCTCATAGGTAATGTAACAACTTTAATTAACCAGCAAGAGCAACAGAAACGTTTATTGTTTCAATTCCTCATAGGTAATGTAACAACGTTAGTGGAAGTCCTAAAATTGAAGCTGTATATCCGTTTCAATTCCTCATAGGTAATGTAACAACTTCTCATAATATTGAAATTTCAAATTGTTATTTTCAGTTTCAATTCCTCATAGGTAATGTAACAACGAACTACAAAAATTCCCCAATTAACAGAAGAAGACCTGTTTCAATTCCTCATAGGTAATGTAACAACCCGCAAGCTTCAGGAGAGGAACTTGTGGAATTTTCTGTTTCAATTCCTCATAGGTAATGTAACAACCAACTGCTCCCTCTAATGGGCTAGCATCGTATATTGTGTTTCAATTCCTCATAGGTAATGTAACAACAATCACAACCCTCCGCTTGATCTGTTTCTCCTATCTGTTTCAATTCCTCATAGGTAATGTAACAACCAATGAAATAATTAAAAAAAATTTTTTTGATTTTTCAAGAAATTATTTTTTTTGTCTCCTCTCAGAACTAGTTACTCCTCTTTTTTTTCTGTCACACTGATAGCTTTTTTTACACTATCTCCAAGCGACAGAATTTTACAAAAATTTAGAGTCTTCCTTTTTATCGTTTCCAACCACTTCCCGCCTACTATAAAGTAAACTTCTAAAAGAATAAATTATCACTGAATCACCATCTTCTTCCACCAGTATGTCTTTTATTTCGGTTTTCAATTTTTCCAACCTGGATTTAGTGATTTCTCCTTCAAATACAGAGTTTTGGACCCATTCCAGGTACCTTCTGCACAATTTTAACATCTTTCCACATCTTTTTTTGATTAACGTCATAATATAAAATAACAAACATCCTACCATTCCATTACAAAAGGTTTATAGTCTTCATCACCAATAAGATATTTTTCCAATTTATAAAGCTCAAGTCTTATCAGTCTTCTATAACTCACTTTTTTTATTTATCTTTCTATAAGTTATAGTCCTGGACAAAAATTCTTCCATTTTTTCTAAAATTTTCTTTTTTCCTTTGTCTGACAATATCAATCTCCCAACACTTTTATCAAAATCCTTTTTGGATATTATTCCGTGCTTTATAAGAGAAATCAAAAGTCTATCTCCAATAACTACCTTAAATATTTCAGCTATATCTAAGTTAAGAGAAAATCTTCTAAAATTAGTGGAGTGTAAAAACCCGATTCTAGGATCAAGATGGGTCTGGTATATTTCACTTAAAACATAAGTATATATCAAACTATTAATAAAACTAATAAGAGCATTTAAATATCTTTGGGGACGTACGAGTTCTTTTTTACAAAATAAAAACTCTTCATTTATCAAGTATTTTATTAAAGCTATTATAGTAAATACCTTTGGCTTTACCTTCAAAGCTCATAAGTTCGTCAATACTAGAACATCTATCAATATTTAGAAGAACATCTTCCAATAAAGTAACCTCTTTATCTAAATCATATTCCCTTCTTTTATAGTACTTAAGTACCTTAAACTGTTTTTGATTGCTCCCTCCACAAACCTTTTTGATAAATACAAACGTTTATCAATATCATCATATGCTCTTGCCTGATTTAAGATCATAAAACCAGAATTATAGTGTTCTCTAGGATAAAAACTTCCAGAATAGTATCCATAATAATTAAAATAATGAAGAATTATTTCTTTTTGAGTTAGAAAATTTAAAAGTTTTGTATTAAAAGTAACTTCTCCGAATACAAAATTTCTTTAGTATTCTCTACAGGAATAAATTTCTTTTTACCTTCTTCAGTTTCAAAAAAGAGAGTATTATCCTTTCTTTTAAGATATCCACTGGTGAATATATAAAGAGTTTCTAACACGTTATTAACTCCAACAAAATTCAAAATAAGAACAATTTTTACATTTAGAGGAAAATTTTACATCAGGTAATCTTTCTCTATTTAATAACTCTTCTATTTCTTTTAATATCTTTTTTAAATTTAATTCATTTTCCTCATTTAGCTCTATCAAAAAGACCTTCTTTGATTTTGGGATATGTATCTCACCTTTTACACTATATCCTTTATTTTTTTAATCGAAAAAGATAATATAACAACTGCATTTTAGCAGCCTCTAAAAAATTTTTCACTTTTCTTAACTTCTACCAATGTAAGAATCCCCCTATCATTCCGTATAAAATCAATTTTTCCTCCATCAATTAAAATTTCTTTTTTTATCTCTCTTATAACTTTCTTCTGAAATTAATCTACCTATAGCCAGGAAATCATTATATTGATCTCCTGTAATCTGACGCGACATTAACCAGGCTTGTTTTTTTACAAAAAAATATAGGCTTCTACAATAGAAGAAGTGATTTCTAGTTCATTTTTCATATAATCTCAAATTCTCTTCCGATTTTTTTTGTTCTTTGAATCCTTCTAAATCCAGCCCTTTTTCAATATCGTAATATTTTCTCCAATCATTGCAATAATAAAACCCGTATTGAATTTCGGATTTTAATAAATCTCCCATTTTAATTTTTCCATTAATCCAAGAATTAAAAATATTGACCACATAAGGAATGAGTTTTCTTTGCTTGTTTTTTATTTCGATGATTTTTCTCATAGGATCACACTCGTTCTCTTCAAAGAGTCGGATATATTCATTCCACAGATTTTCCCCTTTTTCATCATAAGGGATAAAAAGAGAAATATTATCTCCTTCTATCAGCCTTATTTTTCCATCAATATTTTTAAAATAAAGGGTCTTTATATCTTTGATATTCTCTGCAGAACTTTCCACAAAGATATTTGCATTTTTGTTCTTTTATTTTTCCTACGATGTTTTCAAAATATTCTTCCACAGAATTTTCTGATATTTCAATATCTTCACTATTTTTCCAATATTCTCTTATCTTTTTTTTGTTATTTCTCCTTTTTTTTCCTCCGCGATAAACCATTGTTGAAGTATATAAATCCTTTTCTCTCTCATCATTAAACACATACAAGTCACATATATCTTTTTTTGTTATTTCTGTTTATTCTTCCCGCTACCTGCATGATAGAATCTAAAGGAGCATATTCTCTAAATCCTAGGTCAAAGTCAATATCCACACCAGCTTCTACAGACTGAGTCGATACAAGGATCATCTTTGCCTCTTCTTTTTTTTGATTCTTTTATAATGCTTTCTCGCTGTTTTTTTCAAAATAGTAGAATTTAAAAGCATTTTCTGAAACCCCTTAAAAATTTTTTTTCTTATCTTTCTCAATTTCCTCAAAAAAACTTTCTAGAATCCTTTACGGTGTTAAATACAACGAGAATCTTTTTTTATGTTTTGATCTTCTTTTATGGAATTCTCCATTTTTTTTAGCAAATTTTCTTTTTTTTAAACTTATTAATATTGACCTTTATTCTGGTTCTCTTAAAAACCTCATGGTTAAATATTTGTTCTCTTAAATCATTATCAAAAAGATAAACAATATTTTTGCTTGCTTCTTCACTTTCCAGCAAGTTTTCCAACTGGGGCAAGGTGGCGCTCATAACTATAAAATAGGTGTTAAGCCTTTTTCCAACTTCGTTTAAGAGTGTTATGACTTCTGTCCATACTTTATCATTGTAGGCCTGAATCTCATCAATAATTACCACACTGTTGGCAAGTTGATAAAAATTGTAGTTGGGTTCTTTTGCATTTCTTAAAAACAAATCAAAGAATTTTACGTGACTTAAAAAAAATCACAGGCTTATTAAAAAAACAGTTGATCAATATATCTTGCATAAACAAAATTATAATCATCATTTTCGTTGTTGTTTGGAGGTATAAACTGAGAATCCAGTCTTGCCACATTATCCTGCCCCCAAAATCTGGCAATATAATCATAAGACTGATCAATAAGATTTATAAAAGGAAACACATAAAACAGTTTCTTAATGTTTTGTTTTTCTTTTATAATCCTCAACGCAAGCCTTAAGGAAATATTGGTCTTTCCTCCGCCAGTTGGGATGTTTAGGAAATAAACATTGCTTTGACCATTTTTTAAAATTTGAGATAGGCTTTCTTCTGCCTGCACATTGAGCCAGGAACGGACTTTGTTTAAGGCTTCTGATTTATTATTATTTATTTTAATATCTTCAATTTCTGTATTTTTCAAATTATCATATTCTTTCTTTATGGCTGGGTTAAAGTTGTGTTTCCCATTTATTTTCTCTAGTGAATGAAAAGATTTCCAAGCATCATCAAAAAGCTTTTTATCTATCACTCTAAAATCAAGCTCCTCTCCACGGTGATACTCCATAGTAGCAAAATAATCTGCACTGATTAATGTGGAATGAAAAAGCTTGAGTAAAGTGTACATATTAAAATTGTTTAAAAAGTCTTTTGAAATCAGTTTTTCAAATGACCCGCTGAGATTTTTCCAGAAAATCCCGTTAAAAAAATGCCTCGAATATTGAATCTCCTTCTGCAATTTCAACGCCTAATACATTGAGAATATGTTTTATCTGAGACTTATCTTCTTTTAATTGTATTTCTTTAAAATCAACCAAAACATTATTTAATCGCCCGTGATGTTTATATACCGAATACAAAAGAATAGTTAAAAGACCAAAACTTTTTTTGGCTCAATTCTTGGTTGCCCAATTTTAAAGCAAGCAAGTATAATAAGGTGACAAAACTCTTATCACTGTGAGTTGTATTGTTTTCTTCTCCATCAAGCTTTTTTTTGAAAATCAAAAGTAAGTTTTCCCAAATCATGCCACCTGACAATTTCTCCCAATGTTTCAACAATGGAATCTACCTTTTCTTCTCGTAATAAGTCTTTGACCAATGATCGGAAAATATATTTTGTTTCCCATAGTTGGTTAATTTTATCCCAATATTTAAATGTCCTTTCTGCGTGCTCTACAAAAGGCTCTTTTTCTTTTTCCTTACTGGAATGAGCGGAGTACTCATTTAAATTTGCTTTTTTTTTCATTAAAAAGAATCAACTTTACCTCCCTACAAATTGCAGATTTTTATCATCTACACAATAAAATAGGACAGGCTTTTCTATAATGTTTTTGGGCTTTAATTTTATGCTTGTCCAGACAGCCAGTTCTTTACGATAATAGCCATTTTTATCAAAATCCACGGGCAGATTTTCATAAATAGCAAAGTCCTCGTTTTTTTCACTGAAAAAAATTCAAGTCCTCCCACAATAATTCTTTTTTTTTCTACAGTGTCAGCAAGCACAATAGAACTAAAAGATAGGTAGTTATCTTCTTCTATTTTCCACACATTTTTGTAGCAAATAAAGTTTTCAAAATAAGCAGGGAATTCGTTTTTCCCAAAATAGGGAAGATACACTGCTTTTTCCTCTTCAAGATTTTTCTTTAATCTCTGGCATTCTTTATCATTTTCATCATAAAGTACATAAACAGTGTAGCGAATGTAAGGCTCTCCTACGAGAATTTGTTCTCTTATCTGCCATGCTCCTTTTTCATCAGACCCCATCCCTGAGGCATTGTTAAAGACAGTGATTACTTTCTTTAAAGGTTTGTTGTAATGAGGCTGTATGGCTATTTTTAGATGCTTTAATTTGTTATAATATTCTGGAAAATCTCCTCTAGACTGCGCGTATCCCTTATATCCCATTATTGCTCCCAAAATACCGAGTATCACAGGACGATGAATAAAATTATAGCTCATAAAGATCATATCATTGGTATCATTTTTCTTAAAAAAAAGCCATATCACCTACTAGATCAATAGAAAAAGCTTTCATTTTACAGATCCTCTACATCTTTTTCTTCAACTCCTACAACATCTATCAACGATTTTTCCGCATAGACCTCTGCCTTATTTTTTTACTCCCTTTCTTTCCAAAACTTCCCTCACTCTAGATAAATCTACTATGGCTTTACCATTGCTGCCTTTAGTGATTTTTACAAGGCTTTTCATGCTTGGCAAAACCTTGTCATCTTCTACCTCAACCCATAAAAGCAGCACATTATCCGATCCCTGTTTTGATGTTGTATTAAGGTTAGTAGCGGCTTTTTTTTAATGCTTCTTTAAGGTCATTAATATCGTCCTGTGTTATTTCTAATATGGATTTTAAATCGTCATTATCTTCGTAATGGGTAGTGAGGTTTTTGGGGTTGACTGAAAAATCATATACATAATAGGATTCAAGGGCTTTATTTTCTTTACCTATAGAACCTCCCTGAGTAGAGTCATCTCCTGTGGGGTATGGACTTAAAATATCACTCATAAACACAGTATTATTGACTAATCTATTAATGCCATAGCTTATTTGAACAGGACCAGTTAAATCAATTGGAGTTTCTCCTGTAAAAGTTATTCCAAATAGTTTTGTATCAATACAGGATGCAAATATTTTAAGGTGATTCTCAAATTTATACAAAGAAAGAATTTCTTTAGCAGTATTCTTTAGCTCTTTATCATCTTTATAATCATCTTTTACTTCTTTTAACTTATTTAACAGATATTTTCCACCCTCACTTTTAAATAAGTCATCTACTTCATTTTCATCTTTATCCTTATTTTTAGTATATAGACCTTTTTTTAAAGGATTTATCATTTATAATTTTTTTCAATTTGCTTACTAAATTCATTAGGTAAAATAATAGATTTCATGTATTCCATTCTTTGGTCTCTTGTCCTTAAAGTTCCATCACCTAATCTTGATCTCCATACGAAAACTTTTTTTTCCATGATCTACCCAGTATTTGCGAATTGCATACTTTAAAGCCTTATCCGTAGCGTAGATGGTTGCCTCCTCATCGGGCAACGCCTTGGATATCCTGTAAAATCCGCGTTCCAATTGCTAAGCTCACTTTTAATAATTACAAGGCCGTAGACTAGTTTTGTAAATTCATTGTTATTACCACTACCGGGCTGTGTTGCCTGATTATTATTTTGATCGCTATTTTTTTTGAGCCACTTTACTTTGATTAATACTCATCTTTATCTCCTTTTTCTGTATTTTTTTGAAAACAATTTATTATCATCAAAATAGCCTGCATAAAAACCGGCTTTTATTTTATTATCAAACAACTGGTTCTCGTTAGAGGCTACGTACTCGGCTACCTTTGCAAACATGCTGTTAAATTCTCTGTTTCCCAACCATATCTTGTGCTTATAGTTTTGAAAAAGTTCTTCAAGTTTTTTTAAAAAGTGTTTTCACATCGCGAATATCCCTAAAAGGTTCCAACATCCCATGTGTTTTATCCTCAGCTTCGGATTGATAAAGCAAGTAATACACCAATTGACCGGTCTGATAACCAAAATCATAGTTTGGATCTTTTTTCTTTATAATCACTCATTATTTTCCTCCTTTTCACGGAAATATCCTATATAAAATCCCTTTTTGATATTTTCATTAACGAGCCTTGTTTTAGCGTTATGTAAATATTCGCACACTTCGTTAAACACAACAATTATTTCCTGTATATCTGTTTTTTTTCAACTCCAACGCACAAATCGACTTTCTGAATATATCAATCATTACCAATATATTAACAAGTTGTGTGTATGCCCCAATTGATAAATTTCTATTTTCCTTCTTTGCAAGACTTATTAAGCGTGCCAGCTTTCCCATAGCAATCCCAAGTTCTTTGTCGTCCTTAATATTCATTGTATTCTCCCACTCTGAAATATCCCAGATAAAAAAAAAGTTTTTAATTTATCGGTAACTTCGCTGTTTAAAAACTTTCCAAACATTTTGAAAATTTCTGCCAGTTCTTTTTTTTAGAGAAATATTTTCAAAAGGCAGCTCGTTTTTTTTACTCTATAAAAAAAGGTTTATAAACATCTCCATGTATTGACTTATACGAGAATAATAAAAATATGGTTCTACATCAGAGGGATTTATTTTATTTTCATCTCTTTTGGTTTTTGTACAAAAAGCGCACCTGACTACCCAGTTTATACATTAATGCTTCTTCTGAGAAACAAGGGTCTTCTCTAATTTCACCTAATTTTCGGTTAAAATCTACCGCAAAATTCTTCATCAAGCCTAAGAAAAGCATTACATAATTTTTTTTATATACATTTTCTTCAATCTCTACCCGATAAGCAGCCTTCAACAGGTTATGTAACACTCTGAGATAGATATTTTGGAAGTCTTTTTTTTATGTAATGTACTATATTTTGCACGATAAACAAATTCAAATATTCTAGACCTATATTCGTATAATAATCCATCAAGAATCTTGTCGCCTGTGTCAACCTCCTCTGAAAAATAATTCTTAGCTAGTGAATTATTTTTTTTATCTTTACTTTCTTTTTATCTTTTCTATCAATAGTATATCCAATAATTAGCTGTGAACTAAATAAATTTTCTATCTCAAATACACTCATATTTCTATACTTATATCGATATCCAGTAACATAATCGACATCTATAAATCCTGATTTGCCGTTATACATCACCAGATAAAAATCATAAATTGCATCGTTATAGTTTTCGTAAACCTTCTTCATAATATCTCTAAAGGAAATCTTTTGTAGCTCTCCATTCTTTTCTTTAAAAAGAGTAATATTCTCTCTATTGAAATCATTCTCTACTTTTCCATCAAGGGTAATAAATAATGGGAAAAAATTGACTCCAAAGGCATCGAGAAAGTAGGTCTTAAAATTAACCAATTTTAACGCACATTGGCGACAGACCGCTATGTTATTTCCATTATTGAATTCTCTGTCTATATGAAAAACAAAAGGCTTTTTATCTGAACTATTTTGAAATATTGCAGGTAAAGCAATAACAGATGTTTTTTTGGCTACATACGGGACATATATATATGTTATCTCCTGTAATCTTTTTTTTCTTTGTTAAAAACTTTCAAATCAAGATATGTCTCGTGTTGTTTCTTTATTTTATTTTCAAAATCATCTACATCATTTTCCATCATAAATATAATAATAAAAGGATCTTGATTCTTTGGTGGTTCTTTGGTGGCATCCCAGACTGCATCAACTAACTCGCTGACTATATTAAGATAATTTTTATCAGTCTCATTCTCTTGACTTTCCAGAATCTTAAAATAGTCTTTAATGTCTTTGTCAATTTTATATTTCTTATAATTTTCTTCTTTATAGGTAGTATTGAATTTTTTTTAAAAGAACACTCTTTAGGAATTCTTTCCATTCCTTTTCGTCGTTATTATTCGGTGCTTCTTTATTTTGATAAGACCAGTTATACTTAAACATGAAAAAAGAAGCTGTATAAAGCCCTTGGCTTCCGGCTATACTCTTATTATTGATACTTCCTACAGGAAGTCCATACAAATTAAAAAAATTTAATATATTGTTTCTTTTTATTCTCATCATGAATCTTTTTCAACTTCCATTCCTTCTTATCTGCATTTAATTTAACCTCTATTACTTTAATCTTTTTTTCATCTTGTTCGTTTTGTTTCTTTTCCCGTCCTTTATCAAGAATTTTATTTTCTTCCAGTAAATCCGTAAAGTTAATTATCTCTTTTAACATTCTACCTCCAATTCAGATAATAAATTAATATATATGTAACTTATTAACATTTTTTTTATCTTCACCTATCTCTCTCCAAATCCCAAACCCCATGGAAGTACGTTCTCCTAGTCCTGCATCATAGGCAAATTTCAAAAATTCTGGATCGCCTGATAACTCAAATATTCCCTGCCAGCCTTCGATTACCGCTCCTTTTTCTCTGGTTCCATACCAGGTGGCAGCCTTTTTGATGTGAATGGGCTGAATTTTTAGTTCATATGGACAGTCCTCACCTTTAAAAGCAACCCATTTCTTTTGTAAATTTTTATTAATTGCATAAGAAAATCTTTCCCCTGGATTGTACAGTTTATAGGTCCCATCATCTGCTGTAGATCGCATGGCTATGGGGTTTAAGGATTTGATTTTAATTTTAGAGGCAAAATCTTTTGGAGATAAAATTGATATGGAGTTTAAAAATACTTTATTTTCTCCCAAAAAAAATTCATCTCCTGTTACAAAATTCATTGCCACCTGCTCCAGAATCCAATCCACTGGGGAAGAAATATAAAAACTAACCTTTTTGGGAAAAGAAAAAAACTCCATTTCTCTTATCTAATCTCCCCTTTTCCAATATGGAAGAAAAGGTAAAAAGCTTAAATTTTCTTTTTTTCGTACTGAAATCCATTATTATGAAGCCAGGTTGCATGAGGGGCATTTAAAAGATTGTAAATTAGCCCCTGCAGGCTCCTTAAAAAAAACCCTTCTTAAGATAAATATTATTATTTGATACTAATTCTATTTTTATTCTCATAAACTACCCCATAAGAAAACCAATATATTAACCAAGTTTATCAAAATAATAACTCGGGTTAAATATTTGTTTCATATTTTTTCTCATTTTTCAAGAAAGAACCCAAAATTATTGGGAAAAATAACAGAAAGGGTAAAAATCGTATTGAAATCACAATAACTTACAGACAAAATAAGGGGCGCTATTTAAAGACAAAGATAAGTTTGTTCCATTTATGAAGTAGGCCTGAACAATGGTTCAGGCCTACTATTAAAAAGGAGGGATATGTTTTAGTTTTCAAATTTAAATTCAATCTCTTTTCCTTTCCCTGTATCTTTAGCTATAACAAGTACTTTTCCTCCCCCACTGAGTTTACCAAAGAGGATTTCATCGGTAAGTGGATCTGCGATTTCCTTTTGTACAACTCTTCTCATTGGTCTTGCACCATAGTCTGGATCAAATCCCTTTTGGGCTAAAAATTCTCTGGCACTTTCATCCAGTACAACCTTAACTTTTTTTGTCCTTTAGTTGCTCATTTAGTTCCTTTATAAATTTATCAACTATCATCTTCATAAGGTCTTTATTAAGCGGTCTAAAGGGAACAATACCATCTAATCTATTTCTAAACTCTGGTGAAAATATTTTTCTGCTGCCTTAACACCCATATGTGATTTATCTTCAACCTCTTCCTTTGCAAAACCAATGGAAGTAGAGGACATATCCCTTGCACCTACATTGGATGTCATAAGTAGTATTACATGTCTAAAATCTGCTTTTCTTCCTGTATTATCAGTTAAAGTGGCATAGTCCATTACCTGTAGTAAGATATTAAATAGATCTGGATGTGCCTTTTCTATTTCATCCAATAAAAGTACACTGTGGGGATGTTTTCTGATATTGTCAGTTAAAAGTCCTCCCTGATCAAACCCAATGTATCCAGGAGGAGCACCGATTAGACGGGCCACTGAATGTTGTTCCATATACTCACTCATATCAAATCTCAAAAAGTTAATGCCCAGAATATTTGCAAGTTGCTTTGCAAGCTCAGTCTTCCCAACCCCCGTTGGGCCAACAAATAGAAAGCTTCCAACTGGCTTATTTGGCTCCCTGAGTCCTGCCCTTGATCTCTTTATTGCACGAACAACTTGTTTAATTGCCTCATCCTGTCCAAAAACTACCTCTTTTAGCTCTACCTCAAGGTTTCTAAGCCTATCTCTATCTGATGTGGTCACACTCTTAATGGGTACCCTGGCGATTTTTGCCACCACATTCTCTATATCTTTAACAGATATAACCTTTTTTTTCCTATCTTTTAGAGAAAAATGTGCACCACACTCGTCTATTACATCAATTGCCTTGTCTGGCAAAAATCTATCTGGCAAATATTTAATTGTAAGGTCCACTGCGGCCTCTATGGCCTTTTTTTTGAATACCTGATGCTGTGGTGCTGTTCGTAATATTTTTTTTCAGGCCTTTTAATATTTCAATGCTCTCATCCCTGCTTGGCTCTAAGATATCAATCTTCTGAAAGCGTCTGGACAGTGCCCTATCCTTTTCAAACAGGTTCTTGTATTCTTCATAAGTTGTTGAGCCTATACACCTTATTTCTCCAGAGGCCAAAACAGGTTTTAATATATTTGAAGCATCAAGTGAACCTCCACTTGTAGCGCCAGCCCCTACAATTGTATGTATTTCATCAATAAACAGGATTACGTTTTCTTTTCCCTTTTTTTAACTCATTGATTATGCCTTTTAACCTGGCCTCAAAATCTCCCCTGAACTTGGTTCCAGCAATTAAAGACCCCATATCAAGGCATATATTTTTGTATCTTTAAATTTATTTGGGACCTCCCCTTTGGCGATTTTAAGGGCAAGGCCCTCTGCAAGGGCTGTCTTTCCAACCCCTGGCTCACCAACATATAATGGGTTGTTTTTTCTCCTACGAGAAAGAATCTGAATTGTGCGCTCGATTTCCTCTTCACGACCAATTAGGGGATCTATGAGTCCCATCTGGGCTCTTAAAACAAGGTCCTGGGTATATCTTTCTAAAAATGATTGACCCCTTGGATTATCCTTTTCCTCCCTTGGCTGTCCGTGGGATATGTATTCTAATAGATCCAACCTATCCAGACCATGACTCTTTAAAAAAATATGTGGCGTACGAGTCTTCCTCTTCCATTACTGAGGCAAGAAAATCTCCCAGCTCAACCCGGGGTTTTTCAGCAGACTGGACATGAAAAATTGCCCTTTGTAAGACCCTTTGTACAGCCAGGGTTTGTATTACTTCCCTTCCCTGGGACTCAGGATATACATCCAAATTGTCAATAAAATACCTTTCCAACTGTCCCTTCAACCTATTTACATTTACTCCACAATCTTTTAGGAGATTTTTTTCCCTGTGGGATAAGTAGATAGGCATAAAGCACGTGTTCCAAGGTCAAAAACTCGTGGTGCCTAACCCTTACTTCTCTAATTGCAAGGGCAAATACCTTTTCTAAATCTTTACTTAACATAATTCAAACCTCTTCCATGGTACATTTTAAAGGAAATCCTTCCTTTCTTGCCATTTTGTGTACTAGTGCAACCTTTGTCTCTGCTATCTCTGCTGGGTATACTCCACAAACACCAATACCCTTTTTGTGTACATTCAACATAATAGCAACTGCCTCCTCTTTGGTCTTATGAAATACCTTCATAAGTACTTCCACCACAAAATCCATGGTGGTGTAATCGTCGTTGTGGAGCAACACCTTATATTTGGGTGGCTCTTTGAGCTCTTCTTCTATTAAGGTATCTTCGTGGAGTTCTGGCCTATTTTCCATTGTCATAATCCAAAACCCCTTTATTAAATTTTTTTGTGTTTAGTCCAATCTTTAAAAACAAAACTTTCCTTTGGTAAAAGCCCCAATTTTTTTCCGGATGTTAGCGTTTATTTCGTGATAAGTCATAGTTAAAGCATCCTCATAGTTAAGTCCTAGCTCCCTTGCAACTTTTTTTTAGATCTCCCTTTCCCTCTATTTCCAGATAATCACCAAATGGGAGGGTGTCCAGACACACATCTGTTTCACCAAACTGCCACTTTTCCCTTATTTTCTCATATTTAAAAGATATTTCAAGTCCAATCTTGGTCAAAATAATTATGAGATTTTCCTTATTTTCAAAAGCACTCTCAAATTCTTCAAGCACTTTTTCATTTCCATGATCCCGGCCTGGAATGGGATTTTTAAGACACAAGATATTTTTTTTTGTTTTTACTCCTTAGTCTTAAAAGTATCCCTTTTTCTTTTAATTTTTTTATTGGGATAATCAAACACAATATTTTCTTCAAAATATTTGTCTATAAAAACTGCCCCCAAATCTTTTAAGCGCATCCTGATATTATCAAACCCATTTTTTTACTAAAAATTTAACCTCTCTCTCAATGGCCATTTTAATCTCTCACCCATAACATAAGTAAAAAAATTTAGAAGGTTCAATGTTCAAGGTTTTAGGTCTTCTTCGCCCTTCTACCTTCATCCTTCACCCTTCTACCTTTCACTAATCACTAATTACTTGATCCATAACCCAATCAATAAGTGGAGTTAGAGAAATAGGCATATTATTAATTTATTTTATAGGGGCTGGATGGTCAAGGCATTTAAGAAGGCTTAGTATCAATCCTGTACAATTAATTTAAGTCTTGAAAAAGAATCTTCAAGGGAGGATTTTTCTTCTACATCCTGAACCAAAAAATCATTTATTTTATCAATTTTCTCAATTGCATAATCAATGTCTTTATTAGATCCTTTGGAGTATGCTCCAATATTTATCATATCCTCCACCCTTTGATATGTGGCCAGGGTGGACAATAGTTTATTTCCCAGTTTATACAACTCCTTATCTATTATCTGAGACCTCAACCTACTGATACTCTTTAACACATCAATTGCAGGATAATGCCCTTGATCTGCCAGTTCCCTTGTTAAGACAATGTGCCCATCTACTATTGAGCGAACAGCATCTGCTATTGGCTCTGTAAAATCATCTCCTTCCACTAAAACTGTATAAATCCCAGTTATGGTCCCTTTATCAGATGTGCCAGCCCTCTCAAGTAGCCTGGGTAGCTGGGAAAACACAGAAGGAGTATATCCTTTGGTGGTAGGTGGTTCTCCAACTGAGAGCCCAACCTCCCTGGAGGCCATGGCAAAACGAGTTATAGAATCCATCATAAATAAAACATCCTTTGACATATCCCTGAAATATTCAGCTATGGTCTGGGCAGTATATACTGCTCTCATCCTCACCAGAGGTGATAAGTCTGATGTGGCAACCACTACTACTGATTTTTTTTAGTCCCTCTTCCCCCAAAGAATCCTCAATAAATTCATTCACTTCCCTTCCACGTTCCCCCACAAGACAGATAACATTTACATCGGCATTTGTGTATCTCGCAATCATACCTAGTAATGTGGACTTTCCCACGCCAGAACCTGCCATAATGGCAATTCTCTGGCCTTTTCCTATTGTAATAAGTCCGTTTATGGCCCTTACCCCAACATCCAGGGGTGTATCTATGCGCCTTCTAGAAATTGGATTTAAGGGATCAGCATATAATGGGTATAAATTATCGACTTTTATCTTTCCCTTCCCATCCAGGGGATTTAAAAAAAAGAATCAACTACCCTTCCCAAGAGTCCATGACCTACTCCAATATATGGAGAAGTGTTGGAATTTTTTTATATATGATCCAGGTTTTATTCCCCTGAGTTCCCCATAGCATAAGGAGTACAGTGGAATTTCTAAAACCAACCACCTCTGCAGGAAAACTCTGACCATTTTCAATAATTACTTCACAGACTGACCCAATGGAGGTGTTTAGCCCCTTGCCTTCAATCACAAGACCAATAACTTTACTTATCTTTCCAAAGCTATCAGTAGTCTTAAGGGAGGAGATATTAGAAATAGCCTCTTTTATATTCATAATATTAACCGGTTATCTCAACATCCTGTAGAATCTTCTTCACCATATCATATCTCTTATCAAAAGAATCTGTTACTTTGGCAACTCCTGTATCTAAAACAACTTCTCCAGCCTTTATATTGTCTCTTGTTAAAAGATGCCAATTTTTTTATATCAACATATTTTCCTTTTAAAGGCTCTATTAACTCTTCCACCATGGGAAGATCTTCCTTAGACACATATACTTTTACTGTCTTTGACTCTTTTATTTCATTTAAACACGAATTAAGAAGCTCTTCTAAAATTTCCTTTCTGTGCTCCACATATGCAATACCTGTTATTTTATTAACAGATACAAAGATTAGATTCAAAATATCATCCATATGGGATTTTAGTATATTTTCTTTTTCCCTTTCTATGGAATTCAATATTGAGAGAAACTTATCTCTCATCTGCACTTTTAGACTATCAATCTCCTCTTTTGCCTTTTTCAGCCCTTCTCTATAACCTTCATCATAAGCTTGTTGTTTAATTTTTTTTGCATCATCTTGGGCATTCTTTATTATCTTAGATGCCTTAAAGGAAGCCTTTTGTTTAATTTTTTTCAAGGAATATTTTTTTCAGTATTTTCGTCCCACAGGTCTATCTCTTTGTGTTTTTTTGAAAATTCCACTTCATCTATCACAAGACCAGTTTTGCCAATTATTATTCTCCCCTTAGATGAGGACATCATCTCCTCCCTTGCCTGCCAGTACTATTCTACCTTCAGCTTCCAATTGTCTTACAATGCGCACAATATTCCTCTGGGCCTGTTCCACGTCTGATAGTCTCACAGGACCCATAATCTCCAGGTCTTCTTTTATCATTGTTGCTGCACGTTCAGATAGATTGGAGAAGAACTTCTCTTTTAGTTCATCAGAGGCTCCTTTTAGTGCCATTGTAAGATCTTCATTGGAAATCTCCTTTAATAGCTCTCTAATGGAACGATCATCTAGGTTTTTAATGTCTTCAAAGACAAACATGAGTTCTCTGATTTCCTCGGCCATCTGAGGTGATTCAGTTTCTATCTCTGAAAGCACTTCCTCTTCTATGGAACGCTCTGTGGCGTTTAGTATCTCTGCCACTGCCTGAACTCCGCCAACTTTTTGACCTTCGCCACCCATTGCCTCCAATTGTTCCCTTAGCACAGAGTCAACTTCATAGAGCATCTCCAGGGGAACAGTTTCCAATTTTGCCAGTCTCAGCAGCACCTCTGGCCTGACCCCAGCAGGCAAATTTTTCAATACTTCTGCTGCTTGATGGGGAGGAAGATGACCAAGTATTAGTGCCAATGTCTGGGGATGTTCATTGGATAAAATCTGGGCCATTATACTAGGACTGTAGTTTTCCAGTCCCCTAAAAGGAGGTGGCTTGTAGTCATATTCCAATCTCTTCATTATGTCTTCAACACTTTCTCCGTCCAGGGCCTTAGATAAAATCCTTTTTGCTTGCGATGGACCTCCAACTAGCATCCTCTTGCCCGATAAAAAGGCCTCATTGAATTCTGATAACACCGCCTCCACTATTTCCTGGGGAACTGTTTCTAATTCAACCATTGCCCTTGAAACCTTTACGATCTCCTCCCTTTCAAGTTCTTTAAATATCTTTTGCACATATTCATCCCCTAGTGCTAAAAGGAGAATTGCTGTCTTTTGAACCCCTGTTAGGTCTTTTGGATCCTTGATCTCTTCCATATCTATCTATCTCCTCACCTCATCGCGCATCCAATTCTTTATTATAAAAACTGCCTCATCTGAGTGTTTATCCAATATAGTGGCAGCCTTTTGTTTTAGTTCATCAAAGGGCTTTTTGGCTTCCAATGCTGCTAGCTCTTCTTCTGTAAGCTGTGGCGTTTTTTTCCTCTTCTGCCTCAGGCAGCTCTTCTAATTCAGCAGTTTCTTCTTCTACCTTGGGTTTTATGATTGACAGGACAACAGGTCTTACTACAAGGAGGAGGAAAAGCAGAATCACTACACTATTTAAAATCGGAGTCAAAAACTTAGCAAGATAATCAAGTAACACCTGCCAAAAGCTTGGCCCACCAATTTCCAGTGGAGTAAATTGCATGGATACTACCTCTACACTATCTCCTTTTGTTTATGCCTACTGCGTTTTTCACCAACTCCTTTATCTTATCCAACTCTTCCTTAGGCCTTGGGACAAAAATCTTTTTCCCGTCTTTTCCTGTTTTATACAGGCCATCAACCAAAACTGCCACAGTCAAATGCGCAATCTGGCCTTTTGGTATGAATATCTTTCTTTCTTCCTTGTTTATCTCATAATTTATGGTCTGTTGTGACCTCTGGGATTCTTCACTGGTTGCGGTCCCGCCTCCAGTCTTTTGGTATTGAACACCGGCCTTTGAAGACTCGGCCTGGGTAACACCTTTTGAAGATTCTTTTACCTTTTGTTCACTGCGAACCACTGTTGTATCTGGATCATAAGATTCTTTATAAATATTCTGCTCGCTTAAATCAAGGTCAACATTTACCTGGGCTATTACCTTTCCAGGACCAACAACAGGAAGAAGCAAATTCCTGACCCTATTTGCCAAGGTCCTTTCTAAATTCAGTTTATATTCCATCTGAGTACTGGTTAAACCACTATTTTCTCCTGCAATGGATGGTCTATTTAATAGCTCACCCCTTGAATCTATTAAGGTAATATTTTCTGGCTTCAGTCCAGACACTGCTGTTGACACAAGATTTACAATACTCTTTACCTGTTCTTTTGAGAGTTCCCGCCCCCTTTTTAATTGAACTAAAATAGATGCAGAGGCAGGAGATTGTTCTTCAACAAACAGAGACCTTGAAGGTAATACCAGGTGAACCCTACAACCTTGAATTTCAGGTATGGATAGAATGGTCCTCTCTAACTCTCCCTGAAGGGCCCTCTGATAATTTATCCGCTGTATAAAGTCTGTCTGTCCAAGGGAAGATTTTGCAAAGATCTCAAACCCCACAGTACCTTTGCTCAAAACCCCCTGGCCTGCTATTTCCAGTCTTAAATCATAGACCATATCTTTAGGGACTAAAATAGTGGAACCACCATCCTTTAACTTATATTTGACCTTCTTGTTTTTCAAAAATTCCACAACTGCTGCAGAATCCTCTTGCTTAAGATTGGAATACAAGACCCCATATTCTTCCCTATTTAAGAAATATAGTAGCATTATAAATACAATAGTGAGGGATATAACTACCCCAATTGCCAACACCCTTTGAGGGAGGGTCCCCTTTTCCCATAAGTCTTTTATTTTTTTTCACTCCAGCTAGTCAACAAATTCGCCATCTATGTTGGCCTCCTATAAAAATTCAAACTATAAGGCATGTTTATAAGTTGCTTATATGCCTCTATAACCTTATTCCGTACAGCAGATGTGAGCTTAATTGCAACATCTGCCTTTTGCAGGGCAATCATCACCTCGTGGACATTTTCATTTTTACCAACAGCAAATTCTTCTATCATCTTGTCCTTTTCTAACTGTAATTCATTAACTTTTTTTCAGGGATTCTTCCACAGTACTCTTAAATGAATTAGATGAACCAACATTCCTAGATCCCTGCTCAATTAAATCCTTATCCCTGAGATTGGATAAATAAGCGGCCTGGGCAATTGAATTTATTGCCATTTTAATCCCCCCTTAAAAATTTTGTTACCTGCCTATATCAAGGGCCCTATTTAACATGGTCTTAATGGAACTAATGGTGGAAAGATTTGCCTCATAACTTCTCAGGGAAGTAAGCATTTTGGCCATTTCCTCTACAGGATTTATATCTGGATACAACACATAACCATCCTTATCTGCATCTGGATGGTTTGGATCATAAACCTTTTTAAAAGATTTATTATCCTCTACGATCCTATTTACCTTAACCCCTTTAACTTCCCTTTCTATCCTTGATGCCATAAGATTATCAAAAGGCCATTTAATTGGGGCAGCTTGAAAAATTACAGTCTTCTTCTTATAAGGGCCTCCTTCAGGAGTCCTGGTGGTATTAATATTAGCAAGGTTCATGGAAATGACATTTAGATTGGTCCTCTGGGCGCTTAGCCCTGAAGCTGCAATATCTAATGCTGTCATGAAATTAAGTGACATTATTTACCTCCTTCTGATATTACCTGTTGGAGCATTTCAAATTCTTTTCTCATTACGGTAGTAAGTGTATTGTAGGCAAGGACATTCTTGGCCTCAATTGCCATCTCTTTGTCTAAATTAACTGCATCTTCTCCTTCAACAACCCTTATCTCCAATTCTTTGTAGAAATCTGGCTCAGCTGTTATATTATTGGGAAAGTGATTGGGATTTGATTTTGCCAATTGGGCTGTGTCTTTTAAATTTAACACCTCTTGGAGCTTTTCTTCAAACTTTATCCGCCTGGCTTTGTAATGGGGATTTTCTATGTTGGCCAAATTACTGGCGACAATATTTTGACGAATCAGCCTGAGATCCATTACTTTTTTTTATTAGATCAATGGGTTCTTCAAATAATCCCTTCATGATGTTCTCCTTTGAAGGAAGTTTTTATAAAAAATGCAACTTATATTCCAAAAAATTAAGTGGTAAAAAAATTTATAGTTGCTAAGAAATAAATGATTTGACAAAATAAAAGACCAATAAAAATTCTCAAACAAAAGGAGAACATCATGGACCTTTTAAAAATTAAAAGGGCACTTATTAGCGTAACTGACAAATCTAATTTAGTGGAGTTTGCAAGTTTTTTTAATAAAGGGAGGAGTGGAAATTGTATCCACTGGAGGGACCAAAAAAAAATTGGAACAAGCAGGGCTTAAGATAACATCTGTTAGCGATGTTACAAAATTTCCTGAAATATTAAATGGGAGGGTAAAAACCCTTCATCCCCACATCCATGCTGGGGTGTTGGCAGATAAGGACAACAAGGAGCATATTGAAACATTGAATAACTTAAACATAAAACCCTTTGATTTAATATGTGTAAATTTATACAATTTTGAAGGTGCCCTAAAACAAGGGCTCAAGGACAAGGATTTAATTGAGCAGATAGATATTGGTGGTCCTACCCTGCTTCGTGCGGCAGCCAAAAATTATCACAGCATAGCAGTTGTCCCTGATCCATCTTTTTATAAAGAGATAATCAAGGAATTAAAGGATAAAGACTTTTCTGTTTCACTATCTTTAAGAAGAAAAATGGCTGCCAGGACTTTTTGCATAACTGCCAACTACGACAAAATGATCTGTGAGACCCTGTCAGGACAATAACCACGGGGGATTTTCCCCAAAAAAACATATTTAGGAGGTGGAACCATAGGATTTAAAATTTATGGAAATGACACAGGACTTCCAAAAAGCTTAATAAAAAGACTGGAAAAGCTCTATCAAAGGAAATATCCACAGGACCTTCCCTACACAAAGGAACAGGCCTGGGAGCTTGCAGAACTCACCTTTGAGACCAAAAGACAGATTGGTCTTTTGATTGACAGAAGGGGCTTAGTACTAAAGGTTATAGTTGGGGATAGTGATAAAATTGTAATACCAGAATTGGGAAGAATCAGGACAAAAACAGGAAGACTTAAAGGTATAAGGCTACTTCATACCCACAGGGGAAGGACCCCCCTCACCCAAGACGATTTAATGGACCTCATTTTTTTTGAAATTAGACAGCATAGGTGTTTTAATGGTTGGGGAACATGGTGGCCCAGAAAAATTTCAGTGGGCCCATATAGTTCCAGCTAAAAAGGAAAACAAACCTTATTATTTGTCTCAAATCCTACCATGGGATACTGATAAAATTAATCTCAAGAGCACCATACAGGCAATAGAAGAAGAGCTCTCAAGAAACATAGCTAATGGAATTTCTTCAAAAAAAAGGGAAAGGGCCCTTTTGGTTAGTGTAGACACATCCCCCAAAGATATCCAGGAAAAATCCTTAAAAGAATTGTCTGAGCTGGCAAAAACAGCTGGTGTGGAGATTTGTGGACATCTAATACAACGTGTTAACTCCATTAATCCCCAGTATATTCTTGGTAAGGGAAAACTGGCTGAGCTTGAGGTATTATGTCTTCAAACAGATGCCAATGTATTAATATTTGATAGGGAACTAACCCCATCACAGATTAATAATCTGGCTAAATTAACTGACAGAAAGATAATAGACAGGACTCAACTTATCCTGGACATCTTTGCACAACACGCAAAGAGCAAAGCCGGTAAATTTCAGGTGGAGCTGGCACAATTAGAATACACTTTACCCAGGTTGGTTGGTAAAAATAGGGCCATGAGCAGACTTACCGGTGGAATTGGAGGAAGAGGACCTGGGGAGACCAAACTTGAGATGGATAGGAGAAGGATCCGGGAGAAAAAGACCAAGTTAAAAAAAGGAACTGGAAAAAAATAAAGAGCCAAAGGGCCCACAAGAGGCTTAGGAGACAAAAGGCAGGGCTCCCAATTGTTTCTTTGGTTGGCTATACAAATGTTGGGAAGTCAACACTTTTAAATGTCCTTACCAAGAGTGACATATATACTGCTGATAAATTGTTTGCCACATTGGACCCAACATCTAGAAGGATTCGTTTTCCAAATGAACGGGAAGTCATCATAACAGATACTGTTGGATTTGTGCGGTACATGCCCCAAAAACTCAAAGAAGCATTCATGGCCACCCTAGAAGAACTTCATATGGCAGATATAATTCTCCATGTAGCAGATGCATCCCATGAAAATGTTGAAGAGCAAATAATGGCTGTAAGAGAAATATTAATGGAAATGAATTTAATAGATATTCCAGAAATACTTGTATTAAACAAAATAGACAAAATAGATTATGAGAAAAAAAGTAAGATTACAAAATATGTTCCCACATGGCGTTTTTATCTCTGCCATTGAAAAAGAAAATCTGGACATGTTAGTTCAGACAATCCTGAGAACACTACCTACAAGGCAAAATTTTATAGACAATGAATCAAAATATTGCGAAAAAGAGGATCATATATTGACATGAACAAGTTAAATCCCTTAATATCCAAAATAAGGTCGTTGAAAGAATTTATGGAAATAAAAAAAAAGCTCTTTACAAAACAAACGTGTTGTATTCACCAATGGATGTTTTGACATATTGCATAGGGGGCACATTGAATACCTACAGCTTGCAAAAACATTTGGAGACATCCTGGTTGTGGGACTAAATAGTGATGATTCGGTTAAAAAAATTAAAGGGGGAAAACAGGCCCATTAACAGTGAAATGGATAGGGCAATTTGTCTAGCAGCTTTAGAATCTGTAAATTATGTTATCCTCTTCAATGAAGAAACCCCTTATGACCTTATAAAATGTATAAGGCCTCATGTATTAATAAAGGGTGGCGATTGGAAAGAAAGTGAAATTGTTGGGTACGACATTGTTACAACCTATGGTGGGAAAGTAATAAGCGCTCATTTTTTGTCGGGATATTCCACAAGCAAAATTATACAACGTATAATTAATAGATATTGCAAGAATTAAAAATTGGTCAAAAAGGGGGATTTATGGAAAAAAAAGAGATAAAAAGAATATTATGTGCAGTAGATTTTGCTGAATATTCAAAGGAATTAGTCAGTTATGCCGTAACACTACAGCAAGCCTTTGATGCAGACTTAGATATTATATACGTTGCTCCTACCCTATCCCAATATGTAGGGTTTCAAATATCACCCAGCTCAATTGAAAATTTTGTGGGGGAGATAATTCAGGGCGCAGAAGAGACCATGGAAAAATTCATTAAAGAGAATTTTGCTGACAACCCTAAAGTTTCTGGGAAGGTAATAACTGGTTATGCTGCAGAAGAAATAATTAATTACTCAAAAGAAAATAATATAGATCTAATTGTTATGGGAACCCATGGGAGAAAGGGGATAGATAGGATTCTCTTTGGATCTGTAGCTGAAAAGGTAGTAAAAAGTTCAAATATTCCAGTATTAACTATTAGACCTAAAAATAAATAGTCTAGGGGCAAATTTCATGGGCTTTTTCCAGTTATCAAAAAAAAAGGTGGGGCTGGGTCTGGATATTGGCAGCAAGTGGATAAAGACTGTGAGGCTCGAAAAAAAAGGGACAAAAATTAGAACTGGATAGATTTGGAAGGGCATTTTTAAAGAAAGAGGAACAAGAAGACAAAAATAAATTAAGGGCAAAAATTAAAACCCTTTTAAATTCCCTGTCCCTCAAGGATAAAGAGGTAAGTCTCTCCCTGGCCGGGCACTCTGTAATTATTAAAAGACTAAACCTGCCCAAAATAGAGGAAAAAAAAAGAAGACGAGATTGAACAAACAATAAAGAAACATGCAAAAGAACACATCCCCTTTGATATAGAAAATGTATATATGGATTATTTTATAATAAATAATTCAGAGAGTAATGATAGAAATAAAGATTACTTTTTAGTTGCCAGTAAAAAAAAATGTAGTAAATGAATTAAAGGACTTTATAGAGGGTTCAAATTTCGTAATAGAAGGAATAGATGTTGAAGGATTTGCCCTGTGCAATTGTTTTGAATACAACTATCCTGAGTTTATTTCTGATACAACATATTTACTGGACATTGGAGGAGTAAACACGATATTTTGCGTTTATTCAAATGGCGCTCCGCTACTTATCAGGGACGTGAGTTTGGGTGGAGACCAATTAACAGATATAGTAAAGCAGGTGACAAATAAGAATTTTTACGAATGTGAAAAGATTAAAATAAATAGATTTAGTGGACTAGATCCAAAAGAAAAAAATCTTGGTATATCAAAAGATGGAAGATTTATACCTAACTTGGATCGATGAAATCCAGAAAATGATATATTTTCATCTTTCAAATTATCCAGAAGATAAAGATGTTCAAAATATCTATCTGTCAGGGGGGGGATCTTTAGCACCAAGATTAACAGAAGTAATAGAAGAACACCTGGGAAAAAAATGTTAACTTTTTAAATCCATTTAAAAAAAATGGACATACCTATTGCAAATTTTGATCTAGAATACGTAAAATCAATTGGTCCACAATTTGCCGTTGCCACTGGCCTGGCCATTAGGAATTTCATATAAAGGGAAAATATAAGGCAGGATATAAATGATAAAAATAAATTTATACCCTTATAAAAAGAGAAGACGGGAATTCTCTATTGAACTTGAATTTGGCATCTATATTTTTGTATTACTGTTAGTAGCCATTTTATTGTTTTTTTTATAAATACTAATATTAATGCTCACATAGATGAATTGACCAAGATAAAAGCTCAAAAACAAAGTTTACACAGGATATTGATCAGAAAAGTAAAAATAGTAAATAATTACAAAAATCAATTAAAATTATTAAGTCATAAAATAAGAGTAATAAAGGAAATAAGAAAAAATCAAAACATGCCTGTTATATACTTAAATGAATTGGTGAGGAATTTTATCAAAGACAAATTGTGGTTTACTTCTTTAAATCTATCTTCCAGTGGAAATATAGATATATCAGGAGTTGCATTGGATAACCAGGTCCTGGCCCAATACATTAAAAGATTGAGAAGTTCAAAATACACAAAAGAAGTTTACCTCAAGAAATCAGCAAAGAAAAAAAATAATGGGTTATGATTTAGTGTCATTTAGTTTTCGAATTCAAACTCAAAAAAAATATGGATGAAAGACCCAAATGAAAACAAAAGAGCTAATTGAAAAAAAATAGAGAAGTATCCAAGAAAATACAGAATAATTGCATTTTTTGTTTTAATTGCCATTATGCTAACAAGTTATTGGTATTTTGTTTTTAAGCCAAAAAAATGAACAAATAAACTATCTCATGAGGGATATAGAAAATTTGAACCGTCTAATAGTCATAAATCGTAAAAAAAATCTCCAGACTCAAAAAGCTTGAAGTGGAGGTAAAAGACAAGCAGAGGATATTTTATTATGCAAAAAAAGCTGCTTCCAGATTCCACTGTGGAAATAGAAAATTTGTTAGCAAATATAGAAACCCTTGGAAACGATGTTGGAGTTGAATTTTTATTGTTTCAACCTGGTCAAGAGGTAGTTGCAGACTTTTATGCAAAAAGACGATTGACTTTGAAGATTATGGGATATTTCCCAAATCTCATGTTGTTCTTTTCCCACATATCCAATCTAAATAGACTTGTAACCCTTGATTCAGTTTCCTTTAGACCTCAAAGAAACCAGATGGTTACTGCAAACTGTAAACTCTATATATACAGATCTTTGACTGAAAAAGAACTCCAGGCAAGACAAAAAAAATAAGAGAAAAAGAAGGAAAAGGTAATGTTTAAAAAGGGCCTTATCACCATATTATTAATGATATTTATTACACCATTTTTTTCTTGGACAATTAGAAGCATCAGTACAGGGAAATTCCACTAAAGATGAAGAACAAATACCAGATTGGATATATCCAAAACCTTTTAAATACGACTCAAAAAAACCTTCCTGATCCCTTTGTGCCTTTTATCAAGGCAAAAAAAAACTGGGCAATCCCTCAAAAATAAGGGAGTCAAAAATCTTGGTCCACTACAAAAGATAGATCCAACTCAATTAAGGCTAATTGGTATACTCTATTCAAAGGACAAAAAAAATTCCCCCTATGGCCCTTGTGGAGTTGCCAGATAAAAAGGGATATATTTTAAAGGTAGGTACATATGTGGGACAAAACGGAGCATATGTGGAAAGTATTTTGAAAAATCAAGTTATTATATTTGAGCCTATTACCGATATATATGGGACAAAAAAATAAAAAAAATCGTATTGAAATTACATAAGAAAGAGGGAGAGTAGAAATGAAAAAAAATCTTAATTCAAATAGTTGTCCTTATCTTATTAACTTCGCCCTATGCCAACGCAAAAACCTTTAATATTACCAGCAATAGCGGGCAGGACAGGATAAATATTACCCTATTAGATAACCAAACTTTTGATATCCAGTACAAATATCCTCTATTTAAAATAACACTGACACCTGGATTGAAAGAAATAAATAAGCCCAATATCCCTGAAAATAGCGTAATTAAAAAGATAGACTTTATTCATACAGATGGGCAAATTAAATCCATAAACCTTTATTTAAAGGACAAAATCCAATATCTCGTTTCAAGGGATAAGTATATTGAATTTACTTTTTGTAAAAAAAGAAGATTGAAAACAAAAAAAATTATCCTTCAAGATATAAAATTTACTAAAGATGAAGAAAATAATCTATATATTAAATTAAAATTCCATGGAAAGGTAAATTATACACTAGAAACGAAAGATAATAATTCATTAGATATATTGCTGCCAACGACCTGGATCCCCCAGTCTATGGTAAAGATATACGACTTAGTAGAATTTAAATCCAGTGTTAAAAACATATTTGTAGAAAATACACCAAATGGAGGAGTTATCCATCTGACCTTTTTCCATAGACAGCCACTAAACATTTCAACTACTACAGAATATTTTCAAATAGTCGTACCGCCACTAAAAACAGCATATGCAGAAGTTAAGCAAAACAAACAAAATAATACATTTCAAAATAGTACCACTGAAGAAGAAAATTCCACCTTACTTCCTGGAATGAAAAAAAAAATATACTGGACATCTAATATCAATAGATCTGCAGGATGCAGATATAAAACATGTCCTAAGATTACTTGCTAGTGTTGGTGGATTTAATATAATTTTTGATGAAAAGGTAAAAGGAACTATTACATTACAACTAAAAAAATGTGCCGTGGGATCAGGTGTTGGATTTAGTGCTACTGCAAAAAAAATCTTGGTATGGTAAAACAGGGAAACATCATTAGAATTGCACCCATATCAAAAATACAGCAAGAACAGGAAATCGCCAGAAGAACCATGGAGCAAAAAAAAGCAATTAGAGCCACTTATTACCCGTTATTTAAAGGTAAATTACACAACCGCAGCAGAGGTCTCTCCAAAATTGGAAAAATTTCTAACAAAACGGGGAACAATAAGCTACGACACTCGCACAAATCAATTGATTATATCAGATACAAAAGAGGCTGTGGACAAGGTTCAAAGGGTGCTCAAGAAATTAGATCGACCTGAGAGACAGGTCCTAATAGAGGCCAGGGTGGTATATGCAACAGAGTCCTTTCAAAGGGGACTTGGTATCAAGTGGGGAGGAGGTTTTAAAAAATCAGGGGCAACAAGTCCAAAATTTGACCTAGGTATTTATGGCACGGAAGGTGACACTACTGCCTCTTCAGCAGTATCGCCTAGCGGTTTTGCAATTAATCTCCCCAATATTGCTGGAACTACCCTGGGAATTGGAGGATACATCTCCAAAATCGCAGGCTCTGATTTCTTTACCCTGGACGCCCAATTATCCCTTGGAGAAAGTGAGGGGAAGGTGAATACCATCTCATCCCCAAGAATAATTACTTTAAATAACCACCAGGCAGAAGTTATGCAAGGAACTAAAATTGCCACAAAGACCGAATCAGAAAGTGGTGGTACAACCACACAATATCAAGACGCAGTCCTCAAACTCTCGGTACTACCTCAAATTACGCCTGACAATAATCTAATTTTAGATATAACCATATCTGACGACAGTCCTGTTGGCGGAGGAGAAGACATCGAGACTAAGTCCGCAAAGACAAAACTCATGGTCAAGGATGGGGAGACAATCGTAATTGGCGGGGTGCAGAGGGTAAGCGAGTCTAGAGAACAAGATCGTGTGCCTGGTTTGTCAAAAATTCCTATAATTGGAAATATATTTAAAAATAGATATAAGAGTCATGAAAAAAAGGGAGTTATTAATCTTTATTAGGCCAAAAATCCTGAAAAACTAAGATGGAGAAGATAGTAAGGTTCTGTCATAGACCAGGGAGACATTGTGGCAGCAGTGCCTGAGAGACCTGATGGAATTTCACGGGGTATGTCTAAGTGAGCCCATGTGCTTTGGTATTGGTCAAGGTTTGGGTATCTGGTATTTAAAAGACATTCCAGATGCTCCTACTGTTTTATTCCACGGTAGATGTTACTCAATTGAGTCTAATTTTTTTTAAAAACCTTAAAATTCCATTTGCCTGGGAACAATTTGAACACCCCCAGGATTCCACCAAGGCACTTATAAAAAAAATAGACAAAAACGTGCCAATTTTGATTCAAACTGACATCTATTATCTTCCCTATTTTAATTCATCAACACATTTTCCAGGGCACGCAGTGGTTGTGTGGGGATATGATGATAGCGAAATGATATTTTCTTATCAGATACAGAAAAAAAGGATTTACTTAAAGTGGGCTTTAAAGACCTTCAACATGCAATGTTTTTTAAAGGCTTTTTCAATGGTAAGGGAAACCAATTTGGCCCAGAACAAATTGTTATTGGAGAGGATATAAAAGAAGCAATAAAAAAATTCCATGTATAATAATAGTTATGAAATACTTAACAACAAATCACCATACAGTGGTATAAGTGCCCTTGATACCTGGATCCAAGAATATAAGGAGTGGGCAGACTATGAAGACTGGAGGTGGTGTGCAAGATTTACCTATCAAATTATAGAGAAAAGAGGCACAGGTGGTGGAGCATTTAGGCTTATGTATTCTGAATTTTTAGATGAGGTATCTTCTTATTTTCCCGAAATAAAAGAAAAAGGATTGCCCAAATTAATGGCAAAAATCGGAAATAAGTGGCGTGAGTTGGCATACTTATTAAAGGAAGTCTCTGAAAAAAGGAGACCTTCTTTTGAAGGCCTTGGACCACACTTATGTGAAATAAGGGACCTTGAGTACAACTATCATTTACAGGTGGTTAAATTGTTTCACTAAAAAAATTTTAAAACCACTATATCATTTAAAATGTCTTGGATAAGATATGAAAATTCTTCCCAATCAAACAATTTCTGAAGAGTTTTATCAAGTGACTGTACCTGTGCTTGAAAGTTTTCCTAAGTTTAGACCTCCTATTAACCTATATTATTTTAATGAAAAAGTTAATGACCTCCAGTTATACGCAAAAAAAAGGGGATAGGCTTTCAAAAGAAAAAACAGGAAGAGCTATTTACCTTGTGCAAAAGAGGGAATATCTTTGTGGCAAGATCGGACTTCCCAATATATTCTAAACACATTAGCAAACAGTTAGATCTAATTCTACAGGACACAAACTTACGTGAACCAGAGGTGGCAGAGATCCTATGGAGGGGTATTCCTGAAAACCTTAAACTCTTTTATCTCCAGCCGGTTAAACTTATTCTTGAAAACATATTACCAAATTTAATGGTGGTTGCTCAGTACCTTAAAAATGACCCTCACAAGGTGGTGAGACTAATTAGTAGGGTCAGGCCTTCAGATAAGTTGTGGATACAGGCAACAAATGTGTTATTTGTAGGTCTTGGTGCTTATCTTAGAAGCTATGAAGGGGAAATTGAGGATAAAATTTTATATTCTCTTGTTGTAGGGCTACCCATGGTGTACATAGGTAAAACAAAGTTACCTCCCCACTTAATAAATAAAAAAAATCTCTCCAGGGATGAAGAGATACAATACAAACAATACCCTTTAATTGGGGCAAAGATATTAAATAACCATGGAATAAAAAAAGAAAATTTCCCTCCAATGTGTCTTGGAGCATTGTGAACGTCTAGATGGTTCTGGTTTTCCCCAGGGACTATCTGGAAATGATCTCAGTCTTGGTGGCAGGATTGCAGCAATTGGTTCTGCTTTCAACGAAATTCTATGCTCCCTCAAAAAGATTAATAGTGACACAATAAAGAAAATAGTACAATATCTCTCTCAGCAATCTGAAAAATTTGACTCAAAACTAGTAAATGGACTCCTCACTATAATTGTAAGGCTTTAATTTTAATCGAAATCCGCAAGAAGGCTCCCAACATGTAATCTACTGCCCAGGGAATACTGGTTAAAATCCATCCTTATGCGCCAAACAGCCTGTTGCAGGTGATCAGAGGCAATGCCATTTTTCAGGGCAGTATATGCCTCTATAAATGCGGCCATATTATCACATACCTTTAAGGTTTCACCGTCCTTTGGATCATACACATCGTGGTTATATCTTTCATACAACATGTCCCAGGTAACTTCCTTGGTCTCGTTATTTATGCGAATTACCGGTAAAAACTCTGAACCTACCTCAATTCCAAGTAAATACCTGAGCTCCTCTGCAACAAATTTATACCCACCACCCTCAAGAACTTTAAATATTCGTCTCTCCAACTCTGTTGTTTCATATTCCTTAATAAAATCCCCAATTTTTCTAACGGATCTCTTTACAGGGGATATTATGTCCCGTGTCAAAAGCTCTGGAAGATCATGAAACAACCCACTAAAAAAAATTATTTATGGCCATAGACCTACATCCACCCATGGAGAGTGTAAAAAAAATAGGCATAACATGCCACAATAAACATGTGTCCCAGCACTGAGGTCTCAGGTATCCTGGGTGTCTGAGACCACCTTTTTTGAAATCGGAGTTGTCCACATTGGAATATAAAATTTTTTTAAGGGCGATGGACCTCATCTATTATTTCATCCACCCCATTGACATGTGCTAAACCCTTTAATTGGGAAATAAAATTTTTATCTATCTCATCTATTTCCTCATCCCATTTATTTAAATCCTTAAGTAGGTTGAATTCCCATTGGCTGGCACAAAGATGTGCACTTAAGAGAATATCTTTAGCAAGGGTTTTTTTTATCTTCCAGAAAATAAGACTTAAACTTATTCCAAAAATCTTCGCCAATGGGTCTTAGTTTTGGATCCAAGTTTTCAAACACCCAATCTGTAAGTTGTTTGTAATGAACTGGATTTGACTTTATCTTATAAAATATTGGAGGCTTTATATCTGTAATAATTAGCTATATAGATATTCGAATATCCCGCCTTCAATTACCAAAAGGGCCAATTCCCTCTTTTCCTCATTGGACATAGTTTTGGAATTTAAACAAAAAAAGTACCCAGGCAATAATCATTTTATGGGCCTGTTTGTCCACTTCCCATAGTTCAAATGGCCTTAATTTGTCATTCCACCTCCGCATAAATGATCCAGAAAAATAAGTTGTAAAAGGCTTTTTCTTATAGTAGACATGCACTTACTCCTTATTTTTTTTATTATCTCTCTTTAACACACATAAATAATTGAACATAAAAAAAGTCAATTCAATTATCCCTTGACAAGGAATTTCTATGGGGCTATAGATACTTTTTCTGTTCAAGAGCAACACAATATAGAATAGAAAATCAAACGAGGAGCCCAAGATGAGTCAATTTAAAACCTACAGTCTTCCAAGGGAAAAAGCTCTAGACCAAAGAAAGTGGTATGTGATTGATGCTTCAGGTCAGGTTTTGGGTAGACTGGCAACAAAGATAGCTGTCAGGCTTAGGGGGAAACATAAACCAGACTATACCCCCCATGTGGACAATGGAGACTTTATAATTGTTATTAACGCAGACAAGGTTAAGGTCACAGGTAGAAAGCTAGAGCAAAAAAAAATATTATCACCACTCTGGTTATCCAGGGGGGATTAAAGAAATCACCTTACAAAAGTTATTGCAAAAAAAAGCCTGAAAGGGTAATTTACAATGCAGTAAAAGGGATGTTACCAAAAAACAGGTTGGCGAGAAAGCAATTAAAAAAAATTAAAGATTTATCCAGGTCCAAATCATCCCCATGGAGCACAAAATCCCACTGTATTGGACTAAAAACAATTAAATTGGAGAATGACATATGAGCCAAGACTTTTTCTATGGTACAGGGAAGAGGAAAACAGCAATTGCTCGAACAAGATTATATCCTGGCACAGGAAAGATAGAGGTCAACGGAAGGCCAGTTGAAGAGTATTTTCCAAGGGAAACCCTGAGAATGATAATCAATCAACCACTTAAGCTTTTAAATTTAGAAGGAAAATTTGATATAAAGGTAAATGTTATAGGTGGTGGAATATCTGCCAGGCAGAGGCAATTAGACATGGAATTAGCAGGGCATTGATGGAATATGATCCAGAGCTGAGAAGACCTCTAAAATCAGCAGGCTTTATAACTAGAGATGCCAGAGTAAAAGAGAGAAAAAAAATACGGTCAACCAAAGGCCAGGAAAAAAATTCCAGTTTTCAAAACGTTAATGCTGTTTTCTTGTACAGAAAAATTATATGTTCAAAAAAAGGGAGTCCAGGGGCTCCCTTTTATTTATATTTTCCCGCCACCATTAGACATTTTCAAAAATGGACAATAAAATCCAACCAAGGCTTCTGTATGCCGACTCAAATGGCAACATATATGATGACCCACATCTCTTAATGGTATGTAAAAGGGGTGTGGAATTGGCATTGCCAAGACCAAACGAACTAATTCCCCTTCCCCCAGAATCAAATATATTTTTTCTCCCAGATAGATATGCTATGGGTCTTGACCCTGATACAGGGGATGTGGAGGTAACTGACAGATTTGCTGTGTCTGCATTTGTATGTCCAGGATACACCTTAACTGGAGTTTGTGCATACAAAAAGCAAGAAGATGCATGGCCACTTCCCTTATTTGCATATGGTGCTGTTGGTTTTTGCAATGGAAGATTTTATGTTTGTGCAAAAAAAGTAGATAACGACAAAAGACAGGTTTTTAAAAACATTCCACAAAAAAAAATAGGCCTTGGGGCCAAAAGACTCCTTAAAAAAATATCCAGATAACAGGCTCATATCCCACCTTACAAAATGTGCCCTTACTTATTGTTGCCCTGCTGCCAGGAATCTTGCACTGGGAAGGTTTGAAGCCCCTTTGCCTACATCAAGAACATGCAATGCAAGGTGTATTGGGTGCATATCCAAACAACCAGAAGAATCTAAGATCCCTGCAACGCAAGAGAGAATAACCTTCACCCCTACTCCATCTGAAATTTGTGAGGTAATGGAAGAGCATGCATCAAGGGAAAAACAACCTATTTTTTTCATTTGGACAGGGATGTGAGGGAGAGCCCTTGACTCAATGGAAGACAATAGAAAAGGCAATTTTCGTGTACAGAAAAAAAAGGAGGCAAGGGCACTATAAATATTAACACCAATGGGTCGATAACAGAGTCCATTGAATATCTAAAAAAGGCAGGGCTCTCCTCAATTAGGGTGAGCCTAAACAGCGCAAATGAAACACTGTACCAAAAATACTATAGACCAAGGGGGTTTGGGTTTAAAGACGTGAAATCCACCATTAAGTTGGCCAAATCTTTAGGCCTTTTTGTTTCAATAAACCTACTCTATTTCCCTGGAGTTACAGATACAGAGTCTGAGCTAAATTTCCTTTTAGGCCTAATTGAAGACACCAAACTCGATTTTATACAGTTGAGAAACCTAAATCTAGACCCTGATATCTATTTATCAATTCAAGAAGATCTATCTCCCAGCATGGGACTTTTAAACTTTAAAAAGAGGTTGAAAAAAAATTGTCCATGGATAAGATTTGGATATTTCAATCCCTATATAGGTTAAGATGACCTGTGAAAATTTTAAACAAATTTTTTTCAACCAAAGAAAAATACAATTACCGAAAACTACGCATAATCATAATAAGTCTTTCTTTGCTATCTTTACTACTCTCTATAATTGGAAGTGGACTATATTACCTTAAACTTCGCTCCTCCCTTATAAAAGAAGTTAAAAATCAGTGTATTACTGCAATAAATAATGTAAACAAAGACATCTCTCTTTTTTTTCAACCAATACAGACATGCATCACAAGTCCTAGCAAACCTAAGTGAAATTAAAAACTGTGTAAAAAGTCCAACAAAAAACAATCTAAATAATGTTAATAAGGTATTGGATGTATTTTCCCTCTATTTCAACATAGACGTCTGTTATATCATGGACAAAAAGGGAATCACCATTGCCTCTAGCAATAGAAATTCACCAAGTTCTTTTGTTGGTAAAAATTTTTCCTTTAGACCATATTTTAAAAATGCAATTTTGGGCAATCCAACAACCTACCTGCCCTGGGAACAACATCCAAAAAAAAGGGGAATCTATTTTTCATATCCAGTGTATCTTGATGGAGGTAAAAAACCATCTGGGGTAGTGATAATAAAGGCATCTGTTGATTTTCTGGAATCAAGGTTTTTGTCAAAATTCCCTGGCATCTTTTTCTTCGTTAATCCCGATGGAATCATATTTATTTCCAACAAAAAAAGAATGGATATTTTTTACCACCCACTACTTAGACAACAACACCATATATAAAATCAAAAAAAACTCGCCAAATGGGCAATGGACCTGGCTCTATAGTGGATTTAGATTTAAAAAAAGACATAGCCTTTGATGTCTCTGGCAACAAATATCTGGTCTTTGAGAGGGCCGCTGACTTTTTCCCAGGATGGAGGCTTATCTATCTATTAGATGAAAGACAGATCTTAAATATGGTCCACAAACCAATCCTCCAGGTGGCAGGACCTTTTATTGTTATGATACTCATTATAATTGCTGTTTTGGTATACGTCCTTGCCCATGTAGCCCAAAAGGAACTCAGGGAAAGGGAAAATATTGAAAAAAAAACTCAGGGAAAGCGAAGAAAAATACCGGTCTATTTATAACAATACACCTGCCATGCTCCACTCAATTGATAGGGAATATAGACTACTTAGGGTAAGTGACTACTGGCTGGATTTAACAGGATACACCAGAGACGAGGTAATTGGGAAAAAACTCACATCCTTTTTTTACAGAAGAGTCCAGGAAGCTGGCAGAAGAGAAAATCCTCCCCAATTTTTTTCAAAATTGGAAAGGCAAAAAACATTCACTATCAGTTTGTCAAGAAAAATGGTGAAGTAATGGATATATTGCTCTCGTGTTACGGGATCAAAGATAATAAAAATAAAGTGATTGAGACACTGGCAATATCTGTTGATGTTACAGAACGGCTTAAAGAACAACGGGAGCTAAGGGAGACCAAGAAAAAACTAAGTGCCTATTCAAAGAAATTGGAAAAACTGGTAAGACAAAGGACCCAGGAGATTTCATCCATCTTAAAATATTCCCCTTCAATGATCTATCTAAAAAAATTCAAAACTGGAATTTAAGCTGGTAAACCCAGGATTTGAACGCTTTTTCAATACATCCAATAACCAACTAGTGGGCATAAGGGGATCACTTATTTCAGACAACCCAATTTTCATGGACTTTGAAGCAAAAGACAAAGAAGTATTAGAAACCAAAAAACCCCTTAAAACAAAAGAAATCATAGAAAAGGATGGCAAGTCTTATACATTTTTCACAATGAGATTCCCCATATTTACAGAGGGAAATCAAGTTCAGGGGATATGTGCCATCTCAACGGATATTACTGAACTTGAAAGGACCCAGAAAAAATTAAAAGAACTATCAAGGAACATAATTAAAAACCAGGAAATGGAAAGGGAAAGGATATCAAAAGAATTACACGATGAATTGGGACAGATCTTGACTGTGCTAAATATGGATGTTTCATGGCTCAAGAGGAAACTAGGTGAAGAAAGTGAGTATAAAAAGAGAATAGCTGGTATGCAGGATTTGATTAACAAGACCATAGATGAAGTAAGGAGCCTTGCCTTTCAACTTAGACCTGGTTCCATTGACCATCTTGGTTTAGAGGAGTCCGTTGAATCCCTCATTTCAGACTTTGAAAAAAAGAACTAATATAATCTATACTTACAAAAAAAATCACATTCCACATTTAGATAGTGTTAAGGCCATTGCCATATACAGGATAGCCCAAGAAGCCATTACAAATGCAGTGAGACATGCAAGAGCTAATAAAATTTCAGTAATATTAAAGGCCAAAAATGGCAATGTAATTTTAAAAGTTGGGGATGATGGGATTGGTTTTGATATAAACCAGAAAAGAGAAAAGGGAACCAGCTTTGGACTTATGGGAATGCAGGAGAGGGCTGAGCTTATTGGGGGTGAAATAATAATAAAATCCAAGGCCAGTTGGGGAACAAAAGTCATTGGAATTTTCCCAGTATAAAAACCAGGTGTCAGATGGACAGAAACTGTTATAGAAACTGACAGAAGATACATCTTTAGTAAAAAAAAGTGAAGAAAAAAATGGACAACAAGATAAAGATACTTATAGCTGATGATCATCTAATAGTCATCGAAGGATTAAAAAGGATTATAGATGAATGTGATGACATGGAGGTTATAGGCCATGCACTGGATGGGAAAAAGGCTGTGGAATTGGCCTTACAACTAAAACCCAATATATTGATATTGGATATAACCATGCCAGGATATGATGGTCTAGAAGTAATAAACATATTAAAGGAACAAGCACCTGAAATTTCAGTACTTGTACTTACAATGCACGAAGAAGAACAGTATATATTCAGGACAATTGAGGCTGGGGCCATGGGCTATCTCACTAAAAAAAAGTGTTGCAGATGAGTTGGTATCTGCCATTAGACGAATATATTCTGGAAAGAGGTACCTTCCTGGAGATGTGGCAGAAATTATAGCATTGAAGATATCTAAGGGAACGGGATCGTCCCCACTAGATATTTTATCCACAAGAGAGCTTCAGGTGTTAAAGAGAATAGCCCAAGGTCAAACAAACAAGGAAATTGCCAGGGCCTATAATCTAAGTGTCAAGACAATAGACACCTATAGACACAGGATCCTGAAAAAAACTAAATCTAAGAAATAATGCCGATATATCCAGATTTGCAATGCAACACAAACTAATATAACCCACCTCTACCCATCCATTGTGTAAGAAAATTTCTTACAGATAAATACAAAATATTCCACTTTCATTTTTCTCAAAAAAAATGTAGTTTATCTCCAAAATAGCGATATATATAAATAGTTAAGTTTTAGGAGCATAACAATGTTTAAAAAAAACTGGACCAAGCTATTTCTGTATTTAGCATCACTGTAATGACCATTTGTATGTCTGTTGCCACTATTGTAGCCTTTATCAACGTCATTTTAAGGTATGCCTTTGGCGCTTCCCTTTCCTGGGCTGGGGCGCTCACTTCTTATCTTTTTATATGGTCAGCACTATTTGGAGCAGCTTATGGTTTTAGGACCGGGATGCACATTGGGGTCACATTTTTGATCCAGAGTATTCCTCCCAAATTTGGTAAATGGCTCCTCTGCTTCAACCTCGTGATTATTCTGATATTTTTAACGTGTTTCACCAAATGGGGAATTGATTTCATTAAATTTAGTATCAACTTAAAACAAATAGATATTGATCTTAGAATCCCCTTTTGGATCATCTATCTCTGTGTACCAATCTCCCTGATAATCTCCACATATCAGGTTTTATATAAATTAGTTATAACCCTTAAAACCCCTGTTCATGAATTTGAATATGACAGAATAATGAAAGAAGAATAAGGAGAAAATCCATGGAAGCTGCTGTACTTTTTGGACTTTTGTTTTTCTTTCTTATAATTGGGATACCTATTGCAGTTGCCCTGGGAATGTCCACTATTATTTGCATACTCGCATTTACTTATGACCCACCAATGTTAGTTGCCCAAAAGCTCTTTGGCTCAATTGACAAATATGCACTTATGGCCATTCCCTTATTTGTATTAATGGGAAATTTCTTGTCACATGGAGGGACAGCAAAGAGGATAATAAGGTTCGCACGCTCATTGGTTGGCCATCTCCCGGTGGACTGCCAATGTCAGCTATCTTTGCATGTGTTATTTTTGCTGCAGTAAGTGGCTCATCTCCAGCCACAGTTGCTGCAATAGGATCCCTTATGATGGGGTCAATAAAAGAAGACGGTTATAGTGAACCCTTTTCTGTGGGATCAATAGCATGTGCAGGCTCCCTTGGAATATTAATGCCCCCGTCAATTGTACTCATAGTGTATGGAGTGACTGTGGATCAATCCATTGGGGAGCTATTTATGGCAGGGGTTATTCCTGCTATATTCTTAGGTGGAATGCTCATGTTGGTCACATACATTGCAGCCAGAAAAAGTGGAAGGAGAAAGACCAAAATGGCTCCTTTAAAGGAGATATGGAGTTCATTTAAAGAAGCTATCTGGGGACTTATGGTAATAATTATAGTGATTGGAGGGATATATGGAGGCCTTTTTACCCCTACTGAAGCCGCAGCTGTATCTGCTGTATATGCATTTTTTTGTATCAACATTTATATATAAAGATCTAACATGGAAAGATATTCCCCAGGTAATAAAGTCATCTGCTACAACTGCTGCAATGATCATGTTCATAATTGCCAATGCCATGATCTTTGCTTACTTTTTAACTACCCAACAAATACCTCAAGATTTGACAAATTGGATAATTAGCTTAAATTTAAATAAATACTATTTCTTGGTGTTTGTTAATGTCTTATTACTACTGGGTGGGAACTTCATGGAGCCCACTTCCCTTATTATGATACTTGCTCCTTTGATCTTTCCCATAGCCGTTAAATTGGGAATTGACCCAATCCACCTTGGAGTTGTAATAACAGTAAATATGGAAATTGGAATGCTGACTCCACCTGTGGGACTCAATCTCTTTGTGGCCAGCGGTATTTCTGGTCTTTCACTCCAAGAGACCATAAAGCCTCAATGCCCTGGTTTTTTGCCCTGTTAATTGGCCTTATTATAGTTACTTATGTTCCACAGATATCCCTATTTTTGCCCCATTTGATATATGGTAACTAGTATATTTTAATAATAAACATCAAAACATTAGGAGGATGGTAACATGATTAAAAAAAACTTTACTAACTCTAACCTTGTGCCTGGTTGCACTGTGCCTTATGACTGGTTATGGTATGGCCAGATCATATGTGATCAAATTCTCACACGTAGTAGCTGTTGATACCCCAAAGGGTCAGGCTGCTGAGTATTTTAAAAAAAATAGTAGAAGAACGCACCAAAGGAAAAGTTAAAGTACAGGTTTATCCCAATGCAGTACTCTATGGAGATAGGGAAGCAGTTGAGGCACTTAAGATGAATGCCATCCAAATGGCCTGTCCTAGCTTTTCCAAGTTCACTGGATTTGTTCCAGAACTCCAAATATTTGACCTGCCATTCTTGTTCAAGGATAGAAAGCACTTAAAAAAAATTTATGAAAAGCAAGGTAGGTCAAGAACTCTTAAATAGCGTGTCAAAGATAGGCCTTGTAGGTCTGGCCTTTTGGGACAATGGATTTAAACAGCTAACTCTAAAAGATCATCCAATAAGACTTCCACAAGACATTAAAGGTAAAAAAATTCAGGATAATGTCATCAAAGGTATTGGAAGCTCAATTTAAAGCAGTTGGCGCCAGCCACAGGTGCTACCATTTTCTGAAGTATACAGCGCACTGCAGCAAGGGGTTGTTGATGGTCAGGAAAACACTATTTCTAATATCTATACCAAAAAAATTCTATGAAGTTCAAAAGTATATGACAATCTCAAACCATGGATATCTTGGATATCTCCTGGTCACCAACCAAATTTTCTGGAACAGCTTACCAAAGGATTTGAAAAAAAATAGTCAAAAAGTGTGTAGATGATGCCACAGAAAAGAATTGGGAATTAGCAGCTCAATTAGAAAAAGAACAGCTAAAGAAGATTGAAGAATCTGGTAAAGTAAAAATACATTACTTGACGCCAGAAGAAAGAAAGGTATGGGAAGATGCCATGAGGAAAATCTATCCAGAATTTTATGATGTAATTGGGAAAGATAGGATCAAAAAGGCATTGGAACTTGCTGATTAATAAATAGGGGGCAGCATTGGCTGCCCTCCTATATTAAATACCCAGGGAGATTTAAAATGAAATATGACATCAGCGCCTTTCCAAAGGGAATCGCACTGCTTAGAAATTCACTTTTAAACAAAGACACTGCATTTACAGATGAAGAGAGAGAAGCATTTTGCTTAGAGGGTCTTATACCCCCAAGGGTTGTATCACAAGAGATACAGCTTATGCGTGTAAAAGAAAATCTAAACAAAAAGACATCAGACATTGAAAAATACATCTTCCTCACATCCTTGCAAGATAGAAACGAGGCCTTATTTACAAGGTTGGTTATGGAAAACCTAGAAGAACTACTTCCCATTATATATACACCTACTGTGGGAAAGGCGTGTTTAGAATATGCACACATATATAGACGTCCCAGGGGATTTTATTTTGCAACTAAGTATAAGGGAAAATTTAGAAAAATATTAGATAATTGGCCATATCAGGATGTCAGGGTAATAGTAGTAACAGATGGAGAAAGGATTCTGGGACTGGGTGATTTAGGTGCCAATGGCATGGGAATTCCCATAGGTAAATTGTCTCTATACACTGTATGTGGTGGAATTCATCCAGCCTATTGTCTTCCTGTTGTTATTGACGTTGGGACTGAAAACGATGAGCTACTAAAAGACCCATTATATATTGGAATGCAACACAGAAGATGGCGAGGTGAAAAATATTATAAATTAATAGATGAATTCATGTGCGCTGTTAAAAATAAATACCCCCATGTATTGGTTCAATTTGAAGACTTTGGAAATGAAAATGCATTTGTTTTACTTGAAAGATACAGGGATAAGATGTGCACATTCAATGACGACATTCAGGGCACTGCTGCTGTTGCCTAGGGGGAATTTATGCAGCACTTAGAATTATTAAAAAAACCCTTAAAGGAACAAAAATTTCTGTTCTTAGGCGCTGGAGAAGCAGGACTGGGCATAGGAAAACTTATAGTGGAGGCATTAAAACAAGAGGGTTTAAAGGAACAAGAGGCTAAGCTCAGGTGTTGGTTCTTTGACTCAAGGGGGCTTATAGTAAAGGGAAGAGAGGGACTAAATCCCAGAAAATCTGAATTTGCCCATGAACATCCTCAAATACCTGACTTCAGTGAAGCCATAGAAAAACTAAAGCCCACGGCAATAATTGGGGTGTGTGGACAAAAGGGTGCATTTACTGATAAAGTACTCACCACAATGGCCAAAATCAATGAAAGGCCTATAATATTTGCCCTCTCAAATCCAACGGAAAAATCAGAATGTACTGCCTATGAAGCTTACTCATGTACCAAAGGAAAGGCAATCTTTGCCAGTGGAAGCCCGTTTCCACCAGTAGATTACATGGGAAAAACATATCGGCCAGGTCAGGGCAACAATGTTTACATCTTCCCGGGAATTGGATTGGCAACAGTTGCATTCATGATAAAGAGGATACCAGACGTGTTTTTCCTTGAAGCAGCTAAAGTACTATCAAGCCAGGTGACAGAAACCGACTTAAAAGTTGGGCGAGTCTACCCTTCTTTGTCAAAAATTAGAGATGTTTCCCTTGAAATCGCATGTAAGGTATCAGAGATCGCATATGAACTGAACCTATGTAAATTGCCAAGACCAAAGTCAATTAGGAACCACTTAAAATCCCTAATGTATGACCCAAGATACGAGGTGTATGTATAATTTATAAATTTTTTCCAGAGGGATCTGTGTATTCTTGATTTAATTTCTGGATAAAAATATTTACATCTGAATTTAATTTCTTGAGGCTAGTGGCTAATCTTTCACTCCAGCCAGTGGGATATTTTCTAAAAATTGGTGCATACCATTTACCATTTTTTTAGAAAACAGTTCAAATACCTTTCCCTTTCCTCTTCAGGAAAATCCTCTATTAATCTTTTTGCAAGGACATCCCCAATTTTCTTTTTAAGGACAGAGTGGACACAAAATAATGCAACCAAAAAAAATAAAAATCCTATAAAACCAGTAAGAGATGTAAATATTCCCTTAATAATACCTATCCAAAACTGGAAGGATCCTGTTTCTGTAAATATTGAATGTCCCATGTGGATAGCTAAAATGATTATGCCAAAAGAAATAGAATCTAAAATCAGTGTATATTTTTTTTAACTTTTCCCTAAATGTATATATATTGGGCAAAATTATATTCTGAAGTTTCTTCACATGGTCTTTTAAAAGACCTATTAATCGATAGGTTCTCTCTATTTTTACATCTTCAATGCGTTTTGAAATAAGATTTAGATCCTGATCCCTTTTTCTCTCATATCTCTTCCTGGTTTCAGGGTCCTCTATTACATTACATGCAATTGGATTATAAATACAAAAATACCTTCCTGCACTAACCCCATATCTCACAAGCGCCCTCTGCCATGAGGCAAAAACTGCTTCTAAATTATCCTCTTTTGCTGTGACATCTATTTGATTTAAGATATACAAAAATTTATTAGAATCCCTTCTCTTTACTGTGTTTTTTTACAAGGTGCTCCAGGGTATCCTTCATGGAACCTGGCTCAGGGTGCCTTGCGTCAAAAAAATATTAATACTAAATCAGAAAGGTCGATTATACGGTCCGTAATCCTTAGAATTGAAGCCCTTTTCTCGTCTGCATCAAACCCCGGGGAATCAATAAATATTTTTCCCTTTATCTTATCACTTGGACAGGTCTTTAACTGGAGATAAGAGTCAAGATATGCACCTTCTCCAGGTGAGACCTCATCAATTGCCTTGCTTATTTTATAAAATGGAAATCTTGGATCTGAATCCAGTGCAAATCCCGCAAAGTCCTCACCTCTTTTTCTGCTGAATAACAAATCACCGTGAACTTATCGTCAACAGCCTGTACCCCTGTTTCCTGAATTGGATAGTCCAGATAATAATTTATAAAGGACGACTTCCCGGCTGAGTATGTCCCCAAGATGGAGATAACAGGCCACCAAGACATCTTTTTGGTGAGACTCTCTGATTTTTTTCAAATATCCAATTGAGTGGAGCAGGAAGTCCAGTTGAAAAAAAGCCATCAACAACTTCCTTTAGCACTGGATTTTCACGCTCAAGGTGTTCCCTTATATCTTTATCTACCCTAGGGCCTGTTCTTGATTTGTTTCTAAAAAAAATTAAGCATCTATCCCGCTCCTGGAAAATTCATTTTAATAAACCTGGGTTAGGAATTTACCTTAAGTAAATTTTCCATCTCCCCAATAATCACCAATGTGTCCCCTTTTTTTCAAGATATCGCTACCCTTTGGTACAAACTTATATTTTCCCTTTTCCTCCTGCCTTATGGCTATTACCTGAATATGGAATTTATTGGCAAGATCCAGGTCCCTTAGTGTCTTTCCATCCCATTTATCCACAACTTTTTCCTGAATTACAACATTTTCACCAAATGGTAGTATCTCCAGAAATCCTGGTAGGGCCATTCTAAGTGCCAGTTCCTGGGCAGCAGCCCTCTCCGGGATCACCACATAATCTACCCCAATTTTTTTTAGGAGCTTTTCATGATCTTCATTTATTGCCTTAACCCACACCTGGTCCACCCCAATCTCTTTTAAATAAAAGGACACCATGGTACTAGTGGATATGGAAGATCCAACACTTACCACTGCATGGGTCACATCTTTAAAACCCAGTTGTTCAAGGACCTTTTTGTCCTGGACATCTGCCCTATATACCTGGGTAAAGATAGATTGGGCCCTTTTAACTGCTTCCTCATCCCTATCTACTCCCAATACATCATATCCCATATTAATCAGGGTCTTGCCCAGGGCAATTCCAAATTTCCCAAGTCCAATAACTCCAATGAATAAATTCTTTGCCATAACATCTCCTTAGCCTATTAATAGATTTTCTTCAGGCCAGGAAAATCTGGGTTCGTCTTGAATATGTTGAACAAATGACAAAAACAAAATTGGACCTAATCGACCAATAAACATAAGGCAAATTATAATCAACTTGCCTAAAAAAACTTAAATGAGAGGTTAAGCCAGTTGAAAGCCCCACCGTGCCAAATGCTGAAGTCACCTCAAACAAAACATCTAAAAAAAAGTCCCCTTGCATAAACATGGGACACATCTCCCCCTTCTGATATATTTAGCAACATAACTGCTATTAAGATTAAGCCTGTTGAAAATATAAACAAAACAATTGCCTTATTTAAGTCTTCTTCTTTTACTGCAAAATTCCCAATAACTGCCTGCTTACCTTTAATAAATATCTGAGATTTGGCATAGGCAGCAATTGTTCTAAATGTGGTAACCTTTATCCCACCTGCACAAGATCCAGGTGCACCACCTATAAACATGAGCATAACCATTATAAATAGGGAGACATTGGTGAGGTGTGATATATCAGCTGTGTTAAATCCAGCAGTCCTACAGGTGACAGATTGAAAAAGCGGGAGTAATATCCTCTCCACATAGGAAGAAGGAAGATTGTGACTGAAATATTCTGCCAGAAAGATAAACAGGGCACCTCCAAAAATCAAAAAAAATAGTTGTAGATATAACAACCCTTGTATGCCAGCTAAGCCTCATCCTTTTCCCCTTAAGTCTAATAGGTATATAGGAATAGAGTTCCTGGAGCACAGAAAAACCAAGGCCTCCCAATATGATTAAGGACATTATAACAAGATTCACTCCAATGTCGCCTTTAAACTGCATAAGGCTATCTGAGTACAGGGAAAAACCTGCATTGCAAAAGGCTGAGATTGAATGGAAAAGGGCTGAGAAGTACTCCATTTTCCCTTTAAGGTGCAAATACAACAAAACAGAACCAATACCTTCAATTGAAAAGGTCATAACAACTACTCTAATTAAAAAAACTACCCAATGAAAATGTTGGGTCGTGGAGCAGCCCCTGTCCTACAGCTATCCTGTCTGTTAGGGAAATCCTTCTACTCCAAAGATAAAAAAATAAGGGAAGTTATGGTCATGATGCCCAGGCCACCTATCTGGATTAAACTCAAAATTATGGTCTGGCCTATCCTGGTATAAAAAGTACCTGTATCCACAACTACAAGTCCAGTTACACAGGTGGCAGAGGTGGCAGTAAAAAGGGCATCTATCCATGCAATATGGCCATTTCTTACGCTAAAATCCATATGCAATAAAAAAAGCCCCAATAAAGATTACCAGGGCAAAAAAATATAATGGGATAGGCATAGGGTGATAATTTAAAATTTATTTTCATGGTTAGAAAAATTCTATGGTAGAAAGTTTTTCTCTCATCTTTTTGGAGAGATATAACTTATATAACTCCTTGTACTTTGCGGGGTCCACATACCTCAAAAAAACATGTATTGGTCTTTGGTTCCATCCAAAAATAAATCAAAATCCCCTGTTTTTCCCAGACATATCTATCAATTAGATTGTTTATCCTGATTTCTTTTGGATTACCATATTTTTTTTTGAGTTTTTCAAGCCAGAGAGTTAACAATCTATCATATCCAACACCTTTTGGGGGATATCTATACTCAAGTAAGGCAAATTCTCCATCAGGGCTGTAACAAACCTGCATTTTATCAGTGCCCTGTAACAACTTCTCAGAGCTAAAAATATCGCAAAAGGAACCTGTGTCTATTCTGATTGGTTGAGCACCATTTTTTTTGCAAAACATAACTTAGGGCAAATCTCCTGGCACCTTTTAAGACAATTCCAAAAAGGCGAAAATCTTTATTACTATCCTCTGATCTATGTAGGGGAGCAAGTTTTATTTTAGCTACCTCCAGACCTATTTCTTCCCCTTTTTTATACCACCTATATGACTCTACAAAATCTTTCTTTATACCATCAATCCCCTTTTCATACATCTGGGCTAGAAAGATTATTGCTGGTGCATATCCCTTTATTGCTGATTTTTTTTAAATAGCGTATCCCTTCCATTTTTTTTTCCACGGGATATTCACCCAGCACCAGTTCTCTACCGTATAAATATTCGTCAACATCCCTACCCTTCATTGCACCCTTTTTGAGTAGCTCCAGGTCAAATGAACGTGCACATGATGCAGACACAAAATAAACACCAGAAACAAACAACACAAAAATCATAAAAAGGTAAAATTGAATATGTTTATTCATCTGTAAAGGTCTTATATGGAATGGTTTCAATTATACCATTTAGATGGGTATAATTTAGATTGAGACTATTTATTATCTCTTCAAAATTTTTCACACAACTATTTCCAATGACAAATTCAGGTAACAGGTGATGTGCAAGTATATTGGCTATATATATAACCTTATCAGGGGATTCATATCATGGGTAACTTCATGGTGATATTTAATGGTATCTAAAATATTTTTGGGAAAATTCCATTTTTCTCCCAGAATAGTTCCAATTTCAACGTGATCATACCCAAATAAGTTCTTTTCTACAACTATAGAGGGGATTCCCTTCATAAGCTCTTTGTAATACCTTCTCTTGTTATTACACACAAAAAAATTCCAGCACCCTTTTACCTATATCATGGAGAAGACCACAGGTATATCCAACATCTTTTGGAAGATCCAGTAGTTCACATATTTTTTTGTGATATAATTGCAACTGCTAGAACATGATTGTACATGCCCTTTGGATTCAAGCTGTATCCAGGACAATCACTGAAAAAAATCTTCCATATACACTGACAAAATTATATTAAGCAAGTTCCTGCTTCCCAAAAATATAACTGCCTTTTCTATTGAGTCTACTTTTTTTTACTGGAGAAAATATTGGAGAGTTACAAAACTTTAACAACCTGGCGGTCATCACCTCATCTTTTTTTTAGTTCTTCAACAATTTCTGTAACCTGATATACTTCCCTTGAGATCAAATCAATGACCTTTAATATAACAGCTGGAATAGGCTTTACCTTATACAATATATCTTCTATTTTATCATCTAATACACTGTCCTTAGTATCCTTTATTTGATCAAAAATAAGGTCCTTACATGCAAAAGTACATTTGGTTAAATCCAATACAAAAGACCTTCTTAAATGTTCTATTGGTTCAAGATAGGTAATTGGAATTCCTTCTTCTTTTAAATTATTTTTTTATTATCTTTACGGACTCTATAGCAGCCTCATCCAGCATTGGAACATTCATATTAAATCCACCACAAAGTCCTGCCACAATGGACTCTTTATTTGCCCCCTGTCTCACCATCTCATTGAGCAAAAGATCCACTGCATTTTCAGCACAAAGGGAAGCAACTTCTTGTGATTTAGACAAAGACCTCGGAAGGACCACGTGTATTAATCCACCTATTTTATTAGTCTTATCAAACATAGCCAAACCCACACATGAACCCAGGGTGGCTGCCAGTATCTGGGGTGATCCCTTTGATACCACCATGTTGCCAGGAGGAACCATACTAACACTCTTATCTCCAATCTTTATCTTTTTCATAAGATTATACTCCATCAATTAATGAGATTTAGAAAATTTTCCCCCAAAATCTTTTTTTCTGGTGTCAGGCCCGAGGGGGATCTTTTCAAATTCTTTAATATATCTAGATGGGGGAAGAAGTGGGAAATCAGAGCCTAAAATAATCTTGTCCGAAGATACAGCATTCATCATGCAATATAGCGCTTCAGGCCTATATAAAAATACCATGGCTGCTGTGTCAAACCAACAATTTTTAAGGACTTCTTTTACTTCCTTTTTAAGATAAGCAAAAAAAAGGAAGTCCACCGCCAAGATGTGCTAAAATCCACTTTGTGTTGGGATTTTCCTTTATGAGCAAATAAAGGTTCTTTAAGGTCATGGGACTTTTTCCAAGATAGAAATGTCCAACTTCTTCATTTGTGTGGAGCAGTACAGGAGCATCTTTTTCTTCACATGCTGCTGCCACAGTCGATAAAATTTTTCTTTCTTCTGTTTCTATGTCTCTGGTATAGAATGCTATCTCACCAATCCCCCTGGCACCACTGCTAAAACACCTGTCTATCTCCTTTTCAAAAAGAGGATTATCCAAACTAAAACAGCAAAATGGAATCAACCTATCTGGATACTTATTTGCACACTCCAACACATAATCGTTATTTAATTTAAAATTTTCTTCTTTTCTCCAAGGGAATCCAAAGACAACAGATTTGTCCACCCCCTCTTCATCCATTTTTTTTTATAAGTTCTCTTGCACCAACTAATTTGGCCTTTGGATCCTTGTATATGGCAGCAAATTCTGGCTCACCATCTAAGAACTTCTCTCTGTTTTCCCTCACTTCTCCTGGACATATGTGTACATGGGCATCTATTATCATGTTAAACTCCCTTGACAAAGTCCATGTGGTGTTATTTATAGTCTATCTTCAACAGTAAAATCCAGAAATTTTACATGGCTTATGCTGAGCTTTTTTAATTAAATAATTGTAACTTGTCTATAAAAAAATCTAGTAACAAAAAAAATAGAAAGTGGAGTCAACAACTATGCAAATGAAACCATTAGACAAAGGATATGAACCAGATACCATTGAGAAAGAATGGATAGAGAGGTGGGAAAAAGAAAACACATATATGGCAGATCCACACAAAGAAGGAAATGTTTTTTCAATAGTTATTCCCCCTCCAAATGTAACAGGCACCCTGCACATGGGTCATGCACTCAATATCACCCTTCAGGATATAATGTGTAGATACAAAAGACAAAAAGGATACAATGTTCTCTGGGTGCCAGGTACAGACCATGCTGGAATAGCCACTCAAAATGTGGTTGAGCGGGCAATTGCCAGAGAAGGACTAACGAGAGAAGACCTGGGCAGGGAAAAATTTATTGAAAGGGTGTGGCAGTGGAAAGAAGAATATGGTGGTAAGATTTTAAATCAAATAAAGTGCTTGGGCGCCTCAGTTGACTGGAGTAGACTGAGATTCACAATGGATGAAGGTCTGTCAAAGGCCGTTCGAGAGGTCTTTGTGAGACTCTACAATGAAGGACTCATATACAAAGGCGACTATATGATAAACTGGTGCCCCAGATGTCATACTGCACTTGCTGATCTAGAAGTGGAACACGAAGAAAAACAGGGACACCTCTATTATATTAAGTATCCCCTGGAATCTGGTGAAGGAAATGTAGTAGTTGCCACCACCCGTCCTGAGACAATGCTTGGTGATACTGCTGTATGTGTAAACCCACAGGATGAAAGATATAAAAAAATTAATAGGCAAAAAGGTAAAACTCCCTTTAACTGACAGGATTATACCTATAATTTCTGACAGTTATGTTGATATGGAATTTGGTACAGGATGTCTTAAGGTGACCCCAGGACACGATCCAAATGACTTTGAGCTTGGAAGAAAACATGGACTTGAGCTTGTCAGGGTTATAGATGAAAATGGATATATGACAGAGGATGCAGGAGACAAGTTTAAAGGGCTTGATAGGTTTGAATGCAGAAAAAAAGGTAGTTGAAGAGTTAAAGAATCAGGGACTACTTGAAAAGATTGAAGAGATTACCCACAGTGTTGGTCATTGTTATAGGTGTAAGACAGTGATCGAGCCACTTGTATCAAAACAGTGGTTTGTTAAGACAAAACCCCTGGCCAGGCCAGCAAAACAGGCGGTTTTAGAGGGAAACACAAAGTTCTTTCCTGAGTCATGGACAAAGACTTATTTTGAGTGGCTGGATAATATCAGGGATTGGTGTATCTCCCGTCAAATATGGTGGGGACACAGGATACCTGCCTGGACATGCAATCAATGTGGAAAGCTGAGTGTATCAACAGAAGATCTAAAAACATGTCCAGGATGTGGCTCCAGGGACATTGTCCAGGAAGAAGATGTACTGGATACCTGGTTTTCCTCTGCACTCTGCCATTTTCCACGCTTGGATGGCCAGATAAGACAAAAGAGCTGGAGGTATACTATCCCACATCCCTGCTTGTTACTGGATTTGATATAATATTTTTCTGGGTTGCCAGGATGATGATGATGGGCATCCATTTTATGAATGAAGTTCCATTTAGACATGTATATATCCATGCCCTGGTTCGGGATGAGCATGGAAAGAAGATGTCCAAATCCACAGGTAATGTAATCGATCCCCTGGATATGATTGCAAAGTATGGGGCTGATGCCTTAGGTTCACTTTAACTGCATTTGCTGCAATGGGCCGTGACATAAAGCTTTCAGAAGCCAGGATTGAAGGATACAAACATTTTATAAATAAAATATGGAATGCTGGAAGGTTTGTATTAATGAATGCTGATGATTCCGTGGACATAGATGATGTTGATCCCAAAAATTTGAGCTTTGCCCACAGATATATCCTCCACGCCCTGGAAGGACTAAAAAAAGGAAGTGGAAAGAACACTGGAAGGCTATTATTTCAATGAAAGTGCCCAGGCCCTATATCAATTTTTCTGGCATACCTTCTGTGACTGGTATCTGGAGATGATTAAAAAAAGAATTATACTCAGATAATAAACTCACAAATAAAAGGGCCAGAAATTGTCTCATTAAGGTATTTTCAGAATTACTTATACTTTTGCATCCATTTATACCATTTATTACCCAGCATATTTATACTCTCCTGCCAGGGACAGGGGAAAAAGACCTTAGCAAGGTAAGATTCCCAGAATATAGGCCTGGCTGGGAAGATAGTTCTTGATAGGGATATGGAATTTTTCCAGGGAGTGGTTGTTGGTGTAAGAAATATAAAAGGAGAATTTGATCTCAATCCAGGGATGCAGGTGGATGTTATAGCCAAGGTAGATGATGAACACATTGAATTTTTAGAACAAAACAAAGAGGTGATATCACAGCTTGCAAGGATCAAGCAATTTGAAATTTCCAAAGAGCCCCACATCCCAAAGGGATGTGCCAGTTTTGTGTGTGAGGGGTGTGAATTCTATGTACCACTTGAAGGTGTAATAGACTTTCAAAAAGAACTGGAGCGCCTTGTAAAAAAATAAAGAAAAAAATCAAAAAAAGAACTAAACAAAGTGGAAAACAAACTAGCCAATAAAAATTTTTTTAGAAAAAGCACCTAAAGAGATCGTAGAGAAGGAAAAAAAAGAAGAAAGATGATCTTATGGTTGAACTTAATAAAATTGAATCTTTGATAGAAAAAATCAAATCCTTTATCTAGTCTATGGTGTTTTAACATCGAACTTTAAATAAGTAAGGGAAATATATGGGAAAGGTATATCTAGTTGGAGCAGGCCCGGGAGATCCCGGGCTTTATACCATTAAGGCCAGGGAAATAATAGCAAAAGCAGATGTGATTGTTTATGACTTTTTGGCAAATGAAGTATTTTTAGAGTGGATAAATAAGGAATGTAAAGTTATTTATGCTGGGAAAAAAGGTGGAGATCACACCTTATCTCAAGATGAAATAAATAGCCTCCTTGTTGAACTGGCCAGCAAATATGATATTGTGGTTCGTCTCAAAGGAGGCGATCCTTATATGTTTGGACGGGGGGGGGAAGAAGCAGAGTTCCTGGTTGATAGGGGAATAAATTTTGAAGTTGTTCCAGGGGTCACTTCTGGTATTGCTGCAACAGCATATACAGGGATTCCCCTAACTCACAGAAATTTTTCTTCATCTGTGACCTTTGTCACTGGACATGAAGCAAACACCAAAGAAACTTCAGTCATAGAATGGGACAAACTTGCCCGTTCAGCATCCACTCTGGTATTTTTTTATGGGGGTAAAAAAATCTCCCCAATATAACAAAAAAACTTAATTGATGCGGGACTCCCCAAACATACTAAAGCAGCTCTAATTAGATGGGGAACCACATGTAGACAAAAAAAGCCTTGTATCAACCCTTGAAAACATCGCCAGGGATGCAAAAAAAGGCAAATATAAAGCCACCTGCCCTACTTGTTGTAGGAGATGTTGTAAGCCTAAAGGACAAACTCTCCTGGTTTGAAAAAAAAGCCACTTCTTGGAAAAACATAGTTATAACTAGATCCAGGGCCCAGGCCAGTGAGCTAAGTGGTCTTCTCAGGGGATATGAGCATGTTGTATCCAATTCCCAACAATAAAAATAAAAGAATTAGACGATTATTCCACTCTATTCAGTGAATTGGATAGACTACACAACTATGATTTCATTGTTTTTACATCTGTAAATGGAGTAGATTTCTTCTTTAAGAAATTATTTGAAAGAAAAATGGATTCAAGGTCCCTATGCAAAGCAAAAATAGCGGCCATTGGACCAGGTACTGCAAAAAGACTAAGAGATTTTGGATTAATTGCAGATATAGTGCCTGAAAAATATATTGCAGAAGGTGTAGTATCTGAGCTACAAAAATACAATATAAAAGGGAAAAATATATTTATTCCAAGGGCACAAGAAGCAAGGGAAGTACTTATAGATGAATTGAAAAAATCTGGAGCAAATGTAGTAGTTGTGCCAGTATATAAAACAGTAGTCGGGGATGTAAATACAGAAACAATTTATGAAAAGATCAAAAATAATAAAATAGACTTTATAACATTTACCAGTTCTTCAACTGTAAATAACTTTTTTTAAATTGATTCCACCTGAGGTTGTATCTCAATATGCACAAAAAATAAAATTCGCATGTATTGGACCAATTACGGCAAAGACATTGAAAAGATATGGATTTAAATCCACATTATGCCCAATTCATATACAATCAAGGACCTTGTAAAAGAAATCCTGGAATTTGTCAGGGAAAATTCATGAAAATAACTGTAAGTGGCTTTGGTAATTTATTTTTTCAGCTAAAAAAACTACATGGAGCAGCTGTGAATCTCTCCATGGACATTCCTGATAAAAGTAGTGTCAAGGACGTTATTTCCACCCTGGGACTTAAACTAGATGATATTGAAGGGGTTTTCATAAATGGAGAGGTAAAACCAATATCAAGCAAGCTGAAAAAAAGGTGACAGGATTGGCCTAATTCCCAGGGGAGTCCCAGGTCCTTATAGGTTTTTACTTGGCATAAAGAAGCTGAAGAACTAATTGATGGAATCTTACATCCACATTATAACTTCAATTTCATCTGTTTATCTATTACTTTTAGTGGCCCTTTTTATATTTTTCTTAACAAAGGGGGCAGACATTGCAATAGATGGTGCAGTGGACCTTGCCAGGGCACTGAATCTCTCCCCCTTGTTATTGGTGCCACTGTGGTATCTGTTGGAACTACGTTGCCTGAAGCATTTGTTTCTGTAATGGCTGCCTGGTCTAACAATCCAGGGCTTGCATTGGGAAATGGAGTTGGCTCTATTATTGTGGATACAGGCCTTATTTTAGGGGGATCCTGTCTGTTTTTTAATGTCCCAATTGATAGGTTTATATTAAATAGAACTGGCTGGGTTCAGGTACTCTCTGCCACTTTCCTTGTAATAATAGCACTTGTACAAAAATATGTATTCCACAGGCCTATATTAGACAGGTGGGTGGGCGTCCTTTTTATGGCCTTACTCATCTTTTACCTCTATCTTACATACAAATGGTCAAAAAAAAGTAGTTTTATACAAACAAAACAGGAAAATGCAACATCGCACATAAAGGCATCATTAAAGGTAGTAATTGGACTTTTTTTTTGTGGTCGTCAGCTCAAAACTTTTGATAATCTCAGCTCAAGAATTGGCAAGGCGACTTGGTGTTCCAGAAGATGTCATAGCTGCTACGATGGTTGCATTTGGTACATCACTACCAGAATTTATGACAGCAATAACTGCTGCCAAAAAAGGCCACCCAGAAATTATGGTTGGCAATATAGTTGGCGCTGATGTGCTAAATTGTTTGTTTGTAATTGGGGCTTCTGCCTGGCCACTCCCTTGAGTATCCCACAGAACTTTTTCCACTTACACTTTCCTGCAATGATCCTCATCCTCTATTCTTTTAGAATATTTATTTCAATAAACAAACATAAAAAATCTTTTCCAAGGTGGCAGGGGGATTTTTGATCCTTATCTATTTAGCATATGTTTTGATTCAATATAAGTAAAAATAATATTCACAACTATTGAAACAAGTTAAAAAAAAAGTGTAGTATTACACCATTATCCCAAATTTGGATAAACTTAGGATAATAAAAAAATAATATAAGGAAATACCATATGGTTGTTTCAGAAAATCTAATTCAAACCCCAGCACCAGACCAAAAATTGTGCAAATTTTCCGGAGATACTGTTAAATTTAGGCTTGAGGTGAGGGGAGATATCACTGGTGAGGGCTATGTTAGGACCAATCTAGGACACAGTAAGATAATGCATCGGGAAATAATCAAAAAAAGTTGAAAAAGATGAGGTAAAATTCCACCTGGACTGGTATGACATAAAAATGAAAAAAAATAGATAAAAACACATTTGAAGTAACACTTCCCCTATTTGAAGTTGGACACTTTGAGGCAAAATGCTATATTTTACCTGAAAATAATAAGGGTCCCATGTGGCCAGTTGGAGGAAATACCCACATAAATGTGAAACCAGCCATCTCATGTGGTGCCAATATAATCTATAATGCATTTGTAAGGCTCTTTGGACCATCCAAACATAGTAGCAAATGGATGGAAAAATTTGACCTCACTCCCTTAGATAGGGCTGGATTCCATGTAATACCTCCGTCTGGAACCTTCAGAGATTTAATAGAAGAGTTGGACTTCATTGTGTATGATCTTGGATGTAGGTACATCCAATTGCTTCCAATCTTTCCTGTACCAACCACCTTTGGCAGGATGGGGCGTTTTGGCAGTCCTTATGCTGTACAAGATTTCTATAGTGTGGATCCTGAACTGGCCCAGTTTGACCCCAAAAAGACTCCCATTGAACAATTTATTGAACTGGCATCTGAAATACACAAAAGGGATGCTTATGTAATATTGGATATTCCCATAAACCATACGGGATGGGGATCTGTTATTCATGACGTACATCCAGAATGGTTAAAGAGAAAGCAAGGGGGAGAAATAGAAGTCCCTGAAGTATGGGGTGTTAGATGGGAAGACTTAACAAAGCTGGATTACAGCAACAAGGATTTGTGGAAATACATGGCAGATGTGTTCTTAAAATGGTGTGATAGGGGTGTAGATGGATTTAGGGGAGATGCTGGATATATGATCCCATTTGAAGTATGGGAATACATTATATCAAAGGTAAGGGAGTCGTTTCCAGATACCATATTCTTTTTAGAAGGGCTAGGTGGAGACATAAATATAACTCTAAATCTTTTAAACTCCACTTATGACTGGGCATATTCAGAACTGTTTCAAAACTACACCAAAGAACAAATAATTCCATATGTTGAATTTTCAAACAGAGTCTCCTCACAAGAAGGGCTTATGATACATTTTTGCGAAACCCACGACAATAACAGACTTGCCTCAATCTCAAAGACTTATGCCAAGATGAGAACTGGACTTTGCGCCTTACTCTCCCACTGCGGAGGTTTTGGATTTGCATGTGGGGTGGAATGGTTTGCAGATGAAAAAAATAAATGTCCATGAAATAACATCCTTAAACTGGGGTAGTCCTGAAAATCAGGTAAAATTTATAAAAAAAATTAAATACCATTTTAAAAATAAATAAGACCTTTTTCCCTGGAACAACCATTTCCTTTCCCGTACAAAAAGGGGATGAGTCTGTTGTGGCAATAAGGAGGACAAAAGATTTATCAACCTATTTAATTGTATTGGTAAATTTGAACTGTGAAAAAGAAAATATTGCATCTTTTATGGATGAGTCCATATCTTACGACCTTCATTACGACTTGATCTCTGGAAAGGAAATCAAATTCTCATCCAGGGATGGATTTTGGGAAGTATTGCTCCAACCAGGAGAGGTCTTATGTCTAACTCCAAATAAAATGGACTTAATGGAAGTGGATAATTTTTACTCAAAAAAATATGGTTACACCTGACATATGCACAAGACAAAAGGCTAAAGAGAAATTATATAGATTTATTTCTTATTTTAAAGGTATAAAACATCTAGATATAGACGGGGAAAAGGAATTACAATTGCTTTTAGATGATACATACAACTACTTAAAATATAATTCAAATCCCAAAAACATGGTGGTCAAATGGACTTTCCCTGAAGATATAAATAGAATGGTAATGGTACCTCCAAAACATGTTGTTTTATTTAGGAACAAATATCCCTTTAGATTAAAATTAAAAGATGGTAAAAAAAATAATATTTAGCGATATATCCATAAGAGATAATAAAGGGAATTATTTTATATTATATTGTCCCAATGTAAAAACAAAAAACCACAAAATTTTTGATCTTTTTATATCTGTGTATAAAAATAGTGAAACTAACCGTGATAGTGCCTATTCTCAGAATATATTGGAAAGAAAGACATCAATATTATTTTTAACAGATTTTTCAAATATAAATATAAAAACTACTTTTACAAGAAGTGAAATATTAAAGAGGTGTTTTACTTATCTTGCATCAAACAAAAAGGGTACATTGTCCTATGTACCTGTATGGTGGGGACAACTTGAGACAAAATACAATGCGCTCCTCTCTGGCAACCTCAATCCAGATTATTTAGATGATAGATATGTGATGTTTACAAGGCTAAGGGCTTGGTTGGTTCATCAAGGATATTCAGAGGAGATAAGTAAAGATTTTATCCAGAAATTTACCTTTGACTATGAAAATCATGCGAAATGGGATTTTTATGTGCCAACTGGCCTTGGGAAACACACACATATAACAATATTCCTTAGCCTTTCTGACGATGATAATAAGGTATCTATTCAATTTAAAAGACATGAATCAAAAGATTTAAACGAAGAAACAAATGAAGTAAAATTGATACTCAGCCAGATCTAGAATCAAGGTCCCACCACGAGGTTACCAAGGCATATCTAGGGCCTGAAAAAAAATCCCTGAAAGTGTTACTAAACAAAAAAACGGTTTTATATTCCATCCCAATCCAGAAGCAAAATTATTTTTAAAAGTGGACAAAGGAGAATTCATACTCCAGCCTGAATGGAAGTACATGGTTTATCTACCATTGGAACAAGAAAGGGGACTTGATCCCCATACTGATCTCTTTAGCCCTGGATATTTTGAAATCCCTCTACTCCCTGGTGAAACTGCATCATTAACAGCCTCTATAAACAAAGAACCTGGGCATGTTGAAACAAATGAAATACAGGAAATAAGAGAAGACTACAGTTATATTGACGGGTTAAGGCATGGACTGAACAAATTTGCAGTTAAAAATAAAGTTGCTGAAGACCACTATGTACAAACAGTTGTTGCTGGTTTTCCATGGTTTTTAGATTGGGGGAGGGATTCTCTTATATTTTCCAGGGCATATGTGGAAGATGATAGAGAAGATATGGCCATCTCCATATTAAAATATTTTGGGGAGTACGAAGAAAATGGCACACTGCCAAATTTGATTAAGGGGAATACCCCGTTAAATAGGGATACTTCAGATGCTCCCCTATGGTTTGGAGTGGTTCTAAGTGATTTAGTGGAAAAATTGGGTTCTGAGGTTTTAAAAAAAACAGACCAAAAATCGTACCCTTAAGGAAATATTACTATCCATTGGAAAAAAACTATGTAAGTGGCACACCCAATGGAATAAGAGTAGACATCCAAACTGGTCTTGTTTTCAGCCCTCCACATTTTACCTGGATGGATACAAACCATCCTGCCTGTACTCCTAGAGAGGGGTATCCAGTAGAAATCCAGGCACTGTGTATAAGTGTCTCACTCTACTTGAAAAAATCGACAAAAATGGAATTTTTTTGTCCTGCATATGAAGGATGGAAGGGTCTTAAGGAAAAAGTAGCGAAATATATAATCGACTTATACTTTGACAGATCCCTTGGATATTTATCAGATTGTCTCCATACATCAGGGTTCATGGAAGCCAAAAATGCACAGCCTGATGATCATTTGAGGCCAAATCAATTACTGTGCATAACCCTGGGATTGATTAAAGATAGAGAAATCCAGAGGTCTATATTAGATGCAACCTCTTGTTTACTTGTCCCTGGCGGGATAAGGTCCCTTGCAGATAACTATTTTAAATTTCCTTTGTTTTCAATTCCAAAACATGCTATAAGAGATCCCAATCATCCATACCAGGGGAGATATATTGGAGATGAAGACACCACGAGAAAACCTGCATACCACAATGGAACTGCCTGGACATGGATCTTTCCATCGTATATGGAAGCCATGTTGATCACTTTTGGAGAAGGTCTTATAGACACCTATTTAGCTATACTGGGATCCTCATCTATTTATCTCAACTCTGGATGTGTGGGACACATACCAGAGATATTAGATGGAGACATTCCCCATGTGCAAAGGGGATGTCTTGCACAGGCCTGGGGTGAAAGCGAACTTTATAGGGTTATTAATAAAATTTTAAAAATAAAACAAAATATGGGGTCAAGCCATGAAAAATTTTAAATCTTACCATGTATATCCATCAGTCCCAAAAAAATTTAAAATTCGTTGAAACATTAATACAAAACCTATGGTGGTCATGGAGGCTTGAAGCAATTGAAGTTGTAAGAAGGATTGATCCTGAAAAATGGAAAAAAAGCCGAGCAAAATCCATTACGTATGTTCAGTGACTATTTAAGCCAGGATGCATTAAATAGGTTCGCTCACAATGAGAATTTTCTAATGCAGCTAAAAGAGGTAAAAGAACAATTTGAAGAAGAGGTATATTCAGAAAGATTTTCAGAAGACATTGGAATGCCCAAGGACTCCACTGTTGCATACTTTTCAATGGAATATGGTATACATGAGAGCATTCCAATATTTTCAGGTGGGCTTGGCATTCTTGCAGGTGATCACCTAAAGGCCGCATCTGATTACTGTATACCTTTAGTTGGAATAGGACTTTTTTTATAGATACGGTTATTTTAAACAATTTCTAAACCACGATGGCTGGCAGCTGGAAGAATATCCAGAAACAGATATTTTTTTATCTGCCAATCCAGAGGGTAAGAGACCAGAAAGGAAACAAAGTATACATTGATATCCCATCTCCAATGGGAAATATCAGGGCAAGGGTGTGGAAGCTGGATGTAGGGCGGGTTGAATTGTATCTACTGGACACAAACTTAAAGGACAATTCTCCTGAAATCAGGGACATAACATCCAGGTTGTATGCAGGAGAACCACATGTAAGGCTCGCCCAGGAGATATTGTTGGGCATTGGAGGAATGAAGCTTCTAGATATACTGGATAAATTCCCCACTGTTTGCCATTTAAACGAGGGTCATTGTTCATTTGTGTGTATTGAGCGCTTAGCCCAAATAATGCGAAAGTTTAACTTAAACCTAAAAGATGCAATGGAACTTTTACCAAGGGCCAATGTGTTTACTACTCATACACCTGTGGCAGCAGGCTATGATACCTTTCCTGTTGATATGGTAAGGCCATATTTAGAACCATACACCAGTATCTTTAATGTGCCAGTTGAAGAGATAATATCCTGGGGACAGAGGGGATGGAGGTATGATCCTGGCAATAAATTCTGCATGTTTACATTTGGACTTAGATTTTCCCAATTCTGTAATGGAGTCAGTGAACTCCATGGCCATGTTGCCAGAAAGATGTGGCACCATGTGTGGCCTGACAGGCCTGTTGAGGAAGTACCAATAGGGTATGTTACCAATGGAGTGCATGTGACTTCGTGGATTTCAATTGAAAATCACCTATTACTTGAGAGATACATATCTCCCCAGTGGTATAAAAAAATCTGAGCAAGACATAATCAGTGGAATTGATAACATCTACGAGGAGGAACTCTGGAGGGCAAGGGAACTGAGCAGGGCCAGATTAATAAGGTTTTGTCGGTATAAGATGAGACAACAGTATGAGAGAAGAAATTCACCTAAATCTGTTTTAGATGAAATGGAGACAGTTTTAGACCCAAATGTCTTAACAATAGGTTTTGCAAGGAGATTTACTGCATACAAAAGGGCAAATTTGATCTTAAAGGATCCTGAAAGGCTCAAAAAGATAATAACCTCCAAAAAAATACCCTGTGCAATTTGTATTTGCTGGTAAAGCACATCCAAAGGACGAAGAGGGGAAAAGGATTATACAGCAACTAATCTCCTTTGCAAGGGATCCAGAAGTAAGGCACAGGTTTATCTTTTTAGAAAATTACGACATAAACATAGCAAGACATCTGGTCCAGGGTGTGGATATATGGCTAAACAACCCCAGAAGGCCTTATGAAGCATGTGGGACATCTGGCATGAAGGCTGCTGTTAATGGAGTATTAAATTTCAGTGTATTGGACGGATGGTGGTGCGAAGGTTACAGAGAAGATAGGGGGTGGGAAATTGGAGAAGGAAAGGAATACAGGGATCCAAATTATCAAGACGAAGTAGAGGCACATGACATTTACAACACCCTGGAAGAAGAAATTATACCGGTTTTTTTATGAAAACAGGAGGGGTTCCATTCCCTTTGAATGGGTCTATATGATGAAGGAATCCATGAAAATAGGAATTATAAATTTCTCAGCCCACAGGATGGTAAAGGAATATGTAGATAGGTTTTATTCAAAGGCAGCTAAAAACTTTTTTTGAACTAACTAAAAATAACTGTGAAAAAGCAAGGGAATTTTCAAGGCAGAGGGATAGATTGAAGAATTTATGGAGTGAGATCCGGGTGAATCAGCCAATGAAACTTGGACCTTCCCACTTTAGAGTTGGAGATGAATTCGAAATTATAGCTGAAGTATATCTGGGAGAGATTAAACCTTCAGAAGTAGAGGTAGAGGTATATCTAGGAAAGATAAAGGGCACAGAACAGGTGGAAATGGTGGGGGTTGAGAGGATGGAAGTTTTTCAGGAAAATGAAGGAGGAAACTACATATACAAATGTAGGGTTAAGTGTAAATCTTCTGGGAGATATGGCTTTAATGTAAGGGTAGTTCCAAGTGGAGACGATTATTTAAAATTTACCCCACACTTTATAACCTGGGGACCATAAAAAAATCGTGGTTCAAGGTTCAACACTTAAAGTATAAAGGTCTTTAACCATGAAGAAATATAGACCAAAAATTTTAATAATAACACCAGAGGTCACATACCTGCCTGAAAACTCTGGAGTGCTATCTTCTTATTTGTCTGCAAAGGCTGGTGGACTTGCAGATGTATCGGCAATGCTGATTAAAGAACTATTTGACATGGGTGTAGATGTACACGTTCTCATACCTGATTATAGAAAAATCTTTCAAAACCAGGTGGGTTCTTTGTCCACACTATACAACGAACAACTCAAGATCTATATGGAAAATCTCTGTGATCAAAGGGTGCATCTTGCCCAGGATAGGGCATTTTATCACAGAAACAGCATATATTCATTTTATAGATCAGAAAATCTAAAGGTCTCCCTTGCCTTTCAAAGGGAGGCAATAAACCATGTAATCCCTATGGTCAGACCAGATCTGGTACACCTAAACGACTGGATGACAGGACTTATCCCTGGATATCTTAGAAAGAGAAATGTGCCGTCTTTATTTACAATACACAATATTCACACAGCCACTGCTACATTGGCTGAGATTGAAGACAATGGTATTGATGCTGTGGAATTTTGGGATTGTCTATATTTCAAGGAATATCCATCTTCTTATGAAGAAATTCGGAACAGAGTAGATGTTGATTTTCTTGCATCAGGTATCTTTGCATCTCATTTTGTAAATACTGTAAGCCCCACCTTTTTAAAAGAAATTGTCAATGGATACCACGATTTTATCCCGTGGCACATTCGGGGGAATTAACAAACAAATACCATGCTGGGTGTGCTGTTGGAATATTAAACGCCCCAGACGCATCTTTTGATCCAAAAATAGACAAGGCAATCTTTAAAAATTATACTCCAAGAAATGTTGTGTCGGGAAAAAGAGAAAATAAGCTTAAGTTGCAGAAAAAAATTGGGATTACTTATAGATAATAAGGCACCCCTATTTTTCTGGCCATCCAGGCTTGATCCTGTTCAAAAGGGATGTCAACTTTTAGCTGACATATTATACGAGGTGATATCAAAGTACTGGGATAAACACCTGCAGATTGTCTTTGTTGCTGATGGTGACTTTTTTTGGAGTTTTTGAAGATATTGTGAAGTTTCATGAAATCTTTAACAGAGTATGTGTATGTCATTTTGATGAGTCCTTATCAAGACAGGCATTTGCTGCTTCTGACTTTATACTTATGCCCTCTTCTTATGAGCCCTGTGGACTACCCCAGATGATAGCTCCCCAATATGGATCCATACCAGTTTGTCACGATACCGGAGGAATACACGATACAATTACTCACTTAGATCCACTAAACAACACAGGAAATGGATTTTTATTTAAGTACTTTGATTCAAATGGACTATTCTGGGCAATAGATAGGGCAATGGAATTTTACAATCTCCCGAAACAGATAAAGACCAGAAATATAATGAGGATTATGAAAGAGGCCAAAGATAAATTTAACCATAAGGAATGCGCAAAAAAAATATGTAGAACTATATGAAAAAAATGCTAGACCGTCCATTATAACTATAACATCCTGGGGAGCTGGAGAGATAGATGGGGAGAATAGAACTTGTGGAAATAGATCCTTTTCTTCAACCATATGAAAAACACCTTGAACATCGGATAAAAAAAAATAAATGCAGTAAAAAAAATCCCTATGCAAAAATAAAAATCTCATTGATTTTGCATCTTCTCACAAATACTTTGGACTCCACAAAATTAAACATGAATGGATTTTCAGGGAATTTGCTCCAAATGCAAAAGAGGTCTACCTCATTGGGGACATGACCAACTGGCAGATAAGTAGAAAATTCAGACTGGAAAAAATAGAGGGAGGAATATGGGAAATACGTCTTCCAGAAAATATGATTTCTCACGGTGATTTATATAAGCTACTAATTAGATGGGAAGGAGGAGAGGGAGAGCGGATCCCATCCCATGCAACTTATGTTGTCCAGGATGAAAACACCAAAATCTTCTCAGCCAAAGTTTGGTGTCCTGAAAAAAAATTTCAGTGGAAATACGACAAAAATGTAAAGTATCCAGCACCCCTGCTAATATATGAAGCACATGTGGGCATGGCCCAGGAAGAAGAAAGAATTGGTACTTACAAGGAATTTACTGAAAACATACTACCATGGATAAAGAAATTGGGCTACAATGCCATCCAGCTTATGGCAATTTTAGAGCATCCATATTATGGCTCCTTCGGCTATCAGGTTTCAAGTTACTTTGCACCTTCATCCAGGTTCGGATCCCCTGATGATTTAAAGGAATTAATAGACACAGCCCACAGTTTGGGACTTTATGTGTTAATAGATATAGTCCATTCCCACGCAGCCCCAAATGAAGTTGAAGGGTTATCAAGGTTTGATGGATCATATGATCTCTATTTCCATAAAGGAAAAAGGGGGTATCATCCTCTGGGATCCAGGCTTTTTGACTATTCCAAAAAAGAAGTATTGAGATTTTTGTTGTCAAATTTAAGATACTGGATGGAGGAATTCCATATTGATGGTTTCAGATTTGATGGTATAACCAGTATGTTGTATACACACCACGGCATTGGGTATGATTTTGTTTCCTATGATGACTATTTTAATGAATCTGTTGATACAGATGCCCTCACATACTTGGCCCTTGCAAACAAATTGGTTCACTCCATAAAAAAAACATGCAATCACCATAGCAGAAGACGTATCCGGAATGCCAGGGCTATGTTATCCAGTAGAAAAAGGCGGAATTGGTTTTGACTATCGCTTTGCAATGGGCATTGCTGACTACTGGATAAAACTCTTAAAGGATATGAGAGATGAAGATTGGCCCATGGGACATCTCTGGTATGAGCTCACCAATCACAGACCAGAGGAAAAGACAATAAGTTATGCAGAGTCTCATGACCAGGCACTGGTTGGTGATCAGACCATAATTTTCAGGCTAATTGGCGCTGATATGTACTATTTTATGAGAAAAGGGGATGAAAATCTCAAGGTAGACAGGGGAATCGCACTACATAAATTGATCAGATTCATAACCATCTCCACTGCGTGTGCTGGTTATTTAAATTTTATGGGTAATGAATTTGGACACCCTGAATGGATAGACTTTCCAAGGGAAGGCAATAACTGGTCTTACAAATATGCCAGAAGACAATGGTCCCTTGCTGAAAATCCATTGCTGAGGTATGAATATTTGCTAACATTTGATATTGATATGATAAAGTTTATTAAACAAATAAATATACTCTCACCAGATATTCCTCCAAAACACCTCCATGATAACAATGAGAACAAGGTCCTTGCATTTGAAAGGGGTAATTATGTATTTGTCTTTAGCTTTCACCCTACAAACTCTTTCACACACTACAGGATATATTCACCCCCTGGGAAATATAAGCTTGTTTTTTTGCACTGATGAAAAAAAAATATGGAGGTTTTGAAAGACTTAAAATTGGCGAGATCCATTTTACCTTAGTAGATGAAAGTGGACCACATCTATCCCATTACCTATCCCTATATATCCCTAATAGATGTGGATTTGTGTTAAAAAAAGATAGATTAAAACGTCTTTTGGTGAATTGGAAAAATTTGCTTGACACTTACGTAAAAAAAAAAATAATCACAAAGTCTCTACAGAGAATGCCCCCGTAGCTCAGTAGGATAGAGCACAGGATTCCTAATCCTGGCGCCGCAGGTTCGAATCCTGCCGGGGGCATAAAAAAAACAAAATAATTAAGGCCACTTAGAGAAAGTCTCGGAGTGGCCTTTTTCTTTTAGATTTTCAGATTTGTCACCTATTTGTCACCTTTTGCGAAAATAGGGTGGAGGTTTTAGGTGTCAAGTGTAGGCTTGTCAAGTGTAAGCTTGCCAAGTGTGTGCTTAAAGATTTTTCTTTTTTATAAAGCCCAATCCTGTTAGCTGTGGTTCAAATTTTTGAACTTTGCAGTAAAAATTTTTGAACTAGTCTCTTTTTATTTTAATCTGAATATCGCCCTCTAAGTTATGGTCCATCTTTTCACTATAACCACGCTTCTTCCCTCTGGTCTTCAAAAAGAAGATAATAGAAGTTTCTTTACCTTCCTTGATGTTTTTCAATAGTGCACATTCGGCAATGTCTATCATTTGCTCTTTGGCTTTTTCCAGGGCTTCTTGCAACTCAGGGTCTTCTTTAATCCAAGATGCCAAAGTATTCCTACTAACCTTCAACGCCCTGGCTGTCTGGGCTATGATACCACAGTTTTTCTCTAAGGCTTCAATAATAGTTTCATTGGATGGGCGTCTATAATATTTCTTGGTTGCCATCTTTGCTTCCCTCCTTTAAGTGCAACTGCATTTTGGGTTAAAGTTTACATAATACGTATATGGGCTACGTATTAAAAATCTCTTCAATCTCTTCAGGAGAAAAAGTTTTGGGTTTATCCTCCTTAGTGGTTGCTTGAGAATCAAAAAGTTTATGTAGCTCATCACGAAATTTTTTTTGCTAATGAGCAGACATAGCTCAGAGCTTTGGGCTTTACGCCAAGGACAGTATATATAAAACCCTCTAACATCTGGGCATCTTTTTCGTCCAAGTAGGGAAGTAGTTCCTCAATTATTCCTGCAATTCTCCAATCAAGTTGTTCAATATCTTTCAGGTGTGAAATCAAACCATCCATAAATGATAGTATATGCTGTTTACGTAGGTCATTAAATAATTCACACTGTTCACCCTTTAACATTTTTGGTTCTTTTTGAATTTTCATGCTTGCTCCTCCTGTGCTTAAAATTGCGTTTTAAGGCCATTAAAAAAAACTTTCCCTATATAAAACATCATATTTTTGTTTTTATACCTCTGGGCATCGCCCTCTTGTGGGTGTCGGAGACCTAAAACGGCCTAATTTGGAGACCTAAAAGGCCTAGTTTGGATACCCACCAACACGAATTATTCTATTGGACGGTTTCAAAATAACTGAGTGCCTGGGTAGCCTAAAGAACCAGCCAACATCTTTGCCTTTTACAGATTCGGTCTTGTAAGGTTTAAGACCTCTGCTTAAAAGCACCTTAGCCACCCTGGGAGACGAGGTGTAAACCTCTGCCTCTCCGTCCAGCTCATTGAAGTTGATAACTGTTTCCTGTTCGTATTTGGTCATGGTGGTTCTCCTATTCAAATTTGTGATGGTTTATATTTAAAATTTTAATATATAATTAACTAGCTGGCCTTACTAAAATAAATCTTGGGATAAATCTTTTGTTCGACATATCCCTTTCTCAAGTCAGGTATCTTAAAAACAATCGTTCCGTCGTCCCTGAGCTCAGGTTCACAAGGCCAGCTATTAAATACTAAGCCCCAATCTCCATAAGGTATTTGAACCTGCCATGGTCAAAGAGCTCACACTCGGTCCAGCCTAGTCTTAACAGCTCGTCAAGGTGCTCCTCCACCCAGGCAAGGGCTTGAGGGTTTGGGCATCGCCTAACCTTATTCATGCTCCTTCTTTTGACTTAAAGTCTCTTTTTTTAGGCAACACAAAACTAAAAGATTCCGGGTTTAGTTCATACTTTGCACCACTTATCGTGCAAAGCTCCAGCTTTCCATTAAAACGGCCACGCACAGCCTTTTGTACTGCTGGTGGCTCACACTTCAAACACTGCCAAAATCCAGCGTTCCCGACCCAAAACTCATGACCTCCACACTTAGGGCAAACATTTGGCACAGGTTGCCACTCGGAAATGTGAGGCCAAAGTTGCTTTGCCTCGTCTAAGCTGAGCTTACCATTTAAAACAATCTCTTTATCTAATTCCTCTGCCAATGGGGAAAAATTACTTTTTCTCCGCAAATTATCCGTAATTTTATCCGCAACAATAACCTCTTGTTTTTTTTGCCTATTCTCGTCTGCACGGATAAAAGCGGATAAAACGGATGATTTTTTTATATCTTTTGCTTTCTCTTTTTTTTCTATCTCCTTTTTCTCCTCTTTTTCTTTTTCAAAAAAAAGAATAATTTTTATCCGAATTATCCGAATTATCCGTAGAGTCAATAAAATCAATAAGTTGTGCTACGGATAAAAAAATTTAAACTATCCGTATTTTTTTGGCAAATTATCCGCACTTAAAAAAATTTTCAAAAGAAAAGATGTAATTGATTACCCCCTTATGTGATGGCATTTCCTTTCTAAACATAATGCCAAGCGATGTAAGCAACGATTGAGTGCGATCGAGTTTGGTTGATACAGAGCGGACATGGCAAGGCCATAAATATTTATCCTTCATTATTCTTTCTGCTTCGTCAGGATAACACTCTTTAAGTCTATTTTTCATTAAATTTTTTTAATTCGGTCTGTGTGGTGCGCCATTCTGTCGTGGTTTGTCTTTTTTTCTTCCAATATATCCATTAAGATTTTGGTAAAAATATCACCTTCTATAACTTCGTTAATATTCTTCTCTTTACTCAAAAAGAAAGCATGTAAAATCTTTTTAGCCTCATTGGGGGTATCAGCAAACGCAGTGATGGCTCGCTCACAAACATCTGCAAGCCGAGGTCGTTTTTTTTAACCTAATTTTCCCTTTATGGTTAAGATATGTCACTACATGATCAAGCAAAGCACCCAAGACCTTAGGCCTGATTTTTTCATACTCGTTATAAATCTCCTCCTCTGTTTTTCGTTGGGTATCCGGGATGGGATTTAGGGTAACAATAAACGTTCGACTCAACAGGTCGTTCTTTGCAATGGCATTTGATATCCCTGTCATAATCTGTGGCCTTTTTATGGTGAAAACTATCTCATCGAGGTCTGTATACAGTTTGCGAAAACGCACGCCTGCACCTGTCGCAAATCGGCACAAAATGTCGGAGGTATAATCGTCAATATAACTTATATTATCGAAAAAAAATAACCCAATTGTTATAAGCAGAGATAAAAAGATCCTTGTCGTTAAATCTATTCCTGGGAAGCCCAACGCTACTGATCAAGTTAGGATCAATTAAGTTTCTTAAAAGATTACCTGTAGTTGATTTGGAAGCACCTTCTCCACCACACAAGTAAAGAATACCTTGTGGAATATCAGGCATGAAGGCAGTGATAAGCCAGGCTTTGATTAAGTGCCAATCAGCTTCATTTTGAACGTTAATAAAAGGTCGAAGCAAATCAAGATCCCCACCCTTTTCAGGATATGGTAGTGGTGCCATGCCAACGGATCGTCTAAACAAAATAGGCGAATCACTAATAATTCTCCATCCTTGCTTAGAAATTTCAATTATTTCACGCTTTTGGTTGCATAAATCAAGGTAAATTTTATCTTCGTGGTAACCGAGTCTGAGAAAAACCTTTCTAGTTTTGCCTTCTGCCATTGCTCTGCCCTCAGCCAACGAGATGGCATCGTCTAAAGAAGATCGGGACACTCCCTCCCTGGTCATCTTATAAAAAGTGCCCATAAGCCATTGTTTGAATTGTTCGCTTTTCACAGGAAAGATCTCAATATGATTATTAATATTGACTTTTGTATGAGTGAGACCGTAGTCATCTTTGAACAATTCACATGAATCTAAAATTTTTCTTAATAGTTGGGCCTTTGTATCTTTCTTATTGCGCTTTTTGTTCTCTGGTAGCTCTCCAAACCCCTGCTCTGCCAAGTCTTTTGCGGCAGATTTAAAGTTTCCATTGTGCTTTAAAATGGCATATACAGCAAAGAGCGAGTAAGCTCTTCCAGCTTCAAAGGGGCTGGCATTACTGGAAAAATTATAAAATATGGTGCCTTGTAATAGCGAAGCGGAATGGCCAGAATTTTTGCCGGGTCTTCTCCATAACTCCCTGTCACCAACAGTTCGGACAGGCACCCATCCGTGTTCTCTGAGCAATTCTCTAACGACTTCAGTGCCTTGTGAGTTGAATACGGAGCCTGGAAGGTCTGGATTACTGATAAACCGCTTTGCTTCTGAAGAGTCCTTAATCTCCACATATTCTGTAATGACCAGGGCAGATTGGATGAGCATTCGGCGTTCTTCTGGGGTGATTTCGGGGATATTGCTAAAACTATTCTGGATTAATTGATAACCAGGAGTAGGGGCGATTAGAATATACCCGCCCTGCCCCCTGGTCTCTATTGCGCAGGGCGTAATGATAGGTCTATTCCCTTCTATTTTAACAGGATAATCTTTTCCTAAATATTTACATGTTTCTCCTGGTTTTTTTATCTGGCACAGGAATACGAAGATAACATAACTTGCGATTGCCTCAGTCTGTGAACATCTGTAAATTACATGAAAACCATCACTTTGGGTCTTTTGGACAACTAGCTTTTTAACGAGCCCAGGCTCTTCAGCTTCTACAATTTCACACCAATCTCTAAACTTTACGCCCTTGCAATCAAAATCTAAAACTTCAATGTTTCCAGATACCTGCCCACACACCAGGCTATACCTTGCCACTTTTTTTTCCCGTTGCCAACTAATTATTTCATCTTTTCTTGGGAGTCTGAGTTGGTATGTTTTCCAAGGGATCAATGGCTTCTTTGTTTTGCAATCTACTGGAATAATAGACAATTTTTGTGTGAGACATTTATACGCCTGTTGAACTATAGATTTGGCAAGTTGACAAGCAGGCTTAATTTGTGTTATATGCATAATAACACCTCAAAGGGAATTTATATTATTAGGCGGAGTTCGGAGCTCCGCTTTTTTTTATTGCTCAGTCACTTTGACCCGATGCTTTTCAAGCCAGGCTTCCACGTCCGATTTTTTTATACAAGACCTTGCGTCCCACCTTGAGATAAGGAATTCCCCGCTTCATCCACCTCTGGTTTTGCAACCAACTCACACTCAAACCAAACAGTTGAGAAACCTGTTTTTCTGTTAAATATATGCCTACATCTTCCCTGTTTCTATTCATACTAATCCCCCTTTCCCTTTAATATTGACACATTACCTTGGGTTTGCTATAAACTCAATACTGACACATAAAAAACTTGTTCAAGTTTATGTCAGATAAATAAATACAGGGGGTTACGATGAAAAATTTTTTCTTAAAAACCAAGATTTATCCAAATTACTGGAGAAAATTAAAATAAGGAATCAAGATAAGGAGTGTGAGCTTATTGGAAATCTTTACATGTTAGACAGTATGGTGGATGGAGTGAGTGTAGGTTTAAAAGAATATGAGGAAGGACAAGCACTGGTTAGCATTACTTTAAGCATGGAAATATATTTAGACAGGACAATAAGAGGAGATTCTAACCACTATCAAAAGCTAGCCAGCAGTATTGTTCCCAAGCTAAAGAAGGTTGCCAAAGATTTTGTTTTTTTCTGTTTTTGAAGTTCATAACAATGAAACAATACATAAAAAAAGACATTAGGTTTAGTTGGAAAGACTACAAATCTCTAGTTTCAAAAGACATGCCTCTTTTAGTTTGTGTGTTAGAGGCAATCACAAGCGGACATCTTAACCTATGGGTGGCGCATAACTATATAGAAAAAAACATTATCCCCTTTAAAACCTGAAAAACAACTTGAAGTGTTCACCAAGTTAGAAAAGAAGGGATATATCAAGCTTCCACTATTAAAAGGGAAACCCAAATATTGGGATAGGCTCAGCATTAAGAGGAAACTTGAATATTATTGGTTGTTTGTGCCTAAAAAAAACCCCTCTCAAAAATTAAGAAAGCACTGGATGAATTGTTTAAAAAGAAGGTGTGTCTTATGTGTGGTGAGGAATATAATTACAGACAAAAAAAATCAGCGTTTGGATATTTGCAATAATGATAAATGCAGGACCCGGTTTTACAGGTTAAAAAATCTGGCAAAGCAATAATAAGAAAACATCCCGACATCTCCCTTGAAGAGTTCAGTAGGGAGCTTCGCAAAAAGAAAGACGAGAAAAACGAGAGGCTAAAACAGAAAGGTAGAGAGGCAGAGATATGGGAGCCAAAGCACTGGGAAGGGCTAACACGGCTTATCTATGAGGAGTTAAGGAAATAACGTTGCCCTCGTTATCCCCACCTTTTGTAGTTAATACATCTGCCAATGTGTTAACAGCATTCCTTTTATTATCAGGCATAAGGTGACTATACCTCTCAGTCATTGCCAATGTCTTATGTCCCATTAATTCTTTTATGGTGTATATAGCACTCCCTGTTGGGCAAGCCAAGACCCGAATGTATGCCTAAGGGTGTGAAATACAACCTTGTCCCTTGGGTCTGTAACACCATTATTTAAGCCAAGCTCATTTACTGCTCTGCTAAAGGCTCTTGATATCTTCTTTATCTTGTTACCCTTTCTGTCTTTAAAAACAAGCTCACTTGGTTCTCCTTTGGATTTTGTTTTAAATAACTCTTTTATCTCAGTGGTCATATAAGCAACTCTATTTGTCCTATTCTTTGGGTCTTTTATGTGAATTATTCCGTTTTCTAAGTCTATGTCTGACCATCTGAGATTAAATATCTCTCCTGCTCTCATGCCTGTATAAAGAGACAAAAGACATATCTCATATAACTGTGGGCTTCTTAGCTTACATGCTTTAAGTAAGCTTTTTGCTTCGGAAGGGGTTAAAAAAACGTATGCGTTTATTGTCTGCTTTGGGCTTTTTTACTTTGGCCACAGGGTTATCACCATCATATATACCCCACTCTCTAGCCTTATTAAACGCCTGTCTTACAACAGCAAGGGCATATTCAATGGTTCTTGGTGCCTTGCCTTCGTCTTTCATGGTCTTTTTTAATCGTTCCATGTCCCATGCAGAAATCTCTTTTAAGGGCTTATCCCCTATCAGTGGCTTAATCCAACCATGATAAAGTTGGTTTTCCCGACTAAAACTTACAGGTGCTTTATTTTCTTTGCAATAGGGTAAATACTTCTCAACCATAAATTCATCAAAGCTAACATTTTGTTTTTTTCTTTTTTTGGATAGGTATAACTTCATCTCCAAGCCTTATTGCCCTAACCCTATCACTCCTAACCTGAGACGCATATCCTGCAGTGATACCCTCGCTTGCCCATCCAATCTTTTCTCTAATAGTCTTCCCCAGGCTGTTCTTATACCTAATGTAATAACACACATCAGGTCTTCCATTAAATTTTCTCTCTTTACTCTCATAAACTTGGACACCTGGATATTTTTGTAGGCTTTTAAGTTTAGACATCCGGATTCCTCCTTTTTAAAATCCGTGGGTCTCGAGTTGTCACCTATTTGTCACCAAAATTCAAAAAATGAAGGAAAATCAGAGAAAAATTGTTTACTCTGAACCCGTCAAAATCCTTTATATATCAAGGGTTAAAGAATTTCAAGGAAAATCGTAGAAAACAGATAGAAGGGATTCCTAATCCTGGCGCCGCAGGTTCGAATCCTGCCGGGGGCATGAAAAAGTTAATCATTCCTTTAAGTTAGAAATCTCCTTTTAAAGAGACAACCCCTCAATTCGTTACTTTTTCACTCCTTTTTTTTATAAAATTGCACCATAATTGCACCAAAATCAAGTTTCTATCCATGTAAAATCATTGCTCTTTTTATTTTTCAGTGCACCATAATTGCACCATCCAGTGTACCATCAAAATGTCCCCTCCTCTTTTTCTCAAGTAAAGTTTAGTTTTGGCAAGGAATTTTAGAGAGATTTTTTTGGGGTATGTGAAGTTTAGTTATCACAATATGGCAGGATAGAACTTGTCTCATTTCATAGAGATAGAAGTTTGAGTTAGATCTTCCTCAGAAGTCCAATCCTTATGAATAGGATAATTTTTGCCTTGTTTTATATATTCACCATAATAAGAATTTGAAAATTTTCATTGTAAATTGACCCAGTTTTCGCATGAAAATTGAGCCACTTAATGTTAAATAAGCCTCCTATTGTTCTGCTTCAGACTAAATTGGAATTTATGTAAAATTATGATAGTGTTTGCAAGCTCTAAACTAAAACCTTTTTAGTGTTGATTTGTCTGAAACAGTACACCAACATAATTTCTAAAATTTAAAGTTACAACTTTCATAATCCTTTCTTTGATTCTAATTCTACATTCTTAACATGTCTAACTCAATTGGGAGCAGTATGATTTTTGGGACATATTAAATGTTAAGATTAAAAACGGTATAAGTTTTTAAGATAATCCTGTTATGGAATATTTTTTTTACTTCTTGGGAATATTCCGAGTCTACCAAATTAACTTGCTGTTTTATATACTTTCTTAATAAAAAGGCAGGTTTTAAGCAAAATTCTTCAAAAAGCGCTGCTGACACTTCTAAATGTGGAAATAAAAGTTTAACTAGTGATGCTGTAATGCTTTCTATTGCTCTAACATCCCTTATATATGTTTGAGAAGGGAAACTTACGTACTGTTTCACAAATTCTAAATATTCATTTCTATTCCTCAATTGGTGTAAAATTTCTCCTAAATAATCTGTTCTTAATGCATAGCCATCATATTCTAGCATGCCTTTTTCAATTTTAGGTAATTCCCAACCAGGTAAAAGACCATGAAATCTATCTAAAAAAAGCTGTTTCCTGAAAAAAAATTTGGCAATGTCTCAAAAAGATTTACATTTTTCGGTTTTCCTTCTGCATCTAAAGGAATATTGGCTAATAGGACCAGTCCTGCCTCAGCCCTTCCTTGATATCCCATTACTCTAAATTCACCACTTTCTAAATAGCCTTTTAATGCACCCACTACTTCTTCAGGTGGTTGAAACTTAATTGTCTGGATTTCATCCAGCACGATAGTATCGTAAAAAGCTATAATCTGTTTTCTTTTCAGCCATATTGTAAAATAACTGGGCTCTTGTAACAATTCCTCCACTAATAAGCCAACAGTAACGAGAAAGTCTAGAATAAACTGATGACTTTCCTGTTCCTTTTGGTGCTAATTCTATCAAATTAATTCTTGGATGAACAAAAGGAATTAACCTAGTAATTAACCATATTTTTTTTGTTTTTCTTTATAGAAATTAGGATTATATCCCATTGCACTAATGAAAAGATCCATCCATTCTTGTAAACCAAATTTTTTTTCTCGCCTCGATAAAATAATTTAAGTCTATTTTTATTGCTTCCATAGGTCGAAAATCTATCATCCACACTTTTCCCTTTTGCCCCTCTTCTAAGGTATATTGCAAGATTCCTACTCCCCATACATTCCCCATTAAAAGTTTTGGGTTACTTTCTAAAATCCCTTGAGCAATACAACCATCATTAATATCTAAACAAGGAATGATCAATTTATACTCTCCCCTTTTTAAATCTATCTCTACCTTATATGCATCAATAATCTTAATTTCTTCTCCCTTCATTAATTTATCATATATAACTTGCTTTCTTGTACGGTCTGGAAGATGTTTTTGTATAAAGTTATTTATTTTTCTTACATCTAAAGCTCCATCCTCCTTTACATAACGTGCAACAAGCCAGTCTATAATAAATGAAGGTAAGGATCTATCTGATAAACCAACTCTTCTGGTCAAAGACTTTTTAATAGCTACTTCTTTGAAATTTTCTAAAATCTTTTTATCCAACTCATTCATCAAATATATCCTCCCAGCCAGTTTGCATTAATGCCTTTAGTTTTATGTCTAAGATACACTCTTGTTCATATACATCTCCTCTATATATAACTTTATAATAGATTTTTACCTTTTTTAGTTGAAGTTTTTATCTCACGTGCATCGAACTTAGCAGAAATAATGTTTGAATTTTTATCTAAAACACGAGGAATAGAAAACTTTAGATGCTCTATATATAAATCTTCTACAATAATACTTTCCTTATTAGGATTTTCTATTATCACATCTACAGAATTTATTTTCTGCTTCCAAATGTCTCCGAAAATCTTAATATCCAGAGGAACAAATTCTTCTAAAGACGGAGTTATTAAAATAACAGGAACAGCTACTTCTTCTGGTGTAATTCCTCCATGTGTTGCCCCTTTTGGAAAATTTTCAATATATCTATAGCCTCTTGCGACACAATAATTATCTTGTAAATATTTGCCTGTTTTTATCCATAGATGATTATCTACTTCTACATCCCTATTTAACTTAACTACCCTATTATGAGATATTTCTCCATCTATATTTTCTAATTTTAATAAATTTTCTTTTTTGTTAGGTAAAACAGTAAATCCATGATCAGCAGTTATAATAATACCCATATTATTTAGTTTGGATATCTCTTCAAAAATCTGTGTTAACTTAGTTTTAAGTTCTCTCATAAGTACAGCATATGTATAAGGTTTATGTAAAATATCATCGAAGCTATTTACAAAATATATACCAACATTAAATCTTTTTTTGAGCAAAGGCACTAATAGTCTCGCGAGTATCATTACTAACAATTGCGTTTAACTGCTGAGCTAATTTAACATAATCACCATTTATTTCGTTAGGAAGTCTTCCACTTAATAAAGAAGGTTTATTAGTAGCTGTAATGCTTGGAATAAAACAAAAACAACATCTTAGGAAATCTAATTTTAAATTAGACAGATAGTCTTGTAGGAAACAATATCCCAAACCATCTATAATCAAAAATAGCGTTTTTTTTCTGATTTTTCTATTTGCTCTTTTAATATATGAAAGGAAATTAGTGATGAAAAATCAGATTGTATTATTTTTTCATAATGTGTCAAATACCACTCTTCAAATTGACGGACATAAATTTCTGTAAGATCATACTTACCAATTTGTCTGGAGTATCTAAAAAAAAGGAAAGTATTCATTCTCTAACCAATCTAAAACCTCTTTTATTGAAAAATCTATGTTTAAATCTTTAGGTCTTAGTGGTGGGATCATGCCTAAAAGGGATTTAAAAAGATTATGACCAAATTTATTACGAATGGTTTGTTCTTGAAATACAGTTAAATCTTGGATAGTGAAATTAACTTGTTTAGATTTAATCCAATTTTTTTAAAATCTTTTTTTTCTATTTCTATTTTGCCAGATACCACCTCCAAAAATTTGTCTAATCCTTCTTGCTCGAGCAGCTTCTGTAATTTTTCTTCAATACGCTTTTGAAGTAATATGCGCTTGTCTAAGATTTTATCAAGTGAGGAAAGAGGATAAATATTTTCTAGTTCCTCTTCTGGTAGTTCCTCTATTTCATAGAAATTTTGAGTTATATCTTGAAATAAACAAACTTCTATTTCTTCTTTTGTAAGTATTTTTTTTTAATGCTACATAAGACAATAGTATCTGGGCTCTCAAACACATATTTCCTTTTTTTTAGCCACTTAATGATAAAATATTTATCTAATGCTTTTTTTCTGAATCAATTTTAATACTATTTTTTTCAACTAAAGATTTTTTTTCAGTATTAAAGGCAATACAATTTAATAAGTAATTTAAAATATTAGTCTTTGAAAAATAATTTTCTGTAATTTGTTCTAACAGCCACACATATGGATCTTCGTGTTTATTTAATGATCTTTGAGGTGCCTTTTCCAAAAGTTTATTTTCCAAAATTTCATTATTGGACAAAAAAATCAAGTTCATTAGAACCTAACCCTAAAGATATAGCTAATTGCTCTCTGGGGTTATTTTCTATAATTTCTATTCTATCTCCTAAAACATATTTCAAGTTTCTAAAATATCCACTTACAATTGGATGAGAGACAATAATCTTCTTTTCCTTTTTAAATATCATCTGAACAATTTCTTCCCACTTGTCTAAAAAAATCAAAATAATTTCGAATAAATAAATCTTTTTCCTTGTAAATTCTGTGTTCATCTATAATAATTGTTAGTTTAGACATAATACTTAAATTTTTCCCGATAAAATTTGATAAATTACAGAATATAATTCATCTTCATTAAAATAAGAATTAGCCTCAAAAAGATTATTTAAACTTTGTTCAACCCACTGCACATAACTCTTTTTTACTGGATCTTTTTTTGATTTCTTCTAATGAGCGCAATTTAAATCGTATTTTTTTTACTTCACCATTACCTGTTTGAAATAGTATTTCCCCTTCTTCTGGAGGCAAAGACGGCATAAAAGAGGTTGATGTAGAAAAACCCTGAGAAGGATATGGTTTAGAACTTGAAGGATTATATTTTTCTACTATTTCTTTATAATCTTTGATCTTAGTTTGAAATGAAACAATTTCTTCATCATTCCAATTTTCTAAAGGGAGACAAACTGCTTTAGGAAGTTCTTTAATTAAATCATTAGTGCACATATTACCATTAACATAATCATTTATTACATTTAAAAATTTATTAACTTGCTGAGGCTGATATGATCTATAAATTCTATTTTCTTCAGGAAGTTTTTTTATACCATGCTTTTATATCGTGAAATACTTGTTGTAAGACATTTTTTTATTTCTGTACTTAATTTGTTTAAGCACTCTTCATATTCTTTTTTTTATATTACTCAATTTTTCATATACATTTTTTTCTAATTTCTTCATTTTTTTGTTACAAGACTTATTCCTAATTTTTCTGTGAGCTTTTCAAGCAAAATTTCATTAGGATCGTTTTCAAGTTTAACTAAAGCCTCAAAGACATCTTTTCTTAATGAGAGTGCCTCAGGCGAAATATGTTTATTTGTATGTATAGAGCAATGTATTGGTAGCGACTGCCACCAACGAACAATGGTATCCTTTAAATTATTAACATCTAACTCATTCACGCCAAAGACATCTGCAATACCTTGCAAAACTGACTTACGACTAGCAGTTAATTCTTTATATACAGGTTGGTATGATTCAGGATTTTTTTACAATATCTTCTATTAGATCAGCTGTTATAGTGTTAAAAAAATTGAACTCCTTTTTTTAAGGTTTAAACATCCATCTAGATAAGGTTTTCTTATAACCGCTGCAAGGATAAGTGGAATTGAAGGAAAACGCAAACCATAAGGAGTAGACGGA
>BBBM01000006.1 GCA_001311565.1 Desulfothermus okinawensis JCM 13304
TCTTGTTTTACTTTGCTCACTGGAAAATATAGATAAAATTTTGTCCCTTTATTTAGTTCAGTCTCAAGGTCTATAAAGCCTTTGTTTTGTTTTACTAGACTGTATACAATTGAAAGCCCCATTCCTGTTCCTTTACCTATATCTTTTGTAGTAAAAAAAAGGTTCAAATATTTTTTTCAATTATATCTTCATAAATCCCACAACCTGTGTCCTTAACTAATATTAACACATAATTTCCTGGAGGAATCTCTTCATTTAATCTTGTCATCTTTTTTTTCTGTTAAGGTCAAGTTCTTTGCCTCTATTACAATGGAACCCTTGTACTGTATGGCATCCCTGGCATTTATTACAAGGTTCATTAAAATCTGTTCCAGATGGGTTATATCTACATATATCTTATTTAATTCACTTGCTATATTAATTGAAAAATCAATATCTTCAGTAATAACCCTTCTCATAATTTTATAGAAATTCTCAAGAAATCTTTCCACATCTATAACCTGTCTTTTTTCTTGGACCTCCTCTACTAAACATTAAAAGTTGATTTGTAAGCTCTGAAGCCCTTTGTAAAGTGTCTTTGATTCCTGATATATATGGCCTGACTTCCTGACAGGTTAATGTTTTTTTTATCGAGCATCTCTGTATGTCCATTTAGTATAGTGATGAGATTGTTAAAATCATGGGCAACTCCAGCTGCAATTCGTCCAAGAGATTCGAACTTTTGACTCTGTAGTAATTGTTTGTTTAGGTCATCTTTTTCCTTTTCAATCTTTTTTTCTCTCACTAATATCTCTTACCACTGCCAGTATTGCAGGTTTACCATTATAGTCAATTAAATTCGTATTTGTTTCAACAGGAAAGATTGTACCATCTTTTTTTTCTATCTATGGTCTCATATAACAAATTTTTTTTTCTTTTTTTAAAAGAGAAATGATCTTTTTTTTATATTGGGTAAGTTGTCACTTCCAGATAAATCAGATAGTTTAATATTTGAAAATTCTTCTTCTGTATACCCATACAACTCAAGACATTTTTTATTATATTCTAACAGATTAAAGTCCATATCAAATATCATTATGGCGTCATTTACATTATTAAATATATATTCGTACTTTTTCCCTAAAAATTTCGTCTCTGTCATATCAAAACCAAATGCAACAAATACAGGTTTATGCAAAGATAAATATTGCAAATAGATCCTGATGGGGTATGTGGAACCATCCTTTCTTTTGTGGATTACTTCAAAAGATATTTCATCTCTTTCTTTATTTTTTTAATTGTCTAAAATAACTATTTACCAAATCTTTTTTTTATATCAACCACAATATCACATGGTGACATGTTTTTCATTTCATCAGATGACATACCCATATTTTTACACACACTGTCATTAACATAGATGAATTTATATGTCTCAGGATCCAGGACATAAATTTCACTTTTTACATTTTCCACTATTGCTATAAGACGTTCGCAATCTTCCATTGGATAAAAACCATTACTTTTTTTCTCTACTCATGGTTATTTCCTTTTCTTTTAGAAAAGCTCAATTGCTGGACCTTCATCCACAGATGAATGTCCTGATATAGTATTTTCATGTATCTTTCTTTCTCCTGCCATTTTATATTTTTCTTTTAAAGCATCAGAAGATGGTATATCCAGATCTATTATAGCTTTTATATCTTCTTTTTCCAAAACAGTTATAAAGGATTTAAAAAAAATTTGATAGGGTCTGAAACTCTTCTTGTATGTTCTCTATCCTCTGTCTCACAATGTCCTGAAATTGAATAGAGGCAATGACCTCTATTACCATATCCATTGCAACTTTTGTATGTTCCTGAACAGAATTTAAAATCCTGGCTCTTATTTCTGTTGATTTTTCACTTACTTTAAATATTTCATCTATCTCATTAATAATATTTTCATATGTACCCTCTCTTTCAAGTTCTTTGGCTACATCTAAAAGCCCCTGAAATCTTTGTTCTGTTGTTTTAACAAGACTGGAAATCTTTTCTGTCATCTTTATGGTGGTGATTCGTGATAGTTCAGCTAATTTATGTACCTCATCTGCAACCACAGCAAACCCCCTTCCTGCTTCACCAGCCCTGGCAGCCTCAATAGCAGCATTTAAAGATAAAAGCTTTGTTCTATCAGCGATATCCTTTACCTCTTCTATTAATCCGTCTAAAGACTTCACCTCTCCCATTATACTAACAACACCCTCTATATTTGTTTTTATATTATTCAACCCTTGGGACATTGTTGTCTTCATATCATTTAATACTTCTTCAATGGTCCTTGCCTTAGATCCTGCTTTTTCACTTACCAAATTTTCTAACTCTTTAACGCCTGATAAAACAATATCCAATATCTTATTCACAGATTCCTCTAATTCATTTAATCTGGATACAATATCTGATGCAGTGTCTTCAGTTATTTGTATTATCTCATCATCTTGGTTAAACATTATATTTGTAATATTTATTATTTCTTGTGAAAGTCTTTTGATATACCCTTTGATATCTTTATAATTTTCTTCCAGATGTAGAATTTGATCTTTTAATCCTTTTTTTTCTTGTTTAATAATCTTTATGGTATCCTTTAATTTACTTATTTCCCCCTCTATTATCTTTAAATTATTTAATAAATTTTCTAAAAATTCATTTTTATCTATTTTATCTATATTATGGATTTCTTCGCATAAATTTAGCGGCATATTTTTAGTATCTACTAGATTTAAATGAATGGAATTATCACTTAATAGTTTATTTAACTGTATCATCAAGGATTGTATGGACTTACAAATTTTTTTTATATTTTTCTTCCTCTAACTTTTCCATTTCATCTTCTTCTTTAAATTTTTTTTCCCATAAAACTAAAGGATATAAGAAATATAAAAAAATACCTATACAAGTTATATAAAAAGTATATGTGTGATAATTTACATAAACATAATACACTACTATCCCCATAATAAAAGAAACTGTACAACGCATTAAATTTAAAAAAAATTCTTTCATTGGGATTTCCTTTTTTTAAATGTTTAGCCACCATAGGTATCCTCCCTATTATGGCAACACCTTTTTTTACAACAGCCAGAAGGTCATTTGGCTTAACTGGTTTTACCAACCAGCCAGTTGCTCCTGCCTTTTTTGCCTCCTGTCTTTTTTCCTGTTTGGATTCTGTGGTGAGCATCAGTATTGGCAGAAATCTAAATCCAGGTTTTTTCCTAACCTCTTTTATAAAAGTTATTCCATCCATAATAGGCATGTTTAGATCCGTGATTATAAGATCTGGCTTTTTGCCAGAGCTCAGTTTGCTCAGGGCCTCTTTCCCATTTTTTTGCCTTTTCCACTTCATAGCCAGACCTTTTTAACACCCCTTCCATGCTCATAAGTATTGTTGCAGAATCATCAACCAAGAGAATTTTTTTTCATGGTGAACTCCTTTGGTTTAAAAGGAATTATAATTATCCGTTATTTCCCGTGCCCAGAACTCTTCTATTTCCTCACATAAAAGATAATAATCCATTGCACCTGCACTTTTTGGTGCAAAGTATCTAACAGGTTTTCCTGAATTAAATGCCTCTGCCAGTCTTATATTGCTCCTTATACCCCTGAGTATTTTTCTAGGGCCAAACACTTTGGTTATATCCTTTATCACCTCTTTGTGCATATTATATCTTCTGTCATACATAACAGGCACAAGACCAAGTAATTTTAATTTTTTTATTGTACCTAGTTGCAATTTTATAAAATAATGAACTCATCTGTTTAACCCCAATTGCAGCAAGAAAATGGGGCAAAAATGGAATAATTATTCCCTTTGATGCGCAAAGTGCAGATATTAAAAAGATATCTAAAGTGGGTGGTGTGTCAATAATTATTCTTTGAAACTCATTTAGTTTTATCAAGACATTATAGAGCGTTAATTCATAGAATTTCCCCTGTTTATTTATAAAATGTGTATTTGCTGGGGATATATATAGATTTTCAAAATCAGTCTCATATATGGCCTGGTAAAAATCAAAGTCCTGTTTTTCAAAAATATCATGTGCAAAATATTTTATTTTTCTAAAATCCACGCCAAGTCCATAGCCTGCATGTCCCTGGGTATCCAGATCAATTAAAAGGGTCTTATGTCCCCTTGCTGCCATCTCAGCTGCAAGGTTTACTGCTGTTGTGGTTTTACCAGTGCCTCCCTTTCTATTTGCCACAGAAATTATTAGCATATAATGCTCTCTTTTGTGTAATAACCCCACTCATCACTGATCTTTAAAAAAATCATCTATCTCCCTTAACTTCGCTGATTTAAGCGTAAATTTATCCTTATCTATCCTGTATTGTTACTCAAATATTCCGTGATTAAATCTTTATAAAAATCGTCTCCTGGCATTGCTGAAATCTCAGGCTTAAAATACAAAATGGACTGAACAAGGGCTGTGTGCATATATTCCAGGTTTTCCAGGTTAATTTGTGGATCCTTTGTGCTTTTCAACCACTCTACAAAACTTTCTGCCTCTTCCACAGTGCATTGATCTTCAAAAAAAAGCAACATTTCCCTCATACCTTATAGCCATCTTATAAGCTCCTTTGGATTTAATATAAGTAACACACGACCATCTCCAAGCAAAGTCGCCCCTGAATACAAGGAGTATTTTTGCATGGCGCCTTCCAGGGGCTTTAAGACAATATCAATTCCTTCATGGAATTTATCCACAATGAGACCAAATTCTGTTTTCTCCATTGTCAGGATTAAAATAGCCATTTCATCTTCATCACCAATGTTTTCCTCTAGTTCAGAATATTTTCTCCCTTGATCTGACACTTCTTCAATCCCAAGTACACTGCGCAAATTATATATTGGGATTATTCTGTTTCTCAAGACAATTACTTCTTTGTCTTTTACCTTATGGATTTCAGAAGAGGGTATCTTTACTGTTTCTGATACATTTTCAATTGGAACCCCAAAAAAATTCACCACCAACCTCTATCATTAAAATCCTTGTAACAGCCATGGATAGAGGCAGACTCAGAGTAATTGTAGTGCCTTTTTGCGGCTCAGACCTAATCTTCACACTGCCACCAACCTCTTCCACCATGGCACGAACAACATCCATGCCCACTCCCCTTCCTGAAACATCTGTAACCTTTTTTTGCAGTGGATAGACCTGGGGCAAATATTAGATCAAGGGCCTGTTCATTACTCAACTTGCCAAGACTTTCTTCATCAATAAGCCCTTTTTCATATGCCTTTTGCTTCACTTTCTCCACATCTATCCCCCTACCATCATCTCTCACTTCTATTACCACCTGATCCTCTAATTGATGGGCAGCCAAAATAATATGCCCTTCCTCTTCTTTCCCACACGCCACTCTCTCATCAGGGGATTCTATGCCATGATCAAGGCTATTTCTTATAAGATGTACCAGGGGATCTGTCATTTTCTCCAGGACATTTTTATCTGCCGTGTTTCTTCTCCTTCTATTGTAAGTTTTACCTTTTTGTTTAAGGAACGGGATATATCCCTCACAAGCCTTGGAAATCTTTGAAACACATGGGATACAGGGATCATCCTTATCTGCATTACAATTCCTTGAATTTCTTCGCAAATACGATTTATAGTAGCATACTGACCCTTTAGTTCCCTTCCAAGTTCCCTGCTTTTAAATTCTTCTTCAGCCCTACGAGCCAGATAGGGCAATGCATTCTTAGCAACAACAAGCTCACTCACCAGATCCATCAAAGAATCTATCTGCTCCTGATCCACTTTTAACACCTTTACTTCAGTCTTTATCTGGGGATGATGTATTCTGGAATCCTTTGATATGGGGGGGGATATTCTTGTTTGATTTTTAGTTACAGTCTCTCTTTTTTTCACATTTATTTTCTTCAGATGAAATTTCACTGGAAATATCAACCGCTTGTTCTTTAAATAAAAAATCCATCCTGGATAGTAAATTCTGTTTTGTTTCTTTTGCAAGCTCATAAGAAAAATTTTCCATGAGATTATCTATCTGCTGTAAAACAGCATGTGCCACATCTTCATATCCACAGGAAGACAATATATTTGTTAACATATTTTTTTATACTCTTAAGCTGACCTGGTTTTATTTTTTTCATCACACTCAAGTTCCAGAAGTTCTACCTGTTTTTTTATTATATCTTTCAGTACATCATCCACTGGAATCTTTTTTTATTTCTGAAAATTCTTTTATTTTTTTCTTTGCTTTTATCTTGAGTTTCATCACAAACAATATTTTCTGCGTCCCTATCTTCAGGAACAACAAATTCATGGGATTTAATAGATTGTATAAGAGATTTTATCCACTTAACTGGAAGGGGAGGTGATTTTGAAATACCTATCTCTAGAAAACTCAATGCAGCATATTCATAACTAGTTTCAGATATAATCTCCTTTACAACTTTAATGGCATCAAGGAGTTCATCTAACTCACCTTGTTCCACCAGCCTCATTGCATCCTCAACAAATAATTCCAGGTGTTCATTAAATACAATATCCCCACATGGACACAAAAGTGCAAATATAGTTATTGGAAATATATTTATTTCATCTAAAACATAAGCAAAATGTTCTTCTAGCTCTTCTGATGGAGCAGAGCTTATCATTGAAAACTTTAATATACATTTAAAAGGATCAAAATCTTCTCTATCTATATCAATAAGTCCACATGAAAATCCCTGTAAAAAAAGGAGTTTTCTTTACAGTTATTACAGGATCATCCCCTGTGAAAAAACAATTTTCATTGGGTTCATAAGTTATTAAGTTCAGTTGAACATCCCAATCTGGTGCATCCTTTATTATTGCCAGTCTATGTTTTACAGGGATATGGGTCACTGCATCTAAAATTTCCTGGGTAATCTCAGGAGCTTTAGCTCTATGTTCCAGCTCAGTATCTGCAAGCTCTTTGGATATATCAGGGGCCTTTGGTGTAATATCCTTTGATATGGCTAAAAGCCTTTGTTTTAATTTATTACTATATTCCTCAGCATCTGGACCCAATTTTTCTTCAGACTCTAATTCGTCCATCCATATATTAATTTGATCCAGGATATCTAAAAACACATCTACCACATCAGGAGTTAGGGTAAATTCCCCATCCCTTGCCTTATCCAGGATATTTTCTGCCTCATGTACTAATTCTGTTAAAGGAGTTAATTCAAATACTCCTGAAGAACCCTTTATTGTGTGCATTGATCTGAAAAGACTATTTAATATGTCAGGGTCATCTGGATTTTCCTCTAATTTCAAAAAATCAGAGCTCGCCTGTTGAACCAGATCCCTTGTTTCTTCTATAAATTGTGCAAGTAAATTATCCATGTATTGCCCCCTTAGAATATTGATTTGGATATTAGGTGCTGGGTTTTGGCAAAATTCAGCATCTAATCCCCAATATTACCCAACAACCCCCTTACAATTGACTCCAGCACATGAGGTTTTACTGGTTTAACAAGATAATAGTTTGCACCTGACTCATATGCCTTTATTTTATCCTTAACATCTGATTCAGTGGAAACCATTATTGCGGGTATATCAGAAATTTCTTCATTTGAACGCATTTCCTTTAAAAAGGAGTAGCCATCCATAACAGGCATGTTTATATCCACAAATACAAGGGCTACTTTTTCTTTTAAAATCTTTTCAAGGGCTTCCATTCCATTTATGGCTTCATCTGTATCAATCCCCAGTTTTTCCAGCAAACCTTGATGATACTTTCTTACAGTGGGAGCATCGTCTACCACTAACACCTTTTTATTCATAAAATCCCCCTGATTAATCTTAATATGGCTTTTGATAGGCTATACAATTTTGAAATTTTCGCACCTTAAACAAAGAACATATCCTGCTCATGGACTCAGAATGTCCAAGAAAGATGAACCCCCCTGGATTTAAGCTGTCATAAAAACTGTTTGCTACTTTTGCCCTGGCCTTATCATCAAAATATATTAAAAGATTGCGACAGAATATCACATCAAAATACCTCATCTTTTTTTGTTTCAAGCACATTGAAGACATTTACCCGCTTAAATTCTATGGCATCTCTTATATCCTCGGTTAGTTGGTATTTACCTTCACCAAGGGATTTAAAATATTTTTTTAATCAAAGTGCGTGGCAATTGTTTTATTGACCTGGTTCCATAAATCCCCTTTTTGGCTTTTTCCAGGGCATTTGTATCTATATCTGAGGCAACTATTTCAACGTCAAATTTATCAATATCTGGCCAATATTCCAGAAGATATATGGCAATAGAATATGGTTCTTCTCCTGTGGAACAGGGAATTGACCATATTCGTATAAGATTTTCCCTTTTACTTTCACATATCTCAGGAAGCACTTCTTCAACCAAACACTTAAACTGGTATTCTTCTCTAAAAAAAATATGTCTCATTAACTGTCATGAGATTGACCAGATTCTCAAATTCCTTACCACTTCTGTCAAATCTGAGATATATAAAATAAGAACGAAAATCCTTATAACCTGTGGCCTTGATTCGCTCTATAAGTCTCTTGTCCACAAAATATCTCTTTGAATTTCCAAAATAAATACCTGTTTTTTTGTAAAAATATTCTCTAAATTTTTCAAAGTCGTGATCTGTTATTACAATATCATCCTGCATGTAGGTACTCCCTAACCCGGGTTGTCAAAACCTGGGTTAACTATTAGAACAATTTTAATTTAATATTCTCTTTCTACCCCCTAGTTTAGTATTTAGTATTTTGATAAATCGGAGGGTTAATTACATTAAAAGGGTTATTATTGTTACTTTTTATGATAAATCACTTATCGCTAACCCTTAAAAATTCCTCTATCTCCTTTATATCTCTGGATTTAAGCACCAATCTGTTGAGTTTCTTTAGTGTGTCTTTGCTCTCTATTTTATTTATCTTTTCTCTTAACCTCTTGGGCACATTGTCAAACTTTAGCTCAATACCCTCTATGATCATAGTGCGCATTGCATATATCATCCCTTCCTGAATACCATGTTGCCTGCCTTGCTGAATCCCCTGCTGGATTCCCTGTTGTATTCCCTGCTGGATTCCCTGTTGTATTCCCTGCTGGATTCCCTGTTGTATCCATTTTTGAGCCAATGACGGCATACTATCACCTCCTATTCCTTCTAATATCTCCTCTAATTCCTCCTCTGATGCCTCACTTCCTGCTGATATATACTCTAAAACTAACATCAATCTATTCTTATCTATACTGTACACCTTCTTTAATACAGGTGTTAATGACTCCTTTAAACCTCTTATCTCATCAAATATGTGTTTCATGCATAAAAGGCCTGCGCTTAAAAACAAGTTCACTCCTATATCCAATATTTCTTTATCCTTATATAAATTGGTATCAAACAATACCACCTTAAAATCTACCAGATACTCTTTTATTTCCTCTGGTACATCAAAATAGTCTGAAAACCTGACTGGTAAATTGTATCTCTTCCTGCCATGATAAAAAAATAACTGGAATTATAGGCCTTGGCCCCTTACCCCTCTCCATATCCTTCTTCCACATCACCACAAGATAGCTCAATATCTGAATCAATACACGCCTGTCTGGATAGGACTTGTGTTCAAATACAAAATATAGCTCACCTTCTCTTTTGCCAAATTTGCATCTTACTGCTATATCCAGATAATACCTCTTATATTCCTCATCACTCTTCTCACTATCTATTATCTCAACACTGTCTAAATTTATGTGTCTTACCAGAGATTGTGGCAAAAATTCCCTTATAAAATCCCTTACATTCCTCTTATCGCCAAATAGCTTCTTGAAAAATGTGTCATGGGGACGAGTAACCCTTATATCCATGTCATTTATTTCCTATCCATGCCAGTTTTTTAAGTACCTGGGTTAACATATTGGTTTAGCATTTTGATAAATCAGGGTTAAGGTCTTGCAACAGTGAATCAATAACAAATGTTATATATGGCTCATCTTTAAATTTATTTTTGATTTCTAAAAGTGTGGGTTCCATATCTGGAGTAACCACCAGTTCACTTAACGCATCTAAGGCAGTAGAAACTACATTTATATGGTTATCTTTTTTTGCAGTTTCAAGGATCCATTTTGGAACATCTTTGTGTTTTAAGGAACTCAAGATATTAAGTGCAAAATTCTTATATCTGGATCAGGATGGGTTAGAAGTTTTTCAATGTGTTTTTCCATCTGATCTGGCATCTTTTGTAGGACTTCTATAACCCTGTTTCTTAAAGCTGCATCTTCTGATGATAAAAAGGGTATTAACTTTTCTGCAATTGGCTCACAATTTATCTCCAGAAGTACATTTAAGATAACATCCTGTACGCTTTTATCTGTTTCCTTTTCTAATCTCTCACAAAGTGGCAAAATTGCCCTTTCACCATACTCAAGTAAGTCTCTGGCTGCCCATCTCCTTTTTATGGAATCATCATCCTGGAGTTGTTCAACCAGTGTATCAAAATTCCTCTCCTTCTTTCTTCTTTCTCTAGGTCCATCTTCTTTGGTTGGCTCTGTTTTTCTAGATTTTATAAGACCCATAATTAGCTCCTTTATTAACTCCTCATATTAACTAACTTTGCCAGTTTATCAGCTATCTCATAAGAAGGGAGCACAAAATCTGCTCCATTCCTTTCTATAAGCTCCCTTGGCATTCCAAAAACAACTGCAGTCTCCTCAGACTCAGCAATGGTCTTGCCTCCCTGTCTATGCACCTCTGCCATGGTCTTTGCACCGTCATATCCCATGCCAGTTAAAAGCACTGCTATTATCTTATCAGCAGGGATTGTGTTTAGTGCAGATTCAACCATCTTATCCACTGAAGGATGCCATAAATATTTAGGGTCTTCGTCAACACTCTCAGCAATAACCCGCTTTAATCTTGTTTTTACCTCTACATCAGCATTTCCCTTTGCAATATAGATCTTCCCAGGCTCAAGGGGTATGGCTTTTTCTACATGGACCACTTCAAGTTCACATACCTTATTCAGACGTTTTGCAAATACCCTTGTAAAACTTTCAGGCATGTGTTGGGCTACAAGTATTGGCAGGGGGAAATCTCCAGGGAGGTTTGACAATATCTCTTCAAGGGTAGACGGCCCTCCTGTGGAACTTCCAATTAAAACAATGCCCTTAAACCCTGAAATGGTTCTAATTTTCTTTCTGGGCAATTTATCTGCATGTCTGACTCTTATCTTTTCCCTTTTTAAGCGATTTCTCACTTTTAATATGGATTTTCTGGATACAACTGCCTTTATCTTTTTAATGAGCTCATCTTTGATCTGTTTTATGTTTAAAGAAACTGTTCCCCCTGGCTTTGGAATATAATCGACTGCCCCAAGTTCAAGGGCCTCAAATGTAACTAAAGCCCCTTTTTCTGTTAACGAAGACACCATAATAACAGGTCTGGGAAACTCTGACATAATATGAGTTAAGCACGTGATGCCATCCATTACAGGCATGTTTATATCCAGGGTAACAACATCGGGATCTATTTCCCTTATCTGCCTTAAGGCATCTTCTCCATCTCTGGCAGTATATACCTCAAACTCATGCTCCAGCATTTCTCTTAAATATTTTCTCATTAATGCAGAATCGTCTACAACCAATACCTTAATTCTCTGTTTCATTGCCAAATCTCCAGATTGTAATTAGTTGTCCTCAGAAATAGAAGATATTTCTTCAAACTCTTCTTCTTTTAAGAGCTTTTCCACATTTATAATAAATATCATTCTTCCCTGTTCTTTTAAATTAATTACCCTATCTAAGACATCTGCCTGTTCCTTTGACATTTTTGGGACATTTTCCATTACTATTTTATCAACACTTAGAACTTCTGACACACTGTCCACAATAAAACCCATACTAACACCCCTGGTATTTAGCACAATAATGCGCTGGGATTCCTTTTTTTGTTGTAGAAGGAAGACCAAGACGCTTTCTCATGTCCATAACAGGAAGTACTCTGCCCCTTAAATTAATCATTCCTTCTATATATTCTGGTGTCTTTGGTACTATATTTATCTCTTCTGGTACCAGAATTATCTCCTGTATATTTTCAATTAAAATACCATATTCTTCATCTTTTAGCCTAAAAACAACAAGTTGAATCTCATCCTCTTCCATGGTTTCTTGCTTTTGTTTATCCTCCATACTACTCTCCTTGTATTCCTGACTCATTGATATGGCAATTTCCATTGCAGGGTGCTTCATCATATCTTTTAAAGACAGAACACTTACAAGACGCTTTCCATTTTCCAGTCTACAAACTGCCCTGATATCCTTTTGATCTGATGAATTTTGCAATAGATCAGGAAGTGGATCCCATTCATTTTCAGATACCTTGAAAATTTCACATACCCTATCCACCACAAGGCCTACTTCATATATATTTTCTTCATAAAAACAGGTGGCAACCAGTATTCTGCTCTGTTCAGGGTCGTGATTGGATTTAAGTCCCAACATCTTATTGAGATTCACAATGGCTAAGGTTTCGCCTCTATAATTTATTATCCCCATAAAACACTCATCTGTATCTGGGACATGGTAAATTTCATCAGGATAACGAACAATTTCTTTTATTTCAGACACCTCCAGGGCAAATTCCTGAATATCTAAATTAAAACTCACAACCTGATGGATATTTTCATCTTCATCTTCTCTATTTTGTTTTTTGCTATATAATTCCCCAGAGACAAGATCAGCTCCAGAAGATTGTATGTTCTCATGTTCAGAATAAAATTCCCTTTTCACTATTTTTTTTCCCATCCAGAACCTGTATTAATATGGACTTATTTTTGGGATGTCTTATAACACCTATTAAAAAATCGGCCTGGAGCTCCTGTTTATTCTTTTCTTGCTCTATATCATCTTCTTCCACCTGGATAACCCTGTCAATTTTATCCACTAAAAAAACTAATTGGTTGTCCTATATCTATAATAACCACTCTGGAGTTCTCAGTTATCTGTCTTTTTTCTAATCCCAATATTGTCCTGAGATCCAACACAGGCAAAATAGTTCCCCTTAGATTTGCAAGCCCTATTAGAGAAGGCGGAGTTAATGGTACCCTCACTGTTTCTGGCACCCAGATTATCTCCTGAACCACATTCATATCAAAGGCAAAGCACTCTTCTCCAATATAAAAAGTAACAAATTGTCTGTTTTTCCCCTCTTCTTCACTGAGGTCTTTTTTATCATCAGCAGGATTTGTATCTAATTTTCTGTCTTCATTTATATCCATAATTATCCCTCCTGCTGACAATTAAATGGCCATATTTTGTAACTCATCAGCTATAGAAGCAATTTCTTCTGTAGCTGCGGCCAATTCCTCCATGCCCTGAGCCTGTTCTTTGGCAGAGTTAGCCCCCTGTTCTGTAGCAGATGCAGCCTGTTCTGCGGCAGCTGAAATTTCTTCAGCGGCCTTTCTTGCTTCAGGCAGCATCCTCATAATTTCCTTAGAGGAGTTTAATATTTCACCTACTCCTTTAACTATATCGTCCATTTGTTTTATGGTGGTATTTACTGCCTTGATTGTTGTATCGGATTTTTTTACTTCCTCCATTCCTGAACTCACAATATCTGCAAGTTCTCTGTTCATTGTAATTATCTCTTCTTGAATATCCTTTATAATATCTTTTATATGGTCTGCATTTTCAGCTGCATCGTTTGCAAGGTTTTGAATATCGCCTGATACCACGGCAAACCCCTTGCCAAATTCTCCAGCCCTTGCAGCCTCTATTGCTCCATTCACCGATAACATAGAGGTCTGCACTGCTACTGTGGCAATGGTGTCCACAATTTTATCCATGTTGCGAAGATTTTTTTTCAAGTTGTCTCAAGATCTCCGCATTCTCCAGAGATTTTTTTCAGATTGTCCTCTATACCAGCAACCATTCTCTTTACCTTTTCCACATTATCTTTGAGCCCTTGTCCAAGTGTGGTTATCTTTTCTGCTATTGCCTCAGACATCTCCATTATTTTTTGATTTGTTCCTTCCACTTCCTTTATTGAACTTGCCAGCTCTTCTGTGGCCTCTGCCTGTTGATGGGCGCCTTTTGAAATCTGATCTATTGCAGTCATAATTTGTTGGGCAGCCCTGTTACTTTCCTCAATGGTGGCAGAGAGTTCTTCTGCTGCTGCTGCAACTTCTTCTGCATCTTTTGTAATGTCTGTGCTGTTTTTTTAACTCTTCTGAGAGTTCTTCCAGCTTTTGCGTGGCCTCTTCTGTCTGTTCCATTGCAACCTTCTGCTCCTCCAGACTGGCAAGGGCCTCTTCACAAGCAGATGCCTGCTCTTCTGCCGCTGCTGCAACAGCCTCTGCCTGACTCAGGGCCTTATCTGAAATATTTGCAAGTTCATCTCCAAGATTAGCTATTTCCATAATCTCACTACATGAGTTCTCAATCTCTTGTTTTATCTTTAAAAGCTCATTGGTTATATCTTCTGCCTGTTTTAACTCTGAATTTATCTCCTCTGCTGAACCTTTAATCCCTTTTACTAGGTTATTTATCTCTTCCTGAACCTGTTTCACCCATTTGGCTATATTACCTGCACTTTTTTTCTGTTTTCTCAGCCAGTGATCTAACAGCATCTGCAACAACAGCAAATCCCTTTCCATGTTTTCCAGCCCTTGCTGCTTCTATTGCTGCATTTAAGGCAAGAAGGTTGGTCTTATCAGCTATTTTTATTACTGCCTTGACTGTTTCATTGATCTTATCTGCCTGCTCTTCCAGGGTGGCCATTTTTTTCCACAGCCCTGCCCTGCCTTTTAGCTGATTCCCTTATCCCTTCTGCCAGTCCTTCTATCTGTATCTTTGTCTCTTCAAGAACTTTCTGGAGCTCAATCCCTATTGAATTTGCCTTTTCACCATGTTCCTTTTGAAGTCCAACAGCCTTATTGACTTCACTAAAACCTCCCAGAAGCTCCTGGGATGCTCCGCTGGCCTGTTCGGCTCCACTGGCAATTTGATCCATGGCTTTGGTTAGTTGTTCAATGGCACTTGATGACTCAGTTACTGCACTGGCAAGTTGTGCTGTAGCAGCGGCAATCCTTTCTGCAAGTTGCTGTTGCTTTGCCAGGGTGCGTGCCCTTTTTCTTTTTGCCTCAATCTCCTTTTTGGGTAGTGGACTGGGCACATCCTTAATACCATTTGAGCTCCCTCTTTTCTTTAACGGCATAACAACCTCCTTGGTTTGGATAATTCCCAATTGATGTATAGGTAAAATTATTGTATAACACTATAATAATGTTAAATATAATGTCAACAGAAATGGTTTTTTAGGAGGAGCAAAAAGGATTTACACAGTTTTATGATCCATACCCTACTTGAAAAATATATAGATGGGCTTGGTTAATATTAATGGGCCCGTGGATGGGCCCATTAATATTTTTAGCTGTTTTCAGATTTGATCTTTTCTATTAGTTGTCTTAGCTCTTCTGCCTGCTGTGCCATTTCACTTATTGCTATGGCAGATTGATCCATGCCCTCTGAAGTGGCATCGGCGAGATTTTTAATTGTCTCAATACTCCTTGTTATTTCTTCACTTGCAGCAGATTGCTCTTCAGCAGCAGTGGCAATGCTGCGAACCTGATCTGCACTACCTTGTGCTAGCTCCACAATCTCTTTTAATACCTCTCCAGATTGCTGTACCTTTTCTGTTGCAATTTTAACTGCCTCCAGGGCCTGCTGGAAATTTTTGTTGCTGTTCTCAGTTGAGATCCTAATGTGGTTTATGTTTTCCTCTACCTCTTTTGTGGCAGCCATCGTGTTTTCAGCAAGTTTTCTTACCTCATCAGCAACTACAGCAAACCCTCTTCCAGCCTCCCCTGCCCTTGCTGCTTCTATTGCAGCATTTAATGCAAGGAGGTTGGTCTGGTCTGCAATGTCGTTAATTACATTTATGATTCTGCCAATTGCTTGGGCCTGATTTAAGAGCTCTTCCATATTTTTGTTAAGTTCTATACTAATCTCCTGCACCTTATTTATTTGATCCACACTTTCCTGGACCACTGCAAAGCCTTCCTCTGCCTTGACCTTAGTGGCGTCTGAGTTTTCTGATGCCTGGGATGCATTTTTTTGCAACTTCAAGTACTGTGGCATTCATCTGTTCCATTGCTGTTGCAGCTTCTGTGATCCTTTCCTTTTGTTCTGACATGTGCTGTGATACTTCCTGTGCCTGAGCTGATAATTCTTCACTTGCAGTGGTTAGGTGTTCTACCACCTCTTCCATTATGCTTGCTGCCTGTAACATACCATTTTGCTTGGCCATTTCAGCCTCTCTTCTGGCCTTTTCTGCCTCAGACAATGCAACTTTTGCATTTTTTTTCCGCCTCCAGGGCACCTTTTTTTCTCTGATTCTGCTTCACCTATCTTTTTCTTTAACTCAGTGACCATTGTCTCCATTGCTTGCTGAAGGATAAAAAACTCACCCTGCAATGTTTTTCCCAATCTAAAGTCAAAGGACCCCTTTGTTATTTTTTTCTGCAAAATCAACTAAAGATAGGAGTGGATTCTTTATTGCCTTGTTAAAATAGATAAGTAGAAGGATTGAGATAATAAGTATTAGTACTACTCCAGCAATGGACCCCTTTAAAGTAGCGCTCTTTTCTGCCCCTTTAATGTGGGCTATCTGGGCTTGAGCAAGTTTTTGTATATCATCCATATATACGCCCATTCCAACAATCCAGCCCCATGGCTTAAAGAGCTTTACATAAGATGTCTTTAACACATCTCCTGGCTCTCCTTTTTTTTGACCAGTAGTAGTCTACGAAACCAGCCCCTTTTTGTTTACATACCTCTATCATTTCCTGGATTAGCATCTTACCCCGTTTGTCCTTTAGGTCTCCAACGTATTTATTTACCAATTTGGGATTTGGGTGGGCCAACATATATCCCTTTAAGTCATTTATCCAGAAATAGTTTCCGTCAGGAAGGCGAATTGAAGCTATTTGCTTTAGTGCTTGGGCTTGCATCTGTTTAGTTATATCCTCTACCCATTCCCCTGTTCCAATTATCCAGTTTAACTCTGGAATGAGCATAACATAAGATACCTTTAATTTTGCCTCCTGTTCCCCTGGTTTTGACCAGTAGTAACTGACCATTCCTTCACCTTTTTCTTTACATACACGTACCATGTCGTTAAAGAGATAATTCCCCTTTTTGTCTTTAAAATTAGATAGGTCCTTTCCATCTAGGGCTGGTTTTATTGGGTGCATGACCATGTAGGGGTGCATGTCATTTATCCAGATATAATTCTTTCCATGGTATCTGAAATTTTTTTACCAATTCCTTTACCTTTTCTTCAATAACAGCCCTTGGCTGTCCCTGATTTTTCTTTAAAATATAAGTTATCTGGTTTCTTACACCCTCCAAAATTAGCTTTAACTCCGCTGCCTTGGCCTTTTTGAGGCTTTCTATGTCTTGAGATTTTCTGTAATAGGTATCAATCACTGAATAGGCCACGTCTACCAAATTTTTTTAGGGATGACAACTTGTGTTGCTTTATGCTTTCTTTTGAACACTTGCTTATGGAAGTGGATACGTTGTTTAGTTCTAGATAGAAAATGGTCAAAAACATTATTCCCTGGATAATTAAAAGGGAAATAACAATCACCAAAGCCTTTTTAATTATGGAATTTTTCATAGCCCTTTCCTCCATCTCAGTAGTTTTTATTTTTTTTATATCAAACGCTGTTCTTTTATCAATAGAGTTGCTTGATGTATCTCAAAAATATTTGCACCTCAAAATTTGAGGATTATAGCTAGTTATACAACTAAATGGATGGTATTGGTACCCATTAGCCTTTATTGGAATAGTCGTTTCCATACCTTGTATATAGGGATAGTTCATCATCTGTTAATTGATAATTTGCTGGAGATTTAATAATGTTATCTAAAGTATTTTTTTATATCTGTAAAAAAATCCCTCTTCTCCAAAAAGGTGGCTCAGATATATGTCAGGATCTGTGTTTATAATTTCTTTAAAATATGGTCCTGTTATTATTTTATCATTTGGATCCAATGACAAATCCATTTCTTTTAGATCTTTATAATGATCCGAGATTACATCTTTGATATCTGAAATAAGTCTTTTTGAAAAGAGATTTTGCCTTGTGTATATCCAGTCAATATATTTGTTAAATTCATCTATTATGTTTACAATGTATTTTAATATATCTCCATTTAATTTATTTTCTTTTATATGGATGAAATCATTAGTTGAATCCAATAAATTTAAAGTCAATTTCCCGTTTTTTTTCATTTACTTCATTTGACCAGGTGGTTTTTTTTCTTGGAATTAAAATAATATTCTCCCCTATGAGATGCTTCGTATGTCTTATCCAATTCCAATGTCTTCACCAAATTGTTTTCTATATCCTGTAATTGAAAGTAGTGTTCGTATCCTGTATTATTATTTGTTATTTTTAGATAAATATAGTCAATAAGTGAATTTGGATCACTTGGATTTAGAGACCTCTTTTTTTGTGGTATAAATATCAGCTGTAAGACCTAGGTCCAGGCTGTTTATGACATAGGCCAATGTATCTAAAAGCCCTTTATTAGTGGATATATCAGAGTTAGATACAGAAAAATCAATACTTATAACTTCATTGTCAATGTTTATATTAAATTTATATGTGCCATCTTCTAATATCTTATGTTCTTCAGGCCTGAGTTTTTTTACTCTCTATCACCTCTGATGAGGCTAATCTATTTATCTTAATATAATCTATATTGTTTGTAACCTTGTCATTTAATTGGGCGTCTAATTTGGATGGGTCTGAGACCTCGACTAAATAAATTGAGGAATTAAGCTTAAAGAATTCATATTTTTCCAGGAGTTTTTTTAAATTCTTTGGTCTTTTCCATGAGGTGAGTCAGTGCATTTTTGTTTGCCCCTGTTTTATGGATAGTAGAGTATATTTTCCTTGATAGGTTCTTTTTATAGGTGTATGAACTGGTGGGGGTGGAATTAGTGAGCTCTGCCTTTACAATATAGTCATCTATTATTGTGTTGGTAATATTTCTGACCATATGGCTTTTTTTATTTTAAACTATTTTTTTTATAAGCCAAATATTATAATACTTGCATGAAGGTTTCAAGGGGTTAGTTTGGTTTTTGATATTTGTATAACTGGAGGCTATATGGACCCATTAGTAGTTGCACAGGTAGATTTAAGGGCCATTGCCCATAATTTAAAACAGGTGAGGAACCTTATTCCCAAGACTACAAAAATAATGGCAGTTGTAAAGGCAAATGGCTATGGTCATGGGGCGTATGAAGTGGCTAAGGTAGCCCTTTTAGAGGGTGCATCTTCTCTTGCGGTTGCGAGGTTAGATGAGGCAATTGACCTCAGGGAAAAAGGTATTTGTGAAGATATCTTGGTATTTGGATATATTCCAATATATGATATAGAGCTTGCCCTTAAATATAATTTAATTGCCACTATATTTGATAAAAAACAGGCAGATGAGTACAGATTAAGGTGCAGGGATTTGGGGTCTAGACTGAAGGTACACATAAAAGTAGATACTGGTATGGGGAGGGTTGGATTTGTGTTATCTGACAAAAATCATAAAAAACAGGCGATTTCAGATGTAAGAGAAGTTGTTGTTGCAGATGAATTTTCAGTTGAAGGTATATATACACACTTTGCGTGTGCAGATGAAGAGGACTTAAGTTTTTCAAAAATTCAACTTGAGCTATTTAATGAATTAATGGAAGAAGTAAAAAAAAATGGATATAGGGGAAATTAAATTCCATGCAGCAAATAGTGCGGCAGTTATGCAACTTAAAGATGCCCACCTGGATATTGTCCGTCCAGGGATTATGCTCTATGGGCTCTATCCTTCTGATTATTTAAAAAAAAGCTCAAGTATTAAACTCATGCCAGCAATGACCTTAAAGGCCAGGATTACCCAGATAAAGGAGGTCTCAGAAGGGTTTAGGGTAAGCTATGGCTCTACCCATGTAACAAAGGGGAAATCTAGATTGGCTACTATCCCTGTTGGATATGCAGATGGATACCCCAGGATTTTGTCAAATAAGGGATCAGTACTTATAAGTGGAAAATTGGCAAAAATAGTTGGAAGGGTGTGTATGGACCAGTTTGTTGTTGATGTGACCCATATAAACGTATCAAGGGGAGATGATGTAATCATCTTTGGTAGAGAAGGATCCTATGAACTCAGTGCAGATAAAGTAGCCAGGTGGGCAAACACCATAAATTATGAGATTGTCTCTCAAATAACCTCCAGGGTAAAAAGGGTATATGTGAAAGAGAGATAAAGACCATTTTTTTATTTTACCTGGGAAAGAAAGTCTTTGGGAGTTAGGACATTACCAGAAAATATATGTTCAAAGTGGCGTTTGTCCCAGGTAATTATTGTGGAAATAAAAGAGAGATGTTTTTTTTGCAACTGCAATCATAAGTGCATCTCCTAATGATGTCCTTTTTTTTAAGTATCTTTAAAATTTCTCTAATTTTTATAGCTGGAAATCTGGCATCGATCTCTGGATCAGGCAAAACAGATACCTGATATCTCTCCTTAAAATAAAACCATAGCTCGTTTAATTGCCTCTCATTTAAATTAAATGACAGTATTCCACAGATCTCTAACAGGTTGATAATGGTGGTAAATCCCCTTTTCTTTTTTTGCTATATATGTAAGAAATGTTCTATTTATTTCATAATGGATATCCCTTTTATAACGAAGATCTATGACAAATATATTGGTATCAATTAATACTAAGTCCTCTTTCGAACCCATCTTGTAGCTTCCTCCCATCCTGAGAAATAAGGCTCTGTCTTATCTAAAGCCTTTTCAATATCCCTCCACGCATCTTTAAATGGCCTGAGTGATTTAACTGTGCCTCTTCCTTCTCTGATATAGGGATTATAGCTGCAACAGGCCTGCCGCGATATGTTATGGTTAATTTTTCACCTGCTCTGATTCTTTTTATAATTTCCCCTGTCCTTTGTTTCAGTTCTTTTGCTGTAACGATATTTATAAAAACCACCCCCTTTTAAAGTAATTACTTTTACAAAAAGTAATTACTTTAGCTTAAAATGTCAATGTTGGATTAACTGTCTGAAATGGGATATTCTAGTTGGTAGTAACTTACATGTTGCTTTACCTTCACTTTTTTTAATAAAGAAGAACAAATTTGTCTTAACCCAGGTTTATCAAAATGATAACCCTAGGTTAATATGAAACAATTATTTAAGAGGATATGTCCATGGAATATCGCTATAAAAAGGCACTTAAGTTTTTGTATTCCCTTCAAAAATATGGTATAAAATTTGGTCTATCAAAAACAGAAAATCTCCTATTAAAAATGGGTAAGCCTCAAAAGGACCTAAAATTTATCCATATTGCTGGAACAAACGGAAAAGGCTCTGTTGCCACTTATTTGAATTCAATTCTCACAAAAGCAGGATATAGGGTAGGACTTTACACATCACCCCACCTGGTCTCCTTTACTGAAAGGATGAGAATAAATTCTCAGAATATAGCAAAGGAGGATGTGGTATTTTATACAAATATAGTCAGAAAAGTTATGGATGCATCTGAACCCCCTACTTTTTTTTGAGGCAGTGACTGCATGGCGATTAAATATTTTGCAGATAAAAAGGTGGATGTTGTAATATTGGAAACTGGGATGGGTGGAAGATTAGATGCAACAAATATAGTTCAACCAATTTTGACTATTATTACAAATGTATCCTTAGAGCATCAGGAATTTCTTGGGGACACACTTGATTTAATTGCAAGGGAAAAAGGAGGTATTATAAAGGACAAAATTCCACTTATAACAGGAGTTAAACAAGGTGAACTTATTAAAATTTTAGAAGAAATATGCGGACAAAAAAAAGGCGCCCATGTATGTCTTGAATAGGGATTTTTCATGTGTTGTTGAAAATGGAACTTATAATTACTTTGGCATAAAAAGAGACTATGAGGGAATCAAAAGTGGGCTAATAGGGAATTATCAAAAGAACAATTTGCCCATAGCCTTAGGAAGTATAGAGATATTGAACAACATGGGATTTAATATACAGGATAGTCATGTAAGTTCAGGGATTAAAGATGCATTTTGGCCTGGTAGGATGCACATAATTTCTAAATCTCCATCTATTTTATTAGACGGTGCCCATAATATTGCTGCAATGGAGGGATTAAAAGAGTCAATTAAAGATATAGATTACAACAGGCTTATACTGGTTATTGGTATTATGGAAGATAAAGATACAAAGTCTATTTTAGATATAATTGTGCCAGTAGCAGATCTTACCATCTATACACGTCCTGAGTACTACAGGGCAATGGATCCATATAAGCTAAAAAAAACAATATGAAAAAAAAGCATAAATTTGAGATAATAGATGGTCTTAAAAATGCAATTTCAAGATCAAGAGAACTGGCAAATGGTGATGACCTTATATTAATTACAGGATCTCTATTCACTGTTGGAGAGGCTCTCACTGTTTTAGATTCTGATAACTATCCCAAAGAGGAAGTATGAAGTAGTGGGATTTTATTATGCAGAGAGAAGTACAATTTGAACAATATCTTTTGAATCAAATAGAAGACCTAAAGAAGAGGAACGAAGAACTTGAGCTCCTCATAATGGAATATGAGAGGGCAATAGATGCGAGTTCAAGCTACAAGACATTAATGGAGGTTGCCCAGGATTTAATTGAGCTTAAAAAAAGCACAAAATGCCCTTCAAAAAGAAAGGGATTATTTTAAAAATGTGCTGGATAATTCTGCTGATGCAATTGGTATTGTAGATGCAAAAGGGAGGTTTATCAGGTGGAACAAAAGGGCTGAAGAGCTTTTTGGTTTTAGCTTTGAAGAACTTAAAGGAAAATCTGCCTTTGATTTATATGAAGACAAAGAGCGATTAAATGAGATGCTCTCTGAGCTTAGAAAAAAATGGTTATGTTAGGGATTTTGAGATAGATGTTAGGACTAAGAGTGGCAAATTTTTGCCCATGGGAATGTCCATAAGCGTTTTAAAAGAAAAGGGAAAGGTAATTGGCAGTGTCTGTGTTGCCAGGGACCTTACCCAGATAAAACAGGCACAGAGGGAGCTTGAAAAGAGTAAAGAGGCTGCAGAGGCTGCAAGCAGGGCAAAGTCTGAATTTTTGGCCAACATATCCCATGAGATAAGAACGCCAATGAACGCAATTTTGGGGTTTGCTGAAACCCTCCTCAGTGAAACAGTGAATGAAAGGCATAGAAAATTTTTGGAAACCATACTTTCTAGTGGAAAAAAACCTCTTGGCATTAATTGACGATATTTTGGACCTATCAAAAATAGAGGCAGGTAAGCTCAAATTACAGCCAGAGCCAATGGATATAAAAAGTGTGATCTATGAGATGCGATCAATTTTTTTGGGATAGGGCAGAAAAAAAAAGGCCTTGAATTTAAGGTTGATATTGATACAGATGTATCAGATATATTTATTTTAGATGAAGTTAGGATAAGACAAATACTCATGAATCTCATTAGTAATGCAATAAAATTTACAGATTCAGGGTACGTGAAGATAAAGCTCAGCCAGAAGTTTGTGAGCCCTGGCAAGGTGGAATTGATCCTTAAAGTAAAAGATACGGGCATTGGTATCCCAAAATCTCAACATCAGGTAATATTTGAAAACTTCAGACAACAGGAAAACCAGAAAACAAAGAAATATGGGGGAACAGGACTTGGACTTGCTATTACAAAAAAAACTTGTGGAGCTTATGGGAGGGGAAATAAGGGTTGAGAGTGAAGTTGGCAAGGGAAGTGTTTTTGAGGTTCATTTGAAGGAAGTTGAAATTGGTTCTAGTACCCTGAATATGGCTCTAACAACTTGTGTAAGGACCAGTACAATGTAAAATTTGTTGGTGGTTCCATACTTGTAGTTGACGATGTGCCATATAATATTGAGGTTATAAAAAAATTTTTTTTACACGATACAGGTCTTTTAATAACAGGCACTACAAGTCCCAGGATTGCCTATGATATGCTTAAAGATATGAATTTTGATCTGGTACTTATGGATATTAGGATGCCTGAATGGGATGGCATTTTACTTACAAAGCAATTAAGAAAGTCAGATAAATTGAAAAATATTCCAATAATAGCCGTAACTGCAATATCTATAAAGGATAAATTAGATGAGATAAATGAAGTTTTTGATGGGTATTTATTAAAACCAATTGAAAGAGCTAAATTAATAGATGTGCTAAAAAAAATTTTTAAAGGTGCAAAATTGTGACGTAAAAAAAATTATTGTCCAGTTAAAACTACTAATATATCTGGTGATTTTATCCATGAGATAAAAAAAAAGTATTGGAGAAAAAATAAGAAATATAGACGGGGTAATAGAATTTAGCGAAGTGTATAATCTGGCAGTAAAATGGAATGAAGTTGCTGATAAATATAAATGTAAAGAGGCAAAAAAAATAGGTGATGCGCTTATAACTAGTATTAATGCATGTGATCTTTTGGCAATTAAAGGGATATTGAATAAAATTAAGAAATTTATCTAATTATATAATTAGATATTACTTTTAATTTTAATAGTTAAATAAATGTCTGATACTTCAAAATTAATTTTAATTGTTGACGACAATGTTAATAATTTGCAGGTGCTGAGCAATATCCTGCTGAGTAATGGATACAACATAGCTGTTGCAGAAAGGGGAAAAGATGTCTTGTCATTTATTCAGAAAAAGATACCCAATTTAATACTCATGGACATTGTTATGCCAGAGATGAGTGGAATTGAGGTATGTGAGATACTAAAACAAGACCATAAAACCAGAGATATTCCTATTATTTTTATAAGTGTACACAAAGATACCTTTGAAAAAAATAAAGGCCTTTAGGGCAGGAGGTGTAGATTATATTACCAAGCCTTTTCAAAAGGAGGAGGTTTTAGCAAGGGTAAATGTTCATCTAGAGCTGCAAAGGGCCAGACAAAAATTAAAGACCATAAACCAGGAGTTGGAGACAAGGATTTATGAGAGGACAAAAGAGCTTATAGATGCCAATAAAAAAATTAGAAGAAATGAATGTAGCCCTAAAGGTGCTTTTAGAAAAAAAAGGAAGAACACAAAGACGATTTTGGGAAGCAAATTGTTTTTAACGTAAGGCAAATAATTGAACCATATTTAGATAAACTTAGACAAACACCCCTTACACGGGAACAGGCGACTATATTAAAGGTAATAGAAAAAAAAATAAAAGAAGTGGTATCCCCCTATGAGAAGGGTTTAAGTCAGAGATATGGTCTTACCCCAGCAGAAATACAGATAGTGGAACTAATTAGAGCAGGAAAACCAACCAAGGAAATAGCAGATATCTTGGGTCTGTCCAAAAGGACAGTAGACACCCATAGACATAATATAAGAAAAAAAACTTGGAATCCTCAATAAAAACATAAACTTAGTCACCTACCTTTCCTCTTGAAAGGGAATTTAAATAATACTTATATCGCTTACGCATTATATACAAATTTTTCCAGTATTGTGCTTGAATGGATTTTTGTTTAATCCTTGGGTTTATAATAGGAAAAAGATAATTAAAAGGTGTTTTTTTGTTTATAACCCATAACCTTATGGAGGCGTGTTATGTCGGTAGATACCACTGTTGATTCCTTTAAAGGTCACAGGTTGGCAGGGTGGCTTGATTGGCTTCAGATGTTAACTGGCCTGACCCTTGTGTGTTTTTTTGTTTGCACACATGTTGTTTGTTGGCAGTGTAATTTTTGGTGCCAGGTCCCTTGACTTTGTGGCGGAGCTTTTTGAGAAGACCTATCTTGCCAGGTGGGTGGTCCTATTTTGTTTTTTTCTTTTTTTTACTTCATGGTTTCTTAGGTGCCAGGAAAATGCCCTTTAGGACAAAGGAGCAGAAGTTGATTGTGAGACATGCCAAGATGATGCGCCACAGAGACACCTGGTTTTGGGTAATTCAAGCTGTAACTGGGGCCATCTTACTTGTTATTGCTTCCATCCACATGTGGACAATTCTCTCTGACCTTCCAATAACAGCTGCCAAGGGAGCCAGTGAATTAAAAAAATGGTCTCTGGCTTATCTTTTACCTCTTGCTTATAGCAGCTGCTGCGCTCCATGGATGTATTGGTCTCTACAGGATTGGAGTTAAGTGGGGAGTGGTTACAAGGGCAAAAAGGATTAACGCACTGAAGTTTATATATTGTTTGATTGGAATTTATGTTGTGGTTGAGTTGTTGATTATGCTTAGATTTTATTTTTTTAAAAGTTTAACTAAAAAAAAGCTTAAGCGGGGTAAGAAAGATGCAGACCTTTTATACAGATATGTTGTGCATAGGTGGAGGCCTTGCTGGGGAAAGGGTTGCCATTGAGGCAGCTGCAGCAGGGTTTGATTGTATAGTGCTTAGTCTGGTTCCCCCAAGGAGGTCCCATTCATGTGCTGCGCAGGGGGGGATGCAGGCAGCCCTTGGAAACTGTGCAATGGGAGAAGGGGATTCTCCAGATGTCCATTTTGAAGATACAGTGAAGGGATCAGATTGGGGATGTGACCAGGAAGTGGCCAGACTGTTTGTGGATACAGCTCCTATTGTGATGAGAGAGCTTGCTTTTTGGGGGGTTCCTTGGAACAGGGTAGTTCCAGGTCCTGCAGTCTATTTTAAAGGTGGTCAAAAATTTGAGGTCTATGAAAAAGAAGAAAAGGCTGGGCTAATTACTGCAAGGGCCTTTGGTGGCACAGCCAAGTGGAGGACCTGCTATACTGCAGATGGAACAGGTCATTCTGTTTTATACACCATGGACTGTAAAGCAGTAGAACTTGGAGTTAATGTCCACGATAGGGTGGAGGCCTTATCCATTATACACGATGGCGAAAATTGTCTTGGAGTAGTTGCAAGGTGCCTTAGGACAGGAGAGTTGCTGGTATATTTTGCAAAGTCAGTCCTAATTGCAACAGGTGGATATGGACGCATTTATAAGCACACCACCAATGCAGTTATAAATCAGGGAACAGGCCTGATTTTGGCTCTAGATACTGGTATTGTGCCCCTTGGGAATATGGAGGCAGTGCAATTTCATCCTACAGGGATCGTTCCAACAGATATCTTGGTAACAGAAGGATGTAGAGGTGATGGTGGAGTGCTTTTGGATAAAAATGAATACAGGTTTATGCCAGACTATGAGCCTGAAAAGGCAGAGCTTGCATCCAGGGACGTGGTCTCAAGGCGTATGACAGAACATATTAGAAAAGGCTTTGGGGTAAAGAGTCCATATGGAGATCATCTATGGCTTGATATAAGGCACCTTGGGGAGAAACACATCACCACAAAGCTAAGGGAAGTATACGATATCTGCATGAATTTCCTTGGAATTAACCCAATACACCAACTCATTCCTGTAAGGCCCACACAACACTACAGTATGGGTGGTGTTCGAACAAATAAAGATGGTGCTGCATATGGTCTCAAAGGCCTTTTTGCAGCAGGCGAAGCTTCGTGCTGGGACCTCCATGGGTTTAACAGGCTAGGTGGTAATTCACTGGCAGAGACAGTTGTTGCTGGAAAGATAGTGGGAGAAAAGATAGTGGAATTCTTAAAAGGTTATGAAGTGGATATTAAGACATCATATGCAACAGCTGAAGTAAAGAAACAAAAAGAGCGCATTGAAAAGCTAAAGAGATCATCTGGTGGTGAAAATGTCTATAAATTGCGCAATGAGATGCAGGAAATTATGATGGAGAAGGTGGGAATATTCAGAAATGAAAAAGACCTGCAGGAGGCCGTTGACTCACTACAAGACTTGCTTCACAGGAGTAAAAACCTATCACTTGTATCCAGTGGAATTGGGGCAAACCCAGAACTTGCTGAGGCGCTGAGACTTCCAGGGATGATTAAGGTTGCACTTTGTATTGCCTATGGAGCTTTGCAAAGGAAGGAGAGTAGAGGTGCCCACTATAGAGAAGACTATCCATTTAGGATGATAAAGAGTGGCTGACCAGGACCTTGGCCACCTGGAAAGAGGGTAGTGATCTACCCACTTTAGAGTATGAACCTGCTTCAAAGGTATTCCATCTACCTCCAGGTGATAGGGGTTATGGGGAAGGAAAGGTGATCTCTTCTGATGGGGATGCACCTGGCGATTAGAACTGGGCTCAGCTTGGTAATAAAAAAATCACATAAAAGAGAGAGGAGACCATGAGTAGAACACTCCATTTTGAAATATTTCGTTACAACCCAATGGATCCTGATTCAAAGCCCCATATGCAGACATATTATCTAGAAGAAAAGGAAAATTTGACTCTGTTTTTGGCCTTGAATGAGATAAGGGAGACCCAGGATCCATCCCTTCAGTTTGATTTTGTCTGTAGGGCAGCAGTTTGTGGGTCATGTGCAATGGTAATAAATGGACGTCCTGGCCTTGCGTGTAAGACCAAGACAAAGGATTTACCAGACAAGATTACCCTTCATCCACTCCCAGTATTTAAGTTGATTGGAGACCTATCTGTGGACACTGGTACGTGGTTTAGGGGTGTGGCAAAGAAGATAGAAGCCTGGGTGCATACTCAAAAGACATTTGATCCAAATGCACTGGAAGAGAGGATGGATAATGATCTGGCTAACGAGATCTTTGAACTGGACAGGTGTATTGAATGTGGGTGTTGTATTGCAGCGTGTGGAACTGCCAGAATGAGGGAAGATTTTCTGGGTGCTGCAACAATCAACAAAATAGCCAGGTTTTACATTGATCCAAGAGATGAGCGGACTGATGAAGAATATTTTGAAGTAATAGGAACAGATGAGGGAGTCTTTGGATGTATGGGACTTCTTGGTTGTGAAGATGTGTGTCCAAAACAGATTCCACTTCAGGATCAGCTGGGAATAATGAGGAGAAAGATGGCAATTGCATCCTTAGGTGGCAAAGTGGGAAAGCTGTTTTCAGTATTTTCCAAGAAAAAGAAATAGTGGAGATAGTTATGAAAGTTTTCAATGCTAATGAGATTTATTCTAAGATGAAAGAGGTGATTTTGGATGCAGGGTGTAATCTCCCTAAGGATGTGGAAGGCGCCCTGGCTAAGGCATATAAAGAGGAGACCTCAAACTCTGCCAGAGAAATTCTATCCCAGCTTTTAGAGAATGCGAAATTGGCCAGGGAAAGTAGACTTCCCTTATGTCAGGATACTGGTGTTGGTATATTTTTTGTGGAAATAGGAGATGAGGTAAAGATAGAGGGCGAGCACATATCAGACGTATTATCAAGGGCAATGGTGGATGCATACAGGGAAGGATACTTCAGGAAGTCTCTGTGTAATCCATTTACCAGACAGAACACAGGGGATAATACTCCGGCGATGATCCACTATGACCTGGTTAAAGGGGACAGGCTAAAGATTCTATTTATGGCCAAAGGTGGTGGTAGTGAAAACATGTCCAGGTGTACAATGCTGGCCCCTGCTGCTGGATGGGAAGGGATAAAAGAGTTTGTGGTTAAAAGGGTGGCAGAGTCTGGTCCAAATCCATGTCCTCCAATAATAGTTGGGGTTGGGATTGGGGGAACCTTTGACTATGCCCCTATCCTGGCAAAAAAAGGCCCTATTCAGGCCAATTGGTGACAGACATCCAGATGAGGACATAGCCAGCAAGGAAGAAGAACTCTTATCTGCTATAAATGATTTAGGTATAGGTCCCATGGGTCTTGGAGGTAAGACAACTGCCCTGGCTGTAAAGATAAATGTCAAGGAGTGTCACATTGCCTCCCTGCCAGTTGCAGTAAATATACAGTGTCATTCTGCAAGGTATAAGGAGGTAATTTTTTAGATGAATACATATAAATTAAAGACCCCTTTAAGTGATGAAGATATTTTAAAATTAAGGACAGGGGACGTTGTTTTGATATCTGGTGTAATTTACACTGCAAGGGATGCAGCCCATAAGAGGCTCATTGAATCAATTGATAAAGGTGAGGAACTACCGTTTCCCATTAAAGGTCGGTCATTTACTATGTGGGGCCGACCCCTCCCCCCCCTGGAAGGCCAATAGGGTCAGCTGGCCCAACTACCAGTTATAGGATGGATCCATATGCTCCAACCCTATATAAATTGGGACTAAAGGCATCCATTGGAAAGGGAAAGAGATCAGATGAGGTGAAAAAGGCCCTTCAGGAATATAAGGGAGTTTATCTTGGGGCAACAGGTGGTGCTGGTGCACTTTTGTCCCAGAGGATAAAAGAGGCAAGGGTAATTGCGCATGAGGATTTAGGTCCTGAGGCCATAAGAGAGTTGGTGGTAGAAGATTTTCCAACCCTGGTTATAAATGATGCATATGGTGGCGAGTTATATGTAAAACCAAAAATTTGATTATGAGGAGCTTAATTTTCATGGAGAGAAAGAAAAAAATTAATAGCAGCAATTTCAGCTGCCATATATATGTATTTAGAACAAGAGGCCATGGCTGCATCTATGATGGCACAGACCCCTGTGTCAGCTCCCAGGCAGCAGATCAACTTTCCAGTTACCAGTCCATGGTCCTTGGCTGGCAGGATGAGTATTATGGAGAGACGTTTTAATTGGCAGTATCGTTTGTGTAAATTTTAATCTAAGGAGTATGTTATGGTAGAAAAGCATGGAGTACTAGAAGCAGGTACCCTGGAAGATAAAGTAGAGGTGAAGAATCCATTAAAGATCCAGGATTTGACCATGAGGGATGGACACCAGTCCCTATTTGCAACCAGGGCCTACCTGGAAGATTTACTGCCCATTGCAGAGGAAATGGACAAAGTGGGCTTTTATTCAATGGAAGTGTGGGGCGGGGCAACATTTGATTCCTGCCACAGGTTTCTAGGAGAGGATCCATGGGAAAGACTAAGACAGTTTAAAAAAACACATAAAAAAAATACACCCCTATCCATGCTCCTTCGTGGCCAAAATCTAGTTGGATATAGAAATTATGCAGATGACGTGGCAGAGGCATTTGTGGAGAGGTGTTGTGTCAATGGAATTGATATATTCAGGGTCTTTGATGCATTAAATGATTTTAGAAATTTCAAAACCGCAGTAAAAGTAATTAAGGCAAATAAGAAACATTTTCAAGGGAGTATTTGCTACTCTCTAACCGAGCAAAGAATGGGTGGACCTGTATACAACCTTCAGTATTATCTGGATAAGGCCAAGGAATTGGAAGATATGGGGCTGATACCATATGCATCAAGGATATGGCTGGTCTTATGGCCCCTTATGATGCATATGTGCTGATCAAGGCATTAAAAGAAACCGTTAAAGTCCCAATTCATCTCCACAGTCATTTCACATCGGGAATGGCTGACATGACTATGTTAAAGGCCATTGAAGCAGGGGTAGACATTATTGATACATGTCTTTCCCCATGGGCTTACAGGACATCTCATCCAGCCAGTGAGCCCATTGTTGTTGCACTCAAAGGAACAAACAGGGACACTGGCCTTGATTTAAAACAACTTATTAAATGTGCAAAACATTTTGAACAGATAACACCTAAATACAGACATCTTTTAGATGACAGGATCTCTGTAATAGATGTGAATGTACTTCTACATCAAACACCAGGTGGTATGCTATCAAATCTTGTAAATCAGTTAAGGGAAATGGATGCAATTGATAAATTGGAAGATGTATTTAAAGAACTACCAAGGGTAAGAAAAGAACTTGGACAGGTGCCTTTAGTTACTCCAACCTCACAGATAGTTGGAACACAAACTGTGAACAATGTTCTCTTTGATACACCTGATGAGAGATATAAGATGATAACAGCCCAGGTCAAGGATTTATGTTTTGGTCTATATGGTAAAACCCCAGCTCCAATAGACCGTGAAGTACAGAAAAAGGCACTTAAAGGGTATCCAAGGGGAGAAAAGCCATTTACTGGTCGTCCTGCAGACATCTTAGAGCCTGAGCTTGAAAAGGCCAAAAAGGAGATTGGTGACCTTGCCAAGGATATAGATGATCTCCTCATCTATGCCTTGTATCCTGTTACTGGCAAGAAGTTTCTAAGGATTAAATATGGACTGGATGAGATGCCTGAAGAGATGAAGCCAAAGACAATGGAAGATGTAAAGAGAGAGCAGGAACTCATTGAAAAGGCCAAAAAAAGGGCTTTTAGTTGAAAAGGTAGAAAAAGAAACACCAGAGAAGAGTGCAAATGTGAGAACATTTAATGTATTTGTGGATGATGAATATTTTAAAGTTGAAGTGGATTCTTTAGATGGCCAACCAATGATTACTCAGATGGCACCTATGCCCGGTTATGTACCACCTGCTCATCAGCCACAGCCACCAGCACCACCAACTCCTCCAAAGGCTGAAAAAGCAGCACCAGCACCTAAAAAAAGAAGAGGCAAAGGAAGAGAAAAAAACATCTGGCCCGATTTCAGGCACTCCAGTAGAGGCACCTATGCCTGGTATTATAATCAGGTTAGAAAAAAAATGTAGGTGATCAGGTAAATGAAGGGGATGTACTACTTATTTTAGAAGCAATGAAGATGGAAAACTCTATTACATCCCCCACATCTGGAGAGGTCAAGGAGATCAGGGTAAAAGAAGGTGAAAATGTGTCCAAGGGTCAGGTCCTTGTGGTGGTTGGTTAAATGCAGGATACGGAACTTTGAACATTAAAAGATGTGTGTATGTGTGGGTGTATGTGAAAGTTACAGACACATACACAGATCAATAAAAAGAGGAGTCATTTATGCATAAGAGGAAAAAAAATCTCAATAATTGGCGGTGGAAATGTGGGTGCAACTGCAGCCCATTGGGCCGCCAGCAAGGAGCTAGGTGATATATGTTTAGTGGATATAGTAGAGGGGATGCCACAGGGCAAAGGCCTTGATCTTAGAGAGGCATCTCCAATTGAAGGATTTGATTCAAATATCATTGGAACAAATGACTATCGTGACACAGCAGATTCAGATGTGGTGATTATAACAGCTGGGCTTGCAAGAAAGCCTGGTATGAGCCGTGATGATTTGCTGGCAAAAAAATACAGAAATTGTAAAAGGGGTCACAGAACAGGTTGCAAAATACTCACCTAATGCAATCTTGATTGTGGTGTCAAATCCTTTAGATGCAATGGTATATGTTGCCCATAAGGTGAGTGGATTTCCCACAAATAGGGTGGTAGGAATGGCTGGTATCCTTGATTCAGCTAGGTTTAGGACATTTATTGCAATGGAGTTAGATGTCTCAGTTGAAGATGTTACTGCCTTTGTGCTGGGTGGACATGGAGATCAAATGGTTCCTTTGCCAAGATACTCTACAGTTGCCGGTATTCCAATAACAAAGCTGCTTCCAAAGGAAAAGATAGATGCAATGGTAGATAGGACAAGAAAGGGTGGAGGAGAGATAGTTGCGCTGCTCAAGACTGGATCTGCATTTTTTTGCTCCATCTGCTGCAGCAGTACAAATGGCTGAGTCCATATTAAAGGACAAAAAAACGCATTCTCCCCTGTGCTGCATATTGCGACAAAGAGTACAATGTAGGAGGCTATTTTGTAGGTGTACCTGTAAAACTTGGAGGAAACGGGGTTGAAGAAGTAATAGAGATTGAACTTTTACCAGAAGAGGCAGAGGCCTTTCAGAAATCTGTTGATGCAGTAAAAAAATTTGGTATCTAAAATAAATATATAGTGGAATGAACAAAAGGGCCCATATTATATGGGCCTTAAAAATTTTTAGTGGGGGCTTTTTATGGGGGAGAAAAAAAGTTTACAGGGTGTTAATTGGTAAGCCAGGGCTCGATGGCCACGATAGGGGGGCAAAGTGTATAGCCAGGGCCTTAGGGATAGTGGATTTGAGGTAGTATATACAGGAATTAGACGGACACCTGAAGAAATAGCTATGGCAGCTATTCAGGAAGACGTGGATGTTGTTGGACTCTCATCCTGTCAGGTGCTCATATGGAGCTTTTTTCAGAAGTAGTGGAGGCATTAAAAAAAGCATGGGGCCTCAGATATTCCAGTAATCGGTGGTGGTATAATTCCAGAGGAAGATATTGAGGAACTGAAACAAAAGGGAATAAAGAAGGTCTTTACTCCAGGTACTCCAATGGAAGAGATAATTAAAACTTTTAAAGAGTTGTGTGAAAATAAATGAATATAGACGAAATAATCCAAGGAATTAAAGATAGGTCGCCACGTGCCATTGCCCGTGCCATCACCATGGTGGAAAATGGAGATGTGTCTGTTGATGAGCTACTTTCTTCCCTTGACAAAGAAGCTATAGAAAACACCATGGTTTTTGGGATAACCGGTCCTCCTGGAGCTGGGAAATCTACTTTAACTGGAAAGATGGTTGGATACTGCAGAAAACTCGGGAAACGGGTAGGTGTTATAGCAGTTGACCCTTCTTCTCCAATATCAGGTGGCGCAATCCATGGGGACAGGATAAGGATGATGGAACACTCCCTTGATACAGATGTTGTGATACGGTCCATGGCTACCCGCGGAAGATTGGGGGGACTCTGTGCATCTGCTGGGGCTGTGTGTAGAATACTTGCCTCCAGTGGGTGTAATCCCATAATTATTGAGACTGTTGGAGTGGGTCAGTCAGAGATAGATATTGTGAAGATTGCAGATGTGACAGCCCTTGTGTCTGCACCAGGTCTTGGGGATGATATCCAGCCTTAAAGGCAGGACTCATGGAAGTTGCTGATGTTATGGTGGTGAACAAGGCAGATAAACCAGAGGCACAGATGCTGGCAGTTGAATTAAATGAAATTGCCAGGGAAAAGGGGACTGAAGTGATACTAACAATTGCCTCTGAAGGCAAGGGAGTGGATGAGCTGTACCATGCAATGGAAAGGATATATAGAGAGAATGAGAAAAAGGGACTCAAGCAGAGAAAGCGGATAGAATACAGGAAAAAGGAGATCACTGACTGGGTTATAGAGATGATAAGAAGAGATATAGAGAAAAAAATAGATGAAGTGGATACAGATTTAGACAAGGATCCAAGGGTGGTTGCGTCCCTTGTGTCAGCTAAAATTAAACAAATACTTCAAGGTTAAAGTGGTGTTAGGAAAATTATAAATAAATTTAAGTTCAATGCTTAACCTGATTATAACCCATTGTAAAAATTTTGAACCTTCAACATTGAACTTTGAACATAAATAAGGGGTGGGACATGTCAAAACATCCAAAATATAAGGAATGGGAAGAAAAGGTTTTATCAAAGGTCCTTGCCAGGTTCCCTGAGAGAAAAAAAGGAATTTAAGACTGTAGGGGGACTTGAGCTTCCTCGCCTTGCCCTTCCCAGGGAAATAGATGATGAATACTTAGAAAAACTGGGATTCCCTGGACAGTATCCGTATACCAGGGGGGTTCAGCCAACAATGTATCGGTCCAGATTATGGACCATGAGACAATATGCAGGCTTTGCCACTGCCAAAGAGACCAATGAAAGGTACAGATATCTACTTGAGCAGGGGCAGACAGGTCTTTCTGTTGCCTTTGATCTACCCACCCAGATTGGATATGACTCTGATCATCCAATGAGCAAGGGAGAGGTTGGAAAGGTTGGAGTTGCAATAGATTCTCTGGCTGATATGGAAATTTTGTTTGATAAGATCCCTCTGGATAAGGTTTCAACTTCCATGACCATAAATTCTCCAGCCTCTGTGTTACTTGCAATGTATGTTGCAGTTGGAGAAAAACAGGGAGTTCCAAGGGAAAAGCTAAGGGGAACAATTCAAAACGACATTTTAAAGGAATATGTGGCAAGGGGTACGTATATATTTCCTCCAAGGCCATCTCTCAGGATTATTACAAATATATTTGAATGGTGTAGTAAAAACACACCTCTTTTCAATACAATTTCAATTTCAGGATATCACATAAGGGAGGCTGGTTCAACAGCCGTGCAGGAAGTGGCATTCACCCTGGCCAATGGGTGTACATACGTTAAAACCGCCATTGATGCTGGATTAGATGTAAATGTATTTGGAAAGAGGCTTTCCTTTTTCTTTAATGCCACAACGGATTTAGTTGAAGAGGTGGCGAAATTTAGGGCAGCAAGGCGCATGTGGGCGAAGATCATGAAAGAGCGCTTTGGTGCCACAGATCCAAAGGCCTGCATGCTTAGATTCCACACTCAAACCGCAGGACATACCCTAACAGCCCAGCAAATTGACAACAATGTCGTGAGGGTAGCCCTGCAGGCCCTGGCAGCAGTGCTTGGTGGGACCCAGTCCCTACACACAAATTCAAAGGATGAGGCCCTGACCCTGCCAACAGAAGACTCTGTTAGGACTGCGCTCAGGACCCAACAGATAATTGCCTATGAATCTGGTGTTGCAAATTCAATAGATGTTTTAGGAGGCTCATACCTGGTGGAACAATTAACAGACAAAATAGAAGAAGAGGCCTTTTCACTCATGCAGAAGATTGATGACATGGGTGGTGTTATAGCTGCAATTGAGGCTGGATTTATTCAGAGACAGATAGAGGATTCTGCATATGAATATCAAAAACAGATTGAGACCAAAGATAGGATTGTGGTTGGTGTAAATGAATTTCAGTCCAAGGAAAGTGTAAAGGTTCCAATACTCAAAATAGACAAGACAGTTGAACAAAAGCAGGTTGATAGGGTTAAAAAGGTCAGAGAACAAAGGGATAATTCAAAGGTGGAAGCCTGCTTAAAGAGATTAGAAGATGCTGCCAGGGGAGATGAAAATCTAATGGATCCAATACTTGATGCAGTTAAAGAATATGCCACAATCGGTGAAATTTGTGGGGTTTTAAGGGAAGTCTTTGGAGAATATAGGGATTAGTGAAAATAAAATATTTATTTAAAATAACTAAACAAAAGGAGTCCATATGGCCCTGACCACAGAAGAAAAGATCAAAAAAATTAAAGGAGCTTGAGAAGGAAGTTGTGAAAATGGGGGAGAGGAGGCCATAAAAAAGCATAAGGAAAAGGGGAAACTTACAGCAAGAGAGAGATTGGAACTCTTATTTGATGCTGGTACTTTTCAGGAAGTTGATATGTTTGTTAAGCATAGATGTACGTATTTTGGCATGGAGAAGGTAAATATACCAGCAGATGGGGTGGTTACTGGTTTTGGACTGGTAAATGGGAGACCAGTTTGTGCCTATTCCCAGGATTTTACATCTAGAGCAGGAAGTTTAGGTGAGATGCATGCCAAAAAGATCTGTAAAGTTATGGACCTTGCAATGAAAGTGGGTGTTCCTGTTATTGGCTTTAATGATTCAGGTGGTGCAAGAATTCAGGAAGGTGTTGATGCCTTGTCTGGTTATGGCCAGATATTTTTTTAGAAATGCCAATGCATCAGGTGTAATACCCCAGATCTCAGCAATAATGGGTACCACTGCTGGTGGAGCTGTTTATTCCCCTGCAATGACTGATTTTATTTTTATGGTGAAAAAGACCTCTTTTATGTTCATAACAGGTCCCCAGGTGATTAAGTCTGTTACAGGTGAAGAAGTGAGTTTTGAAGACCTTGGTGGTGCAATGGTACACAATGAAAAAAAGTGGTGTTGCACATTTTGCATGTGAATCTGATGAAGATGCAATAATGAAAATTAAGAAGCTCCTATCATATTTGCCCTTAAACAATATGGAAGATCCCCCATATGAGGAGCCAACAGATGTGGTAAATAGGGAGGCACCTGAACTGGATAAAATTATACCTGACAATCCAAATCAGCCATATGATATAAAAGAGGTTATATCTGCAATTGTGGACAATGGTGAATTTTTTTGAGCCACATGAGTATTATGCCCCCAATATGGTGGTATGTTTTGCTAGGTTAAATGGACACCCAATTGGAATTATTGCAAACCAACCAAAGGTGTATGCTGGATGTTTGGATATTAATGCATCAGACAAAGCCACCAGATTTATAAGGTTTTGCGATGCCTTTAATATTCCAATGTTAACCATAGCAGATGTTCCAGGATATCTTCCTGGCACAGATCAGGAATGGGGCGGTATAATTAGACATGGAGCAAAGCTCCTCTGGTGTTATTCAGAGGCAACTGTGCCCAAGATGTTGCTTATTACAAGAAAGTCCTACGGTGGTGCATACCTTGCCATGTGTTCCAAAGACCTTGGAGCTGATTTGGTATATGCATGGCCCACGGCAGAGATTGCAGTAATGGGTGCTGCTGGTGCTGCCAATATTATATATAGAAAGGAGATTAAGGCAGCAGAAAATCCAGAGGAAAAGAGAAAGGAAAAGATTGCAGAATATGAAGAAGTGTTTGCAAATCCCTATAGGGCAGCTGAAAGGGGATATATTGATGCAGTGATTCAACCAAGACTCACAAGACCAAAACTCATTGCTGCACTGGAGCTTTTAAAGACCAAGAGAGAGGCAAGGCACCTAAGAAGCATGGCAATATACCAATGTAAAATTAGAGGAGATTAAAATATGTTACAAAAGATAGACCATATAGGTATAGCTGTAAAATCCTTGGATGATGCAGTAAAGTTTTATGAAAATGCACTTGGACTAAAATGTGAAAAAAATTGAGGAAGTTCCCACCCAAAAGGTAAAAACCGCTTTTTTTTGATATAGGAGGTGTACACTTAGAACTTTTAGAACCAACTGCAGAAGATAGCCCCATTGCCAGGTTCTTGCAGAGAAATGGAGAAGGAGTGCACCATATTGCCTATTTTAGTGATGATATTGTGGCACAGCTATCAAAGGCAAAGGAAGCAGGGTGTAAGCTTATTAATGAAGAACCTGTTCCTGGTGCAGGAGGAAAGAAAGTGGCATTTCTCCATCCAAAGTCAACACATGGGGTATTAACTGAGTTTTGTTCAAAGTAATGTTATGATTTTATAATAAAAATGAAGATTTATATGGATTGTTGCTGTTATAACAGGCCTTTTGATGACCAGAATGATCCCATTATATATCTTGAGTCAGAAGCTATAAAGGTGATCCTTTCTTTGTGCGAAAAAGGAGTTTATACCCTGGTGATTAGCGATGTTTTAATCTTTGAAGTAGAGAAGACGCCAGATATTTTGAGAAGGGAAAGGTTAAAGGCTATACTGGAAAACATAGAGAAACAAATTATAGGAGTGGATTCAACATTAGAAGAAAGGGCAAAATGTTTTGAAAAATTGGGATTAGGTGCTTTTGATGCTCTTCATCTAGCATGTGCTGAGAAAGGGGCCGATATACTTCTTACAGTGGATAGAAAGTTTTTAAAGAAGTCATCAAACATAGCAGATTTACAGATAAAAGTTGTAAGTCCGTTAGAATGGTTGAAAGGATTGTATTATGGAAAAATTGACCAGTTATAAGACATCCATAGAACTTCACAAAGAAGGATGTAGGATATTGGCTGAACAATTGGGAGTGGTGAATTTTATAAGATTTATTCAGGATTTTGAGAGGGGAGAAGGTGACTATACAAAAGATAGACGTGTGTGGCAGAGTAGGTATAGGGTAGAAGATATAATAAAAGAGATAAAGAAAACATAACAAACCAAGGTGTATGGTCATGAAAATACATGAGTATCAGGCAAAGGAAATATTTAGAAAATACAACATCCCTGTTCCCAGGGGTAGGGTTGCCCATACAAAAGAAGAAGTTATACAGGTGGCAAAGGAACTTGGGAGTCTTCCTGTTGTCATAAAGGCCCAGGTCCATGCTGGTGGGAGGGGAAAGGCAGGGGGCGTTAAGCTTGCTGGTTCCCAAGATGAAGTGGCCAGATAGCAGATTCAATGCTTGGTATGTTGCTTGTCACCCACCAGACTGGGGAAAAAGGCAAGGTAGTTAGAAAGGTGCTTGTAGAGGAAGGGCTAAATATTGATAAAGAGTACTATATGGCAGTTGTAATGGATCGCTCCACTGAAAAGGTAGTTATAATGGCAAGTGAAGCCGGGGGAATGGATATAGAAGAAGTTGCTGAGAAGACGCCAGAGAAGATAATTAAGGTGTTTATTAATCCCCTTGTGGGGGTCATGGGACACAATTTAAGAAACATAGTTTATGGGCTTAATGTGGATAAAGAGTTGCAAAAACCCCTTATGGCAATTGCTAACTCCCTTTACAATATCTTTATTCAACTTGATTGTTCCCTTGTAGAGATAAATCCCCTGGTGTTAACAAAAGAAGGTCAGTGGATAGCCTTGGATGCAAAGATAAATTTTGACGACAATGGACTTTTCAGGCATAAGGATATAATGGAGTTGCGAGATATTGAAGAAGAAGATCCCCTGGAGGTGGAGGCATCAAAATATGGCCTGAATTACATAAAGCTAGATGGAAATGTGGGTAATATTGTAAATGGTGCTGGTCTTGCCATGGCAACAATGGATTTAATTAAAAGGGCTGGTGCTGAACCGGCTAATTTTTTGGATGTTGGTGGTGGAGCAAATGCTGAGATGGTAGAGAATGGATTTAAGATCCTGCTTAGTGATGAGAATGTACGTGCCATATTAATTAATATATTTGGTGGTATTTTGAGGTGTGATGTGCTTGCTGAAGGTGTTGTGGCTGCAGCCAAAAAGGTTGGGGTGCATGTGCCTGTGGTGGTTAGAATGGAAGGTACCAATGCAGAAAGGGGAAGAGAGATCTTGCTTGGTTCTGGACTTAATCTTAAGACCGCCAGGGATTTAAAAGAGGCGGCAAAGATGATTGCAGAGTTAGTATAAGGAGTAGCCTATGAGTATATTTGTAAACAAAGACACAAGGGTGGTTGTTCAAGGTATAACTGGCAAGGAAGGTAGTTTTCACGCAAGACAGTGTATAAGTTATGGGACCAAAGTGGTGGCAGGTGTGACTCCAGGTAAGGGCGGAATGAAGATGGATGATGTGCCTGTTTTTAATACTGTTATTGAGGCAAAAGAGAAGAGTGGGGCAAATTGTTCTTTGATATTTGTTCCCCCTGCATTTGCAGCAGATGCCATTTTAGAGGCAATTGATGCTGGTATGGAAGTAATTGTAGCTATAACAGAAGGTATTCCAGCCCTGGATATGCTTAAGGTGAAAAATTATCTAAAGGGTAAAGATTGTAGATTAATTGGGCCAAATTGTCCGGGAATTATAACTCCTGGTGAGTGTAAAGTTGGCATAATGCCAGGTCATATCCACAAACCAGGTGGTCCCATAGGGGTGGTTTCCAGATCTGGAACACTTACATATGAGGTGGTGTATCAGCTCACCCAAATGGGGATTGGCCAGACAACCTGCCTTGGTATTGGAGGGGATCCAATAATTGGCACAAACTTTCTAGACGCATTAGCGGCTTTTGAGGAAGATGATGATACCAAAGGTGTGGTTATGGTAGGAGAGATTGGGGGAGACGCAGAAGAGAGGGCTGCAGAGTTTGTAAAGAACAATATGACTAAACCAGTTGTGGGATTTATAGCTGGTTTAACAGCACCTCCAGGCAGGAGAATGGGACACGCAGGCGCAATAATCAGCGGGAATAAGGGAACAGCAAAGGCAAAGATCGCTGCCCTAAAAGATGCGGGTATTGCTGTTTGCGAGGACCTTGGGTCCTTTGGTGAATTTGCCAAGGAGGTGTTTGGTCTATAAATTTTGTATTAAGGTACTTTAATTGTTTTTTTGAACCTTATTTAAAGGAGGGGAAGATGGGTAAGCTTTTTTTTGAGGGATTACAAAAAGATGTGGGAGTACGCAAAGAATGATCCCGAAGGATTTTGGAATGAGGCTGCTGTATGGTGTATGAACAATATTCACTGGTTTAAACCCTGGGAAAAGACCTTTGATTGGGATTATCCCACATTCAAGTGGTTTGTGGGTGGAACCACCAACATCTGTTACAACTGTCTGGATTACAAAATCCTAAAAGGCTTGGGGATAAACCTGCCTTTATTGAGATCAGTGGTGAGAGGGGCGAAGAGAGGACATTAACCTATAGGGAAGTTTTGACGTTAGTGGAAAAGTACGCAGCTTCCCTAAGGGGTCTTGGGGTTGAAAAGGGCGATAGGGTAATGCTCTATATGCCCATGTCTGCTGATGCTGCAGCTGTTATGCTTGCCTGTGCCAGGATTGGTGCCATCCATGTTGCAGTATTTGCTGGCTTTTCCTCAAAGGCAATTGCAGATAGGATTGATTTAACAAAACCAAAGGTTGCAATTATCCAGGATATAGGCTCTAGGGCTGGGAAAATGGTGTCCCTAAAGGATATGTTTGATAAGGGCCTTGAGATGGCAGATTATAAGGTTGGTACAGTGGCGGTGTTTTCCAGGGAAGGATACAAGGTAGGTGAATATTCTGTTAACATGGAAAAGGGAAGGGATATTACCTGGGATGAGTTTTTAAACGCTGGAGAAGGGCAAGATGGTGGATATGTAGAGCTTGAAGCCAACGAACCACTGTTCATCCTCCCAACATCAGGAACCACAAAAAAACCAAAACCAACTGTGCAGAGACATGGTGGGTATCAGATTTATATATACTGTATGGGTCAGTGGATATATGGAAGAAAACCTGAAGATATGTGGTTCTGTACATCAGACATAGGATGGATAGTTGGACACAGCTACAATGTGTATGAGCCACTTTTAGGCGGGTGCACATCTATCCTCTATGAAGGTACTCCTAATTATCCAGAAAAGGATATGTGGTGGGCAATTATTGAAAAACACAAGGCAACTGGATGGTGGATTTCCCCAACAGGTGCAAGGGCACTTCTCATGCTTGGAATTGAACAGGCAGAAAAACACGACCTATCTTCCTTAGAAAGGGTATTTAGTGCAGGGGAAGTTCTAAATCCACCTGTATGGGAATGGCTGCAGAAAAAGGTCTTCAAAGATAGAATACCTGTAATCGACCATATGTGGCAAACAGAATCATCTGGACCACTATTTGCAAATCCCTATGGACTTGAGCTCTTTCCAATCAAACCAGGATCCGCAACATATCCTGTTCCTGGTATTGTACCAGAGGTTGTTGATGAACTAACAGGAAGGTCTCTTTTGCCTGGTGAAAAGGGAACAATGATAATTAAAAGACCTTGGCCAGGTCTAACAGCAACACTTTATGAGAATCCTGAACAATATAGGGAAGAATACTGGGAAAACACTTTGGCTACAACGGGTGCTTATTATTGTGGTGATGCAGCAACAATAGATGAAGATGGATATGTCTGGTTCTCTGGTCGTGCAGATGAGGTAATAAAGATATCAGACCATAGAATAGGAACAATAGAGGTTGAAAGCGCACTTGTAAATCATCCAGCAGTTGGTGAGGCAGCTGTAGTTGGTGTTCCCGATGAGCTAAGGGGTCAAATATGCCTTGGACTTGTGGTTCTAAAATCTGGATATGAGCCGTCAGAGGAACTGGAAAAAGAACTAATTAGTTATGTGAGAAACGCACTGGGTCCAATTGTTGTATTTAAGGGAATTGAATTTGTTGAGATGCTTCCAAAGACAAGAAGTGGTAAGATCATGAGAAGGGTACTTAAAAAGGTGTGGAGCAATGAAGATATAGGTGATATCTCCACAATAGAAGAAGAGGCATCTGTGGAAGAGGTAAAAGAGGCTCTGTCTAAATTAGGTAAATAATGAAATTTAGGGCTGGCGTTATGCCAGCCCTAAATGACACAATTTTAATGTGCATTGACTATTGTCAATTTATATTAAAATTGTGTTGACAAAAAAAACAGATATTTGATGTAATGTTTTATCAACTATAAAATATAAAATGGAGAACTGTAATGAGCAAATTTATTCAAAGATTAGAATTAAATAGGCAAGATGTTTATAAAGATGCAAAAATAGCAGAATATGGCAAGAGGGAAGTTGATTTTAAAGGGATGGGAAAGGTCAAGAAAAAAATTGAGACATAAAGCAAGAGAGGTTGTTTGTGTTGAGGCATGCAGGACACCCTTTGGAAGATTTGGTGGAAAATTAAAACAATATGATGCCCCTCAGTTAGGTGCATTGGCAATAAAGGAAGTTTTGAGGAGAGTATCAGAAAAGGTAAAAGCAGAAGACATTGATTATGTGGTATTGGGACAGGTTGTTCCTGCAGGTTGTGGTCAGGTCCCTGCCAGGCAGGCAGCAATTTTAGGTGGTCTTCCTGAATATGTGCCTGCTATTTCAATAAACAAGGTCTGTTCTTCAGGGATCAAGGCAATTGATTTAGGTGTGCAGTTAATTCAAACAGGTCGTGCTGAGATAGTAATTGCTGGTGGAATGGAATCCATGTCAAATTGTCCATTTGCTCTAAGGGGTATGAGGTGGGGGCAGAGAATGGCCCTTCCAAATTCAGATGCTTTAGACCTTATGGTCTATGATGGTTTGTGGGATCCATTTTATAATAGGCACATGGCCATTCATGGTTCTGAGACAAGTGATGAATTTGGATTTACCAGACAGGATAATGATGAGTGGGCCTATCGTTCCCAGATGACTGCAAAAAGTGCAATGGAAGAGGGTAGGCTTGATGACGAGCTGTTTGGTGTGGAAGTTAAGGTTGGAAAAAATTTAGAGGTATTTGATACAGATGAGCAGCCAAGGCCAAATACTACCCTGGAGACCCTGGCAAAGTTGCCCCCAGTATTTAACCACAAAAGCACAGTAACTGGCGAGCCTGGTTCAATTACAGCAGGTAATGCCCCTGGAATAAATGATGGGGCAGGTGTTTGTATGTTAATGAGCAGGGAGATGGCAGAAGAGCTGGGATTTAAGATACTCTTTACCATATTGGATTATGCAGAGGTTTCTCAAGCAACCAAGGACATTGCCCTTGTCCCTGGGTTGTCCATTAAAAAGGTTTTGGATCAAAATGATATGGACATTAAAGATATTGATTTAATAGAGATAAATGAGGCCTTTGCAGCGGTCACACTTATTAGTGGAAGGAAGGTACTTGGTTTATCCAAAGAAGAGATGGACAAAAAGGTAAATGTAAATGGAGGTGCCATTGCCTACGGCCATCCAATTGGTGCAACAGGGGCAAGGATAGCCATGACCCTTGCATATGAACTTAGAAGAAGGGGAGGGGGAATTGGTGTTTGTGGTATTTGCTCTGGTCTTGCCCAGGGAGATGCAATGTTAATTAAAGTGGATGGTTAATTTTTGAAAATAAAATTTTTTTATGGAGGTTATTTATGGATATAAAAAAAAGTAATGGTAATTGGTGCAGGTCAAATGGGTAATGGCATAGCACAGGTAGCTGCTCAGGCTGGATATGACGTTGTTTTAAATGATATAACAATGGAGCTAGCTGAAAAGGGACTGAATAATATAAAGAAGATTTTGAGCAAAAATGTCTCCAAGGGAAAGATAAGTGAGGAGGAAAAAGAAAGTATTTTATCTCGTATTACCCTGTCAGATAATCTAGATCCTGCCAGGGAATGCGACCTCATTATTGAAGCAGTTGTGGAGAACATGGATATTAAAGCCAAAGTGTTTTCAGAACTAGACAAACTTGCACCATCTCATGCAATTTTGGCAACAAACACTTCTTCTTTACCAATTACCCAGATAGGTGCATGTACAAATAGGCCTGAAAAGGTAATTGGAATGCATTTTATGAATCCTGTTCCAGTTATGAAGTTGGTAGAGGTGATAAATGGATTAGAGACAGCCCCAGAAGTTACAGAGACCATTAAACAGGTGTCTGAGAAAATGGGCAAGGTCCCAGTTGAGTGTAGAGATGTGCCTGGCTTTGTATCAAATAGGGTGCTCATGGTGATGATAAATGAGGCAATATGGGAGCTTTATGAAGGTGTTGCAACAAAAGAGGGCATAGACAATATTATGAAATTGGGTATGAATCACCCAATGGGACCACTTGCCTTGGCTGATTTAATTGGTCTTGATACTGTTTTGGCAATATTAAATGTACTTGTGGAAGGTTATGGGGATCCAAAATACAGGCCATGTCCCCTCTTAAAATCATATGTTGCAGCTGGTAGATTGGGTAGAAAGACTGGTAAGGGATTTTACGATTACAATTAGAAATTTTTTTGTTTTTATCTACTATTTTTTTAGATAAATTTGAGGGGTGATCCTTATGTTAAAATATTTTGCACAGGAGCTTTTAGATAAATGCTCTTCTCTGAGAAAAAAAATGGGAAGATGAAGTAAAAAAAATTAATTGAAAAAAAAGCCTGAGAGAATGCAGAGGTTTTCAACTGTTTCTGACCATGAGATAAAGAGGCTTTATACACCTGAAGATATAAAAGACTTGGACTTTGAAAAGGATATTGGTTTCCCTGGCCAGTATCCCTATACCAGGGGAATCCATCATACTGGATATAGGGGCAGGGTTTGGACCTATAGGATGTTTTCAGGACTTGGAACAGCCAAGGACACCAATGAGAGATGGCACCTCCTTTTAAAAGAAGGACAAACTGGACTCAGTACTGCCTTTGATTTCCCAACCCTTATGGGATATGATTCTGATAGTCCTAGGTCTGCTGGAGAAATAGGAAAGGTTGGTGTAGCAATTGATACTTTAGAAGATTTTTTTAGTACTGGTAGATGGTATTCCCCTAGGGGAAGTGACCACATCTATGACCATCAATCCACCTGCCACGGTTATGTGGTCCATGTACATTGCATGTGCCAAAAAAACAGGGAGTACCCATAGAGAAAATAGGCGGTACCATACAAAATGATATGTTAAAGGAGTTTATTGCCCAGAAGACCTTTATGCTTCCACCTGAACCATCTATGAAGCTAATTAGTGATACTGTTGAATTTGGGACAAAGTATGTGCTAGGTGGAACACAATTTCTATCTCAGGCTATCATATTAGAGAAGCAGGTTCTACTGCTGTCCAGGAACTTGCCTTTACTTTGAGGGATGGAATGGAATATGTGGAACATGTTATGAAGACTAAAAAGCTGGAGCCAGATGAATTTGCCCCAAGGCTTTCATTTTTCTTTAACTCCCACATAGATTTTTTTTGAAGAGATCTGCAAGATGAGGGCTGCAAGGAAGATCTGGGCACACGTTATGAGGTACAGGTATAAGGCAAAGAATCCAAGGTCCTGGTGGATGAGATTCCATACACAGACAGCGGGATGTTCTTTAACTGCACAACAGCCATATAACAATGTTGTGAGGACGGCTGTAGAGGCCCTGGCGGCGGTACTTGGTGGGACCCAGTCCCTACACACAAATTCTCTAGATGAGGTATATTGTTTGCCAACTGAACATGCAGTACAGATAGCCCTCAGGACCCAACAGATAATTGCTGAAGAGACAGGTGTTGCAAATACCATTGATCCTCTGGCAGGTTCTTATTTTGTGGAAAAATTAACCAAAGAGATGGAAGAGGCTGCCTGGGAATATATTGAGAAAATAGACAATATGGGTGGAATGCTGGCTGCTATTGACCAGGGATATCCTCAAATGGAGATTGCAAATGCAGCGTATAAGTTTCAGCAACAGGTAGAAAATGGTGAAAAGGTAATTGTTGGTGTAAATAAATATGTCACAGAGGAACTCCAAAAGATACCAATCCTGGAGATCGATGAAAGGGTTGAGAAGGAGCAACTTAAGAGATTGGAAGAAGTTAAGAGGAGAAGGGATAATAAGGCGGTGAAAAAGGCATTGGATAACTTGAGAAATGCCTGTAAAAAAAGCTGAGAATGTAATGCCTTATTGTATTGAGGCTGTGGAGGCCTTGGCTACAGAACAGGAGATATGTGACGTATACCGTGAAGTATATGGAGTGTATAGGGATCCTGGATATTTTTAAAAGTTTCAAGGAGAGTAGGTAGGATGGCAAAAAGAAAATTGCGTATAATGGTAGCAAAGCCAGGATTGGATGGACATGATAGGGGGGCTAGGATCCTGGCAAGGTTTTTTAGGGATTCTGGGTATGAGGTGATTTATACTGGGTGTCACCAGACGCCTGAACAGATTGTAGAAGCGGCAATTCAAGAGGATGTAGATCTAATTGGGCTTAGCTGTTTATCAGGGGCTCATAAAAAGCTTTTTCCAGAAGTTGTTGATTTGCTTAAGGAAAAAGGAGCTGATGATATTGTTGTGATAGGTGGTGGCATTATACCTGAACAGGATTTTCAATACTTATATGATCATGGAATTAAGGCGGTTTTTACTCCAGGAACTCCACTAGAGGATATAAAAAAAGTGGATAGATGAAAATGTAAAAGTAAAGGAAGATCTCCTGTAATTTAAACGTGAAAAAGCGTGAAAATGGATAATTGGAAGGTAAATATATGGATCAGCAGAAGCTAGAGGAAATTTTAAATCGTATAAGAAAGGGGGATGTGAGGGTAGTCTCTCGGCTCATTAGAAATTTAGAGGATAGGATTCCAGAGGCCAAAGAGGTCATTAAATACATATATCCTTATACAGGTAAGGCGCGTGTAATTGGCATCACAGGGCCCCGGGAGCAGGTAAGTCTACAATTACAGATTTTTTGATAAGCTCATACAGAAAACAAGAAAAAAAGTGTAGGGGTTTTGGCAGTTGATCCAACTTCTCCATTTACAGGTGGAGCACTTTTAGGTGATCGGGTGAGGATGCAAAATCATGCTGGGGATAAGGGTGTATTCATCAGGAGTTTGGCTACAAGGGGAGCCTTAGGTGGTCTTTCTGCTGCAGTTGAAGATGCCATACATGTTTTAGATGTAATGGGTAAAGACATAATAATTGTTGAAACAGTGGGAACTGGTCAGTCGGAAGTGGATATTATGAATAATGCGCATACAATATTAGTTGTTCTAACTCCAGGAATGGGGGATGATGTTCAGACAATTAAAGCTGGCATTATGGAGATAGCGGATATATTTGTAATAAACAAAGGTGATCAGCCAAATGCAAGGAAACTATACATGGACCTTATGCGTGCCTTGGATATGATGCAGGAATTTCCAGGTGGATGGCGACCTCCCATTGTTAAGTTAGAGACCACTGCAGATCCAATAAAATACGCAGAACAGGTGGATGTTTTAAGGGAAAAAAATAGATGAGCACTTAAAGTTTTTAGAGGACAAAGATATACTTAAGGAAAGAGAAATAAGGAAGGCCAAGGTACAGCTTTTAAATGCCCTTGAATCACAGATCCTTCTCCCAATAATAGAGACGTTGCAAAAAAATGGGAAAATGGATGATATGGTAGATAAAATAGCTAAAAAGAAGATAAGTGCATATGAATTTGCAGAAGAGATAAAAAAATGTTTTCTTAAGAGAGTAAAAATTAGAAATTAGTATTGCATTTTTTTGTTAAACAATGTTTATATTTAGATGACAAAGTTATAGTGTTACAGTTTGGTAAAAGTGAAATATAAAGTTTAAATTAAAAAACAAAAGGAGTGGGATGTATGGCAATGCAAGACTATTACAAGAAAGTTATGGAAATTAACCAAATGGCAGACCTTGATGCAAGGGACAAGGCAGCCAAGGCATTTTTTGATGATTTAAATAAGTCCCAGCTGCCAGAATATTTTAACTGGGCTGAAGAGATCTTTGAGGGACTGCATGTAAAAGAGAGGGGAGAACAAGACGCACTCATATGGGTAAATCTAGAGACTGGTGAAGACAAGAAATTTACTTACTTAGAACTAGCTGCAAATGGTAATAAGGTGCTAAATCTTTTAAGAAAAAAACGGTGTTAATCAGGGCGACAATATGTATATGATGATCCCCATTGTCCCTGAGACCTGGTTTGCGTCCTTTGCATGTCTAAAAGGCGGACTTGTTATTGTTCCCACTGCCACTACAATGACTGCTAGGGAACTTGAATTTAGGTTTGAGACCTATCCACCGGATGTAATTGTCGCAGATGAAGCATCTGCAGCAATAATGGACGAGACATTAAAGGCAACAGGCAAGGAACCCAAAGTTAAGTTGGTAATTGGTCAAAGGGATGGATGGATCCCTTATAGTGAGGTTGAGAAGGAATCTGGTGAGGCTGAAGGCGCAAAAATAAAGAAAGATGACATCCTGTTCTGCTTCTTTACCTCAGGTACCACAGGCCTTCCAAAAAGAGTTGGACATTCAGCCACCTCATATCCTGTTGGGCATCTGTCCACCTCAGTTATGATTGGAGTTGCACCTGGTGATATCCACCACAACTTATCTGCACCTGGATGGGCAAAATGGGCATGGAGTAGCTTTTTTTGCACCACTAAATGTTGGTGCAACTGCAACGGGATTTTTCTTTAAGGCACTGGATGGAAACAAGTATCTTGAGGCCATTTCAAAGTACAAGGTGAATATTTTCTGCGCTCCACCAACTGCATGGAGGATGTTTATTAATTTGGATCTAGGCAAGTTTGATTTTTCAGCGCTTAAATACTCTGTAAGTGCTGGTGAGCCTCTAAATCCTGAAGTAATAAATCAGTGGAAAAAAATACACAAATACAGAAATTAGAGACTTCTACGGCCAGACAGAATCAACTGCAATGATTGGGAATGGGCCATGGATGGAAGGCAAGATGAGATTTGGTTCTTTTGGAAGGCCATCTTATATGTATGATATTGTCTTGGTTGACGATGAGGGAAATGAAGTGACAAAGCCCAATGAAACTGGCCATATTTGCGTGAGATTGAAAAATTGGCGGGCAATTGGTTTGTTCACAGAATATATTGGCAACCCAGAGAAGATGAGGGAGGTATTTGTTGGGGATTACTACTATACTGGTGATAGGGCATACTTTGACGAGGATAATTACTGGTGGTTTGTGGGAAGGGCTGATGATGTAATTAAGTCCTCTGACTACCGTGTTGGCCCATTTGAAGTTGAAAGTGCCTTGTTGAACATGCAGCAGTTGCCGAGGCCGCAGTGGTCGGTTCCCCAGATCCACATAGATATCAGTTGGTAAAGGCCTTTGTAATCTTAAATGAGGGTTACACTCCTTCCAAAGAACTTGCCCTTGAGCTCTTTAAACATACTATTGATGTTCTGGCCAAATTTAAGATTCCAAGAATTATACAATTTGTAAATGAGTTGCCAAAGACCATTAGTGGTAAGATCAGAAGGATCGAACTCAGGGAACAGGAAATAAAGAAAAAGGAACAGGGGATTGAAAGGGGCGAAAACGAGTATTTCTACTGGGACTTTCCAGAGCTTAGCTCAAGAGGTAAAAAATAAATTCATGGGGCATAAATTTGCCCCCTTTTTTTGTATTGTTAATTTTTTTAAAGGCATTTTGCCTTTAAAGGGGTGTATTATACACCAATTTAAGGTAGGGGGAGATGAAAATTTTAACGATCAAAATCAAAAGGAGAGGTGTATGGCTCATGGAACTCTTAAGCCAGGTGGGGGCAGCCTTAACGGGTATTATTGCTTTTATTTGTTTCTTTTTAATTGCGTGGCTTACGTGGTTTATTTTCAGTGATCCAAGGGGAATTTTTAAATGGTTTCCCTATCCATTTGTAATGTATCTTGCCATGATGATTTTGGTGGGTCTATGGCAACACATGTTTTTAGGGGACTGGCCCTTTCAAAATTTGAAACAGCCAGTAAAAGGTATTGTAATGACCATTGCCAACATTGTGTTGGTGTGGTTTGTTATAGACATTATTTTTTTACCGGGTGCTGGGAATTGGATTTAATTTCCTGAGTTATTATAAATTAGCAGCACTGGGAAAACCTGGAAAATTGGCACAAGTGGCAGTTGTGTGTTTTGTTTTAATAGGGTTTTACACATATCCAGTTGTCACCATATTTTTTTGGAAAGTGGCCAATCCAGCCAAGTAATCTAAAACAACCAGAGGCTGGTCTTGCAGAGATTGGGTGGGCCTCACTTATTACTTTGTTCTTTTATACAATATTGATAGTGCCATTTTTTGGGCTCATCTTTAAAACTCCTGCCCTTGCCACTCCCTGGTGGACAAAAATAGCAGGGACTCCCCATGTCCACTGGGTGTTTGGATGGTGGGAATGGGCGATTATTATTTTGTTTTTGACACCTAATGTATGGCGGATGAAGCCCTGGAGTGCTATGGAAGTACCTCAGCCGTGGAAGGGATTAATATCTATGGCCCTGTCCTTTATAGGGGCTTATATTCTTGCAATCATTTGCACCAAGATTGCTTACTTATGGGTCCCTGAAGAGACATTTCACCACCTTAAAGAGGCAAAAGGGGCAGCAGAAGTAACCAGGTTCTTATGGTTGCATTCTGCAGAAATTGCAGGCTTTACCCTTATTCCATTTTTGATATGGCACCACTATTTTGATGATATGTGCCCAATGAGGGATGTGGATAGCTGGGGTGCCTTTTTCTTTAGAACCATTGGAGTTTTTGTTCTTTGCGCCATTAATTACTGGTTCTTCTATTATGCGAATTTTGGACACTGGGGCCTTGGAAATCATCATATGAGCGAGCTCTCCCACAGGTTTCCACATGGTGAATCTTTACTATGGAACTTCTGGTGGATTATTCCACTCCTCTGGAATGAGTGGTTCTTTCATAAATGGCCCTTTTATGTGGCTGAAGAATAGAAAAAAAAGGGGCCAAAAGGCCCCTTTTTTTGTTTGCAAGAAATAAAACACATTGTTTCAAAATGATAGACTCGGGTTAAAAAAGGCCCCATGGGGGCCTTTTTTTTATATCTGAAGTGCACTAAAGTCTGCAAGGGTGGAGAGTTTTTTTAGTAAGGGCGTAGAGTAGGTTTAACCTATTTTTTCTAAGCTCCTTATCTTCGCACATAACCATTACACCATCAAAGAACTCATCAACCACAGGCCTAAGATCATATAACAGCATGAAAAGTCCCGTGAAATCTTCTTTTTTTTATACAACTCTTCCCATTTTTTTATCTAGATCCATTATTGCTTTTGCAAGCTTCTTTTCTTCTTCCTCAACCATCTTTTCCACATCAAATCTATCACTTAATTTACCCTCTGAAGACAAGCCCTGTTTTCTTATTATGTTGTCGGCCCTCTTAAATGTGAGTACAGCGCTTTCAAAGCCATCTTGCTCACTAAACTCTTTTAGACCTTCCACTCTCTTTAACACAAGGTATATATTGTCTATATCAGCTCCCAATGCAGCATCTACTATTTTTGTTTCAAAACCAAGGGAAGTCAAATAACCTTTTAGTCTTGCAGCCACAAATTCTTTTAGCTTTGCTAAGGTTGTTTCCTTTGGATTCTTCCACTCAATATTCCCATATGTGTCAAAAACATAAGAAAAGGTATCAAAGAGGGAGAAATCAAACCCTTTGTCCAGAATTATTCTAATTATAGCAAGTACTTGTCTCCTCATGCCATGTGGATCCTGGGCACCTGTGGGGATCATATCCAGTCCAAAGCAACCAATTATATTATCCATTTTATCAGCAAGGGAGAGTATTGCCCCTCCTGTAGTCTTTGGCAGAGGACTGTCAACACCAGTTGGCAGGTAGTGTTCGTATATGGCATCACTCACAATCTGGTCTTCACCTTTTCTTTTTGCATAAATTCCTCCCATTATCCCCTGGAGGTCATCAAATTCTCCCACCATCTCAGAAACCAGATCCACTTTGGAAAGCTGTGCTGCCCTTTTTAAGGATTTTTTTGATTGTTGGGGCAAGTCTTTCTGCTAGATATTCACAGATTTTGTCAAGTCTATTTGCCTTGTCACCCATGGAACCAAGTGGGCCTAGAAACACCACCCGGTTTAATTCCTCTCTCCAATCATGCAAGGATGCCTTATTGTCCACATTCCAGAAAAACATGGCATCTTCTAACCTTGCACGAAGGACCCTTTCCCATCCCTTTTTAACCAGTGACATATCACTGGGCTTTATATTTAAGGTACACAAAAAAATATGGTAGGAGGTTGCCATTTTCATCTTCAATCCCAAAGGATTTTTGGTGTGTCTTTATACTGGTTAAAAGCACCTCTTTGGGCAGTTCAAGAAATTTAGAGTTAAATTCTCCAATGAGCGGTAAGGGATATTCAACAAGACCTATGACTTCTTCTAAGAGTTCTTCATCCCATATAACTTTTCCCCCACGCCTTTTTGCCTCTTCTTCTCCCACTTCCCTTACAATAGATAGCCTTTTTTTTGGGGATCTAAAATAACCTTTCCCCTGTGTTCTAATATGTTAAAATACTCATCACAAGATCCTATCTCAAAGGGACCCTTTCCCATGACCCTGTGTCCATAGGTCTTATTAGATGCAGAAATTGATGCGATTTCAAAATCAATAACCTCTGTATCAAAAAGGGCAAGTATCCATCTAATTGGCCTTCCAAACAAAAATCCAGAATCTTCCCACTTCATCCTCTTTGGGAAGTGGAGCTTTGTGATGATATCTTTTAAGATTTCAGGGAGAATGTCTTTTGTATAGGCTCCTCCTATTTCTTTTTTTTGTGGCAATATACACTCCTTTTGGCGTCTCTTCTTCAAAGAGGTCTTCTATTGAAACACCTTGTGATTTGGCAAAGCCAATTCCTGCCTTTGTGTAGTTTCCATCTTTGTCCTTTGCAATATTTACTGGTGGTCCAACTATTTTTTTTTGTCTCTTTTTTTTTGTACCTCACTTATTTCTTCCACATATGCAACTATCCTTCTTGGAGTAGCGTAGGTGTTTACCTTTTTAAAGTTAACCTGTGCATTTATTAGCTCATTTTCAAAAATCTCTTTTAGTTGAGTGATGATGCCAGGCAAAAATCTGGATGGCATCTCCTCTGTTCCTATTTCCAATAAAAATTTTCCCATTTTTTTCCCTCTCTTTATTTTATCTCAAAAGGTTATATTTTATTTTACCATATCAGGCAAAAATAGACTTATTTTTGGAAATGCTATTATTATCCCTGTGCCTACAATTAAAGCCAACAAAAAGGTATAATTCCAGCAAATACTTCTTCTAATTTAATGTGAGGAGATAGACCTTTTACAATATAGGCGTTTACCCCAACTGGTGGAGTTATTATACCCATTTGGGTGATGAGTACAATAATTACTCCAAACCATATGGGATCATATCCCAGGTTTATAATTATTGGAAAAAATATTGGAATAGTAAGGGTAACCAGGGCAAGTGCATCGATAAAACACCCTGCAACAAGGTATATCAAGCATATCATACTCACAATTCCCCATGCAGGTAGATTAAGGGAATTTACAAAATTCGCCATTTCCATTGATATTCTGGATAAAGCGAGAAAGTGGCCAAATATTGTTGCACCAGCAACTAGCATGATCACCATACAGGAGACATTTAGGGTATCATTTACGGCCTTTACAAAGTTTTTCCATGAGAGTTTTTTTCTGTATAACCACGATAACTAAAAGTAAAAATGATCCCACAGCCCCAGCCCTGGTTGGTGTGAAGAGTCCAAAAAAACATCCCTCCCATAACTAGGGAAAATATAAGCATGGTTTCCCAAACATCTTTTATTGATTTTATTTTTTCTTTTATGGGAAATTTTTCTCCCCTGGGGGATTGGGAAGGGGATAGGATGGAGTAAAAGTAGATGGCAATGCAAAATAGAATAGTTATCAAAATTGCTGGAATAATGCCTGCCAGAAATAATTTTCCTATGGATACCTGGGTGAGAATGCCATATATAATAAACACCACACTTGGCGGCATCAAGATCCCAAGCCCTGAGCCAGCGGCAACTGAACCTGCAGAGATTTTGTTTCCATATCCGTAACGCTTCATCTCTGGGATTGCAATGGACAATGGTTGCAGCAGTAGCAGTGGTAGATCCACAAACCGCCCCAAATGCAGTGCATGCAACAATAGTGCCCATGGCAAGTCCACCCCTTACACCGCTTGTTAGTTTATATGCCATGTCATATAATCTCTGACTAACACCAGCATAAAAGGCAATAAATCCCATAAAGATGAAAAGTGGAACAAGGGCAAGTCCATATGAAGAGAATACCCCGTAAAGGTCCCGTGATAAGAGGTTTAATGCTGCTGCAGGTGAAGTTAATATACCGTAACCTACAACCCCTACTAAGGCAAGGGCATATGCAACTGGGATCTGAAGAAAAAAAAAGTATGAGAAGGATGATGATTCCTAAAATGCCACATGTCACAAAGTCCATTATTTTTTCCTCAAACTGGTGTGGATTTCAACTCCGATTTCACTTAATATTACCAAAAATAATACTCCGCACCCAAGGGATACCCCATACAACAACAGGTACTTTGGAATCTGGAGGGTGGAAGTGACTTCTCCTGCTACCTTTAAGTCCTTTGCATAGTTAAAGCACTCTATTGTAGCGGACAAAAATAAGATTCCACTGAGTATAGATACAAATATGTCATCAAATTTTTTTAAAACCAGGTCCCATTCGTCTATACAGGATATCAATCCCAATGTGTGCCTTGTTTTTGTGGGCAATTGGGAGTACAAAGGCAATAGTAATAGATGCAAGCACACTCACCAGCTCTTCTACTCCCAATATTGGATGCCCAAAAAAATTTCCAATAACATCTGCGCAGGTTATAGACATAATAAATACCAGTAAGACTCCTGCAACTATTCTGAGAAAAGAAGATATTTTGTCCACAAAAGTTATAAACTTGTTCATCCTCTGATTAATCCATATACTTAGACTTAAATTGTCCCTTTTTGTATTGTTTTAATGCCTTTTTTTTAAATATTCAATTACCTTGTCTCCAGGTAACCCTTTTTTTCTTGGTCATATTAATATATGTATCAAATACCCCTTTGACCCTTCTAGCCCATCTGTCTGCTTCTTGTTCTCCTATTCCAATAATCGTATTTCCATGGGCAAGGGTATATCTTATTCCCTCAAAGTCACTATTATCCCATGCCTTTCCATGTTTTTTTCGCCCACTTAATGTCTATTTGGTCAATTATCTTTTTGTATTTATCAGGGAGTGAGTTCCATTTTTTCTTGTTCATAACAACGAAAAATCCAACAGAATATGCAATCTTATAATTGGCTATAGTATATTTTGTAACCTCTGCCATTTTCCAGCCTTTGTTAGTCTCTATGGGATATGTTGCTCCTTCAACTACCCCTTTTTGGAGTGCCTGATACACCTCAGGCATTGGCATGGCAACTGGAATTGCCCCAAGTGCCTTTAAAGTGTCTGCAACTGAACCTGGACACCTGATCTTTAGGCCTTTTAGGTCCTTTAATTTGTATACTGGCTTTTTTTTGAGGTGGATAAAACCAGGGCCATGTGCATGGAGGTATAAGACCTTTACCTGGGACAGTTCCTTTGGTTTAAATTTTGTGTAGACTTCATTGATTATGGCAGTTGCAAATTCTCCGCTGGGGTTTCCAAATGGTAGATTTATAAAATCCATCAGAGGAAACCTGCCTCTGGTATATAAAAGACAGGACATACCTATGTCAGACATTCCAGATATGACCCCATCATAACATTGGGCTGCCTTGGTTAGAGTCTGGCCTGGATAAAAATATATTTTAACATTACCATGGGTCCTTTTTTTCCACCTCCTTGCACCACGCCTCGGCCAATTTGCTTTGGATGTGAGTTGGAGGGAAAAAGCTGCTATAGGTAAATTGAAATTTTTTTTGGCAAAAACATGTGCAGAAAAAAAAACAAAAAATAATACTTAATGAAATTATAGACACTTTTTTTAACCATTTATAAATTCCCCCTTATTTAAGGTTTAACCAATTTTTATTTCTTTGAATTTTGAGCTAGTTATCTAACAATGGATAGCCCATCTCTTCCCTTTGTTTTGCATAGAGCCTGGCTACGCTAGATGCAAGGTGTCTTACCCTGGCAATGTAGGCAGTCCTCTCAGTAATTGATATGGCTCCCCTTGCATCTAAGAGGTTAAACACATGGGAACACTTGAGACAAAAGTCATAGGCAGGCCATGGGAGATTTTCTCCACAAAGCCTTTTGCACTCTGCTTCAAATAGGTCAAAACATGTGAACAACATTTCAGTAGATGAGTGTTCAAAATTGTATTTAGAGTGTTCATATTCTCCCTGGTGGTGGACATGTCCATAGGTCACATTTTCATTCCATTCTAAATCATACACAGATTCCTTTTCCTGTAGATACATTGAGATGCGCTCAAGTCCATATGTGATTTCAAGACTTACAGGAGTCAGGTCAATTCCACCTATTTGTTGGAAATAGGTAAATTGTGTTATCTCCATGCCATCTAACCAAACTTCCCATCCAAGTCCCCATGCACCAAGTGTAGGAGATTCCCAGTCGTCCTCTACAAAACGAATGTCATGTTCCTTTGGGTCAATTCCCAGGGCATAAAGACTTTCAAGGTAGATATCCTGGGAATTTTCAGGAGCTGGTTTTAAGATTACCTGGTATTGGTAATAGTGTTGGAGTCTATTTGGGTTTTCCCCATATCTCCCGTCTGTGGGTCTTCTTGATGGTTGAACATATGCGGTGTTCCATGGTTCAGGCCCAATGACCCTGAGTGCTGTAGCTGGATGAAATGTCCCTGCTCCAACTTCCACGTCATATGGCTGATGGATTACACAACCATAGTCAGACCAAAATTTGTGTAGTCTCATAATTACTTCTTGGAAACGAAGCATAATAAACTCCCTTTATTAAATTTATGTGTGGATAAATTTTCCCCTTTGCCAGGTTATGTTCAAGTGTGTTTTTATAAAATTCCAAACCCCTTGGGCTACGATGTTCTCATCTTTTTTTAGAGATTTTCCTATCCATTAAGTCTTTTAGTCTAGAATTAAATACTCCGTATAAAAGTTTATAACCCTCTTTGTTTAAAGGCAAATAACCATTTTTATTGGTTGTACATTTTGTACAAAAACAGTGTCCCTTTTTTGGAGAGAAAAAAAATTTCTGGCTCATCTCTTAACAGCTTCCACATCTATTGCAACTCACAAGTTGGGGACTATATCCCAACACAGAGGCAATTTGTGCCCTGAAAAAGATAGGGATATTTGTAGATGAAAAAAAATCACGGCTGTTTAATTCATTAAGTAGCTCCAAAAAAAGTTTCATACACCATTTTTGAGAAGGAATTTCCCAAAATCACAGCCTCTAAAAATTTTTGACAATTAACAGCAATTCCATAGCGTATTTTATCCCTATGGATCCTGGGAAATCTGTCTATCAATATTCCCTCTTCAAGGTAAAAATAATTCCCATGTCTGGGGGATTTCCACTTAAATACCACGTGTGACAACTCTTCAAAACAACCTGAAAATCGTCTCCTGCTCTTAAGCCCTCCAAAGGCAAAAGATGATACTACACCATAAGATGGAGTGAGAAATTTTACAATGAGATCATTATCTCTATAAGGCCTAACCCTTAGGACTATAACGTGCTCAAAAAAATTCCCTATTAGTCATGGATGGGAAAATTCAAGGTCTTAACCTGTCCAGACTTGCCATTTGTATCCACCTTTTTCCCATCATAGAATATGTCTATGCCACCTAGGTTTCCAACCTTTAACTTAAGATTTTGCTTGAACTTAAACTCAATTTCATCTCCCTTGGAGAGCAGTTTCTGTTTAGTGGAATTACCATCTATCCAACCCATAACCCAGCAATTATCCTTTGCGGAAATCTCTACAATGTGAAAATCATTTTGAGCAGGTTTCTCTTTAATATTATTTTCCAATACCTTTGTTTCTGGAGAGTTATTCTGGTCTATTTTAGTAGATATTGTCTTGTTTGTAAAAGCTAGATTCGGACCTGTATTAGACCTTGTATCATTAATGGAGTCCATATTGATGTTAGTTTGATTTGTACTGTTTAACTCATTCTCTAGCCCGTTAGTATTGTTTTGTAATGCGTTTATTTTTTTTGTTTCTGTTTCATTATTAACTGAGACTTCATTTTTTGTTTTCATGGTGGTATGTTTAACTGTGTTTTTATTTGAAATTTGACTTCTGGAATTTGAACTTTCAATCTTAAAATATATAATACAAATAATAATAAATAAACTAAAACAAATTACCAGTATCCATATCCATTTTTTTATATTTTATTCCATTAAATTCTTCCAGGGAATCTATTTTTTTTATGTTTTGATTGCTGTGATACATGATGTGACTCATATATCTCAAGAAATTCTTTAGGGTCTATACCCAGGAATTCAGCATAGTTTTTTTATAAAAGCCCTGGTATAAACAGGGTGAGGCAAGGTTTCAAAATCTCCCCTTTCCAGTGCATCGATGTTCATGATGCTTATTTTAGTAGCCCTATACACATCTTCCTGAGAATAACCCCTTTTTTCTCTTTCTGCCTTTAAAATAAGACCTATATCTTTGAGGTCCATTCTTTACTCCTGTATTATATAAAATTACATCCTTATCTCTATTACGGCCTTTGATCTTAGCTTTGAAATATACTCTATGTATCTTTTTTTTAACTTCTCTGAGTATATCTTATTCTTTATCTTTTGTGCGATTTTAGTATCCGTCAAAGGATTTACTATTTTTTTTGTCTTTTACATAAATCCTGAAATATTTTGAATTTACCGAAAAAAATAGGGCTAAGTTGTCCCTTTTTTTACACCTTGTATGGCTTGTTTCCAATTTTCTTGTAGCCCATTTACATCCACTTCTCCAAGATCAATGGTTTTCACCCCAGGTGGAGTATTAAATTTACCTTTACCTTGTAATGTGATATCTTTAAGCAAGTCTTTGTCTTCACTTTGAAAAAGTATTAAATTTGCAGTCTCTCTTTGTTTCAATTTCATATTGTGTTCTTCAAGGTATTTTTTTATATCTTCTTCAGTGACAACTACTTTACTCCTTACCATATATGAAATTAACTTGTTTATCTTTATATTGTCTTCAATGCTCTTTTTTACTTCTTCTAGTTTTAATCCCTGCTTTTTTTAATTCCTCTTTAAATTCTTGCTCTGTGAGCTCGCTGGATTTTATCATTTGTTCTAGCTGATTCTCAACTTCATATTTTGATACCTTTATACCAAGCCTATCTGCTTCTTCTTTAAAGAGTATTTTATTTACCATCTCAGACAAAAATTGTTTTACCAACTCCTTGTTGTTTAAGCTTATATTCATTCCCTGGGATAGGCTTGCCTTTTTTTATTTCTTTTTTTTAAGTCATATAGGGTTATTACTTCTCCATTAACAATGGCCACTATCTTGTCTAAAATTTTTGCCTGTGCACAGGTTAAAAAATGAGAAAAAAAATAAAAAAATAATAAAATATTACGCAGCATATTCCATCTCCTTGGTAAAAAGTGTACATATTTCATCGTACCAGTATTGGACTCCTTTTGCAAAATCTTCCCCTGGTAAGTTTAGTTCCAGCTTTTTAGGGTTTATCAGTCGAAGATTTTTTTTATGTCTTTCTATCCACATGAGCATTTTTTTCTGGCTCAATTCCAATTGAACTATTTTCCCATGAAATTATTATCTTATTTTTGTAAAAATCTGCGCGATCAGCCATGAGTTTAGCCAGTATTGATTTGAGTTCAAGTATTGATATTAGGTTTTCCACCTCCAGTGGGACCATGCCAAATCTGTCCCTTAATTCTTCTTTTATAAATTCAAAATCTTCTCTTTGTTTACATGATGAGAGGACCTTGTAGAATTGGAGCCTTTCATCGCTGTCCTGGATGTAGTTTGATGGTATATTTGCCTCAACAAAGATATTTAGTTGTGGATCAATTTCCTCTTCCTGGATTTCTTCGCCCTTTAGCCTCTTTATCTCCTTTTCCAACATCTCAAGATACAGGTCAAGTCCTACCTTTGCTATGTTTCCAGTTTGTGCTTCACCAAGAAGATTGCCTGCACCCCTTAATTTCAAATCCGCCATTGCGACCTTAAACCTGCACCTAGGTAATCCAGCTCTAAGATGGTCCTAAGGCGTTTTATAACGGGTTTTGATAGGTGTTTTATAGAATCCACCACGAAATATGCATATGCCTGGACAGATGATCTACCAACCCTTCCTCTTAGCTGATAGAGTTGACCAAGACCGAATAGTTGCGGCGTGTCCACAATCAAGGTGTTTGCCCGTGGAAAATCAAGCCCTGCTTCTATTATGGCGGTGCATATTAAAATTTGTATGTCACCCAGGAGAAAATTATGTAAGGTCTCTTCTAGTCTTCTCTCAGACATCTGTCCATGGGCAATTTCAACATTTGCATGGGGAACAAGAGACTTAACATATTCCTTTATCCTGGCCAGTCCCTTTACCCTGTTATATACCCAGAATATTTGTCCACCTCTATCCAGCTCCCTGTTTAGAATTTCCTTTAGCTTTGATTTCTCCCTTTCTATTATAGAAGTTTTTACTGGCTTTCTATCTACTGGTGGTGTTTCTATAACACTGAGGTCCCTGATTCCAGTTAAGGAGAGTTGTAATGTCCTTGGGATGGGGGTTGCGGTCATGGTTAGAACATCTATGCTTTTTCTAATCTGTTTTAGCTTTTCTTTTTGCCTGACTCCAAATCTCTGTTCTTCGTCTAAAATCAGCAGTCCAAGTCTTGGAATTTCAATATCATTTGAAAGCAGCCTGTGGGTTCCTATTATAATATCAACTTCACCTTTTTTTTAGGGAATCAACTATGAGCTTTTGTTTATTTTTAGGTACAAACCTGCTCAGCATGGCCACATTTACCCCAAAATCTTCCATCCTTGTCTTGAAATTTCTATAGTGCTGCTCCGCAAGTACAGTGGTGGGGCAGAGTAAGGCTACCTGTCTTCCTGCACAAACTGCCCTATAGGCAGCCCTCATGGCAATTTCTGTTTTACCAAATCCCACATCCCCACATATTAACCTGTCCATTGGCTCATCTTTTTCCATGTCTTTTAATACATCTAAGATGGCCTTTTCTTGGTCTGGGGTTTCCTCAAAGGGGAAAGTGGCTTCAAATTCCCTGAAATCTTCATCCAGGGATGGATATTTAAATCCTTTTACCACCTTCCTGTATGCATACATCTTTACAATATCTTGTGCGATTTCTTCAATTGCCTTTTTTTACCCTTGCCCTGGTCTTTGCCCAGGTGGTAGATCCAAGCCTATCCAGGGTGGGGACTATTCCGTCTGGTCCTTTATACTTCTGGATCAGGTTAAGTTTATCTACAGGGACATAGAGTTTGTTGTTATCTGCATATAATATCTCTAGATAATCGTTTCCAATGTCATTTATCTGAAGTCTGGTAAGACCCAAAAATTGACCTATACCATAATCCCTGTGGACCAGAAAATCTCCTGGCTTGATCTCATCTACATCTGATATACCCTTAAATTTTTTTTTGTATCCTGGAAAGCGAAGTCCTTGGTTTGGCAGGAAGAAAAATAGATTCAGATAAAAACATAAGGTGGTTCCATTCAAGGGACACACCGATGTTAAGGGGAGATATTGTTAAGAAAATACCCTTTTTGTCTGAATCAAATCCGTCATTGACCTCTAGGTTAATTCCATGAGCAACTGTCCTTTCTTTTAAGATGGTAAAAAAATTTATTTTTTTGATTTATTGTTTCTAAAGGTAAGCACCACCTGGTTTTTTTTGTCTTTGACCACTCCTGCAAGGTTGATATAAGTGTTGAAATAGGACGCTTTTTTTTCTTCTGGACGCCAGAATAGGTCTGAAAATGAAAAGTATTTTTGTTCAGGGAGTTGTACAGTAGAATATTCTTTGCCACTTAGGGAATCAAATATTATCTTTTGTTTGTTTACCCACAGACCCTTGGCCTGGGATGCGGTGTTAAATACTTTGTCATAAGGAATTTTAATCCCTTTATTTTCTCTTTGTTTATCTAAAAAGTTCTTCCATGAAAGTTCACAATCATCTAATGTCCTCCTGAGCATTTCAGGCTCCACTAGAAAATATATGGTGTTTTCTATTAGATACTCGTTAATAGAAGTGGATCCTTTGTAAAATATTCCTGGGAGTATTGAGTTTTCTTCAAGATAAGTTGGATCCTCAAATAGGGAAATAGCTTGTTTATTGAGGAGACCAGTTTTCCAAAAGTAATGCCACAACTCTTTGGCATCTTTGACTAATGTATCTTTGAAAATAGCTGGGGTTACAGGCAAGATTACCACATGGTCCAATGTGTCTTTTGATCGTTGTGACATGGGATCAAAGGTGCGGATACCTTCGATTAGGTCCCCAAAGAGATCAATCCGAATAGGGGAATGGTATCCAGGGGGAAAGACATCTACAACATCTCCCCTTACAGAAAACTCTCCAATATTTGTGGTGAGTTTAGTCCTGTTATATCCAAACTGGACAAATACTTCTATAATTTCATCATAAGGTATCTGGTCTCCCACAGATACAAAATAGTAATTGTCTTGTAATGTCTCTGGAGGAGGCCAAAATGGCAGGAGGTTGTCCACTGTACAGGCAATAACCTTAGGTGATGGAGTCTCCATTATTTTAAAGAGAGATGCCCACCTCTTGGCCCAATTTTTTTTTATCTTGAGTAGCTGGCTCAAAGGTGTTTAGTTCTATATAGTTTTCTTCCCAAAAATTTTTTTTCGTATTTTTTATGAAGATTTTAAAAATACTTGAAAAGGTCTTTAAAAGGGATTCATCAGGAAAAATGACAACAACGTCCTTTCCCTGCTTATTAAAAAAAGTTTGCCAAATAGCACTGAGTGCCTGGACCAGACTTAGAGATAGTAAGTTCTTTGTCTAAATTTTGCAGGATGGTCTTTTTTTATATCCAGTGGAAAAAACAAGGTACCTGTCCTTATGTAAGGATAAATTTAAAAAAAAGAAATATTAATCTTTTCCCTGTATAATATCAATAAGCTAAAAATTTCCCTTTGTCCACGGGGTAGAGGAATATAGTTGGAAAAGGGATGGATTTTTCAGGGAAATAGCCACCTTCAAAATAAGCTGCTTGATATTTGAGGATATGTAAATTACTCTTTTAAAAAAAATTAAGAGGGATTAGATATGGAGGAAAAAAAGAGAAAAAGATCAGACACCCAAGTACACATGTAGAGAATACAGGGAAGAGATGACTTTAATTGGACTAAGAAAAATGCTGGAGAAAAAAAGATTTGAGTCCAGAGGAGAGGAAAGAGATTGAAAAACAGATTGAGCAGCTAGAGGAGAAAATGGGGCTTTTGTAAATTAACCCAGGTTTATTAAAATAATAAACTCGGGCTAAGGAAAATATAAGTTAGGAGTAAGTTATGAAAGTAGCGTTAATATGCCCGCCATATCCCCTGGAGGAATACCCATCTCCACCACTTGGAATTTCATACGTAGCAGCAGTGTTAGAAGAGATAGGGGCACAGGTAGAAATCTGGGATTTTATTGTTCAAAAGTATACAAAAAAACAAACTTGAGAGATTTATGGAAGAGTTTAGACCAGATGTTGTAGGTGCCACTGCTGTTACAATGAATTTTTTTTGTCTGCTCAAAAGATTTTGAGAGATGTAAAGAAAATAAATGACCAAGTCATCACAATGATGGGTGGTCCCCATGTATCCTTTGATATTGAAAATACCCTGAATCTATATCCCCACATTGATCTCATTGTGGTTGGAGAAGGTGAGATTACATTAAAGGAATTAATGGAAGATATAAAAAATAGAAAAAGCTGGGAAAATATAAGGGGAATTGCATATAGAGAGAGAAATTCACAAATAAAAATAAATTCAAAAAGGGAACTCATGGAAGATCTTGCAGACCTTCCCTTACCGGCCAGACATCTACTGCCTTTATCAAAATATCTGGCATTGGGATTTCCTGTTAGTATCACAACAAGCAGAGGGTGTCCAAATAGGTGTATTTTTTGTCAGGGTCGAAGCTACTTGGTTTAAAACCCAGATACCGCCCCTTAAATAGCGTAGTATCAGAAATTGAGTATCTCATCTCCTTGGGATTTGAGAGGATAAACTTTGCAGATGATTTTTTTCACTTCAAATAAAAACCGGGTTATCTCCCTATGTAGGGAAATAGAGAAAAGAAATATGGAATTTTCATGGAGTGGTTTTGTTAGGGTAGATTCCATTGACAGAGAACTCCTAAAAAAAAATGAAAGATGCTGGATGTGATACTGTGAGTTTTGGGGTGGAGTCTGGAAATGAAGAGATGTTAAAGAGGATTAGAAAGAGGATTAAGATTTCCCAGGTCAAAGAGGCAGCACGGATTTGTAGAGAAGTGGGCATGAAGTGTCTTGCCTCTTTTATTGTTGGTCTTCCTGGAGAAAGTCATGAGACACTCAAGGATACTGAAAAATTGGCAAAGGAACTTGAAGAGCTAGGTATAGAATATGGCTATCATATGCTGGCACCTTTTCCCGGGACAACAATAAGAGAAGAGATAGATAAATATGATCTCAAGATATTATCAGATAATTGGGACGATTATGATGCAAACAGGCCCATTGTTGCAACCTCTCATCTTGGACCTGAAGATATAAAAAATTTCGTAAAAAAAATATGAGGACAAATTAAGGATACTGAAAGAAGAGACCCAAGAAAAATATATCCAGGGGAAGTTGAGTGAGTTAGATAAATTTCACTTTGAAGGTATGATGAGGACAGAGGTTATCTTTGATTTGCTACAAAATGATATAATTGAGGAATTTCCAACAGTGTCAGATGAAAATAGAGATCCAGTGGTGGAACTCTCTAAAAAAAATTTCTGAGACAACAAAAAAAGGATCAGTCTTTTGTTGAATACATAATAAATGATCTTACAAAAAAAAGGGTATTTAACCTGTGTCAAATCTCCAGGTGGCTATAAATGGATGTGGTCAGATAACACGTCTCTTATAAAAAATTAATTTTTCCACTTGATAGTTTTAAAAAAACTAGTTAATATTAAGATATTATTCTTAAACTAAATTTTTAGATAATAGGAGGTGGGATTATGCCTGTTGTAACAATATCCAGGGGAACTTACTCCAAGGGCAAAGAAATTGCAGAAAAATTAGCCGAAAAGTTGGGATATGAATGTATATCCAGAGATATAATTATCGAGGCGTCCAAAGAATTTAATATACCTGAAGTAAAGTTAATCAGAGCCCTGCATGATGCTCCCTCTGTGTTAGATAGGTTCACCTATGGGAAAGAAAGATATATAGCCTATATTAGATATGCTTTATTGGATTATGTACGGAAGGATAACGTGGTGTATCATGGACTAGCAGGTCATTTTTTTCCTGCAGGGAATTCCCCATGTCTTAAAAGTAAGAATTATAGCCAATATGGAAGATAGGGTCAAAGAAGAGATGAAACGGGCCAATATATCAGCAGATGAGGCAAGAAAAATACTTAAAAAAAGACGATGATGAAAGGAGAAAGTGGGCATTGGCGCTATATGGCATAGATACCAATGATTGTAAACTATATGATGTAGTCTTTCATATTGATACACTTAAGGTGGATGATGTGGTGGATTTGTTGGAAGAGACAGTTAAGAGACCGTGTTTTCAACCAACTGACTTGTCGAGAAAGATATTGGAATACAGGTATATTGAGTCCAGGATTGTAGCAAAACTCGTTGATGAGTATCCACAGATAACAACAAGTTATGATAATGGTAAGGCCTATATTTCCCTTAAGGCAAATCCCCATAAAGAGGATGTTATTAAAAAGAATATACAAGAGATACTAAAGAAAGATAAGATGCTAAAAGACATTGATTTTGAGGTACACATAACTCCCACAAAAAAAGGCATATATCCCCGACTAAAAGTATGGGTCAGGTTTCCCTGACCCATATCTTTATTTTATCCTGCAAGATTTTTTAGATACACTTTGAGGCCTTGTCTATGATCTTATAAGACCTTTTTGCGAGATTATTTACATCTGGAACATAGCCATTTTGCAATAGAGCAGTTTCATATAGATGGTTAATAATATCTTCTACAAAATCGTCTTTTGATTCATTTGATACTATTTTTGATAGGTCTTTTATTAACTCACTTTCTGGATTTATCTCTAATATTTGTTTTGGGATAGAAGTATCTTTAGTTATTAACTGAATTATTTTTTGCATCTGGGAGCTAATATTTCCATCTGGACTAACCAGACAAACAGGGGTCTTAATCAGTCTATTTGTGGTCCTGACATCTACTACCTTATCCTTTAAAACTTCCTTTATCTTTTTTTATGAGATTTTCAATTTCTTTTGAATCTTCTCCCTGTCTTAGTTTATCATCTTTTTTTGATTTTATTTATATCTGCATGCTCAACTGCTTTAAATTTTTTTGCCTTTATATTCAGATATGGCCTGTAAGATAAACTCATCTATTGGTTCATATAAATATAAAACTTCAATTTCTTCTTCTTTGAATGGTTCTAGATATGGGCTGTTTTCAATGGATTTCCTGTCATTTCCAGAAATATAGTAAATTTCTTCCTGATCTTTTTTTCATGTTCTCTATGTATTCATCTAAAGAGATCAATCCATCTTCATCTTTTGTCCTTGATGAGTTAAATCTAATCAATTTGGAAAATTGTTCCCTGTTCTGAAAATCAGTATATCCAAGCTTAAATACCTTGCCATGTTCTCTCCAGAATACGTTGTACCTTTCTTTGTCATTTTTGGCTATATCTTCTAATTTTTTTTAAGACCTGCTTTGTAATAAGAGAATTTTATTTTTTTGAATAACTCTGTTTTCCTGAATTGCTTCTCTGGATAGGTTTAAAGGTAGGTCTGAGCTGTCCACAACACCTTTTAAAAAGCCAAGATAATTTGGTATAAGGTCTTTATTTTTTTTCTGTATAAGCACTCTGTTTACGTATAAATCAAGTCCATATTCTTCTGTAAAGGTCTCAAACACAACTGTAGATTTTTTTGGGGATAAATACTATGGAGCTAAATTGCACAGGGGCATCAACTGATATATGCAAATAATCTAAGGGTTCTTCTGGGTCATGTGTGAGGAACTTGTAGAATTCGTCATATTGTTCTTTTTTTAATTTTAAATTTTGGTTCCTTCCAGAGTGCTGGTATGGTATTTACCTTTTCTCCGTCAACATAGATTGGAAATGCAATGAAGTTTGAGTGGGTTTTGATTATTGATTTTAACTTCTCTTTTCCCAGAAAATAGGTGGAGTCATCTTTTAAATAAATTTTTATTTCTGTTCCCCTGCCAATGTCTTCATTTAACTCTTCCACTTCAAATGATCCCATACCATCTGATTTCCATAAAACTGGTTTTGCTTTTGGATCAAAGGATCTTGTCTTTATCTCAACTTCCTTTGCAACCATAAATACAGAGTAAAAACCAACTCCAAATCTGCCTATAATATTTTCTGCCTTATCTTTTTCTGAGGAGATTTGTCTTATAAATTCTTCTGTTCCAGATTTGGCTATGGTTCCTAAATTGGTTATGACCTCATCCTTTGTCATTCCAATGCCAGTATCCTTGATGGTAAGAACCTTGTTTTTGTTATCAGTGGTTATCTGTATCTCTAGGGGTAAATCCTTTTGATATACATCTTCTCCTTGGGTGAGTTTGAACCTTACCTTGTCCAGGGCATCTGATGCATTTGATACTAATTCCCGTAAAAATATCTCCTTATTTGTATAAATGGAATTGATGATAATATCTAAAAGTTTTTTTGGTCTCAGCCTGAAATTCAAATACTTCACCTTTTAACATGACTTCCTCCTATTTTTTTATCTTGCCATCAAATGTATAACAAGATCTGTTACAAAAATTTTATTTTATAACACAACTGGAAAACTAGGAAAGGGGATTATTTTTTTAGCCCCTGGGATGAACTTCAATAAGGGCCTGTAGTACTCCTTTTTACAAAAGTCACATGACCCATCTTTGCTATCTTATAACATATAGAATAAAGTAGAAAAAAAAGGGTGTCAAGGCAGGATATAAGGAAAGAGTAAAAGGAAACGTAAGGTTAGTTTACTTAACCCAGGTTTATCAAAAAGATAAACCTGGGTTATCAAGTACTGGGCAAGTAAAGAATTTTAAGTTATAGTTTCTTAAACTTAAAATGTGCATCTCCTGCTGCCCTTACCACGTGGTAGGCAATGGGAGAGCCTGTAAGTAATGGATGAGTAGCTACTTGTATAAAATATAAGTCATCTACTGTGAGGCCTGCCTGGATTGCTGTTGAGATAATATTTACCATCTCTGCAGTAGAATCTCCTCCAAGTACATGTCCGCCAATTATTTTTTTTATCTTTTTTTGTTAAAAAGAAGTATTGCCTTCATGTCCTTAAATGTGTTTGGCAAGGAAGCTGGATGTTTATCTGGACCTACAAATTCACCCTTTACGTATTCAATGTTTTCCGCCTTACACCCATGCTGGGTTAGGCCTGCAGCACCTATGGCAATATCTCCAATTTTTGTGGAAAAGGCACCTACTGCTCCTCTATTTTTTTACATTTTCTCCCAACAAATTATTGGCAGCAATAATGCCTTCATATGCTGCAACAGACGCAAGTCTAATTCCACATGGTTTTTTTAGTTATAAAAGAAAACTTTGCCGCACAATCCCCTGCAGCATATACATCTTCAACTCTGGTTTTCATATATTCGTCAACTTCAATCCCTGCTCTTCTGTCGCATGGAATTTTGCACTTTTCAGCAAGGAGGACATTTGGGGCAGCACCAACTCCCATAATCACAATATCAGCATCTATGGATTCTCCGCTCTTTAATATTACCTTCTCCACCTTTTCATTTCCTTCTAATCTGGTTACCTGGGAGCTCGTCTTTAGGTTAATATTTAATTTTTTTTAATTCTTCTTCAGCCCTAATACAAAATTCTTCTTCAAGGGCAGCCATTAGGCAGTGAGGTAACATCTCAACTATGGTAATATTTGCATTTTTGCCTTTGAGTACAGCTATCTGCTCAGCCATTTCCACGCCAATAAAACCACCGCCTATTATAACCACATTCTTTGCATGTTTAATTCTTTCATTGATTAGGTCTAAGTGTTCAGGCTCTTTTTTTTATTGTAAATACGTTTCTCAGATTGATCCCTTCAATTGGAGGGACAAAGGGTATGGATCCTGTGGCCAATAGTAATTTGTCATATTTTAGCTTTTCATTGCCATTATATGAGATTTCATGATCTTTGGTGTCAATCTGAGTTACCTCAGCTACTTTTATATCAAGTCCCAAGGATATAAATGGATCATCTGGAATTAAGTCTTTAGTTACTTCTTTTAATGTTCCATAAATATAAGGAATTCCACATGGAACTGGCGTTTTTGTTGCCTTTCTAAATAAAACTACCTTTGTTTCTGGGGCCCTCATTTTTAAAGTAAGGGCAGCGGCCAGTCCTGCAGCAGATGCTCCCACTATTGCTATGTCTGTTTTCTGCATATACGCCTCCTCGTTTAAAGTATTTTTCTGGGGGTAAGTATATTCAAATAGTATACCAAAAAAAATATTGTCTTAATCACAAGGATTGAGTTTTTTTTATCTGGGGGTTTTGTGTAAAATTAACGTTAACTGTTAACTTAACTCGAGTTTGGTAAAATCTACAGGAAAATGTTAAAAAAATAGTTGTTTTATTTCTGTAACTTATTGGAATAATAGAATTGATTTTTTTTAAAAAAAAACTTTATTGTAATAGATAATAATATTGAGATGTAGAATCATTGTAATGTTCCCAAAAAAAGCGAAGCGTATCGTGTCCAATCCAAAAGTTTTTGTGCTCCTAGTGAGCGGGGTCTTTTATAACTTCCAAAAGTTCTTTGTATCCCCAGATGCCTCTACAATCTTCAGGCGGACATGCCCTTCTCCCTTTGATGCACACAGGGTAATTAATACTATTTTTTCTCGGGAGTATTTTTTCCAATTGTACCTTGTGTTCCCAACCATCACCAAAATCATAGATATAATTTGCTACTGGATTTTCTTCTGAAAAATAGTCGGCTATTTTTTGTTTCCATTCTAGAAGAACTTCTCTGTAAAAGTCCTCATCTGGACTTCCTATCCTCACCTTTAGCCCAGTTGAAGGATTTATTATTTCAAATTCATGGAGATGATAATCTTCCCACCCCATAGCGTCCTGAATGGCAACATGTAGATCCCAAAAAGTATAGGTTTCTGGGACCTGTATCCGTCGCCAAATGGGTGGTCTAATACCTTTTAGAGTAATCTTAAACTGATACACTTGATTGAACTTCTTTTTTTATTGTGAATTCTCCTGTTATCAAATATGGATAGATCTATGTGTATAAAACATTTTCCCAATTAGACAGGCAAATTTCACCTTACGTTCTGAGCGTATCTGAAGTCCGCCGAAGCCAGATATGCCCTGTTATGCGTCGTTGCCTCATGGTTTACCTTTACTTTCTTCAACAATGCGGACAGTTTCCTCGGTCGCGATTATAAAATTATTGACAAGTTTGTCAGAGTAGTACTCTAATACCCGCTGTAATACAGCAATTTTATTCTCAGACCTTTCATCTTCTAATCGCAAGAGGATTACACCTTTGTGTGGTTTTCTCATGCGGAATACAAGTTCGCCAAAATCTTTATCATTGGTAACCAAGATATAATTCTCAAAGTTTGCCTTGTCGATAATGCCCTCATCATCTAATCCCCTAGCCTCATCATAAACAGAAAATACATCATGATGTAATCTTTGCAGCCATTTAGCAACTGCAGGACCCGTGCATTCATCAACGAGAAAACGCATGTCTAAACCGCCTCTACTAAAGGCATAAATGTGGTGTCCTCAAGTGTTTCAGAAGCGTACAACAAACAGGCTAAAATATCTTCCTTTGTTAATCCGTGGTATTCTTGGAGAATCTCATCAATGGTTGCTCCATGTGCTAATAGATTCAAAATGTACTGTACGGTTAACCGCGTGCCTCTAATGACTGGTTTTCCCACCATGATTTTAGGGTTTAATATAATGCGTTCAAGTAATTGCTTTTGCTTCATTTTCCCCTCCTGTTATAATGTATGTCATCCTACCATTCTTTTCATATAAAATTTTGCCTTACTCCTTCCCATATACGCATTGCGGATATACCTCCATATTGGAGTGATATCTGCAATATTGACATATACATCCCTTTGGGAGAAATCATACTCCTACCTTCTTATGCAGTCTATCAAGTGGACTCTTAATTTGCAAGGCTGGTTATGCTTACATGGGTATAAATTTCAGTTGTAATACCACTCTTACATCATTTATCCTTGCTTTCCTGAACGCCTGCCTGAAAATCAGAGATATTGTTTGATTAATGGGCTATTTATAACAGGAGTTCGCTTTGTCTGACAATGCTGTAAGTAGGCTGTTTGCGTATTTTTTTTAATTTTTTTTATCTCTGGAAATCTTTTTCAAATATTTTTTTTGCCAGGTCATATTTTTTTTAAGTAATATGCACAGTATGCAGCCATAAGATATGAATTGGAGGGATTTTTTTGCTAATTTAGCAGCAATTAAAAATGATTTAAGTGCATCATTAAATTTTTTTTAGATTGTATAAGATCTCTCCTTTTAAATAGTATGTATTATATGTCTTTTGGGTTTTAGTTGCCTTTTCAACCCAATAAAAGGCCTTTTTAAAATTATCCATCCTTATATAACACCTTGCCAGTATTAGATAGATGTCTTTGTATCTACCCGCCTGTATTTGCTCATAAAATTTAACTGCCTCTTTTGGGATATTAAGTTGTAAGAATAAATCTGCCATAAGTTTTTTTTTCTTCTTCTGAATAAGGCTCTAAGTATCCCTTAATTATGACAGCTGTGAGGGCATCTTTGTATTTGTTTTCATATAAGTACACATTTAATAGATATTTCCATAACCTTACGTTTGCAGGGCTATTTTCTATTAAACTAGTTAAGTAACTCTCTGCAGTTTTAAATTGTTTTAACAATAAATAGAGTTGTATTCTCAATTCCTGGTACTGAGATTTGTCTTTTATTGGCAAATTAGATAGATATATTAAATAATTAAGGGCTTGTTTATATTTTTTTCAGTGAAAGTAAAACATTTACATATGTCTTTATCCAATCTACTTTGTTCTTAGTAGATATTAATCTGTTTAATATGGTGTATGCCTTAAATTTATCACCAGAAAGATAAAGGCAAACTGCTTCATTGTATAGATATTCGTTATTTTTAGATGTATTATAGGATAATTTAAAGTATCTTGCTGCTTCAATGTATTTATTTTTTTGCATAATAGCAAGATGCAAGTATGGGATATATGCTTTTATCTTTTATACCTTTTTTTTATGATAGATTCTAATATGGATATTGCTCTATCATAATTTTTCTTCATCATATAAGCATTTGATAGGTAAATATATACCTGTGGGTGGATATCCTTATGTGTATTTGTGAATTTTTCAATCAAGTTTATGGCATCGTTATACTTTTTTATTCTTTATATATAAAAAGGCCTTATTTAATACTCTTATTTCTCCTAAAGATAGGTCCCTGCTATGTACTTTGATTGGAATTAATAAAGACAAAAATAATAAGAAAGTAAAGATTACTAATCTAAGTCTATTCATATTTCTATTTTTCAAGTCTATATTGTATTTTGGTTTCAACTATGACCTTTACAGGCTCTTTGTCCACAGTAGGTGGTTTAAATCTCCATTTTAAAATGGCATCTTTTGTACTTTTTTTCAAAAATTCCCTTAGGTTTTGCATCTAGAATTTCTATATTTGAAGTATGACCATCCTCATTTACTACAAATTTTACCTTTACCCAACCTTCAATACCAAGCATCCTTGCCCTCATTGGATAGAGGGGTTTTAGTCTAATTACCGGGATTAGGGGTGAGTCCAATTCTGATAGAGAGTACATTCCTTTTACTTTGGGTGGAGGCGATATTATTGGTTTAGGATAAATGTTTATACCTACATTAGATGGGAGTTTTAGGTTTATTTTAAAGGGCAGGTGAGATATTTTTTTTAGGGATATTTTGTTGAAAATCCATTTTTACTTTTATGGTTTTAGGCTGGTTTTTAATTTTTTTGTTCTTTAGGTTTGTTTGTATTGAGTGTCTTTGTTTTTGCTCTTATTTTTATCATGTCAATTGATGGGATGTAGGTGGGATAGTTTTTATTTTCAGGTCTTTTGGAGACCATAAGACACATAAGATATAGGGAAGCAATGTTTAATAGAGCAGCCATTAAGGCTGCTATAACCCAGGGGGGGGGTATTTTGTTCTCATTTTTTACTCTTGGGGTATCTGGGCTGCCAGGGCTATATTTTTTTGCCCCAGCCAGTTTGCACGCATCCATTACCTTTATCACAAGACCGGTTTCACTCTTCTCATCTGCCACTATTATAATTGAACTATCTGGATTTTCTGCAAGGGCCCTTTCCACATTGGCCTCAATTGACCTTGGGTCCATCTCCCTTTTATCCATAAATATACGCCCATCTTTTGTTACACCAATTAATATGCTTGCCTTTTTTTTGAGGGTGGCAGATGCTGCAACAGGTCTGTTTATCTCTACTCCTGTTTCTTTTTGAAAACTGGTTGTTACCAAGAAAAATATGAGTAAGATAAAGATCATGTCTATTAAGGGCGCCATATCTATGTCTAAAGATTTTTTTTGAGCCCTTCTTGCTCCGGTAATATTTAACATAAACTAGACTCCATTTGTTAATAATCTCCTTAAATACATACCAGTTATGGATGCCTTTTTTTTTGAGTCTCCTGGCCCTTGTGTGTAAGAAGTTACTCATATATATACCTGGAATTGCGATAAAAAGTCCTGTTTGTGTGGTGATTAAGGCTTCAGAAATCCCACTAGCCAGTGCCTTTACATTTCCAGTTCCAAAAATAGCAATCACAAAAAAAGGTCTTTATCATTCCAATTGTGGTCCCAAGTAGCCCAAGAAGGGGGGACATGGTTGCCAGAACAGATATGATTTCCAGTCTCTTATCTAAGAGGTGGACAACTCTTACAACTGCTTCATCTATCATATGTGGTGTAAGTCTTTTATTTCTTTTTTTTATAATAATTTCATGTATTAATAGATCTGTTACTGAACTATTTAGTGTAAGTTCTTTATTTTCCTCTTTTATTATTTCTTTTAATTCTTTTTTTTGTTATACCTCTTGCATAGAGCCTTTTGAATACAATGAGCCTTTCAATTATGAGTACCCACATTATAAGAGATACAAATATCAGGGGATACATTACAATTCCCCCTTTTGTTATATATTCAAGTATTGGGTAAAATATGTTGTAAAAATCCATATTGGGTTAATTTTTGTTTGAGAAAATTGTATTTACCAGGCTAATAGCATTTTCTTCCATGGAAGATATATAGTTTTCAACCATCCTAGTTAGTATTGTGTGGAAAAACATAATAGGTATAGCAACTGAAAGACCAAGCATTGTGGTGACCAGGGCTTCTGATATCCCTCCTGACATGAGTTTTGGATCTGATGTCCCAAAGTATGTGATAACATGAAATGTATTGATCATCCTGTAACAGTTCCGAGCAGTCCAAGTAGTGGAGCTATTTTTGCTAGCATCCCTAATGTGGATAAGAATCTTTCCAACTTAGGAATATTTTTTTAAGATCTCTTCCTGTAATATGTTCTCAATTCCTTCCCTGGATAAATTTCTATTGATTATGGCCTTAAGCATGATGTTGGGGAGCACTTTTTGTTTTAAGTTGCTGCATAAATCCTGTGCCATATCCCATTTCCCCTTTACAATTAGATCTTCTAATTTTTCCATAAATGGATTGGGATCAATGTATTTTCTTTTAAGGGTATAGAATCTCTCTAATATTAAGATAAGGGATGCAAAACCAATAAATAATATTGGCCATACAAGCGGGCCTCCACTTAATATCTTTTCCCAAAGATCCACTTCATATGAGAATTCTCTAATGGCTCCACCTTTTGATATATCCACAGGTGCAAGTTCGCTTTTTCCATGCAGGTAATCTCTTATCTGCCTTTTTATGAGATATGGAGCTGGTTTTGATAAGGCAAAAAAAACGCTGGGATTTATCAGAATAGAGGAGAAAACCAGAATCATTATCTGTTTTATACATCTGGGTAAAAGGACCAATAAACAAAATTTCCCCTTGTTTTTCATTTCCTTTTCTATCAATAAATACTCCTTTTTTTTATGCTCACTTCAGAAGAATTTAATATCTCGTCAAACAAAAGCTCTGCCATATTTTTTTTATCTCTTTCATCCCTGGAAATTGAGATTTGTCTAAAATTGGCTTTATTAATCTTTCCCTGTGTTTTTTTTATTGCGCTATATGGGCTTTGTTTTAGTATAGTTTCCAGGTCCTTTGCATTTATCCTTATCTGTCCGACAAGTTCCTTAATGTCAGATGTGTTTTTTTTCAAAAATGGATAAAAGGAGTTCATGTTCTTTTTCAAGGTGTTGTATGTCCTGCTTTAGGTTTTGAGATTCTTTTTCTTGCTCTTTTTTTCTTTTGTTCAAGTTTTTTTATCAATAAAAGTAATTTAGTCTTATTGTTTTTAATTTTGTTGAGTGTATCCACATATTCCTCTTTGGCTTTATTTAATTCCATATGAGATTTTTTTTAAAATAAATCTTTTTTTTGTTCATCTATATTTTTCATATTAACTCTTACATCAGAGGAAAATACATTGGTAGAATAGAGGACAATAAAAAAATACAAGTGTTATTCTAAGGTTATTTTGCATATCTATTCTCCACTTTTCCCAATGGTAGTCTAACTATTTCAACAGGTCTTTTTTTTGCTTGCAATTTCAATTGCAATATCTATATCTCTACCCAGACTAGATCTAATTGGGATCCATCTTGAATTGGTTATATCATACATGGCATATTGTTTTTTTGTCTGGAGACTGAAAAAAATAGGGAAATTCTGCCAAATCTAAATATATTTCCAACTATTTCTTTCCCTTCAAGGTTTATTCTGTCTTTATAAACCTCAGTGGTCCTTCCATATTGTTCTTCAATAAAAAGTGTTTCCATTGTTTTTCTGTATTTTTCAGAAATAGGTATTGTGTCATCATCCAATACTTTTCTTAAGTGGTTTAACCTACTGAGCCTTTCTTCTTTTAAAAATGGCAGATCAATCTGGATGAATTTATAAATCCTATCATATATTGAATTCAAAAATGGCATAATATCCTTTGAAATCTCCCCAGCCTTTTCTATTTCTAGATTTAGCTTTTTTTTATGGAGTTTTGCAGATAATTTTTCTGTTTTCTTAAATTAATATTTTGATATTCCAGCAGCTTTATCTCTTCTTTTAGGTCTTTGATCTTATCAATTAGCCTGGATCTTTCCTCTCTCCATTTATCTTCTTCAACTTGAGTTTTTTTCTTGATATCAATTGATTTTTTTTACATTGATCTGAGCCTGTTTTACAAGATCCCTTGCAAAAGAAGCTGAAGATAGACAAAGCACCAAAATCATGGGCCAAAAAAATTTTTGGTATCATGTTTTCCCCTTTAATAAAAATTGTTTTGAATATATGAGTAATACTTTTTTTGTTTTTAGTGCAACCTTTAACACATTAAAAACTAAAATTTTGTAAAAATGCAAAGACTTAGCCAGGTTTTGATAGACTTGGGTTAGGAAGATCCAGGGAATTTTTTTTAAATTCTCAGGGTTGCTTTGAGTCTTAAGGGGGATAATATAAGGTCCAGGCCATCTAATATGTTGTTTACAACTATTTTACTCTCAAAAAGGGTCTTGGAATAAGCCCCTTCTTTTTGTATAACTGCTATGCCAAGGGCTGCGTTTTTTTAGCATGAGAAAGTCATTTGCCCCATTTCCAAAACATATACATCTGTGGCATCCAAGTTCAGTAATATAGTTTAGTTTTTCCTCATCCTGGGCGTTTGGCCCAATTATGTGGACAATAAAGTCAGTATCTGAGAATTGAGATTTTACATTACCACGTGTATCAGCTGTTAAGATGTGTATTGTTAGATTCTTTGAGATCTTTTTTTAGGCGTTCCTTGACTCCAGAGATTATTTTTCCGTCTATTGCTATGGTTCCATTAAAATCTAATACCAGGTGCTCTAGGATAATAGGTTTTCTTCCTGGGATTTGGATCTTTAACATAGTGCCTCCTCTTATTTATGAAATTTTTACCCTGCATACATCAACCTTGAAAAAGATTCAAATATCAACATTTAGTATGGATTTATTCTCAATGAAATTGCTTTAATATAAATTTTGATTCTTGAATAAATAAAAATTTTATTTAAATATGTACACAAAGAGAGATTTTTTTTAGTTTGTGTGTCTATTTTTTTTTGTTTACCTATAAAATCAATCCAATAAAGTATGTTGCCATGGAAATGGAAAAGCTAAATAAGAGTATAAAAAAATGTAAGAGATGCAGGCTGTTTAAAACTAGAACTAATGTTCTTTGTGGTGAGGGGAATATTCTTGCAAGGATTATGTTAATTGCCCAAGCACCTGGTAAAAATGAAGATAAAGAAGGAAGAATGTTCATTGGACCTTCAGGTAAGGTGTTGGATGAATTACTAAATTCAGCAAAAATAACCAGGTCAGATATTTATATGACAAATCTCATAAAATGTATGCTTCCAAAAAAATAGAAGGCCTAAACAGGATGAGATTGAAAGTTGCAGTTATTATCTAACTAAAGAGATAGATTTGATAAATCCTGAAATTTTAGTCCCTTTAGGTTATTATGCAACAAGGTATATTTTTAAAAGATATGCTATGCCACTCCCTGGAAAAAAAGGAATTTTTTGAACTCTGTGGCAAGCTTTTCTGGACGGGAGATAAAAAGATATTTCCCTTGCCTCATCCTGCTACTGTGCTTTATGATCATCTCGTAGAGAGGATTTATTAAAAAAAATATAGAAAATTAAAGATATTATCTACAGAGTGTAAATGGTATTTGGTGTGTCCCATGAAGAAATTTTATGAACATGGAGATCTAGACCGCAAGTGGATAGAGCTATACTGCAAAGGTGATTGGGAAAACTGTGTTCGCTATCAAATGGAAGAAAAAGGGATATTTCATCCAGATTGGATGTTACCTAATGGAACAGAAGACGAAAACTTAAAAAAATTAAATAAAAAATGAAACTCACTATTATTTATGACAATACTACCATAAGTCCTGCTCTTAGGGCTGACTGGGGATTTTCAGCACTTGTGGAATCCAGAGGAAGGAAGATCCTTTTTGACACTGGTGCAGATGGGAAAATTTTACTCTCAAATATGGAACGACTTGCAATTGATCCAAAAGAAATAACAGATGTATTTATTTCCCATCTTCACTGGGATCACACAGGAGGTCTTTTAGATCTTATTGAAATAAATAACCAGGTAAATGTATGGTTACCATCTCCCTTTTGGAAAATTAAAGGTGCGAAAAATATCTTTCATCTAAAAAGACCCACTAAACTCTATGATGGGATTTATTCCACAGGTGAGATAGATAAAGTAGAGCAGTCTCTTTGTGTGAAGACAAACAAGGGAATTATAATTATTGTTGGCTGTTCTCACCCAAGGATGGAGCATATTATAGCAGTTGCATCTCAATTTGGAGAACCCTATGGAATTATAGGGGGTCTTCATGGAACTAGGCCACAGAGTTTACAAGGTCTTTCTTTTATTTGTGCTACCCATTGCACGCAACATAAATCAGAAATAATGTCTATCTATCCTGAACATTATATTAAAGGAGGGGCGGGAAAGATAATAGAGATTGAATAATTATATTGACATAAATTTTTTTTGAGGTAATTATAACTAACAAGTTAGTTATAAAAAAGGAGGTGTAAAAATGAAGGCCTTGGTCTTATATCAATCTAATACAGGCAATACTGAGAAGGTGACTTATGCCATTATTGATGCTTTAAAACAAGAGGGGGTAACATGTGAGAGAAAAAAAGGTCACCAAGGATATGGATGTTGATCTATATGGATACGACCTTGTATTTTTAGGGACACCTGTGATTCAGATGCTTCCATGTAAACCAGTATTGGATTTTATTGGTGTCCAGCTTGCTCATCATAGAAAAAAGGGAAACATCATTCCAAAGTCTCCTAAAATACCTGGTAAATATGCTGTGTGTTATGTGACATATTCAGGGCCCCACACAGGAATAAGAGAAGCCATACCAGCTATAAAATATATGGAACAGTTTTTTTGAACATCTTAGATTCTCAGTCTTAGGAGAATGGTATATTGTTGGAGAATTCCATAAAAATGAAGAATTGGCCACAAAGGGTTGCCTTGGAAATATAAAAGGTCGTCCAAATGAAGAGGATTTATTGGATGTAAAAAGTAAGGTGGGAAATGTGTTAAAAAAAAGATTAAGTTACTTAGTGAAGGCAAAAAAGAGATTGATATGGATTTTGTTCCAGGTGCCTTGAGATTTATGTCCGAGAAAAATGAGTTTTTACAAAAATTTAAGGGATTGATTGATACACAAACAAGAGTGAGTTCACTTGATAAATTTACCCAGATACTTATTAAAATCGCACTTTCAGTTAGTTATAAATGTAGTGATTGTCTAAAATTCCATATAATTGAAGCTCTGAAAAATGGAGTAACAGATATAGAGATAAAAGATGCAATCTTTTGTGGAGCAATTATGGGAGGCCCTCCCTATCTTTCATTTGCATATGAGGTATTACAAGAATTAAATTTAATCTAATATTAAAACCATACCCCCCGTCTGGGACATTATTTTTTTGGTCCCGGCGGGGTATATAAACCATATAACAATTTATTTATCAAATAAAGTATAACATACCTTATCTTCCACCTTACAGGCCCTTGCCAGTTCCATGTGTCTTAAGGATGCAAAATTGGCTTTGAATTCATTTTCATCTATTCCAAGATGTTGACAGATCTCTTCTGCAGTTATAGGACCTTTTTGATGTAAAATATCCAATATTTTTTTGTTGTATTGGAGTTAGGTTTTCCTTTTTTTTTGAATCCTTTTGCAGCGTGTACTGCCCATGGATCACATGTTTTTGGGGTGGAAATAAAATCTAGATAACAATCTTCACATAGTTTTTTTGCCTGCATATTCATATATCTCTTCTTCTGGATTTAGGATAGCTCCACATTTTTCACATTTCATTTCTCATCCCTCCTTTTTATTCCATTTAATATTGATATTATTCCTGTTTTTATTATATCCATAACTTCATTTTTTTTCTAATTTATCCTGTAATGTGATTTTTTTTCTAAAAGTACATACATAACCATTGATGAAAAACAGAGTGCAATATGATGGGCATCTATATTTTTGAATTTTCCTTTTGCAATTCCCTGTACAATGTAGTCTTCAATCACTTTTAGACCTTTTAATCTTCTATTTTGAAAATGGTATCTATATATTTCTGGCTTTTCTAACATACTAAATAAAATAAGTTTTAATAATAAAGAATCTTTTTTTGTCATATTATTGTAAATATGTTCAGCATAGGACAAAAATACCCCCAGGTCGTCTTGTTTTTGGATATAACCAATTAAATTTACATCTTTTTCCATTGGATGGTCTTTAAATACTTCTATTAAAAGTTCTTTGTAAATATTTTCCTTGTTTCCAAAAAGCTGAATTACAAGAGCTCTACTTACACCAGCACCTTTTGCTATTTCATCAAGGGTGGTGCCTGCAAATCCCTTTTTTTGCACAAAGTTCTTTTACTTTTGAGATGATCTGGTTTCTTCTTTCCTTTGCGCTTAACCTTTTTTTTTCCCATAAATTATTCCTCTAAAAATAACTAACCTGTTAGTTATAAACATAATTAAAAAGATAAGTGTAGTCAATCCTCTACTGCCCTGAGTTTATCATTTTGATAAATTCAAGTTGAATATCTGAAGCCTCAAAGATGGGATGTAAGAGATGTTTAAGTCGATAAAAATATATTCTTATCTCAGATATTGATTTTTTTTGAATCACCACTGTATATTTGTTGCCTTGCCAAAATGGTCTATACTTACTATTGTTCATCGTAGGAGGGCGATTATGTTTAAAAATTTGAAGATCAGGACTAAGTTGCTAGCAGGTTTTTTTAATTGTGGCATTAGTTCTTTTGTTTGTGGGGTTGTTGGGATGGAACAATATCCGTATTGTTTCAGATGAAAGTAACGAGCTAACTTCCAAGCATATGCCTTTAATGGACCACCTTGAGAGGATTAATACTTCGTTATTTATGCTAGAAAAATCAGTTATGACCTTGCTGATTCCAGGTCTTACTGAAGAAGACATGGAAAATGAAATCAGGGAAATTAAAAAGGCTCAAAAAGTGAGATTGGAAGAATTTAACGGGGCTCTTGAACACTTAGATAATAATGGGAAGGAAAAAAATCTATATCAATCTTTAAAAAAATCCATGAGAAAATATGATAAGAACGTTTCTAAATTTTTATCCCTGATTAAAGACCTGGAAAAGTCAGGTGTAGCGGATCCAAAGGATCTTTTAATTAATATCGAAAAGTTTCAAGTAGAGCATTATAGATTGATTTCTGAAGCATCTTATATGCTATATACAAAAAAAAATTTTTAAGGGTGGAGATGATTATAAGGATTGCATGTTATTTAAATGGTTGAAAAGTCATAAATTTAAGGATAAAGACTTGCAGAATCTTTTTGATACAATAGTGCAACTTGATAAAAGATTTCATTATGTTATAAAAAAGATGAAACAGGCTGTTAAACAAAATAATTTTCAATTGTCAAATGAATTATATGGACAACTTCAATTTGCTTCTAAGTATTTATTTTCTCATTTTGATAAAGCAGTACAATATATTATGAGACTTCAGGATGCTTATGATATAGCAAATAACATGGCTACCTTTGAGCTTAAGGATTCTCAGGATGAGACTCACAATATTTTACTCAAGTTTATAAATTATTTGAATAAAAAAAGTAGAATATAAGGTTGAAAAATCTGTTAAACAGGCAGCCTTTTTAAATAGAGTCTCTTTGATCTCGACCATAGCAGGCATATGTGTGGCTTTGATGCTGGGAGTATTCCTCTCTTTTTATATAACAAGGCCATTAAAAAGGGCTGTTGAATTTGCAAAAGAGGTATCAAAGGGAATATTTGATAATACAATAGAGGTTGACTCCAAGGATGAACTGGGAGAGTTGACTATTTCTTTAAATAACCTTGCACGTACTGTTAAGGATATTTTAAATGAATTCAAACAGGTAATTGAAAAGATAGGGTTGGGTTATTTAGATTATAGGGCTGATGTAGGGGAAAAACAGGGATATTTTAGAGAATTTGTTGAAGGTGTTAACAATATGGTGGATACCTTTGAAAATATGCTAAATAAGATGCCCATTATTGTGTCTATAATGGATAAGGAATTAAATCTTAGATACATAAATAATTCAGGTCTTAAGCTGATAAATAGAGAACTTAACCACATTAGGTCTAAAAAGTGTTTTGAGTTATTTCCAACTCCACATTGTAATACAGAGAATTGTGCATGCGTGACTTCCATGAAAAAGAAAGATAGGGTAGTATCAGAAACAACTCTGGATATTTCAGGGAATAAGATGGACATCAGTTATATTGGAAGTCCATTAATGGATAAAAATGGCAATATATACGGGGTCATGGAAATTATAATTGACGAGACTAAAATAAAAAAATATGTACAGGACATTACAGTCTGCTGTGGATGAGGCTACAAGTATATCTTCAAATTTGGCAGAAGCTGCCTCTCTACTTGGAATGCAGGCAGAAGAGATTGAGGAAAATACATCTGAGCAGAGGGCAAAGATGTCTGAGATTGCAATTTCTATGTCAGAGATGAAATCCACTGTTTCGGATATCTCTAATAACATCTCTCAGACTGCTATTTCTGCTGAGGATACAAGAAAGATGGTAGAAGAGGGCACAGATGCGGTGGTAAGGTCATTTAAATTGCTGGAGCAAGTCCAGGAAGAGTCCAGTAAATTAATGGAAGATATGGTCAATATGAAATCCCATGCAGATGGGATTAGTGATATAATGAATACTATCATTGAGATAGCAGACCAGACAAATCTTCTGGCATTAAATGCTGCAATAGAGGCTGCAAGGGCAGGAGAGGCAGGAAAGGGATTTGCAGTTGTTGCAGATGAAGTCAGAAAATTGGCAGAAAAGACAATGGCTGCGACCCAGCAAGTGAAAACCTTTATTGAAAAGATACAGAGTGCTACCAACAAGAATGTACAGTCTACCCAGGCAGTTAATGATAGCGTTGTGGAAAATATGGAACTTGCCAATGCAGCAAAAGACGTGTTTCAAAAAGTGCGAGAGCTTGCCATTAACACCACAGATCAGATTAGAAATATTGCTACTGCAGCTGAACAACAGGCTGCTACTACTGATGAGATAGCAAACGCAGTAGATAATCTAAATACAATTACCCAGGAAAATGCAGATGCAATTTCTAAGTCAGTTGAGGCTATTTCTGAAGTGAATGAACTTTCAAATAAATTAAATGATGTAATTGCAACCATGCAACATGCATAATTTTGTGTAAAGAGCGAATAGATGGTAATATGAAGAACATCAAAGGGTATGGAAAAAAAAGATAGAGGTTCCGTATAGGGAACCTCTGCGAAAAACTCACTCCAAAACAAAAGGAGTAAAATAATGAATAAAGAGACGTTTAATAATAACATAAGAGTAGTTTTTGATATTAGCACCATGGGTATTAATTTTATCAATAGGCACAAAAACATTATCTCCATAAAGTTCAAAAAGTTTTTCAAAAGCAGGAAAATAGTTCAGCCACTTTATCAGCTCTGCCCAAATTAACAATAGTCTTATGCCTAACCTTATTGTCTTTGGTTCTAGAAGACTGAACGATTCTAAGATATTCAAAATCCTTTACCTTAGATATTTTTTAAAAACATCCCCACCTCCCATGTTTGACTTCAATAAAATACTATCAATATAGGTATATGAAGCAAATAACTAACTATAAGAATATAAAATTTAGGACTACAAAAAAATCTTGTGTTTTTAACAGGACTTTCACCTTTTTGAATATTTTTTTTATAATTTTATCAATAAAATTAGTAAGTTAGATGTAATATATATGTAAGACCCTACTATATCTTTAAAGTAAATATTGGTTTTTATCTAATATTAAAAAAAAAGAATACTGTTCTTGACATTGTAAGACCCTTCTTGTATAAATATGGCATGG
>BBBM01000007.1 GCA_001311565.1 Desulfothermus okinawensis JCM 13304
AAGATATCTTTTCCAACTCAATTTTGCCATTCCAATTTAAAAAATAAGACGACCAAAGTAAAATTATTTTAGGTCCTCTTATTTAATCTAAATTTGTGTAATAGTCTATTTTTTTTTCTTTAAGCCATGGCATCATATCTCTTAGTCTATCACCCACCTCTTCTATAATATGAGAGTGATATTTTTTTCCTAAGGGCCTTAAAGGATACCTGACCAGCCTGATTTTCCAGAATCCATTTTTTTTGGCAAAACTACCGTCCTGGATTTCTGCTAAAATCTGTTTCATGTTTTCCTTAACCTTCTCATCAACTACCCTAGGACCACTGACATAATCCCCATATTCTGCAGTATCACTAATGGAGTAGTGCATGAGCTTAAATCCTCCTTCATAGAGGAGGTCCACAATGAGTTTCATCTCGTGAAGACACTCAAAATAAGCTACCTCAGGTTGATATCCTGCTTCCACCAAGGTCTCAAATCCTGACCTAATAAGTTGGCTTACACCACCACAGAGCACTGCCTGTTCACCAAAGAGGTCTGTTTCTGTCTCTTCTTTAAAGGTTGTTTTAATGACACCTGCTCTTGTGGCACCAATTCCCTTTGCATAGGAGAGGGCAATATCCCAAGCACTGCCTGATGCATCCTGATATACCGCCGCCAGGGAAGGGACTCCAAATCCCTTTTCATATTCCCTTCTAACCAGATGACCTGGTCCTTTTGGTGCAACCATTATAACATCTACGTCTTTTGGGGGTTCTATTTGATTAAAATGGATATTGAATCCATGACTAAAGCCCAGCACTTTTCCCTTTTTAAGATATGGCTTTATGTCTTCAATATAAACCTTTGGTTGGTGTTGATCTGGAATCAGGATCTGTATTAGGTCCGCTTTTTCTGCAGCTTCTTTAACAGACACTGGCTCAAATCCATGCTTTTTGGCAAGGTCATAATTTGGACCACCTGGTCTCTGGGCAACTATAACATTTAAACCTGAATCCCTTAAATTAAGGGCATGGGCGTGTCCCTGGGATCCATAACCAACTATTGCAATTAACTTGTCAGATAGAATTTTTTAAATCTGCATCTTTGTCATAATAAACCTGCATTTTAAACTACCTCCTCAAAAAAAGTTATGAAAGTTGCATGCTCCTTTTCATTGCTACTATGCCTGTTCTTGCTATTTCTTTAATACCAAATTTCTGGAGCAAATTTATAAGGGCACTTAGTTTTTCGCTGTTTCCTGTTGCTTCAATGGTCATTTCAGCTGGACTTACATCCACTACTTTGCATCTAAATATATCTACAATCCTAAGGACCTCAGCTCTATAAGAATTCTGAGCGTTAACTTTTATAAGTACCATCTCCCTTTCCACTGTTTTTACAGTATTCATGTCCACAACTTTTATTACAGTGATTAACTTTCTAAGCTGCTTTATGATCTGTTCTACTATTTGTTCATCTCCTTCTGTGACTATTGTCATAAGGGATGTATTTTTTTTCCAAAGTAGGGGCTACATTTAGAGATATAATGTTAAACCCCCTTCCACTGAAAAGTCCTGAAACCCTGGAGAGTACTCCTGGTTCGTCTTCTACTAATACTGAGAGGGTATGTTTCATAATAAATACTCCTTAAGGCCTATTTGGTTAAACAAGTAACATTTCAGATAATGATGCACCAGCAGGTACCATTGGATATACATTCTCTTCTTTTTCCACTACCATATCAATAACACATGTCTTTTTGGATTTTAATGCCCGTTTTAGGACATCCTCAACCTCTGAAGGTTTGGTAGCCCTGAAACCTTCTGCGCCATAGGCCTCTGCCAATTTTACAAAATCAGGATTGTATTCTAAATGGGTGGCACTGTAATTTCTATTGTAAAATAGCTCTTGCCACTGTCTAACCATTCCAAGATATGAGTTGTTTAATATGATTATCTTGACTGGGAGGTTATACCAAACAGCTGTGGCAAGCTCTTGAATATTCATCTGGATTGACCCATCCCCTGCAATGTCCACAACGGTTTTATCAGGAAATGCCATCTGTGCGCCAATTGCTGCAGGAAATCCATATCCCATTGTGCCTAGACCACCAGAACTAAGTAGGGTCCTGGGTCTTAGGTATTTAAAATGTTGAGCAGCCCACATTTGATTTTGTCCAACTTCTGTAGTAATTATTGCATCTCCTCCAGTTAATTCATAGAGTTTTTCAATGACAAATTGTGGTTTTATGACCTCATTGGATTTGTTATACGTAAGTGGATGTGCCTCATTCCAGGCATTCAACTTGTCCCTCCATGACTGATACTTCTCTGACAAATCCTCTTCTTTAATGCGTTTGGATATTTCTTCTTTTAAGGCTGATAAGGCTTCTTTGCAATCTGCAACTATTGGTATATCCACACGAACGTTTTTTTCTAATAGATGTGGGATCGATATCTATATGTATGATTTTTGCCGATGGGGCAAAACTGTCTACCCTCTGTGACCCTATCATCGAACCTAACCCCAGCAGCAATAATTACATCTGCATGGTTAATTGCCATGTTGGCTACATAGGTCCCGTGCATCCCCAACATTCCAAGCCATAAGGGGTCGTTTCCTGGGAATGAGCCAAGGCCCATGAGACTAGCAGTAACAGGTATCCTCAGGGTCCTGGCGAGCCATGTGAGTTCTTTGTTTCCTGATGAAGCAATAACCCCTCCACCTGCAAATATAAGGGGTCTTTTTGCATCTAAAATTAAGTCAACCGCCTTTTTTACCTGCTTTAGGTTTGGTTCATAATTGGGATGATAGCTCCTCAAGGATACACTTTTGGGGTATTCTGCTTCAATTTCAGAAGCCATTATGTCCTTTGGCAGGTCAACTAAGACTGGCCCAGGCCTACCTGATTTTGCTATGTAAAATGCCTCTTTTATTATCTGGGGCAGTTTTGCTGGATCCTTTACAAGATAGTTGTGTTTTGTACATGGCCTGGTGATTCCAACTATATCCACTTCTTGGAATGCATCATTACCAATTAATGGTCTAGGAACCTGTCCTGTGAACACAACAATGGGAATAGAGTCCATATATGCAGTGGCAATTCCAGTCACTGTATTAGTGGCTCCAGGTCCAGATGTAACCAGCACAACACCTACCTTTCCACTGGCCCTTGCATATCCATCAGCAGCGTGTACAGCGGCCTGTTCGTGTCTTACCAATATGTGTTTCATGGGATAGTTGGGTAGTTCGTGATATATATCAATTACAGCCCCTCCTGGAAATCCAAATATTACCTCAACACCTTCCTGTTTTAAACATTCAAGGAGAATCCTCGCCCCTTTTATTTTCATTACTGCTCTCCCTCCTCTTCCATTTTCTTGTATTTTTCCAGTATTGCCTGGATTTTTGTTTTACCAGCAAGCTTTAATTTTTTTTATTCTCTTTAATTCTAAATCATCCTGGGGAGTTAAATATGGTTTGCTCTCTAACTTTTCAACCTGCTTTTCATATTCTAGATGTTGCTGCCACAGTTTGTTGAGTTCTTCATCTTTTTCTCCATACTTGGCTATAAGTTCCAACTCATATTGTTCCATTGTTTCTTGCCTCCTGTTTAGTTCAAAAAAAGTTTTTAGAACTGTCTTGGGGTCCATGTCATTTTCCAGGCTAATTAGTAATAGCTTTTTCCTGTTTTTTTTGTCCACCCACAATTTTTATTTGACTCTTTTTTTTACCTTAAAAATTTTAGACATAAATTCAACTACCTCTTTATTTGCCTTGTTATCAACTGGTGGAGCACATATTTTTACCTTTAGACAATTTTGATAGACCCCTTCAATGGAATTTTTTTTTTGCCCCTGGTTGAACCCAAAGGGCTAATTTAAAGGTCTTTTGGTCAATTTGAGTTATAAAATCCATTTGTTGTTCCATCTTTGTTAATTTAGGCTATGTAAAATGCAAGTTGATACAGTGTTTGAACAAGAAATATTTTTAAGAACTCTATTATAAGTAGGACTACAATTGGCGATAAATCAATACCACTTATATATACAAATGGTATCCATTTTCTGACTTTGTAAAAAAACAGGCTCTGTTATTGAATATAAAAATCTGACTATTGGATTATAAGGGTCAGGCCTAACCCATGAAAGTAGAGCAGAGATTATCACTATCCAGAAATAAATGGACAGTAAACTGTCTAAAACAAATGCAACTGCCTTAAGGAGATTTGCAATAATAAACATAGTAACCTCCTGATAGAATTTAAATTATGTTAAAAGATTAACTATTTGGTTAAAATTTTCAATATTAGCAATGGAATTCAAGTCATGGTTTTTATAAGATATAAAATCAACCGGAACACTTTTAGCGGTTTTTTCATCTACTTTAGAATCCCCAATAAATAAAACTTCATATGGTTTTAAATTCCATCTTTTTAAAATGTAGTAAATACTTTCAGGATGAGGCTTTGGATTTTTTACACTATCTGCTGTAACCACTGGATCAAAGAAAGATTTTAATTGGAAATTATTTAGTATGATGGGCATTGTGTTTGTTCTATTTGTATTAATAGCCAATTTTTTATTCTTTTTTTTCAGAATAGAGATAAAGTCTATAAGCCCATCCTCTAATTTAATTAAGTCTATTACAGACAAGTAAGATATTTTTTTTCCAATATTTATAGCCTCTTCAAATAGAATTGGTGGAACTATATGTTTTATAGATTCATATACAGTGTGTGAATGCACATAATCTTCCTGAGATTTGTCCATTGGAGGAAGTTCAAGTTTCTCTAATATAATATTATAAAATCTTACATTAGCATCTCTTGAATTTATTATTACACCATCACAATCAAAGATAATCCCTTTTTTTGTTTTCGAAAAAGTCTTTGTAATCAAATTCCATTAGTTAACTAACTCCTTATAAATTCAACTTTGAATTTTTTTGTTTAACCAATTGAACTCCTCATGGGGCTTTTTCTTAAATATAAATCGATATCCAAAATCTGTTGTCTGAAACAATTCTCTATCATCATCAACTATGGAGAATTCAATTCCAAAATCTATCCACATCTCATATAGGTCTTGAACATCAGTAATTAATATGTGATTTTTTTTCTATTATCAAAAAAAAACATGGTAGTATTTTATCATAAGGTAGTAAAGTGTTAATTTGGGACCTAGGATCAGTCGTTTGAGTCTTGCTTTGAAGATAGTCCAAAGATACATCTTCTCCTAGAGAATGTTTAAGTTGCTGTAAGTCTCTTGCCAATTCTCTGTCCAGTTTTTGAAGTTCCAGGACCTTTTCTTCCAATGTCCATTGGAGGAGCAGAGTAAGCTGGGCAATCAAAAAAAATAATCAATTTTTTTCAGTATGGCCCATACCTTTTTTTTATGGAACTCTTTATACTACTGGGTTTTTCACTATCTTTTCCTATTAATTGTAAAAGAAAACTTTGCTTAATCTCCCTGGGATTTTCAAAAAAAATCCCCGTACATTAAAAAAATCCTTGATGTATTTTTGAGCCTCTTTGGTTTTTAAGGGAAATTTCCTGGGTCTAAAGTAATTACATGATCTTTGTTCGTCTTCCTCAAATAACCCAGGATTTACCAGTGTGACTTCTTTTAAAATTTTGTCGCCTACTAGTTCATGATGCAGTGTAGGAAAGAATATTTTATTCATATCTAGATACTCTTTTGTTTTATGGTCAAAAAAACTTAACTTGCAATACAAAGAAATTAGTATTATCTTCATTTCCCACTAAAAGCAAATGTAAATTTAATTCTCTAGGAGGTTGTTTAATGTTTGGTATTGGAATTCCTGAATTATTAGTACTTTTATTAATTGCATTGGTGATCTTTGGAGCCAATAAGTTGCCAGAGATTGGCGCTGGCCTTGGTAAGGCCATAAAGAATTTTAAAAAGGCCGCAACAGAACCTGATGAAATAGATATAAGCTCAACCAACAAGAAAATATCCAACAATAAATCACAAAATGATAATGAGGCCAGTGAAAAATAATTTTATCTGATTTGACCATTAAGTTCTAATTGGGGTGAGAGGAGATGAATTTTAAATTCCATACCCCTTGCCCCGAGATACCCATTTAAAAACGTAGTAACTTTATCGGGTTTTATGGTGATTATCTCCCACTTTCCAAAAATCCCTTTTGAAAAAGTCACTGAGATCAAATGAACCTCATCTAAAATTTGTTTTTTGTCACCTAGCATATGGTCAAAGGTTTTTAATCCCGTTAAGGTATACCAAGGACCAGCTATTAAGACTATTGTTTTAAAAAAAATTTGTCTTTTATTTCAGGTAGATTAAAAAAAATTTCCCCATAAAGTTTCCCATAATTCAATGAGACTGTTTTTTTTGTGCCTGACCAGTAATGGTCCTTGTACTTCAGTGTACCTGTATAGAGGGAATCATTTACCTTTCTAATATACAACTTTAGTTCCGATACATTATCATCAACAGTAATTCCAGAAAGTTTCAGTAAATTATCTAAGGATTGAAGGTCAGGTCCTTCAAAATTTTCAGTCTCCATTTGTGTAACCACTACCTTTTGATTGAAATAGACACCAATATTCATAAGTGTTTTCTTTATGGATTCAATATCCAATTTTAACTCCACTATTAAGGAAGTTGAATTTTGGCTTTTCTCTTCATGGTCTTTGTAACTAAGTACATAATTTAAAGAAGATTGTTCAAATAATTTATTTAAAATCTTAATTTTTTCTTCATCTAGTTTAGTGGACATTATTTTTAGGGATTCGTTTACCAATGCTTTACTGAGTATTTTGTTTCGTAGGGTTGCATTTAAATTAAATTCAGTGGATGTACAGTTTTGTTCTTCAATCTTTATAAATTCTGCAAATGAAATTGAATATGTAATAAATAAAAAAAATAAGAGTAAAAAAAATTTAATTCTCAATATTAAATTCATTGACCTGGTCCTGGTTAATTGTAGAGTATGTTTTTTTTAGAGATTACTAGTTTACCTTTTTTTTAGGAGTTCAAGTATATTTTCAAATTTTAAGTAAAAATCACTGTTCTCATCTAAAACCAATGAATGTTCATTATTATTATAAATAGAATCTGCATGCAGAAAAAGGGGATGTTCTCCAATTCTATCTTTTGCTTGCCCATTTAATTCACTCAAATATAATGCCATTCCTTTATTTATCAAAGTATCATAGTCTGTTAATTTTGGGCTAAATAATAGTTCTCCATTTTTTTGAGTATAAGTATATTAATAGAGAAGGTTTGAACTTGTCTGTTGAGACCTCTATAATTACACCAGTATAGCCTTTAATGTAATTTTCCTTTTTTTATTGTGTTTGAATCTACATCAGGTTCCCTTAATAAAAGGGACAGTGGTAATATGTGTTTTAAAAAAAGGACCTAATATATTAATTCCCATAGTTAATTTATATGAATTTATTGAGGTTTTTATCATATAATTATCTTTGGTGGTATTTATTTCTTCCCATAACAGCTCTTTTCCTCTTTTATCTATTAATTTTTGTATTTGAAGACCTTTTTTTTATTTCAAAATTTAAAGTTGCATTGTAGAGCTTGTTCATTAAATGGATCTTTTCTCTTTTTAGATTAATATAATCAGGGTAGAGTTCACTCGATGTTCCATTGAGCTCAGTATATAAACTGTATTTAGTCCAGTTGATCCATGTGGAATTGTCATCTAATGGTTCTATCCACTCACCTGAACCACAAAGGCCAATTGATAATTTGAAAAAAAATAGAAATAATGCGCAAAATATCACTTTTTTTATCCATTTAAAAATCTCTCTACCTTTAAAATAGCATTGTCTAGTTTGGAGTATTCATACCAATTGATGTCATCCTCCTTTTTGAACCACGTCATCTGGCGTTTTGCATATTGTTTGGTATTTTTTTAGCCAATTATATTTTGCCTCCTCTAAACTACAATTTCCAAGAATGAAGTTTAATAGTTCCATGCAACCAATGGAAGTCCAACTGGTGCGTTAATACAAGGGTTTTCCCTCCATGCATCTGATACTTCCTTTAGTACTCCCATTTCAAGCATTTTATCTATCCTAAGCGCCAATCTTTTTACCAGCTCTTCCTTAGGGTGAGAGATACCTATTTTTATATAGTTATATCTTGGTGTATTTTGAGGATGGTTTTTATGGAACCACGTCAAGTTCCTTTTTGTAAACATATATACCTCCAGTGCCCTGGTTACCCTCTGCTTATCCTTTGGGTGAATTTTTTTTTGAATATTCTGGATCTATTTTTTTTAATTTTTCGTACGAAACATATGGTCCATCTAAAAGATATTGGTGGCTTACTTGTTCCCTTATTTTTTTTGGCACACTGGGTATTGGGGCAAGACCAAATAGTACTGCTTTTAAATATAGTCCTGTTCCTCCAATGAGTATAGGCACCTTTGCCCTGTCTATTATTTCCTTAATTTTTTTCGTCTGCCAATTTGGCATATTCACCTGCACTTAAATTTTTTTTTTGGTTCTAAAAAACCATATAAGTGATGGTTACATAATCTTTTTTTCTTCCTCAGTTGGTTGTGCAGTAATAATTGGAAAACCTCTGTAGATCTGCCTTGAATCAAAGTTTACTATTTCTCCTCCCAATTTTTTTAGCCAGCTCAAGACCAAGTTGATTTTTACCAGTTCCTGTGGCTCCAACAATGCATACAATTTTCATATGGCTATAAGTTGAACCTCTCTTTTAATTTGAGCCATACTGGCTCTGGTACCAGCCCTTGGACATCCCCACCAGCATTCACTGTCTCTTTAATTATGGATGAGCTGGTAAACAACCATTTGTAATCTGTCATCATAAAAAGGGTATGTACATCCCTTTTAAGACGCCTATTCATAAGGCCATCTGAAATTCGTATTCAAAATCAGATATAGCCCTAAGTCCCCTTAAAATTACCTTTGCCCCCTTTTTTTCAACATAGTCAACAAGTAATCCACTAAACGCTTCTACAATAACCCTGGGTTTGTTTTCAAATACTGTCTGAGCCATCTCAAGCCTTTCCTCTAAGGTAAAAAGAGGGGTTTTTGGGGTATCTATGGCAATTGCCAGAACTACTGTATCAAAAATATCCAATGCCCTTCTCACAATACTAATATGTCCATTGGTTAAAGGATCAAAGGTTCCTGGATAAATTGCTATGTGTTTATTGTTTTTGTCCATATAAGTATCCTCGTCTGTCCATATTTTCGGTTAACAATTAAATTTGTCTCTGGGATTTCCTTCTCTATTTCAACCTCTTGCTCCACTTCGGATACAATAAAGCCATTTTCAATGACCCAGTTGTTTTTTTATTAATTTTTTTAATAACTGGTAGGGCAAGACCCTTTCTGTAAGGTGGATCTATAAAACATAGGTGAAATTTTTCAAAGGATTGTTTGTTTAATATCCTGTGTACATCGTCTGAAACTATACGGAAACGAGTATGCTCAACTCCAAAATTTTCCAGATTGATTTTAAGATATTTAACTGCCTCCCTATTATTTTCTACAAAATATACCAGGGTTGCCCCCTACTCAAACACTCAAACCCAAGACTCCCAGTGCCTGCAAATAGATCAATTACCCTGGCCCCCTCAAATTCCATTCCCTGGGAGACTAGTATTGAAAATATAGCCTGACGTACTTTATAAGTAGCAGGTCTATATCCTTCTAGATTTTTTTTAGGGGTCTTTAACTTTCTCCCTTTATATTCTCCACTGATAATTCTCATGTTGTTGATTTTAATCTCCTATACGTATTCAACTTCAGGCCCAAAGTCACTAAAAGTACACAATACAAATTCATCTTCCTGGGCGTCCTTTGTCTTTTCCTTTGTTAGCCACTCCTTTACAAAGGCCAGTACTTCGTTTCTCTTGTCCATATTTTGGATCATCTTTATTGAAATTCCCCTATGTACAATTTTTAGATCTTCGGTAAGTCCCATATTCTTAAGTTCTAAAAAGAAGTTTCATATTCTTTTTTTTAACCTATTATCAAGACCTTTAAGAGAGTTGTAATTTGCATCGGGCACCAGGATGACGAACTTATTGGGTTCTAATCTACAGAGCTGATCATAATTCCTTAAATTTTTTTTTCAAGTGGGTCAAAAAGCTTTTTTTCTATCCATGTGCGCCAGTCCTTTCCATAATTTATTACTATATCTTCTAAGTTGTTTATGTATATAAGTAAGAGGGAAAAATCTTTGGTATGCCGTGATATCCTGTTTATTTCACTTTCCAATACAATATAGAAACCGTCAGTTGTTAAGGTATTGGTATTACTGTCAATAGATAGCCTTTGAAAGAGAAATTCCATTTGATCAATTAAATTAATTCCCCTTTTTACCCTCCATAAGAGTTCTGCTTCATAAAATGGATATATTAAAAAGTCATCTATATTTAAAGTGGATTGAAATACTTTATCTCTGGAATCTTCATCACCAAATAGTATTAAATACCTTTTAGGGATCAATTGGTTATCTTCTTTAGTCCTTAAAAATTTAGCGAATTCCAAACCATCCATATTGGTTTGAAAAACTGGTGCAATAATTATTTCTACATTGGTTTTGTCCAAAATAGCAATCCCCTGGAGATGGTTTTTGGCGGTTATTACAGTGAGTTTCTGGTTTTCCAGGATCTGTTTAACTGTGTATGCTAGTTCGTTGTCTTGGCATATAACCATTATTTTTTTTTGATATAGGCATGGGTATATGTCTCCCGTGATATTTTTGAGAATATTACCCGGATTTTCCAGAATTTACAAGGTGACATTTTTAGGTTACTATCTATGTGTTTTAGAGGTATTCAATCTAGGGTGTTAAAAATGATTATAAAAGATTTTAAAGAGATTTCAAAGCACATTAAAATTCATAGGGACAAGGAGCTAAATTCTGTGAGCAGCCGCTCCCAGTTTGGTAAAGTTAATAATAAAAAAATTACAGTCAAAAGAACAGTCTATTACCCTCAATCCCTCAAACAAGGACAATGACAATGAGCTTTTTCAAAGGGCAATGGAAGGGGTCCTTCCCATCCATGGGGTAGGGGGTAGGGAAGTGGTGCCTGTAAAACATGAGGTATCAGAAGGTGAAATCAAGTCCAAATATTCTCGAAAAGACAAGTACCTGGAAAAATTTCTTAAGGGAGAGATACAATTTGAGATTGAATTTACTGATGAATATATACAGGGGAATGTAAAGGGTTTGGATCCCAGGATTTTTAGAAAGTTAAAAGCTGGCTCGTTTAGCCTGAGGCCCATCTGGATCTACATGGCCTAAACAGTGATGATGCATACCTTAGCCTTATTTCATTTGTTAAAAAAAATTATTTGGATGGTCGGAGGTGTCTGCTGGTAATACCTGGTAGGGGTAAAAATTCCCCTCTGGGAAGGAGCATTTTAAAGGAAAATTTGCAGTTTTGGATTACAAGGGATCCATTAAAAAGGGTGGTTTTGGCCTTTTGTTCTGCCATCCCAAGACATGGAGGTGCAGGGGCAGTATATATTTTACTTAGAAAATACAAAAAAATCCAGGGGGAAAATTTTTTGGGAAAGATATTAAGCTAAGGAGAACGGGATTATGGGCTTTTTTTTCAAAGATAAAAAGATTATGGAAAGGTAAAGAAAAGCAGGAAGTCAAAGATAAACCTGTAAAAGAAGAAAGCAAGTTAGAAGAACAATCATCAACTCAAGGGGAACAGCTTGCTGCAACGGTAGCTGCAGGTGAAGAAGTACACAAACAAAGACCAGAAGATTTATCAATAGAAAAAGATAAGGATTGGGAGACAGAGCTTAAAATTGCCCTGCAACAGGCGGAGCCAAAGCTGAGCGTATGGTTGGATATACTATTAAAAGATGTTCAAAAAGCAGATGATCTTTTGTGGGACAGACTTTTCTTTTTATTTGAAAACCTGGAAGTGCCATCAGATGAGGCAGAAGATTTTATAAACAGGTTTAAAAAAATGGCTCAATGAGATGGAGTATTCATCCATATATGAATTTAGGTCTGAACTCCAATATCGATTGGCCCTTGCGCTTGATCTGGAAGATGAAGAAGATGAACAGAGTAGGCTTTTTTTTGAAGCTATCCCAGGGTCTTGCCAAGACAAAAGAACAGTTTACAAGGAAAATAGATGCGCTTCTTCAAAGGTCTTCAGAATTTGGAGAGGAATTTTGGGAAGAATTAGAAGAGATTTTGATTATGGCAGATGTGGGATTCAATACCACTGTGAAATTAGTTGACAGACTGAAGACAAAGGTAAGGGAGAACAATATAAATTCTCCAGAGGAATTTAAGGCCATGTTTAAAGAAGAGCTTGCTGAAATTATCCCAAAACCAAGGAAAAAGATAAAGCCAATTGCCCCTGAAGTGGTTTTAATGCTGGGAGTAAATGGTGTTGGGAAGACAACTACTATTGCAAAATTGGCCCATCGGGCACAAATGCAAGGGCGACGGGTATTACTTGCTGCAGCAGATACCTTTAGAGCTGCTGCCATTGAACAGCTTGAGATCTGGTCAAAGAGGGTTGGCACAGGTTTTTATGCCAAGGAGTCTGGAGCAGATCCTGCAGCGGTAGCCTATGAGCCATAAATAAGGCGAAAAAAAGAAGGATATGACTTGATGTTTGTGGATACTGCTGGCAGGCTTCACACCAAGATAAATTTAATGGAGGAATTGAAAAAGATTAAGAGGGTTTTAAATAAACAGCATCCAGGAGCCCCCCACAGGACAATTTTGGTGCTTGATGCAACCACTGGTCAAAATGCAATTTCCCAGGTGAAGTTATTCAATGAAGAAGTTGGTGTGGATGAGATAATTTTGACAAAATTAGATGGGACAGCAAAAGGCGGGGTTATTTTGGGAATCTCTGTTGAGTTTGATATACCCATTACCTTTGTTGGACTGGGTGAAAAAAATGGAAGATCTAAGGCCTTTTGACCCAGTTAAATTTGCAGATGCCCTTTTGGGATAACTTTAACTCCGACTATTTCAAGTTTTGAGGAGTCCAGTCTAGTTGTGAACTGTGGGCTGTGAACTGTGTCTATGAAAGTTACAGGCCACATACACATGCTAAAGGAATAGGCAGATTTAAAAACTCCCTGGAAGCTATTTAAAAGGTCAGTGCTCCTTGACAAAGGAGTATTCTTTGATATTCTTGATTTAAAATAAGGTAGAAACTTAAACCTTAATGGGGATTATTATGAATTTACACCCTATATCTTCAAATTATAATCCCTTGGGAATCAAGCTACATATAATAAAGATCCTTCTAAAGACAATACAACAAATTCTAAAAACGAGATTAATAAATTACCTGCCAATGAAAGTGAAAGTATCCAATCCAATAAAGGGGATAATGGGAACAGTTCTCCAGGTAAAATAGACAATAAGACAAGTCTCTCAAAAAAAACAGCAAGACAGATCTAAGAGAAGAACAAAAGGTACAGAAACTTAAACAAATAGATGCCCATGTAAAGGCCCATGAACAGGCCCATGTTGCAGCTGGTGGACCTTATGTTAGAGGAGGTCCTCAATTTTCTTATATTATTGGGCCAGATGGCAATAGATATGCGGTAGCTGGAGAGGTTAAAATAGATGTATCTCCTGTTCCAGGGGATCCAGATGCAACAATAAGAAAGGCCCAGGTTATAAAAAGGGCAGCACTGGCACCTTCTGATCCATCCCCCAGGATAGGGCTGTTGCAGCAAAGGCAGATCAAATGGCCATGAAAGCGCGCATAGAAAAGTACAGAGAACAGGTAGAGGAGATGAGAAAACTCGTTGATAAAAAAGAAGAAACAAATGGACAGGGAAATGCTTATATAGATGAAGAAGGTTCATTCAATGATATAAATGATATAATTCAGGGTGGGCCTTTAACCCTAAAAAGGGCAGCTTCAGCCTATACTCCCACCAATAACAACTCCTCCCAGATTCATGTAGTTGCATGATGGGTATGGCTGGCTCTTTGGCCAGCCATACCCATCATATATCAAGCAGCTTGATCTGAGGGGGAATCAAAGATTGGCAGATATGTTACTATAAGTTTGTATAGAAACAGACCAATGGAAATTAGACCCAATGTAATTGCTATTTCCTGCCAGGATGGGAAATAAAAGCCCTTGCCCATATTTGCTTCAGTCAAGAATACCACGTCAAATCTATTTAAAATTACTCCAAAAATCACAAGAGAATGAAACAAGAGAAGAGAAGGGACAGAACCCTGAATGGTTTTAGAGCTCAAAAATATCATAGGGACCAATACACATAACACCATTTCTATTAAAAACAGGAGACTTGCCCCGGTTCCCTGGAATATAAAATGCAATTTACCATGTATACCAATGTCCAAAAACCTTACCACAAAATAGACCAAAAGGGCTATTGAAGCACCCCTTGCTAGACCTTGTAATACTTCAAATTCATATTCTCTATTTCTTAAATTGGCACTTATTATGGTCTCAATAGACACCATAGAAATACCTGCGCATATGGCAGAAAGAAAAAACAAGTGATGCATAATATGTGAATACCACAATGGATGGAGTTTATGTGGATCAATTAAAAATAATCCACCTAGTGAAGATTGATGGCCATAAGATAGCATAATTCCCAAGATCACCAGACAAAATACTACTGCTTTTTGTTCTAAAAAAATCCTTTAATCCAGTTAGTACATTCAAACGTTCCAAGAGCCAGGGTAAGAATTCAAGGGTCAATACAGTGGTATAAGTACTTATACAAATAACTATCTCAAACATTACAGAATGGGGATTCCAAAGAAAAAAATGGGTGCCAGAAAGCAAAAGGCTTTCCAATATCCATAAGTAAACCAACAAGGACTAAGAGGTATCCCAAAAATGCAGTCAAGGTAGCGGCACGAGCTATGGGTTTATATTTGTCCCAATTTGCAATATATGCTGCAAAGGTCACTGTAAATCCACCTGCAGCCAGGGCAACCCCTGTGGTTACATCAAAGGCAATCCACAGCCCCCAGGGATGGGTATCACTTAAATTCGTACTAGGACCAAGCCCAACTGCTAGCCTGTATAGCATGGTAATGATACCTATTATACCCAGTATCAACAAAATATATGTCCTGGGAGTAAAAAAACTTTTGCTTTACTGTCATAGAATTATCCATTTTTCCCCTCCTTTGAACTTGTTCTGTTCCTGAAATAGGCAATGCCTGCAAGGATTGCCAGGAGGCCTACCTCTTCCCAGAGTACAGTTGAGAGATCGTTCTTCCAGGTAAATGATGGATATGGCTGCTTGAGCACTTTTTCATTAAATCCCAATTTTTCAAAAGGTACATCTGATATATACATCCAGGATGTACCACCAGCCTCATCAAGACCATAGATATGATTTACATACTTTCCAGGTTCTTTGTTAATACGTCTTTTGGCCTCTACCACTACTTTTTCATAATCATCAAAATACATGACGTCCCTGGGACAAGCAGTTACGCACATGGGTTTTAATCCCATTTCAATCCTGTCAGCACAAAAATCACATTTCTTTACCCACGGATTTGTGCTATCCCACTCATATTTGGGCACATTAAAGGGACACGCAATCATACAATATCTACACCCTATACACCTCCATTGATCGTACACAACTGGACCATCTTTCATCTTCTGAAGTGCCCCTACTGGACATGCTGAGACACAAGCAGGGTCTTTGCAGTGAAAACATTGATGTTTTACAAAATACCATGCTGGTACTTTTCCCTCTCCTTTATCTAAAAAGTCTATCAATGTATAACAATCTGCGCTCAAATTCTGGGGATTTGTATATTCTCCTGTCATAGATGTATGGGTGGCTGGTAGATTGTGCCATTCCTTACATGCTACCTGACACGAACGACACCCAATACACCTTGTTATATCTACTAAAACCGCTTTGGCCATTTTTAACCCTCCTAAAAATTAAAACAAATTAAAGCCTTTTTATATTCACCATAAATGCCTTTGTCTCTGGTATTAATGTATTTGGGTCTCCTGTTGTAGGGCTAAGTAAATTTGCACTGTCTCCACTGTTTCCACCTTCTGGAAACTCCCACCCAAAATGCCAGGTAGTACCTACTTGATGCACCTTCTTTCCCATAATTACAAAAGGTCTAAGTCTATTTGTAACCACTGCCTTGGCAATAATCTTACCCCTTGCACTTTCAACAAGTATTCTATCGCCATCTTTTATACCCTTTTCCTTAGCAAGCTCCTCATTTATCTCAACAAAATTTTGAGGCACCAACTCCAGTAGCCAGGGCACATGTCTTGTCATACAACCAGTCTGCCAGTGCTCAGTTACCCTATATGTTGTGCATATATAAGGATATGTACTACTTGCATCATACCATATATCAGGATCTGTTGGAGATAGATGTTCTTTTCTACATAAAAGAGGCAGGGCAGGGTTTATCCTGTGTTTATTTTTAGGAATTGGATTAAAGTTTAAAGGACTCTCCAATGGCTCATAGTGTTCAGGAAATGGCCCATCTTTACGGCCTGCACCAAATATAGAAGCAACACCTGCAGGTTTCATGATAAATGGTTTTTTGGTATTTTCATTCCATGAGCCATCTGGATTTCTAAGTGGAGGCCAACCACCATCAGGCACATCCCCTACCCATTTATGACCATTCCATTTTATCACTGGCAACTTGGGATTCCATGGCCGACCATATTCATCTACTGATGCCCTATTGTATAAAATTCTTCTATTCACTGGCCAACACCATGCCCACTTGGAATACAGGCCAAGTCCTGTTGGGTCCTCCTTTATACGCCTGGCCATCATATTACCCTTTTCTGTATATGAACCACAATATAGCCAGTTTCCAGATGATGTTGAGCCATCATCTTGGAGATAAGCAAAACTAGGCACAAGAGTGCCTTTTTTTAAACAACTTTCCCTTTATCTCCACGTCTTTCAAAAAAATACCCATTTATTTCCTTTGCAATCAGATGTGGATCTATTTCCTTTACCTTTCCATCACTGTTCTTTTCACCATAGTTCCAGCTCAAATTCAATATGGGATCAGGATATGCACCACCCTCTTTTTCATATAATTTAACCAGCCTAAAATACAATTCATTTATTATATCTGCATCGGGTTTTGTCTCTCCAATGGGATCTATTGCCTTATATCTCCACTGAGCCCATCTCCCTGAGTTAGTTATACTCCCTTCCTTTTCCACAGAAGAACAACAGGGTAGAAAAAAGACCTCTGTCTTTATCTTTGATGGATCCATACCAGGACCTTTCCAAAATGAGGCAGTCTCATTGTCAAATAGATTTACAGTGACCATCCAATCCAAATTACATAATGCCTTTCTTACCTTGTTGGAATTTGCTCCAGAACATGCAGGATTTTGACCCCAGGCAAAAAAAACCCTTTATCTCACCATGATACATTTTATCAAACATGACCAGCCAGGAAGCATTCTGACCATCATCGAGTTTGGGCAACCACTCATATCCAAAATCATTTTCTTTTGTGGCCTTTTCCCCAAAATGTGCCTTTAATAAGCTCACTGAATATTTTGGATAATTCTGCCACCAATTGGCACTATAATCTTCCTTTGTCCTGGGAGTATATTTATCATTGTACTCTTTTAAAGTCTGTTGGGACGCCCTGGGGGTCTTTAGATATCCAGGCAAAATATGAAACAATAAGCAGTGATCTGTTGAGCCCTGCACATTGCTCTCTCCCCTTAAGGCATTTACACCGCCTCCTGCCCTTCCAATATTACCAAGCAAGAGTTGTATTATGGCCATTGTCCTGATATTTTGAGTGCCAACAGTATGTTGAGTCCACCCCATGGCATACATAATGGTCCCGGCCTTTTTGGGATCTCCTGTCTTTGAAAATTCCTTATAAACCTTAAGGAGGCCCTCTTTAGGGGTTCCTGTAATAGCAGAAACAGTATCTAAGTCATACCTGGAATAATGTTTTTTTTAGTAGTTGAAGTACACACCTTGGATGTTTCATGTTTGGGTCTTTTTTTTATCTTCCCCTGATGGTCTTTTTCAAATGCCCAATAGCTCTTATCATAAGAATGGGTCTTTGGATTATATCCTGCAAATACCCCACCTAATTCTTCAGGGAGTTTAAATTTATCATTTAAAATAAAAGGCCCATTGGTATATAACCTTACGTAATCTCTGTGGTAGAGTTCATTATCCAGGATATACTTTATCATGCCACCAAGAAAGGCAATATCTGAACCTGATCGCAGAGGAACATATATATCTGCTTGGGAAGATGTCCTGGTATATCTAGGATCAACATGGATAACCTTTGCCTTTCTATTTTCCCTTGCCTTGGATATCCATCTAAAGGAAATGGGATGATTTTCCGCTGCATTACTCCCCATAATAAGGATTACATCAGAATTCTTCAAATCTATCCAGTGGTTTGTCATTGCCCCACGACCAAACGACTCTGCCAGAGCCGCCACAGTTGCAGAATGTCAGATACGGGCCTGGTGTTCAATATAGATTAGCCCAAGAGACCTCCACCACTTCTGTAAAATAAAGCATTCTTCATTATCCAGGGCAGCACTTCCCACTGCCCCAATCCCCTGAGTCCTGTTCACTATTTGACCTTTTTTTGTTTTTCTGCTCAAAGGTCTTGTCCCTGGTCTGTTTTATCTTTTTTTGCTATCCTGTCTAAAGCCCAGTCCCACTCTACCTCCTTCCACTCAGAAGAAAACGGGGCCCTGTACTTGGGTTTAAGCTCTCTGTAAGGACTATTTACCAGTTGCATAAGGCAGAACCCTTAGGACAGGCACGCCCCTGATTTATGGGATGCTCAGGATCTCCTTCCACATGGATCACCTTACCATCCTTTGAAAAGACTTTAAACCCACAACCCACTGCACAATAAGGACAAATAGTGGTGGTTACTTTACAGCCCTTGAGTTTATTTCTAAACTCCATTGCCTGTGCATTATCTGAAACAGAGACCGCTGCACCACCTGCAGCAGCCAGTCCAGAAAACTTTAAAAAAATCTCTCCTGGAAATACCCATAGGCCTTTCCTCCTGGTTTAACATGTTAAGAAAGACAACAACCAGATGACTCCTAATTATAAAATACACCTATTAGGCTAAGTTTATAAAGAAAATACCCAAAAGATAGGAGGGTATGGGACGGAAATAGGGTGGAATGGGGAATTGATGATATAAACGAAAAATTAGTTAACGGCTAAATGCCTCCCTATCTTAAGGAGTCTAACATCACTTATCATAATAAGAATTTATGCCTTTACAATTATTCCTGTATTAACAATATGTCAAGGGAGTTAAAATTTTTTTTGTGCAAAAGATGTTAAATAAAAATAACAAGAACATACAATCACGGATCCTTATGATCAAAAATTATAATTATCCCTATTTGTTCTACTTTATGCAGAGATCTTATAACGTTAACTAAAGGTGGCCTTGTAAAATTTTAAAATATACTTTTTAAGCGTTGACTAATTTAGTTTGTGTCCTTTTTCCTTTGATGAATAATAATCAGGATAACTGAAGTCAGGATAAGGCACCACCAAGGTATCCAATTTTGCTCAATACCTCGTCCCAAAACAAAAAGGCCAATATTGAAGCAACTACTGGCTCTAATGTTGCCACTACAGATGCTTTGGATGCCTCAAGGTACTTAAGTCCTCTATAATATGCCATATAAGCCAGATAAGTAGTTACAAAACCCAAAAAGATCAGAGGAAGGAGCGCTGAGATGGGAGGAATGGACTTGGGAATCATGAATATTAGCGGTAGACTTCCCAGAGGGAGGATGTATGTAAAAATGGTTATGGATGAGTAATTTTTAAGTGTTTTTTTTGCCAAAGATATAATATAGGGCATAGGTTAGGCCCGAGATAAGTCCCCACAAGATTCCCATGGGAGTTATTTTTGGTTGTGTGAGTGTTGTGCTTGAGGAAAAAGAAATTAGACATACCCCAAAAATAGTGAGAAATAGGGCTATTAGTGTTATAGGGGTTATTTTCTCACCTAAAAATATCCTTGAGAGGAGAGTCACCCATGCAGGGGCAGTGTATAGGAGTACAGAGGCCAGGGCTGCACCAATTTCAGCAACCGCCATTTGATAGGAAACGTAAAAGAGGGAAACACATAAGACACTAAAGACTACAAAAGTTGGTAGATCTCTTAAATTAATGCGAAGTACCCCTGTCAAGGATGAGTGTATAAAAAAAGAATGTCCATCCAAACATGGCCCTGTAAAATGCAACTTGTAGTGGACTCACTCCCTTTTGAAATGCCAGTTTTGCAACAGGTCCAATACTTCCCCAACAGGTAGCTGCTATAATTATAAATATGTAACCAGTGATTTCTTTAGATAATTTAAACATATTTAGTCCCAATATGTAGGTTATGTAAAGATTAAGTTTACCTTATTTGGAAAAATAAGTTCACTGGAGTGATTTAACCAAAAAAATTACATCTAGTCTATTTTTTCCCCAAGTTTATTATTTTTACAAACTTGGGTTAAGGATTTGAACCTGTTGTTTAACTTGACAAGGTTTGTACCAATTTATTATCCGCATATAGTAGGCAGTAACACAATTTAATTATTATAAAAGGAGCATACAATGTTAAAGGAAGAAGTAGAAAAGGTACTATCAGAAATTAGGCCACAGCTACAGGCAGATGGTGGAAATGTGGAATTAGTTGAAGTAACAGATGATAATGTTGTGAAGGTTAAATTACAGGGCGCTTGTGCAGGATGCCCTATGGCCCAGATGACCCTTAAAAATGGAATTGAACGGATCCTTAAGATGAAGATTCCAGGAATAAAATACGTTGAGTCTGTTTAAGTTAAGCTTACTAACTAAAGCTTAGTAGGCGGGATTCCCGCCCTTATTTTTTTATGAAGGGGGACTTTTATGTCAAAAGTAGTGACCAGATTTCCACCTAGCCCAACAGGGCATCTTCATATAGGTGGGGCAAGAACAGCACTTTTTAACTGGTTGCTGGCAAAGAGTAGTGGTGGAAAGTTTATTTTAAGGATAGAAGATACTGACCTTGAGAGATCATCACAAGAGATGACTAAAGCTATTATTGAGGCCATGGAGTGGCTTGGTCTTACATGGGATGAAGGACCTTATTTTCAGACAAAGAGATTTGAAATATATCAACACCATATTGACATGCTTGTGGACCAGGGAAAGGCCTATTATTGCCAGTGCACAAAGGAAGAAGTGGATGAGATGAGAAAAAGGGCAATGGAACGAGGTGAAAAGCCAAAGTATAATGGCAGGTGTCGTGAACTTGGACTTGGTCCTGGTCCTGGACGAGTAGTGAGATTTAAGACTCCTCAAGTGGGAGAGACTGTCTTTAATGATCTCCTAAAAGGCCCTATTTCTGTGGACAATAAAGAATTAGACGATTTTGTTATTCGAAGAGAAGATGGTTCTCCAACGTATAATCTTGCTGTGGTGGTAGATGATGCCACAATGGGTATTACCCATATCTTAAGGGGAGACGATCACATAAACAATACACCTAAACAGGTTTTGTTATATGATGCACTGGGCTATAATGTGCCTTATTTTATTCATGTGCCAATGATACTTGGACCTGATAAGAAAAAAATTGAGTAAAAGGCACGGTGCAAAATCAGTCCTTGAATATAGGGAACTTGGATACCTCCCAGAAGCTGTACTAAATTACCTTGTGAGGCTTGGATGGTCATATAAAGACCAAGAGATCTTTACCATTGATGAGCTTATACAGAAATTCTCCATTAAAAATTTGAGTAATTCTGCATGCGTATTTGATCCAGAAAAACTAAAATGGGTAAACAGCCAGCACATCAAGAAAAAAAATCACCAAAGGAACTAGCTGTGTTACTGAGGAAATATCTTGGCATGCAGGGGGTGGCCTGTGATGATTTGAATTATTTGCAAAAGATTGTCCCCTTGCTACAGCCAAGGGCTACCACAATGGTGGAAATGGCGGAAAAGGCCACTTTTTTTGTGTTAAGAGATGAAGAAATTGAATATCCCAAAGAACTACTGGATAAATTTCTTACCCCTGAAGTTAGGGCACATCTGGAAAATATTTTGGGCAGGCTTAAGGGATTAGAAAAATTTGAGCAAAAGCAACTTGAAGATTTAATGAAAAGATATCTAGAAGAAAAGAATGTAAAATTTAAACTATTAGCCCAACCAATAAGGGTTTGTATAACTGGGAAGACTGCAAGTCCTGGGCTATTTGAAACAATGGAAGTCCTTGGAAAAGAGAGGACTATAAATAGACTTTCCAGAGCTCTATCTAACCCTAGTTTATAAAAATGATAAACTAGGGTTAATGCAGAAATTTGAATTAAAGCCGTTATAATAATATGTAAGTCCAAGTTTTGACAAACTTGGGCTAAGATTTCATAAGATATCTTGATAAGATATTTAGATAAATAAAAGGGCAGGTCAATTTAGACCTGCCCTTTTAAAAATTTTAGAGCCTACACAGTAGCTTCCACACAGGCTCAAATATTTAAGCCTTTACAGGCTTCTGTACAGCTCCGCTTCTAATACACCTTGTGCATACCTTAATTCTGCGAACCTCGCCATTTGGGAGCTGAGCCCTGACCTTTTGGATATTTGGTTTAAACTTTCTCTTATTTTTATTGTGTGCATGGCTTATGTGGTTCCCAACCCTTGTCCTTTTTCCGCATATTTCGCATACTCTGGACATTTTCTACTTCCTCCATTGTTTTAGTTACTTCTATTTTTAGATAGAAAATTTCTTTTTTTTGTATATAAATATACCAGCCGCAAAGATCATCTGTATAACCACTATTTTTTTTTAAATGCAAGTCTAAGTTTTTGGGTGGAGTGATTTATACTGCAACTTCTCCCTTTTCTCCTGTTCTAATCCGTATTACCTCTTCCACTGGAATCACAAACACCTTTCCATCTCCAATTTTACCTGTTTTTGCATGTTCACAAATTGTGGATATGACTTCATCCACCATCTCATCAGGAATCACAATCTCTATTTTGATCTTGGGCAAAAAATCTACTACATACTCTGCTCCTCTATATATCTCTGTGTGGCCCTTTTGTCTGCCAAATCCCTTAACTTCTGTTATTGTCATGCCTTTTACCCCAATTTCAGTGAGTTTTTCTTTTACATCATCTAACTTAAATGGCTTTATTATTGCTTCTATTTTTTTTCATTTTTTTCCTCCAATAAGAATTTGTCTAAACGTCTATTTAGTATTTAATAACTAATTTGTTTGCAAGGTTAAATTTTGTAGGCTTCTTCACCATGTTCGCTAAGATCAAGTCCCATTACCTCGTCTTCTTCAGATGACCTGATTCCTATAATTAAATCTAAAATTTTTAATATTAGAAAAGTGAGAGTACCACAATATATTATGGTAAAAAGGGCTCCCCCTACCTGAAGTAAAAATTGATGAAAGTTGCCATAAATAAGCCCCGTTGCACCATATTTGGCAAAAATTCCAAGAGAGATTGTTCCAAATATTCCACCTATTCCATGGATGCTAAATGCATCAAGGGAGTCATCAAATCCCATTTTTACTTTTAATACCACTGCTGTGTAACATATAATTCCTGCAAGTAGTCCTATTATCAGGGCAGCCCACATGGGGACAAAGCCAGAAGCAGGGGTAATGGTTGCAAGACCTGCAACTAGACCAGATATTACACCTAGAGTACTTGGCTTCCCATAATGATACCATTCAGCAATTATCCATGTTACTGCAGCAGCTGCACCGGCAATATGGGTATTAACAGCAGCAAGTACAGCAATTTTATTTGCCCCCAGGGCACTTCCTGCATTGAATCCAAACCATCCAAACCACAAAAGTCCAGCTCCGATTACAGCCAGGGGAAGGTTGTGTGGAACAAATTGGGATCCTGGGTATCCTTTACGTTTTCCAACAACAAGTGCGGCAACAAGGGCTGAAATTCCGGCGCTAATATGAACTACTATGCCCCCTGCAAAATCCAGGATACCCAATTTTGCCATCCATCCACCTTTACCCCATACCCAATGACATAATGGGTTGTACACAAGAATTGCCCAGAATAAAACAAATAAAACATATGCTGAAAATTTCATTCTCTCAACAATTGCACCAGAAATTAATGCAGGGGTTATAATGGCAAACATCATTTGAAAGAGCATAAATAGGGCATGGGGTATGGTGGTAGCATAATTTTGGCTGGGTTCAAGCCCCACTCCAGCCAGAAAGATGTGGTTTAATCCACCGATAATTCCACCTACATCCTTGCCAAAACTCATGGAATAGCCAATAAAAAACCATTCCACAGAAATAATTCCAAGACAAATAAAGCTCATTAATGTTGTATTTAGAACATTTTTGTTCCGAACAAGACCTCCATAGAACAAAGCAAGTCCTGGGGTCATTAACATAACCAATGCTGAACATATGAGTAACCAGCAAGTATTAGAGCTTAAAATCATTGAAAACACCTCCATTAAAATTTTTTTTATTTTCTAAAGCATCTTTTGTGCCACTAACATAACTAGTGGATTTTAAAAAAATATTTTGGAATTTGTACTATTTTATTTATTAAAAAAATATACAAAAATGTATCGCTTTTTATTAATTTTTGAGCAAAATTTAAAACAGACACAAATTTAACAATTTTCTCTGTTGACTTTTCAATATTTTTTTATTTTGGTCACAAATATAGAAATAACTATTTTTGGAGGTATGACATGAAAAACATCAAAACAGCACTTACAACGGCTACAGGAATTTTGTTGTTTTTTTGTTTATGGCTTTTTTTTATGCCCCAATGCGTATTCCCAAAAACGCCAAACTGCTAAAGAGGCTTATGAAGTTGCAAAAAAAATCCGCTAAAGATTGGTCAGGAAGTGCAACCCTGTGCATACTGACCAATTCCTGGGGTTCATATGGGGACGACGGGCTCTCAAACAGATGGCAAGTTATTTTTCGTGCCAGCGATAAGAAAAAGGTATTAGAGGTTGAGGTATGTAATGGAAAGGTAGATGGAGTTAGTGAAGAAAATAACCAATATTATAATTGCTTAAGTGTTGAAAGTTGGATGGATTCTCCAACAGTTTTAGAATACATAAAAAAAATATTGTAACTGCCCCATAAAATATTATTGGGCGTGTTAGAAAAAGATCATTGGCGAGTAAAGGTCAAGTGTAAGTCAAAAAGGGGAGCTCCCTTATGGATGAATATTAATGCAAAAGACGGGACTCTTATAAAGAGCTGGCGTGGTTATTAATTTTATGTTTTTTTTGGGAGTCCCCAAAGGGATTTGAATCTCTGTTGCCACTGTAAGAGCCTATGTACTGGACCTGGCTAGACAATGGAGACGATTGACTGGGGGACAAGGATTCGAACTTTGAGTACCAGGGCCAGAGCCTAGGGTTAAGTCTCAAATTTTCTGTAAAATTTGAAGGAATTTTAACGTCATAAAGGGTGTGTTAAGGCCTGAGTGACAGCATATATAAGAAAAGGAGGAAGGTAAAAATGGATTCCATTAAAAAGGCCCTTGAAGAATTTTTAAACAGCAAGGAGTTTCATAGCCTAGAAGAGGCCAATCAGGCCTTACGGGAGTTTTATGAAGTATCCAATCAGCAGCCACTCAATGATTTTTGCGGACTGAGTCCTGATGATATGTCTAATATTCTATACAGGCCATTTCACTGTCCAGATGTTGTGAGCTTTAATTTTGAAGCAACTCCACCTGTTTCTGCTCCATTGATTTACCTGTTGTTGCTGGTATTGGAAGGATTGAAGACTCCAGTTAAGTGTACTGTCACTGGAAACCTCCCCAGGAAGCTGTGCCAGGAGATATATGATGAATTTTCTAAAAGGCCAGATGTGGAAGAGTTCTATTATAATTCCTTGCCCTTAAGATCAGAAAAAGATTTCTGGATACTGCACATCGCCCGGGTAATAGGGGAGCTTTCAGGCTACATAAGAAAGTACAAGAAACGTTTTTCCTTAACAAAAAAAGGGGCAAAAGGTATTGGAAGATGGAATGACTATAGAAGACTATATGCACATTTTAAAAACCTATACCAGAAAATTCAACTGGCCCTATACCTATGGTGGTGAACCACTAAATATCATACAGGATTCTTTTTTTGTTCACAATTTATTTGCTGAAAAATTACGGAACTACCTTTAAAAAAATTATCATTTTACTCGGAAAGGTTTATAACAGCATTTCCCATGGTTCTTTCAGAAGTGCCTGATCAGTCTGATTCTAAAGCTAAAGAGACGATATCACGAACTTTTTGCAACAGGGCCCTTGTCTGGTTTGCCCGAAATCTTGGCCTTGCGAGATAAAATCCATTGGTAGATATTCTGTATTGGAAGATGAGATTAGGAGAACGCAATTTTTAGATGAATTTATACAATTTCATGTGCCTAGAAGCCACTGATGATTAAGGTTTAAAAGGATTAGGCAGGGAGAGAGAGGACAGCCAAAGAATCACAAAAGAGAAGCTGGAAACTTGGCCATATAAAGAGGGTCCAATGGAGTGTCAACTGGTTAAAAGTAACAATAGGGGATACTATCAATTTACTCATGGCAGCAGCAGCTTATAACTTCAAAAAGCTCATGGACCAGTTGGTCCTTCACTATCTGCCTATTTCTTTAGCTCCGATTATTGATTGAGTTATGGATCAAGTGATTAGTGAAAGGTAGAATGGTGAAGGTAGAAGGGCGAAGAACACCTAAAACTTTGAACTTTGAACGTTGAACGTTAGACACAGACCACGGGTAGAGTGAACTCATCAAAGATTGAGACTTCGGGGTTAATGGAATAAGCAAAAAAAATTAAATTATACTTTTTAAGCGTCGACTAATTAATTTAAATTTTCATACATTTGTAAATCTAAAAAGCCAAAAAAAGGAGAGGATAAGTAAAGAATGAAAAAAATTACCGATGTGATTACAGTTAAAGAGGCAAGTTCAGTGTCCCCATTAAATTGAGATGCAAACACATATGTTACTACAGCAGTTGGGGCTGCTGCAAAGATTAGTCCTATATATAAATCTGTGGATCTAACATTTAACAAAAATAGGACAGTGTATGTTATAATTGGCATTAAAATCAATTTAAAGAAATTACACCAAATTGGTATAATGAGATTTTTATTGAAAGAGGGTTTTTTTTAAAGAGCCACCAATTATAAAAAGTGCTAAAGGCAGTGTTATATTGGACAAATAACTTAAGCTAGTATCTATTATTTTAGGTATATGTATGTCAAAAATATTAAAGGACATACCAAATAATGATGACAGAATAATGGGATTTAGAACTACATCTTTTGTTAATTTGATTAAATTCTTATGATTCATTATATTTTTTTTTGGGTAATAAAAATGAACAAAATAGCCAAAAAATTTATAAGAGGTGTAAGAAATCCCAGTAAAACACTTGCGGTAAAAAGGGCATGTTCTCCATATGCACTCATGACAACAGCAAGCCCAATATATCCTGTATTCCCTCTAAATGATCCTTGAATAAACGATCCTTTGATTTCAGTGGTTAAATTTCTTGTTGAAACAAAAAAAATAGCTCATTAAAAATGTAATTAAAATACCCAGATAACATCCAATTATAAGGTTTATGTTGATTATATTTTCAAGGTGTGATTTTGCTATTTTTATAAATAAAAATGCAGGCAAAAAGAAGTAAAATAGCAACCTGTTGGACGAAAGCAGGTAATTATCATCTATCAATTTAAAGGCCCTACAACCAACACCGCACAACATAAGTAAGAAAATTGGGGCGATGATTTTAATTGAGTCAATTAATGATACCATTGAATTTCTCAAATAGAACTTTTTTTAAATAAATCTAAATAAATATAAGACCAGAGTCAATTGAGCTTTGTAAGCCTTGATTTATTTATTTTTTTTATGTATTTTATATGAACCTATTAGGAGGATGCATAAGAATAGTTGACAGTGTGTACAAACAAATATATTCTTCGTCAAAACAAAAACCAACAGGAGGTAGGATTATGGCATTACCAGAGGTAAATGTGGATAAAACCTTGGACGCCAGGGGACTTAGCTGTCCCATGCCCATGTTAAGGACCAAAAAGACCCTAAAGGACATGAAATCAGGAGAGGTATTAGAGGTGCTTGGAACAGATCCAGGATCAAAAAAATGACATTCCTTCTTTTTGTGAAAAACATGGATATGAGTTTTTGGGATATGAAGACGATCCAGGTGGGTTCACCAGGTATCTTATCAGGGTTAAGTAAATTTAATTAAAAGGTGTCAGGAAGAGGTCTTGGCACCTTGATTTTTGGAGGAATTATATGAAGAAACTTGCTGTCATAGTCAGGGAAAAAGATCAACAATATGAGGCCTTGCGCTCAAGTTTAGGTGCGCTTTTGGAAATTCCTTCTGTAAAGATGATTGTTCTGGATCATGAGATTGATATGCACGAGGCATATGAAGAAAATATGGAATTTCTGGATGAGATGGAAGGGGAGAGGTATTCCAATAACAAGGTCAATGTAGAAAAATATGGCTTTAAGTATGCAACATTGGAAGAGATTGGTGAGATGCTAAAAGAAGTAGATATTGTAATTCCTTTTTAAGAGGAGGTTTTATGAAGGTATTGCATGTATTGAAATCAGAACCAGATGAAACAACAAATAAATTAATGGATATTATATCTGGAAATGATAAAGATATTTTTGTTTTGTATGAGGAAAATGTGGATTGGGATAAATTTATAGATGAAGTATTTTCCCATGAAAAAGTAATTTGTTGGTGGTAAAAAATAATTAATGAGGGGCTTTAATTATGGCAAAGCTTGGAATAATGGTAAGGGATAATAAATATCTCGACTATGTAATCAATGCTGCTAAGGCAGCAAATAAAAAGAATATTGAAGTGGAAATATTTTTTTACAGGCAGGGGGGTTCTCTTAACTCAGGAAGATAGATTTAAAGAGCTCGTTGATGTTGCCAAACTATTTGTATGTGATGTGAGCTTTAGGGCAAATGGCTAGAAGGAAAAGAAGTTCCAGGAGTTGGATTCAAACAATTTGTCACCCAGGCAAGAAATGCTGAAATGATAGAGGAATGTGATAGGTACCTGGTATTTTAAATAAAAGCTATATGTTATATGGAAATTAATAGATATATTACTTATTTAAAAAAAACAAGAAAGTCTATTTTTTTGAAAATCCTGCTTTTAAAGATCAACAGGACTATTTGAAAAATTTTGATATAACCTGGCAGGATATAATTTTAGCAAAAAAAGAGACTGGATAGATTTAGACCATATCTTAAAAAAAAGATTTCCTGAAACCAACGATGGTATTATTGAATCCTCCATAAAAGAAGTTCCTGAATTTAAAAGATCCCTGGAAAAAAAATATGGAATAAAGATAAAGGCAGGGTATTTGTTAAAATGGACAATACCCTGCCCATTGCTGGGTCCATAAAGGCTCGTGGTGGAATTTATGAAGTTTTAAAAATAGCTGAGACTATTTTGATAGACCAGGGTCATTTAACCCATGAAGACGATTATTCAAGGTTACTTGAGGATAGGTTCAGAGAAATTCTTTCAAGATACTCCATTGTGGTAGGTTCCACTGGAAATCTTGGTCTCAGTGTTGGCATAATGGCAGCAGCACTTGGATTCAATGCCGAAGTCCACATGTCCCATGATGCTAAAGAATGGAAAAAGGAACTTTTAAGAAAATGGGGAGCAAAGGTTGTAGAACATCCAGGTGACTACTCTTATGCTGTTAAAATGGGGAGACAGAGATGCAAGAATGATGAATTCGCCTATTTTATAGATGATGAAAACTCCCTAGATCTTTTTCTGGGTTATGCAGTATCATCAATTACCCTAAAGGCACAATTAGAAGAGTTGGGTGTTAATCCATCACCTGATGATCCCATTTGTGTATATTTGCCCTGTGGGGTGGGTGGAGCACCAGGTGGTATTTCCTTTGGAGTTGCCCATGTATTTGGTCATTCAGCAAGGTGCTATATAGCAGAACCTGTGGGTGCCCCCTGTGTTATGGGGGCAATAATTACAGGAAAAGACAATTTAAATATTAGTGAGCTTGGAATAGATTTAAAGACCCAGGCAGATGGTCTTGCTGTCCCATCCCCATCAAAGTTGGCTCTTCCAATTATAAAAAAATATCGTAGCTGGAGGTTTTACCTTATATGATGATGAGATGTTTTGGGCAGTTAGTAAACTGTATGAAAAGGAGAATATAAAAATTGAACCATCTGCTGCAGCTGGAATTAAGGGCGTCTACTTTGTGGAAAAATATATCGGGAAATCTAATCACCTCATATGGCTAACTGGTGGTAAACTTATTCCCCAGGAAGAATTTCAGAAAATGATTCTTAAAGGTATGGAGGCTTAAAAATTAAACAGATTTTTTGTCTTTTGACAGATTTTGGCTATGAAGATTCATATGTAGGGCAGGTGAAGTGCGTACTTTTATCGAGAAATCCAGATGCACAGATAATAGACATATCTCACAATATCATACCCCATAACGTATTACATGGAAGTTTTTTTTCTACAGACATCCTGGAAATATATTCCTGAAAATTCAATTACATTAGTTGTAGTTGATCCAGGTGTAGGAAGTAGCAGAGATATTTTGATACTAAAAAAAGGACAAAAGAATTGTTTTAGCCCCAGATAATGGTGTATTATCTTTAGTAATAGAGAAGTTCATCTCTTCTAATGATTTTTTTTGCGCTGGATATTGGTCGATTTATAGATGAGATTGGTATATCTTGCATTTCCAGTACATTTCATGGCAGAGATATATTTGCACCACTGGCACTCTATATAGCAGGTGGAAAAGCTATACCAAGGATAGCAAACAGAATAAATGAAAAAGACATAAAAAAACTGAATATTCCTGTTTTTGATGTAAAAGAGAATAGTTTTGCAACAATACTTCACATTGATAGATTTGGAAATTGTATTTTAAATGTGGAACAATCTTTAAAGGATAAATTAATTCCATATAATATTTTTATAGGAACAGAAGATATAAGGGTTCATTTAGTAGATTCATATGAAAAAATACCTCATGGGGATATAGGAATTTTAGATGGATCTCAAGGGTACTTAGAACTTGCCATGAACCAGGAGAATCTGGCAGAAAAATTGGGACTTAAGGTAGGGGATAAAATTTTTCTTAAATTGGTTAAGGGTAGGAGATGAATGATATAAGGAATTTTTTTTGAAACAAGGGATAAATTTGCCCGATATGTAGGGATTGAAATAGTTGATGTGTCAAAGGGAAGGGCAAAGGTAAGGCTTAAAATAAGAGATGAGCACTTAAATGGAGTAAATATTGTGCATGGAGCAGTGTTGTTTGCATTAGCAGACTATGCCTTTGCCATAGCCTCAAATTCCCATGGAAGGGTAGCTGTTGCAATAAATGCAACTATTTCATTTGTAAAGGCTGTATCAACGGGAACCATATTTGCCGAGGCTGTGGAACTGACTAAAAATTCAAAATTAGCAACCTATAAGGTTGATGTATTCCATGAATCAGGTGAGTTGCTCTCTGTTTTTCAGGGAACAGTCTATAGAAAAAGACAGTTTTTGAAAGATTTTGTTCAGGCAAAAGGGGAAAAACATGAGACAGATAATTGATAATATATTTAATATACAGATTCCAATGCCTAAAAATCCTTTAAAATACCTAAATTCATACTTTATTAAGGGAGATAATTACAATTTAATTGTAGATACAGGCCTAAATCATCCAGGGGCTGAAAGAATATTGTTTTCAGCAATTGATGAGTTAAATTTTTCTCCACAAAATACAAAATTGATTATAACACATATGCATTCTGACCATTGTGGACTGGGCGTTAAGTTAAATCAAAATGGATTTAAAGTATATGTAAATCCTTTAGATGGAGAGATTATAAACAATCCCGTGGATTGGGATAAAATGATAGACTTTGCAAAAAAAATTGGGTATGCCTATACACAGACTTGAGCAGGCCAAGAGGGAACATCCTGGGTATAGATTTAGGCCCATTGGAAAAATTAACTACCTTGCCATGTTAGACAAAATGGTGTTTGACCTTGGAAATTTTAGATTTAGGGCCATACACACCCCAGGTCATACCCAGGGGCATATATGTTTATATGAGGAAGAGAGAAAGATATTTATATCAGGGATCATATTTTGTATAGCATAACTCCTAATATATCCCAATGGAAAGATAAGTATTACCCTTTGCAGGACTATTTAAAGAGTCTTGAAAAAGTAAGGGGCCTGGATGTAGATATGGTTTTACCAGGTCACAGAGAGATATTTTATGATCTAAAAGGGAGAATAGACGAGCTTGTATCCCATCATAATAGGAGGCTTAAAGAAGTCTTGGGAATTGTATTTGATCATCCTGGAATAAGTTCATATGATGTTGCATCTTTTATGAACTGGGATATGGATTACAAATCATGGGACGAGTTTCCCATGGGACAGAGGTGGTTTGCAACAGGTGAGGCCCAGGCCCATTTAAATTATCTCTGTGAGCAGGGGAAGATAATTTGTAAGACTAACCATATATTAAAATATTACCCAGCATAGATAGATGTATTTTGGCAATGATTTTCCATTAACCCTACAACCATATAAGGATAGAACTTCATATGTATAAATACATCTTTGGTCCAGTGCCATCCAGGAGACTTGGAATGTCGCTGGGAGTAGATCTTGTCCCAAAGAAGGTATGTTCTTTAAATTGTGTATATTGTGAGGTTGGGAGAACTACAAATTTAACCTTAATGAGAGATGAATATGTACCTTTTGATGAGGTTAAGGAAGAACTGGTACATTATTTTAAAAACAATCCTGATCCCGACTATGTAACTTTTTCAGGTTCTGGAGAACCTACTTTAAATAGCAGGATTGGTGATGTAATAGAATTTATAAAAGATATAAGACCAGATTTGCCAGTTGCTGTACTAACAAATGGAACACTTTTTTTATGATAAAGGTGTTAGGAATTCATTGTTAAAGGCAGATTTAGTACTTCCCTCACTGGATGCTGCAAGTGAAGAAATTTTTAAAAAAAATGAATAGGCCACATAGGGATCTAAATGTTCAGATGCATATAGAAGGACTTATTTTATTCAGACAGGAGTTTTTAAATTCAATATGGTTAGAGGTGTTTATTCTTCCTGGATATAATGATAATACAGAAGAATTAACCCGTTTAAAGGAAATAATAAAAAAAAATTAATCCAGATGAAGTTCAGATAAATACACTAGATCGACCTGGTACAGTGGAGGGTCTAAGGGGTGCTGATTATAATGAACTTAAAAATATTTTGAACATTTTTAATATGGAGAATGTAAGGATAATATCTTCCATATTAGAAGCACAAAACAGAGTGTCATACAGAAAGGATATTGAATCCACTATTTTTGAGACAATTAAAAGAAGGCCATGTACAGTGGAAGATTTAATTAAGATATTAAATATACCTGAAAATGAGTTAAAGAAGTATCTGGCAATTTTATTGAATGCCAATAAAGTTGAAACAGTTATACAACATAGGGGAGTATTTTATAAAACAAAGGAACAAGTTTCTTACCCCAAGTTTATCAAAACTTGGGGTAATTGGTCAAAAAAATATAAAATTTTCTTGACAGGGATTTGATAGTTGTATAGCGATATAGCGATGAAATTGTTGCTTTATAGGGTATATGATTAACCAAGGGACAGATAAATGGGTAGAAAAAGATTATTTTCTTTTATTTTTTTTATTGGTTTTCTTTTAAGTTTTAGTAATTTTTTTATATGCAAGAACAAAGAGATTTATTCTTATTAAAAATTTACAGGGTTGTGTAGAAACTGCTTTAAAGTACAGCCCTATGCTAAATGAAAAAGCCTATGATATTAAGGCCAAGGAAAAGGCTATCTCCATTGCAAAATCAGACTTTTTCCCACACATTGATTTAAAAGGATCTTATGTGAGATCGGAGTATCCCAATAGAGTTATATTTGCCCATGAAAATAACCAGCCAGGGATATTTAATAAGGATTTATTTCAAGGATCAGTGGAACTAACACTCCCTATATTTTTAGGAGGAAAGAGGGTTTATAACTACAAAGCTGCAAGGCTTTTAAAGGACATTTCAGTTAATATACATTTTTTTTACCAAACAAGAGCTCATTTATAACATAGTTTCTACATATTTAAAGATAATTGAGACAAAAAAAGGCCATATTGGCAGTGGATAAGAATATTGAATTATTAAATAAACAACTAGAGGATATAGACCTGAAATTAAAGGTGGGAAAGGTTGCTCCAGTGGATCGTTTAAAGGTATTGGTTCCCATTGCCAGTTTAAAGGCCAGGAAAAAGACCTTGGAACAAGATACTATAGTCTTAAAACAGATTTTAAAAAGATTAATTGGCGTAGGGGATGATGCTAAAATACATATAGATGAGAATGAAAAGATTGACTTTAAATTAAAATACAATTTAACAGATATTGATAGATTATTTTCACTTGCAAAACAAAATAGACCAGAATACAAGGTGGCAAAGGAAAAAGTTGATGTTGCCAAACTAAATCTAAAAAAAACAAAAGGCCACCAGACTTCCAGCTATTACTCTATCATCAAGTTATAACTTGAGATCAGGTTCCCCATATAGTCAAGATGGGCCCCCTGGTGCAATTGATCATGAAGACTACTATCAGGCATCATTAAATATAAATATCCCCTTGTTTTATGGGGGAGCAATTGTAAACAATATCTCAAAGTCTCAAATGGAACTCTTTGCTGCGAGGCAAAGTTTAAGGGATTTAGAGCTCCAGTTAAAAAGAGATATAACCCAGGCAATATCAGAGATTATCTCAGCTAAATATAGCCTGGAGGCTGCTTATAATAATAAAAGGCTGGCCATTGAGGTGCTCAGGATTGAAAAACTAAAATACAAAAATGGTAAAAACACAATAAATGATGTGCTAGATGCACATGCAAATTTACTCACGTCAGAACTAGATTATGTAACATATTCGTTTAAATATGATATTTCTAAATTAAATCTATATAAGGCAATTGGTTATGATCTTAACAAAGCTTTGGAAAATAAATGAGGTATGATCTATGGATAGAAAAAAATAAGAGATTAGTGTTAATTGCCAGTATAGTAATTTTAGTCATTATAATGATGTTATTTGTAATAAAGGCAAAGAAGCGCCTTGCTTTAGCCCCAGTTTTTAAGATTCGTCCAGTTCCAGTTAATGTGGCAAGGATTACAAAAAAAAGGATTTAAGCTTTAAGATACATTATTTGGCAAGATTGGAATCAGATTTATCGTCAGACATTAGCCCAAGGATAACTGCTCAAATAATAGAGATGTATAAAGATGAAGGGGACGTTGTAAAAAAAAGGAGATCTTCTCTGTAAGTTGTATGATGAAGATATATTAAATAACATAAAAGAGATAGATGCAAAAATTGAAGAGCTAAAGGCAAAGATCAGTGGAGCAAAGGCTGATATTTTATCTGCTGAAAGTGAATATCAATATTTATCTAATGAATATAAAAGGATTAAAGAGTTATACAAAGGAAAGGCTGCAAGTAAATCTTCCTTAGATGAAATAGAAGCAAGATATAACATATCAAAGCAAAAGGTATCGGCCTTGAAAGAAAATTATAAGTCTCTTAAAAGTGCTTTAAATGGAGCCTATGCAATATTAAATCAGGCCAAGGTAAAATTATCTTATACAGAGTTACGGGCACCTTATGATGGTGTCATCTCAGAGCGTCTTTTAGATGTTGGAGATATGGCAATTATATCTAAACCAATTTTTCGTATGTATTCACCAGACAAAGCAAAGCTGGTATTTTCTATGGTTCAGGAAGATGTAGCCCATGTTAAACCAGGTGTTACAGTAAAAATAAACTGGCCCAAGGAATACAGAAATATAAATCTTCCTCAACTTGCCAGAATAACAAAAGTCTATCCTTCCATGACATCCGGTAAGACCACTCTTGTTGAAGCTTATTTAGGAAGATTGCCCAAAATAGTTAAAATAGGAAGTTTTATTCCTGTTGATGTATTTGTAAAAAAAAGAGATGGGACTTTGCATACCATCTTCTGGAATTGTTCCAATAAAAGGAAATTTAAAGGGTGTATATTTAGTAAAAAAACAACAAGCTAGAACTTGTTCAAGTACAGGTTAAATTGAGCACACCTGAATATAGCATTATTGAGGGTAAAATAAAAGAAGGTGATATGGTGGTTGTTGGAGATTATTTAAAATGGACCAAACTATCCCCTGGAATGGAGGTTAGGGTAGTTCTATGAAACCACATGAGTTTGCAATAAAACATCCTTGGGCAGTACTTGTTATATCTTTACTTATTTCCATTATGGGTATTAGGGCATTTTTTTACAATGCCCACTGAGTATTTTCCAGATACCCACAGGCCTCAGGTGGCTGTTATTACAGTGGAACCTGGTGCATCTTCTGAAGATATAAGCCATAGGATAACCCAGGTGCTTGAAAAGGAACTCTACTCCATAGACAAGGTCAGGAAAATAACTTCATCCTCTAGGGATGAGGTATCAGCAATTAGTGTAGAGTTTGAATATACCAAACCAATTGCACAGGCTGTTGTGGATGTTACCAACGCCATATCAAGGGTAAGAGCAGATCTTCCAGGAGATATACTAGAGCCAAGGATATATAAAATTACAGATGCAACAAGACCTGTTTTGACTCTGGCACTTAGCCCCAAAAAAAGGTAGTAACTTAAGTTTAACCCACATACGACTGTTAGCTGAAAACCAGATAAAGGACTACCTTTTAAATATAGACGGAGTATCTGATATAGATGTATTTGGTGCACATAAACCAGAAATTGCAGTAATCCTAAATAAAGATAAATTGGATGGGTATAAATTGACCTATTTAGATGTACTTGCTGCAATAAAAAAAAGCAAAATATTGCAACCCCATCTGGACCAATTTATACAAAGGATAGTGAGATTTTAATAAAAACAGAGGGGGAATTTAGTAACTTAGATGATCTTAAAAATCTGACAGTAGCAAAGGAAGATAATGCATACATCCTCTTAAAGGACGTGGCAGATGTTAGATTTTCTTACAAGGATCCCTCCAGTTATATCATGGGAATTTCCATCCTGCCATAGCAATAAATATTTTAAGGCCTGATGGTGGGAGTGTTATTAATGCAATAAAAAAACGTAAAAGCACATCTTCCTCAAATGGAGAAAATGTGGCCTCAAATAAAATTTGAGATAACAGATGATCAAGAGCCACTTATAGATAGAAATACCTCGGGTATGAGGTCATCCTTATACATGGCCATAGTACTTACTGTGATTATTATATTCTTGTTTTTAGCTGATGTTCGTGCATCTGCCATCTCCTTAATTAGTATCCCTCTTTCCTTTTTATTTGGCGTAACACTTTTAAGCCTTACTAAATATACCATAAACATTGTGACTTTATCAGGTCTTATTATTGCAACTGGTATGGTTGTGGATGCAACGGTAGTTGTGATTGAGAATATAAATAGATACAAAAGGGATTATAAAGGTGATCCTCCTACATTAGTTAGGGATGCTGTATCTGAGATATTGCTCTCCATTGTGGCTGGAATGCTAACCACAGTTGTGATGATTGTCCCCATTATGTTTGCTGGTGGATATGTGGAAAAGGTACTGAGGCAATTTACCTTAGTGCTTGCCCTATCTCTAGTTGGTTCATTGCTTGCAGCAGTATTTGTTGTACCACCTCTGGCCTTAAAATTTGGGTCTTCTGAAGGTAACAAAAAAAAATGTATTAGAAAGGTCTGTTTTGTGGTTTGGAAAACTCATTGATAAAATAGCAGATGGTTATGTAGCACTTTTAAAGGTATGTCTCAGACACAGGTTTGTTACCATGATTTTGGTGGTGATATTTTTTTGTTATAAGTGTGAAAATTACAATCCCTATAATTGGGAGAGAACTTATGCCGCCAATGGATACAGGTATTATGAAGATATTTTTTTGAGATATCTCCAAGTGCAAAGATATCTGAGATGGAAAAGGTACTAACGGAAGTGGAGAATGTAATAAAAAAAACAAAAAGGGGTTATGTCAGTATCCTCTGTTGTTGGGTCTGAACCAGGTGAGATATCCTTTGGAGCAGGTGGCCAGACAAAACAACAGGCACAAATCACAATAAATTTAGTTACCAGAGACAAAAGGGATAAAACCATATGGGAAATTGAGGATAAAATAAGAAAGGAGTTAGATACTATCCCTGGCATTAAGACCTACCAGGTGTATGAGTTTGGTGCTACACCAATGGCCACATCCAGGGCACCCATTGATTTTGTTATATATGGAGATTCTCCCAAAAGGCTTTCAGAATTGGCTGATATTATAAAAAAAACGTATGCACGGAGTCAAAGGGCTCTATGACTTTCACAGGAGCTGGTGGCTGGATAAGCCAGAATTTAGGGTTATTGTAAAACAGAGGATTGCAAGATATTATGGGGTGAGTCCTGAAGATGTTGCTGAGCAGCTTAATCTTCAAATTGGTGGTGTTGTGCCATCTAAGTTTAGACTCAAAGACTTTCTAGATGTGCCAATTCGTATATCCTTAGAAGACTCATCCATTAAAAATAAGGAGGACCTGTTAAATTTGACTATTTTTACCCCTAGAGGAAAAGTCCCCTTAAGGACACTGGCTGATGTAGAGTTTCATAATGTCCAGACAGTTATCACGAGGAAGATCTAAAAAATACTATTGATCTAACTGGCTACAATAGAATCTATAGACTCACCCAGGTAATGGAACAGATGAAACAGAGGTTAAAGGGGCTACATTTTCCAGAAGGCTATGGAATAAAAATATCTGGAACAGTTGCTGATATGAAGGATTCAATGCCCCGTGTAATGAAGGCAGTAGTTTTAGGATTTGCTTTACTTATTGTGCTTTTGGCAGGTACCTTTGAGTCTTTTTCTCTTCCCTTACCAATACTCATTGCAATTCCCCTGGCAGTAATGGGGTCTCTTTGGGGGCTTTTGATTTACAATAAACCCATGTGTATGCCTGCGATGATGGGAATGTTGCTCCTTGCTGGGATTGTCATAAATAACTCAATATTTTTGATAGATTTTATAAAACAGGCCAGAAATAAAGGTATGGAGAGAAACGAGGCACTTATAAATTCAGTAAGACTTAGACTAAGGCCAGTTTTAATGACCACTATTTCTACCTTTGTTGGTATGTTGCCAATAATATATGAAACAGCTGTTGGTTTAGAAAGGATGTCCCCCTTGGGAACTGCTGCAGGCTTTGGACTCCTTGTAGGAACTGTAATGACAATGGTCATCACCCCAGTGACATACTCTCTTTTAGATGATTTGGGTCAGTTTTTCAGAAAATAGGCCATTGTTTTTCATGCCATACACAGCAGCTCCCCAGAGTCCACTATCTTGATCTGTGATAAGATATACAGGGATATCTTTTAATATGTGTGACATGGTTTCAGAATTTATAAACTCCTCAGCAAAGACAGGATTCATTACTATTTCAGGATTTCGTGCAGCAATTCCCCCAGCAATATAAAGACCTCTCAAGCATAAGATATTCATAGCAAAATCCCTGCAAACCCTTCCGTAAAAACGGGCCATCCACCTAAGTGTCTCAGGGTATTCACTTAATCTTTTGGTAATTTCTTCAGGGGTTAATTTCTCTCCAGTCAAAAAGGAATGTATAAGCTTTAGCCCCCTTCCAGATACAACTATATTTTCTGTTATTTGTTTTAGATTTGTTTTTTTTCCTACAAAACTCAAAAAAATTCAAATTCTATTTTGTTCAAAAAAAGGGAAATAACTATGTCCCCCTTCTGACGGAAACACCACAAAATCATCTTCTACAGGGAAAACCAATGCCTTGCCAAGTGCTGTACCAGCACCAATAACCCCAATGGGATATGAATGTGAGGGTGTACCATAAATCACCTGGATTGCCTTTTTGCCAATAGGACTAATTGTGGCATACCCCTGGGCCAGAAAATCATTTATGAGATACGCCTTTTTTTAAAAGACCTTTTTTTTATCACCTTTGATAGGTCCACATCCCATGGTATATAGGGTGGAAAGGAATACATGTTATCTTTAACTGGTCCTGCCACAGCAATTATGGCTATATCTGCTTTTTCTATTTTTTTTTTAAAACCTGAGTCCTTGAGCTTTTCAATTAGATGTTCAAAGGAACTAGCTTCTTTTGTCTTTAACCAGATTTTGTCTTTCATCACAAGGCCCTGGTTGTCTATATATTCAAATAGGGCAAATCTGCTATTGGTGCCTCCTATGTCTGCTGCTAGGATGTATTTATTCATTTATTTTGATTTAATACTATTACTATTATTTTGTTAAAAAAATAGATAGTTAGCTTTATCTAAGCCCTTTGGATCTAAAAAATGGTGCATATTTTTGGTCTGTGCCCAGGATATGATTCTTTAACCATTTTTTTTAGAAATTCCATAAGCTCCAGGGTTACCACTTCCTTACCAGCTTGAAAATCTTTGTAAATATCCAACACCTTTTCTGCAAACTTATCATGTTCCCTTTTGTGGGCAAGATAACCTGGATATTTAAACTCCTCCATATATTTTTCTTCTGTTCCAAAGTGTACATCTACATATGAGGCAAGATCCTGCATAATTTTATCTAACACTTTTTTTGCCCTGTCCTGTTTTTATTGCAGAGTAGAGTTCATTTATCATATTAACAAGTTTTTTTATGCTGATCATCTATTTCTCTTACTCCAACTGAGAATGAATCTTCCCATTTCATATAAACATTATCAGAACCGCCATCCCGTTTTGACAAAAAAATTAATTTGTGCAACAGCCCTATCATTTCCTAAAACCTTAACTGAGATATCAGCTTCCTCACCCATAAGTTTTGCCATGCCATTTAAAATTCCCTCAAAATATGGGAAAAGTCCCCTTTTTGAAATATATGTCATCTCCAGAATATCCCCTTTGTCATTGTACTCAAATCTTGGAGGGGTAATACCTGGGAGCTGCTTAGTTAATTCTTCATGCACCTCATTCATATTCAACAAGAATTCCTTATAGGTATTAAACCTAAAGTATCTACCATAGACCTTTTTGTATACAAATGGTGTGTAAAAACCAAGTCCATATAAAATTTCTTCAGGGGGCTTAGAGGTGTGCCTAGATGCTATGTTTGCCATTTCCTTTATAACTGAATCTGGATAGCTCTCTGTAGCCAAAAATACAGGATTTCCCAATTCTTGTTGTAGTTGTTTATAAATATCATCCCCAAATTCTTCTCTTATATAATCCTGCATGAGCTTAGGCAAAATTCCCTTCATCATCCTGTACTGGACTCACCAATATCTTTTTGGGGCCTTTTTTTTAGCCATAAGTTGTTTAAAAACCTTTGTTAGCTCAATTGACTGGGTGGCCAATTCATTAATATAGTTTGAAGTTTCATCTATTTCATCGGCTATTTCCTGGGCTAGACTGTGGACCTCTGATACTGCCCTGTTTATTTCCTCTGATGTTGCTGACTGTTCTTCTGAAGCAGTTGCTATTGACTGGATTTGAAAATTGGTATCATCCACAAAACGCACAATCTCATTTAATGCGTTTCCAGATTCATTTACCAAATGAGTTGTTTCTTCAACTGAAATTTCTGTATCCTCCATATTTTTTTACACTGAGTTCCATTACCTCCTGAATGGCAGCTATTTTGTCCCCAACTATCTTTGTGGAATTCATTGTCTTTTCAGCAAGCTTTCTAACCTCATCTGCAACCACTGCAAATCCGCGGCCAGCCTCTCCTGCCCTTGCAGCTTCAATGGCTGCATTTAAGGCCAGCAAATTGGTTTGATCTGCAATCTCACTAATAACCCCCATAACTTCTCCAATAGACATGACCTCGTCATTTAATTTTCTTATTATTTCCCTTAATTCCTGGCTTTTTTTCTTTGACTACATCCATAGCGGAAATGGACTGACTAACTATATTGGCGCCATTTTCAGCTACCTTTTTTTGCCTCACTTGAGTTTTCAGATGCCATAGCTGCCTGTTTGGCAATTTCCAGTACTGTTGAATTCATCTCTTCCATGGCAGTTGCAGTTTCAGCCATCCTCTCTGTCTGAGTCTTTGTCTTATCTTTAATTTCAATGGCCATGGAATTTATGGTTTCAGAACTTAAATTGATTTTCTCTGATATTTCAAATGCCATTTGTGTTACATTTTCCATATTGGTAATTATTCTGTCCTTTTCTTGTAATGCATTATTTAAAGACCCTAGTTGTTCTTTTAGCTGAAGATGATCTGTTTTAATAGTTTCAATTTCTTTATTTAATTTTTCGTTTTTCTTAAATATATCTTCTATAAATTTTAATGTTTCTTTTTTTCTCTAATAACTCAATTGAGTCTATATTTATATGCTCAAATCCTCTAGTTTCTATTATCTCCCTTAAAAATCTCCATTCATTTTCTTCATTTCCTTCTTTAATAAAAAAATGCAAGAATACAGGGTATGGACGAAGCTAACACTGTTCCAATAACTAGTTGTAAATCTACAATTTTCAGCAGATATAGTATTATAGTAATTAAAGATACTCCAACTCCCCATCCAATTATCAAATATTTTTTCATGATTAATCCCCCTATAATATTTTTTATCGTCATTTAACTATGTGAAGTTTAAAAATTTTTTTAACATATTTGCAAGTATAAAGTCGATTTTCTGTTTTTCTATTTACTTCTTGATTGAGCATAAAATTGAAGTTGGATAATAGGATGATAAGTTCATGGTAAAATTTCTATAGAAGGAGTGAATTAAAACTAATTTGATAAGATATAAAAATTATGAATAAAGTTTAAGCCCCCCTGCTAACCCGAGTCTATCAAAATGACAAACTCGGGTTAAAGGGCCTTGATTTTATTTTATCACAGGATAACCTGCATTGATCCAGGCCTTCATTCCACCTGCCAGGCTGTGCACATGGGTAAAACCCTGACTCTGAAGAAAACTGGCTGCAATATTTCCACGATAACCTACACCGCAGGTGACAATAACCTCTGCATCCTTTGGAACATCAGGAATTTCTCTTAGTAATTTGTTCAAGGGGTAGTGTTTGGCCTCTTTTATGTGACCACTTTCCCATTCTGCTTTTGTCCTCACATCAAAGAAGTAGTCATATTTCCCATTTTTTTAACTTATTAAACAATTCTTCAGCTGAAATTTGCCAGAGTTGACCAATTGGATATCCAGATTCCTGCCATGCAGCAATTCCACCATATAGATATCCTATTATGTTGTCATATCCTATCCTATGGAGTTGCCTTATCATCTCATCATATGCCTCCTCATTGTCCACCACTAAGATTAGCTGGGCAGCTGGTTCAATTACCATACCTATCCAGTTGGCACTTTGAGGAGTAAGACCAATGTTTATTGAACCTGGAATGTGCACTCCGCCAAAGGCTGCAGTATTTCTTGTATCTAAAATAGTTGCCCCTTCATCTATCAGGGATTTTACTTGCTTTGGACTTAAGTCTCTAACTATTGGACACCTATCTAAGAGGGGAGCACCTTTTTTTATTTGTATTTATAATGTGGGTAAAACTTTTGGGGCGCTCAGGAAACTCAGCTGTCATTTCCCTTTCAAATTTATCAAAAGAAAGTTTAAGTATAGGATTGTGTTCAAATTCATAGCCAATTGTGCTATGTGTTTTTGAACTCATGCCTTTACCGCACAAAGAGCCTTCTCCATGTGCAGGATAAACCTCTAAATTTTTAGGGAGTTTTCCAAGGACATTGTGCAAGGAATTATACAAGTTTTTTTACTTGCTCTTCTATGAGTTCTTCTCCTGCCAAATCAGGACGGCCAATGTCTCCCACAAATAGGCAATCTCCAGTTAAAATAAGCCAGGGGTCTTCCCCCCTGGATAGATCGCTTACTAAAATTGACATGGAGTGGGGTGTATGTCCAGGGGTTTTTAAAAATTGGAGGCGTACCTTACCAAATTCAATTATATCTCCCTCTTTTATCTCTTTGTGAGGAAATTCCACTGGGGATCCCTCCATGAAATATATATCAGCCCCTGTCCTGGATTTTAGTTCTTGATTACCACTTACATGGTCTGCATGGACATGTGTTTCAAAAATGTGCGTGATCTCCATGCCATTTTCTCTTGCTAGGGTGAGATAATCCTGTACATCTCTTTTGGGGTCCACAACGCATGCTACCTTCGCCTCGGGACAGCCAATAAGGTAGGATAAGCACCCCATACCCTTTACTATTATTTGCTTAAAATACATAATCTTCCCCTTTTTTTGGTTTTATTCTATCTCAATGCCTATGGGGCAGTGATCTGATCCCATGATATTGTCTTCAATCCATGAGTTTTTCACTCTGGAAACAAGCTCCTTGGATACAAAAAAAATAATCTATACGCCATCCTATGTTCTTTTTCCTTGCATTAAACCGATAGCTCCACCATGTGTATCTGCCAGGATTTTTATCAAACATGCGAAATGTGTCCACATATCCATGGGATATAAATTTATCAATCCACTCCCTTTCAATGGGTAAAAAACCTGATCTATTGGAATTTTCTTTGGGATTTGCAAGGTCAATTTCTGTATGGGCAGTGTTAAAATCTCCCCCTACAATTATTGGTTTGTTTTTTTCTCTTCTCTTCAGCATAACTCAAAAAATAGTCGTAAAAGTCCAGTTTAAATTTAAGCCTCTCATCACTCATCTGCCCATTGGGAAAGTATATATTGAACACATAAAAATCTTCATATTCCAGCTCTATGACCCTGCCTTCCCCTGAAAATTTCTCTTCAGGAAACTCTAAGGAATATCTAACAGGTTCTTTTTTATAAAAAACAGCAACTCCAGAATATCCTTTTTTCTTTTTTGACGGATTCCATATGAGATTATATCCATTTTTTTTGGTAAGCTCTTTTTTTTGGTATTTGATCAAGTTCTGCCTTGACCTCCTGCACCAAAACCAAATCACCATTACAACCTGTTAACCACTCCCAGAATCCTTTCTTTATGACAGCCCTAAATCCATTTACATTCCAGGAATATATTTTCATTTTGAGTCCCTAAAAAAATAGGGATATCTTTCTTGATATCCCCTATATGTCTAGACTTTTATTTTTATGGTTTCCAGACTTCCCAAACCTTACCAACGAGATCAGGCCCAGGTGTTAAGGTCTTTCCACCTGGCTCCCAACCAGATGGTGTTACCTCTCCTGTTTTTGCAACGTGCTGAAATGCCTTGATTTGCCTTAAAAGTTCCTTTGGATTCCTTCCTACTTCAGGGGTTAAGACTTCCATGGCCCTTACATTAAAATCTGGATCAATTATAAATCTCCCCCTAATATCTACACCAGCGTCCTCATCATAGATGCCGTAAACAGCACCAATCTTACCTCCTGGATCAGATAGCATTGGGAATGGCACACCGCCATCAATCATTTTGGAAAGTTCTTCTTCTTGCCATATTTTGTGGACAAAACGGCTGTCCGTGCTAATAGCAAGTATTTCCACTCCAAGGGCCTTGAACTCGTTGTAAAGGCTAGCAACTGCCGCCAGCTCAGTGGGTCAGACAAATGTAAAGTCCCCTGGATAAAAACAGAGAACTATCCATTTGCCTTTATAATCTGATAATTTTACTGGTTTAAAACCAAAACCTGGTACAAAACCACTTGTTTCAAAATCTATTGCTTCTCTACCTACCTTAACTAACATCTTAACCTCCCCCTTTGTTTCTAAATTTTCATCACCTGATTTGCCTGTTCCTTCAGGTACAATAGGACCTTTTGTTGGTGTAACACATTCGTCTTTTAATTTTTCCATAACCATCCCTCCTAACCCAGTTTATGAAAACTGGGGTTTATCTAATTATTGTAATTTAATTTAGTTCTTTTAATTTAGCAGCCATTTGTTTTCCAAGGTCTTCACACTGCTTAAGACCATCAGAATTTGGCACGTACTGGATCCGCAAGGCAGGAGCTATAACATCAAACTTTGCATCTTTTAATATCCCTTCAATCATTTTGGGAGCCTCGCCACTCCATCCATAAGAGCCAAAGGCTGCCCCAAATTTATTTAAAGGTCTAAGCCCCTTCATATAAGTCAAGAAGTCTGAAACAGTGGGGAATATATTATTATTTAAGGTTGGAGAACCCACTAACATCCCCCCAGCGTCCATTAACTCTGTTAGAATATCGCTTCTGTGCCAGGATTTGAGGCTCATAATCTTAACTTCCACATCTTCCTTATTTATCGCCTCTCCAATGGCCTCTGCCATCTTCTCTGTAGAGTGCCACATGGTATCATATACAACCAGGGCCTTTTGCTGGGGCTCTTGCTTTGCCCATTTAACATACAGGTCTATTATCTTACCAATATTTTTTTGTCCATATAACTCCATGGTCTGGACAGATCATGTTAAATTCCAGTTTTAGTTTCTGAATCTTTTCAACTAATTTTAGAACCAGGTTGGAATAGGGAAGGAGTATATTTGCATAATATTTTTTTTGCCTGTCTAAATAATTCCTCTTCATCTACTTCATGATCAAATCGCCTGGATGTTGCATAGTGTTCTCCAAAGGCATCAGATGAAAATAAAATCTTTTCTTCAGGTATATATGTGAACATGCTGTCTGGCCAGTGGAGCATCCTGGTCTCAAGAAACATGAGTTCTCGTTTTCCAATACTCAATTTATCTCCATCTGAAACAGGGATGTAATAGAGCCCATCTCCAAAATGAAGGGATAGATTCTTTTTACCCATTTTTGAGCAATATATTGGTTTGTCTTTTCCAATTAGGTGCATTATTTTTGGGAGTGATCCAGTGTGGTCCATTTCAGTGTGGTTGCTAATAACTACATCGATTTTTTTTGGGTCTATTACCTGTCTTATATTAGACATAAACTGGTCAAACAATTTGTCCTTTACTGTATCAATAAGTGTTATTTTTTTCATCCAAAATAAGATATGCATTGTAAGTTGATCCTTCATATGTGGAATATCCATGAAAGTCCCTGATATTCCAATCTACAGCACCAACCCAATAGATATTGTCAGCTATCTTTACTGGTCCCATAATTTCTCTCCTTTTTTTTAATTAATATGCTTCTTCATATGCCAGATCTTCTTTTGTTATAGGATGTGCGAAATTTTTATATACCCAGAACTGATACAATATAACAATTGGTACAAATATAAGTGCAACTATTAGCATAATCTTAAGTGTAAGGGGACTGGATGACCCATTGTATATTGTTATTGAGTATTTTGGATCAATGGATGATGGCAACATGTTTGGGTATATTCCCAATATCCCAAATAGGGCGGAGCCAGCAATGGTTATTGCAGAACCAATCCATGCCTTTAGCCATTTTTGTTCAGCTATGGAGTTTCTGGAAAGAAATAGTCCATAAATGGGTACCAATAGCAATGGCAGTAAGTAGATGTGATGAAAGTAGTTTGCAAATAGGTTAGTTGCAAAAGCCGATGCCCCTAAAAACAACACAAATACCACCACCTTTGCCTGCCAGATTCTGGTAGCTAGTAGGGCAGATCTAATTTGAAGATCTCCTGTTGAACGAATACAGAGCCAGAGTGCGCCGTGTTCCAGAAATAGTAGTACAAAAAGTACTCCCCCAAGTAGTCCGTATGGATTTAAAAGGGTCAAAATGTTTCCATGAAAGACACCATTTTCATCAATTGGTATTCCCTTAAAGATATTTGCAAAGGCAACTCCAAGTAGTAGTGCAGGCAAAAAAACTACCAATAAATAGGCAACCATCCCATATTGCTTTCCAGAATTTGCTCTCAACCTTTGATCTGAATTCAAAGGACACACCCCTTATAATAAGGCAACCAAAAGTAGCATGAGTGCAGTGTATAGACCTGAGAACATGACAGCATAGGTCTTTGGAAAAGCAGCAAATGTCACTCCTCCAGCGCTAATTAGCCACACCTCATTTCCGTCCCAAAAAGGTCCCATTGCATTGTAAACTATGCGCTTTTCTTCTTCATTTTTGGCAATAAAGGGCATGAGTGTCCCAAGCCCAAGGTCAAAGCCATCTAAAATAAAATATCCTATCCATAAAATTCCCCAGAGTAAAAACCATATAGTGTTCATATCTTTCCTCCCTTATTTATTTAATTGGTGACTGGTTCAGGACCTTTTTTTTGCGAACTTAAAGAGTAAGAAAATGTCCACAGCTCCCAAGAAGGCATAGAGCAGGGTAAGGAGGACAAGTGAAAAATAGACCTGTGATCCTGCAATTGGTGATGCAGCCTGGGATGTCTTTAGCATGCCGTACACTATCCAGGCTGACGTCCAACCTCTGCTACAACCCATCCAGCTTCAATGGCAATATATGGAAGTGGGATGGCCCATGGTAAATATTTTAATACCCTGGGATTATTTTCTAAGTTATTTCTCTCTTTCCACGCAAAAAAAGGTAAGTAATATGAACAAAAAGCCAAGTCCCACCATAATTCTAAAAGAGAGAAATGTTAGAAGTACAGGGGGTCTTTCATCCTTCGGAAAGTCCCTGAGTCCCTTTACCATTGCAGATGGATGGTGATATGCAAGCATACTTAACACACCAGGAAGGGGCAAAATCTGTATTTTATTTTTCTCATGTTGTTCATCAGGGATTAAAAAGAGATACATGGGTGCCCATTTTTTTGTTTCCCAATGGGATTCCATGGCTGCTAGTTTAGCTGGCTGTTTTTGTGCTACCTCACCTCCGTGGATGTGTCCCTGAAATACTAGTAACAGCGCAAGGACAAATGTCCAAACCGATGCCAGTTTAAAGGATTTTTCAAAGAATTTAAATTCATTTTTCTTTAAGATGTGGTAGCTGGATATCCCTAGGATAAAAAATCCCGCCAGAACGTATGCAGCTGATAAGGTATGAAAAATTTGCTGCCAGGCAAATCCATTTGTTACAACTGCCTTAAAACTTTTTAACTCCGCCCTTCCATTTCTGATTACATAACCAACTGGGTGTTGCATAAAGCCGTTTGCAAGTAGTATCCAGATAGCAGATAGATTTGAGGCAAATGCAACCAGGGTTATTGCCAGGGCATGTAATTTGGGAGAGAGCTTTTCCCATCCAAACACCCAGACAGCTAAAAAAAGTAGATTCCAAAAAGAATGCAGCCGTTGCCTCAATGGCAAGTAGGGAACCAAAGATGTCACCTACATATTCTGAATATTTGGACCAATTGGTGCCAAATTGAAATTCCAGTGTAATTCCTGTAACAACCCCAAGGGCAAAATTTATCAAAAAGAGCTTTCCCCAAAATTTTGCCATACGTTTGTAATCTTCATCCCCAGACAAGACATATTTCCACTCCATAATTGCCACAAGTATTGATAGTCCTAAGGTTAAGGGGACAAAAATGAAGTGAAACATAGTGGTCATAGCAAATTGTAACCTAGATAGCCAAACAACATCCATAAGTGACCTCCCTTATTTTTATAAAAGTTTTTTTTGGCTATGTCTCCTAGAACAAATTCTTGAAATTTGTGTTCCCAATACACAGTCAATCTTTCTTTTCTATGTGCAAGATCTTTAGCTCCAGGCCAGCTAAAGCCAATTGTTTTAAAGAGTAACAGCCCCATTAGTTGAATATATAGATCTGTTTCCTTTTCAAAGGATTCTACGATGTTATTTAAGTATTTCTTAACTTCATGCGGATACTTCTGGGAGAAACGAGCTACTGCAAAGTAACCTCCCCTACGTAAGGGCTCATGTTCCAAAAAAAAGGTCAGCCCTTCCTGGCAAATCTATTATCTGATATATTAAAATGGTTGAGAATTCTGTGGCGAGAAATTCCACCTGAGACAAGACCTCTCCCATAACCTCTGGAACTCCCCAACCAATTCCTCCTGATTCATCACAAAGCATCCATATAAGGCGTCTTATAAAGGTCCTTCCATAATCTGGTTCCTTATCTGTAATTTCTCTTAATACTTCTCCAAAACAGGATATTGCATGCCATTTTATTTTTTTCATTATTACTATTTAGACAGGAAAAAAAGAGCTCCTATAACTTTTTTTAAGGGATAACACAAGATATCCCCCAAAAAATCAGGATATCCTTTTTCAGCTAAAATGGTTTGTACAGCTTTTTTTTATTTTTCTTGAGTTCATTTTTAACACTGTTATTTTAAAGAATCTAAAAAGCCCCTCGGATTTGAGGGGCTTTTAATTGAATATATCTATTCTTTGCTAAAGTCGCTTTTTGACGCACCACATACAGGGCATGTCCAATCATCGGGTACGTCCTCAAATTTTGTTCCTGGTTCAACTCCGTTGTCTGGATCCCCTTTCTCTGGATCATATACATATCCACATACTCCACAAATCCATCTTTCCATCTTGTTACTCCTTCTTTTACATTTTATTTGTTTTCTTCTAAAACTGAACCTGGACCAGCCAGTGGCTTAAATGCATCCTTTGATGCGCCACAAATTGGGCACCTCCAATCATCAGGCAGGTCCTTAAAACTAGTCCCTTTGGGGATTTTGCCTTTTCTATCCCCCTTGTCAGGGTTATAGATATAACCACAGTTTGTGGTTTGACATTGATACATTTCTTCTGGTCTTGCCATATTTTTATCCCTTAAGCTTCTGCCTTCCAAAGACCGTGAAGGTTACAATATTCTCTAGCTACTACTTTATCTGCCTCAATCAAAAAGACTGCCTCTGGAGCATCTCCTGGTTTTAGGAATTTATAGTAGGACGTTCCATTGGCCTGGAGCTCAATCCACTCAATGTAGTGCTTTTCTTCCATGGGATGGGCTACGCTGCCTACCTTTACCTTGTAACCACCATCTATTTTTTTCAATAACAGGTACATGCTTTTCCAACGCTGCATCAACAGCTCCTTCTTTTAAGAGATTCATTGGTTGATTACAGCACACAAGTTGTCCCGCTCCCCCATGGAGTACTGCTACAATATTTCCACAAACATCACACTTATAAATTTGATACCTTTCTGCCATTTTTAAATCCTCCTATTTTATGGTTTCTTTTTAATAATTTTCACAAACTAACTCAAAATGTGCCCTTGGATGTGCACATGCTGGACAAGCCTCTGGTGCTTCTTTTCCCTTATGTAAATATCCACAATTTTGACATCTCCAAACAACCTCTTCTTCTTTTTTTAAATACCATGCCCTTTTCAATATTTTCTGCTAATTTTTTTATACCTCTTTTCATGAAACTCTTCTGCAACAGCGATTGCCTCAAAGACCTTTGCAATGTCCTCAAACCCCTCTTCCCTGGCAATCTTGGCAAATTCAGGATACATCTGTGTATGCTCATAATTTTCACCTTCAGCTGCTGCCTTTAAATTTTCAAGCGTAGTTCCAATCTTTCCAGCAGGAAATGAACCAGTAATCTCTACTTCTCCGCCCTCTAAAAGCTTGAAGAGCCTTTTTGCATGTTCTTTTTCCTGATTTGCTGTTTCTTCAAAGATCTTTGAGATTTGAACATAACCTTCTTTTTTTTGCCTGGGATGCAAAATAGGTATAACGATTCCTTGCCTGGGATTCACCAGCAAATGCAGTTAAAATATTTTTTTTCTGTCTTTGTACCTTTTAAACTACTCATACTTTAAACCTCCGTTTTAATCTTTTAGTTTTTTCTTTATTCTAAATGCACAGTCTCTAATAAGACCACACAGGATAAGCAAATCTTCATTGTTAAATTTATTAATTCCTTTGTTGGATAAATCAAGCATGTTTTTGATTAATTTTTCCACCTGATATATATAATCTAATTTTTCCCTTTCATCAACTAGTTGGTTGTTATTTTTCTCCATAACTTTCATATCACATCCTGATATTGAAATTGGTTGTTTACTTAACTAGCAACTAATGTGCCATTAAAAAAACATGTATAAAGTGTTATATTTTCCTTATATAAAAAGAGGGTCATATGGTCCCTTTTTATTATTTGTGATTTACTGCCTGTTTTAAGGGAAGGTGCCACTGAGTCTCATGAGACACTATCAACCTTTGTTGTTTTTATTTTTTTTGTTAATTATCCTGTGTTCTCATATTAGAGACATCTTTGTCTCATTTTTTTGTTTGAGACACCTTCTTATCCTTTAAGTTCTTCATATAGGCTTTTAACCTTGTCTGAAATTATTCCTCTTGTCTTTTTCATAAACTCCATATCCCTGTCTGCTGGGTCTTCAATATCCCAGTCTATTCTTTTCACTCCAGGGATGTATGGGCATTCTTCCTCACACCCCATGGTGACAAGAAAGTCAGGGGTAAGTCCCTCCAGTAGTCTGTTTAAAGATTTTGGTTTTATATATGCCATATCGATTCCTACATCTTCCATGGCCTCTACCATTTTGGGGTTTATTTCCTGGGCTGGTTGAGACCCTGCTGAGAACACTTCAAACTCATTTCCATAAAATTTTTTTTAAAAAATGCCCATGCCATCTGGCTTCTACATGCATTTTCTCTACACACAAATACTATTTTTTTTCTGTTAAGATACATACTACAAATCTCTTCTGCCTTTTTTTTCGTATCTTCCAGCACCTCAGGAAAATTATTTATTTCTCCTGCTTTTTCAACTTTTCTCACACAAATATCGTCTAGATATGAGGCACCACAAGCATCAAAAAAAGTATTTTGCGATTAATTTTGAGCCATCAAAGAGGTTTTTCCCTTTTGTGGCGCCAACTCCCATAAACAGACCTTTTCTGTGTTTTCTCCCTGGATCTTCCAATCCTTTTACATATTTTCGTGTCCAGAGTGCCTGGGATCTGTCTATTAGGGCCTTTACCTGTGCAGTTGGACCATAGAAAAACATGGGAGTTGCAAGTATAATTAGGTCTGAATCCCAGATCTCGGGATAAATTTTTTTGCATATCATCTTCTTGAAAACAGTATCCTTTTTCATCACAATACCCACATTCTATACAGGCTTAATATTCTCTTTGGCTACTTCTATTTTTTTCTACTTTTGCCCCAATCTCTTCTGCTTTGCTTAAAAAGGTATCCAAGAGCACACTGGTGTTCCCCTTAAGTCTCGGACTTCCTTGAATTCCAAGTAGTTTCATAAACCTCTCCTTATGGTTGAATTAATTATTTCTGTTTGTTAAATAAAAAACATTAAATTTTTTTTCTATATATAAAGTTGGCAAGAAAAATGCAAATTTTAAACCAACAAGAGTGATTATAAGATGTTAAGAAAAGAGGAGATGTGGTGTTTATGAAATCTAAATTATTGATTACAATAGTGGGGTTATATTTTGTTTTGATTTTTCTTGTTTCATGTTCCAGTTCAGGTTCCAGTGCAAAGGATATTGGAAAGGTTATATATGACTCTGGATGTAACCAATGTCATGACAATTCTATTATTTGCCTCAGAGTTGGCAGGGATAATGCATATTGGAAAAAGACAGTATTGAGGATGTCTAAAAAGGTAAAAAAACAGAAAAGTAAATGAAAAACTGTTAATTGAACTTCTGTCTTCATTAAAGAAAGGCAGTAATAATTTGTGTAAGTAAAAACAAAAAAAACAAAGGAGGATTTAGAATGAAAAAGGTTTTAATAGTGCATGGAAGTAGAACAGGAAATACAGAAAAAAATGGCCCAGTACATTGCAGAAGGTGTGAGGATAGCTGGTCATGAAGCCGTTGTAAAGAAAATTTCAGAGATTAAAAAGCCAGAAGATATGGAAGGATACCATGCATATGTATTTGGTTGTCCAACTTACCATAGGGACATGACTCCAGGTATGAAGCAGTTTTTGTTTCTGGCAGAAAATGTAAATCTTGTTGGTAAAGTTGGTGGTGCCTTTGGCTCATATACCCATTCAGGAGAAGCTGCACCAATGGTATATGATACAATGAAATTTGTTTTTAAGATGGATACAGTAGATCTGGGTCCATTAAGTTTAAAAGATGCCACTTTGAATAGTGATGATGGTCTTAAGGTATGTCAGGACTATGGTAGGGAAATTGGAAAAAAATTAGGATAAAAAAAGGAGAAAGAAAATGGCAGAATGGAAATGCACAAATTGTGGTTATACATTGCAGGCAGATACTCCACCAAAGCAGTGTCCATCCTGTAAACAAAAATGTGAGTTTGTAGATGTATCTTGTTACATACCAGATTGTAAGAGTGATGGTTCTGATAAAAGGCTTTAACCTTGATAAAAAAGGGGGCCTAGATGTGGCCCCTTTTTTTTGTTTAATGGGGAGGTTTTTTTAATGAAAAAAAGTAGCATTATTTGCCTTTAATGGAAACCCCATGTGTTTTATACATGTGCTTTTAAATGGTCTTAGCTTTAAAGAAAAAGGTTACAATGTAAAAGTTATTATTGAAGGAGAAGCAACTAAAATTATTTCTGAATTTTTTTGATGAAAAAAAGTTTGCTTTATAAATTGGCAAATAAGGCCTTAGATGCTGGTATTATAGATGGTGTATGCGAGGCATGTTCAAAAAAAAATGAACACCTATGATATTGTTAAGGACAGAGGCCTAACTTTACTAAATGATATGATGGGGCACCCTTCCATGGAAAGATATGTATCAGAAGGATACACTGTAATAACTTTTTAAAAAAACAAGGCAGGAGATATGAAAAAAGTTTTTTTATACGCCTTTAGCACATGTGGACACTGCAAGAATACCAAAAAAATTTTTACATAAAAAAAGGTATAGAATTTGACTTTATTGATGTGGATTTACTTGAGGGTGAGAGAAGGGAAGAAATTATAAATGAAGTGAGGAAATATAATCCAGACTTAAGCTTTCCTACTATTTTAATTGGAGATAAGGTAATTGTTGGTTTTAAGGAAAAAGAAATTGAGGAGGCATTAGGTGGATAGGAAAGATGTGGAGAAGCTTTATAATACGCTAAAAAAATATACTTCAGCACAGATATAATGGAAAATATGAGTTTAATAAAGACAAAAATCTTGTATATGACTTACTGGAAGGCCTATTTGTAAACAAAAATAGATATGGATACATGGCATGTCCCTGTAGACTTGCATGTGGAGATAGAGAAAAAGACAGAGACATTATATGTCCTTGTACATACAGGGACCAGGATATAAAAGAGTATGGTAGATGTTATTGTGGACTCTATGTTAGCAAGGAATATAATTTAGGTTTAACTCAAGATGTGTGTATACCAGAGAGAAGAAAAAAATAAAGGTATTTGATTTTCCATATGTCTTTAACTATACGGAATTTTATTAAATCTTTTACTCCAGAAAAAGCAGATAAAATAATTCATCCAAATATGGTGACTTATCAGATCCAGGTTCTGTAACATTGGATGTAGATCCTCATGCTATGTTAAATTGTGATAAAGACTATTTACTTGTTCATGTGAGTATCACTGGCAGGTGTAATGCACATTGTAGTGGTTGTATAAATGTAGAACTTACCTCAAAAAAATAGATACAGCTTACTCAGCAACTTTGAAGTAGATCCAGAGAGGGATTCTTTGGGCGTATTTAACCTGATAAAGGAAAAAAAACTTTAAGGATGTGGTAGTTGCCCTATATGGTGGAGAACCCCTTTTAGATCCACAAAAATGTATAGATTTAATTCATTATTTAAATGGATTAAATGAGGACAAAAATATAAAATATATGGTTTATACAAATGGAATGTTAATAGATAAGATTATAGATGACTATCCAGAGTTTTTTTAATAATATATGGCTGGTGTCTATTTCCATTGATGGTACAAATAATCAGCATAATGCATTTAGAAGAGGTACTGATCTAAAAAAAATAATAGATAATTTAAAATATCTTAGGTCTGGATATAATTGTAAAGTTATAATGTGGTCAACTTTAAGAGAAGAACAGTCGTTACTTGACTGTTATGTGCAATTTAAAAGATTATATGATGCTAAACTGGTTGATTATTTTTTTCTACCACCTTGCTGAAGCAGATGAAGGATATAGAGATTTTCAGTCCTATGTACTAAAGTATGAAAATGAATTTGAGAAAGTTTTAAATGATATAAAAGAACATCTAAGTAAAGGCCAGATTCTTCCCATAATTCATCTAAATGAACTTATTACCTATATTTTAACTGGATACAGAAGGGGGCATAGTGGATGTGGCGTGGAACTCATGGAAAATTTTGATATTGTTGGGGGAAAGATATTGCCCTGTGCTGATTTACCTATGGATTATAAAATTGGTCAAATTGATGAAACAGGAAACCCAATATTAGAAAAGTTAGATTTATCTCATCTCATAAAGTATAGAGATTCACTTGGTTGCAATATATGTGGAATTGAGCCTTATTGTGGTGGAAGGTGTCCTGTTCAGGTCTTGCTTGGGTCTGATTTAAGGACATTGCAGATATGTCAAGTCCTGAGACTCCATGTTGCCATGGTTAAGGATATGGTGGGAGAGATAGGATCTTATCTTAAAAAAATTTGATTTAACTCCAGATAAATTTTACTTAACTTCAGGATATCTATCAAAACTTACAGATGTGATTCCTTAAATTTATAAATTTTTATTGGATGTTAACCTCTTTTATATTAATATTATAATCTTGTTGCTTTTGTATGAATATAGTTGCTATTCTTAAATCACGGGGTAGTAGAGTGAAAAAAATGTCTGTTGGTTTTAATGCTTCTGTGTATCTTGTTTTTTTATAAATGGGGTTGTATCTGGCAAATTGAGTGATGAGTCAGCTACTTGTATTTCCTGTCATGGATCAATTTATCCAGGTATTGTTAGTTCATGGAAAAGTAGTAAACACTCAAAAGCCGGGATTGGGTGTTTTGAATGTCATGGAAAAAAACAATGAGAATCACAAAGATGCATTTGAACACAATGGGTTTAATATTCATACTGTAGTAACACCAGGGGATTGTAGTAGGTGTCATAAAACAGAGGCATCCCAGTATTCAGAAAATATGATGAGTTTTATTTATGACAATTTAATGAAAAATAGGGTTTATAAGTACCTCGAGAAGAATATCAATTTTAGGGGGATTTCCAGAAATCAAATCTCAATGGAGATGAAAGATATAATAAGAAGTGATTCGTGTCTTTATTATCACGGAACCAGGATAGAGGTGACTGGTTGGGAACAAAGGAATACCATGTTTGGGGATCTAAGATTTCCACAATTAGAGGGATGGCCAAATCAGGGAGTTGGTAGATTAAATCCAGATAGATCAAGGGGATCATGCACCTGTTTCCATCCCAGGCACAGTTTTTCTGTGGAGATTGCAAGAAAGCCCTATTCATGTGCCCAGTGCCATAAAGGACCAGATGTCCCTGTATATAAGGTATATTAGGTTGGGTAAATAGTTATTTTAATAGGTTGTATAAAGTAATATTTACAACAAATCAGTTAGTTTCAAATGCAACCAAAACCATGATTGGTTATTGGAACAGGGGAGTCCTTGTGGGTTTAAATAAAAATAAGAGTATATTTGATGAGCCCATGGAGAAAAAAATGGACTGAGCTATGGCTATTTTATGCCAATTCAATAAGATTTTCTGCTGCCATGTCTGGTGGTGGGGACTATGGGGTCTTTGCAAATGGCAGATTTCAGTTAAACAAAAATCTGGATGAAATATTAAAGAAATTTTGTTTAAAGAAATAAAGTTATAAAAATGGAGGCAAGCTATATCTTACTTCTGGAATAGGCTTATGTGAATTTTAAATTCATAATTCCCTTGAAAAATTTTACAGAATGAATTAGTTAATATTGATAATAAAAAAATAAAAGAAATTATCAGAGAAAAATACATTGACGTTTATGAGTGGCGATTTATTATTTCCAATAATTATTATATAGGAGAAGGAAATAATTTATCAGAGGCCCAAGATGGTTTATGAAGATAAAAATAAAAAATAAATAGAGAGGAGAGGATTATGAGTATCAGGTCCAGAATTTTGGTTTCCTTAGGGAGTATGTTTTCTATTTTGGTAGTGCTGGTGGCAACTACCCTTTTTGTGGTGCATAAACAAAAGAGTGATGGCCTGGTAATAAATCTTGCAGGCAGACAGAGAATGCTTACCCAGAAAATGAGTAAAGAAGTGCTTCATCTTTTCTATCTCCGCACTACCGGCGGATCTGGGGAGAAAGAAGTAGAAAAGGCCCTGGAAAATACCAAAAACATTTTTGATGTAACACTAAATGCCCTTATCTCTTCAGGTTATGCACCCCTTACATTAAAACTGGATGGACCAAAGAAGATGTTACCTCCAGCCTCTGGGGCTGCCCTTCTCCAGCTTAAAAAAAGTAAAGGCCATCTGGATTCCATTTAAAACACAGGTAGAAAAGATTTTACATGATGGGGATCGGACTGCATTTGAACATGTCCTTGCAAAGAATATTTCTTTGTTAAAAGAAATGAATAAGGCGGTTTTTTTTGCTTCAAAAAAAGTGCAGATCAGAAGGTCTCCCTGTTAAAAGTTATCTGTATAGCTGGCATTTTTCTGGGAATATTTGTAATCTTTTTTGTTGGGTGGTGGATGGATAGGACTTTAATATCTCCTGTTTCAGAACTTGCAATGTTTGCACAGCAGGTTTCAAGTGAATATTCTGGAGAAGATAAATCTTTAGATGTGTCTGACAAAAAAAGAGAATGAGATAAAGCTGCTAGATTCAGCTATACATACCATGGTAGAAAAACTCAAAGAGGAGATAACTAGATCCAGGGAAGCATTAGACAGGGCTGAAATTATGGCAAAGGAAGCAGAAAATGCTAGGATAGAAGCAGAAGAAGCAATGAAAAGGGCAGTTGAAAATGAAAATATCCTCAGACAGACAGCACATCAGATAAATGAGATGTCAGAAAGAATTGTTACTGCATCAGAAGACTTATCCCAAAAGGCAGATGAAGTATCAGAAGGTGCCAATATTCAGAAACAGCGCGTACTAGAAACAGCCACTGCAATGGAAGAAATGAACGCAACAGTGTTAGAGGTTGCAAAAAAATGCTGCGCAAGCTGCAGAAAGCGCAGATAATGCAAGGACTCAGGCAGAAAAAGGTGCAAAAATAGTGGATGAAGCAGTAAGTGCAATAAATGAGATAAATGTTCTCACGGAAAAATTAAAGGCCAATATGGATGTATTAAAAGAAAAGGCAGATGGTATTTCCCAGGTAATGACTGTTATATCAGATATAGCAGACCAGACAAATCTTCTGGCCTTGAATGCTGCCATTGAGGCAGCAAGGGCAGGTGAAGCTGGAAGGGGATTTGCTGTTGTTGCAGATGAGGTGAGAAAGCTTGCAGAAAAGACAATGAATGCCACAAAGGAAGTTGGAGATGCCATAAATGAAATTCAAGAAGAAGTAAAAAAAAGATGTAAGGGAGATGGAGAAGGCAGCTGAATCTGTTGCAAGGGGGACAGCTCTTTCCAATGACTCTAAAAAGGCTTTAGAAGAGATTGTAAATCTAGTAATTTCAATATCTGATCAGATCAGGGCAATTGCAACTGCATCTGAAGAACAGTCTGCTGCAAGTGATGAAATTACCATGGCCATAAATGAAATAAATGAAATTTCAGATGTTACAACAAATAATATAGAGGATATAAGGGGAGAAATTCAACAATTTGTGGTGATGTCAGGGGAACTAAAAGAGATGGTGGAACAACTCTTGTCTGAATAACATGGGATATGAAAGAATAATATTTGAAGGGGGACTGAAATCCCCCTTTTTTTTATTGGATTAAAAGAATTTTATTGAGTTAATAAGTCTACCAGTTTTTCAAGTAAAAATAATATTGATTCAATGTCCAGGTGTTCAATTATTGTTTCATCAAAAAGAATATTCACCTGGGCAGGCATATTATCTTCGCCTTCTTCTTTATCCCAGTATATTAATAGTATGGGAATCTTGGGAAGTGGCCTAAAAAGTAGGGCCAGATCACATGTGGAATAATCATGACTTACATCCTTAGCTCCAATCTCCAGAGCCCTTTTCTTCAGATCTTGCACTCTTCCTTCAAATGTCTCTTGAAGTGGCTTTTTTTATGTGCTTTTCTAAAGATTTTATTTTGGATACTGTATTTGGAAGCTCATGAAAGGGAACCAGTTTCCCTGTGGGGTTCCTTCTTCCTCCTTGGGCTATGTGATTGTATAAAAATACCTGTTCATAGTGTTCCATTTCCCCTGTGTCTGAAAAGATTCCATTGTCAGTGATATATACATGGAAATTGAAATATGGGAGTTTTAACGCCTTCTTGCCATTAAACTCCACAATTTCACCCCCAATCCTATCAGGCAGATCCTCTATATTGGTTGATGCTGCCCTCTCCCTTGCCCAGATCAGGGCATCTTTTGCAGGATTTCTTTTGGCAAAGATTCCCATGCTGTGCTGTTTGTGCAGCTTTTTTTTGATACCTATCTATTACATCCTTTGGAATGTGGGGACATTTTGATAAAGGGATATTTTCTGATACCACTTTGGCTGCAAAGGCAAGACAGGTTTTTTTCTCCACATTCCCTGCAATTTGTCTTTGGTAAAATATCTCTGTACACATCTATTGGTGAAATCTTCATTTTGTACCTCCCTGAGAAGTAAGGTAATAATTTTATAGCATATTACATACCAAAAAAAAATGATAAATTTGGGTCAAAAATATTTTTTTTTTCTGTTGAAATAAAGGAGTGGATAGTGTACACTAACATATAGACTCTTGTACAAACCATAGGAGGCCATGGTATGAAGGTATTTATGAGGTTTCTTTTAGTTCTGTTTATTGCTATTTTTGTAGGTTTTCCTCTTTTTAGCATGACTTATTATACAATGGTCAGGACATCCACTCCCCATTTTTGTTCCTCATGTCATGAGATTCAGTATGCATATAATACCTGGAAGAGCTCTGCCCATGCCTTTAACTCAAAAGGGATAGTTGCAGATTGTATGGATTGTCACCTTCCCGCCCCACAAGATACCTGGAATTTCTTTTTTTGCCAAGACTACCCATGGAATCAAAGATATTTTGGTTCATTTAAGTTATAAGGATCCAATCAAGGAATATAATCACAGAGAAAACAGAAAAAAAGGCATATGCATCTATTAAAAATGAGCAATGCCAAAAGTGTCACAGAAATATATTGTACTTGAGTAATAAAAGGGGTGCTATGCTTGCCCATAGGACAGTGTTGTATCCAAGGAAAGGTTACGAGAAAAAGTGTACAGACTGTCACCAGAATCTGGTGCACAATAAAAAGGCGTATTATAATTTAAGCAAAATGTAAAAATCAAAAAAAGGGAGGAAGGTATGAGAGGCAAGTTAAAATGGGTTTTTTTTAATTGTTATAACTGGTCTTTTAACAAATAGTGTATGGGCCAAAAATGTGAGCAAGGCCAAGGAATTTAGATTGGAGAGGAGTATGTCTAAACAGGCACAGGCGTGCATTGAGTGTCACAAAATAGAAACCCCTGGTATTTTTGTTGATTGGGCAAACTCAAGACATGCCCATGCAAATATTTCCTGCATTGATTGTCACAGGGCAGATCCAGTTGATCCTGATGTGAATAAAAAACACTTTAAGCAATATGAGAGAAGTGACATAAAGTGGGGGAGAAAAGAATACCGCGTCCCAATTGCTACAGTGGTTACACCAAAGGATTGTTCCAGATGCCATCCTGATGAGGCTAAAGAGTATTCCAGAAGTAAACATGCAAATACCTTAGAGATAATCTGGAAATTAGATCCATGGCTAAATCAGGGTATGAACAATGATTGGGAAAGGACAGCAGGTTGTTTTTACTGTCATGGGACTGTTATAAAACTGGATAAAGAGGGTGTGCCTGATCCGTCCACCTGGCCAAATGTGGGAGTTGGACGACTAAATTTAGATGGCAGTTTTGGAAGTTGTACAAGTTGCCATACGCGTCACAGATTTTCCGTTGCAGATGCAAGGAGACCAGAGGCATGTGGCCAGTGCACTTAGGCCCTGATCATCCCCAGATGGAAATATACAAAGAGTCCAAGCATGGAGATATCTATGATGCATTTAAACAGGAATATAATTTTAATGCAGCTCCCGGCACATGGACACCAGGGGTTGACTTTAGAGGACCTACATGTGCCTCGTGTCATATGTCAGGGGCTGGAAGTGTTCTCACAACCCATGATGTAACAGAACGTCTGTCCTGGGAGACCCAGGCACCTTTAACTATCAGACCTTCAGAATTTAAACCTTTTCCTGCAAAGACCAATTGGAAGGTGGAGAGGGATAAGATGAAAGAGATATGTATGCAGTGTCATGCAAAGAGCTGGGTTGATGACCATTATGTGAAGCTAGATCAGGTGGTGAAAAACTACAATGAAAATTATTTTAAACCAGCAAAGGCCATGCTTTCTAAGTTATATAAAAAGGGACTGTTAGATAAATCAAAGTATTTTGATGAAAAGCTGGAATGGGAATTTTATGAACTATGGCATCATGAAGGAAGAAGAGCTAGAATGGGTGCTGCAATGATGGCACCAGATTATAGCTGGTGGCATGGATTTTATGAGTGCAAAAAAACGTTTTAATGAATTTATGCAAGAGGCAAATAGGCTCATATCCAGTGGCACAAAAGCTGAAAAATATGAATCCTTTCCTGGAACAGGTGGAGATACTACAAGACCTCCCCAGATTTTTAAAAAAAATAGTTTTGTCTCTACTTGAGACAAAAAGGGATGTCTCATTTTTTTTGAGACATCCCTTTTTTGTAGTGTTCCCTTGAGCTAGCTGGATCCTTTGCCAGAAAATAATATTGGTGTTGAGAGGATTACCAATGGATGGTAGAAGTTCATTTTGCCAGGGTATAGATGTTGCTATAAGGGTATGTAATTTATTAGCAATCTGATAATTGGCATTTAATTTGCTTGAGTTTAATCCGTTGAATTTAAAAATGTTAAAGTGGAGGTTGTAGATGACAAAAAAAAGACAGGCTGGATCTTGGAGCAATACTGCAAAGAGACAAAGAAACCTATGCAATAGTTCCCCATATGGCAGGGGGATTTGTACCCCTGAGATCCTCAAAAACATAGCTCAAGTTGCTGAAAAATATAATGCAAAGGCAATTAAGGTAACTGGGGCACAGAGACTTGCTATTGTGGGACTGAATGAACAGGACCTAGAAAAAGTGTGGAAAGAGCTGGAGATGGGTCCTGGAGCTGCTGTTGGGATGTGTGTTAGGAGTGTAAAATTTTGTCCAGGTACCATTTTGCAGACTTGGACAGCAGGATGCTGTGAAAATGGGTATGAAATTAGATGAGATGTATCATGGGTACAACCTACCTGCTAAGTTTAAAATTGGTGTCTCTGGATGTCCAAATTCCTGTGCTGATTCATGGATAAGGGATATTGGTCTTATTGGGACAAAGAAGGGATGGAAAGTTGTAGTGGGAGGAAATGGAGGTAGAAATCCCAGGATTGCACATCTATTTGCTGAAAACCTAAATGATGATGAAGCGTTAGGGCTTGTAAAAAGGATAATAGACTATTTTAAAGACCTTAAAAATCCAGGTCGTATTGGAAAGTATATAAATGAGATTGGAGTGGAGGAATTCAAAAGGCAGATAGGGATATCTGAGTCCATTAGTGGAGAAGGCCAAGTTGACCTTGGCCAGATTAATAAGAAAGCACTATATAACATAAGTTATGGCCTTTATGTTGTTGGTTCTGTAAAAGATGGTAAATTTAATGCACAGATTGCCAATACTGTTATTCAGGTTACATCAAACCCACCTAAGATTTCAGTTACTTTAAACAAAGAAAATTTAACCCATGAATACATAAAAGCCAGTGGTGTTTTCAGTGTCTCAATACTGTCTCAAAATACCCCTCTGCCCTTTATTGGTAGATTTGGATTTCAATGTGGCAGAGATATAGATAAATTAAGTGGTGTTGAATATGTATTAGGGAAAACTGGTGCCCCTGTTATTTTAGAAAATGCATTAGCAGTAATAGAAGCTAAACTGGTCGATTCCCTTGACGTTGGAACACACACAATCTTTGTAGGCGAAGTAGTTGCATCAGATGTGGTAAAACAAGGAACCCCCATGACTTATGACTATTATCACAAGATAAAAAAAAGGTAAGGAGCCTAAAAATGCCCCAACCTATAGGAGGGAACAGTCAACTAAATTTGAGGGGACCAGCGCAAAGTATAGTTGCAAGGTGTGTGGTTATATTTATGACCCAGAAAAAGGGGATCCAGACAATGGAATAGAACCAGGGACAAAGTTTGAGGACCTTCCTGATGATTGGACATGTCCAATATGTGGGGCCTCAAAATCAGAGTTTGAAAAAAATTAATAAGAGAACAATTAAGAGGAGGTAGTAATGGAAAAGACTTTAAAAAAATTTAATGGATGCATTTGCTGGTGAGTCCCAGGCAAACAGGAGATATCTTGCATTTGCAAACAAGGCCGAAAAAGAAGGGTATCCTCAAATAGCAAAGCTATTTCGTGCGGCAGCAGAGGCAGAGACAGTTCATGCCCATTCCCACTTAAGGGTAATGGGAGGGATTAATTCCACAAAGGAAAATTTAGAAGAGGCAATTAAAGGCGAGACCCATGAATTTAAGGCCATGTATCCAAAAATGATTGAAGAGGCAAAACAAGAGGGCAACTCTCAGGCCATCAGGACATTTGAATATGCAAATGCAGTGGAGAAGGTACATGCTGAGCTTTTTGAAAAGGCCCTGAAAAATATGGATAGTCAGGAAGATGTTGACTACTATGTATGCCCAGTATGCGGTTATACCTGTGAAAATGAGCCCCCTGAGAGGTGTCCTGTGTGCAATACTTTAAAGAAGGTATTTAAAAAGGTAGAATAAAAGGAAAGGGAGGTTGTTATGGAAGAAAAGGAAGCATTGGTCATTTCTGCAATGAAAGATGCAGGAAAGCCTGTTAGGCCTGGAGATATAGCCAAAAAACTTGGAATTGATAGTAAAGAGGTATCAAAAATAATTAAAAAAATTAAGGGAAAAGGGCGTCGTTATATCTCCAAAAAGGTGTTACTATGCACCAAAAGAATCTTAAATAAAGGGCAGGGATATACCCTGCCCCTTCTATATATAAGGACAACTATTATGGATTTGGGAAAGTTATATACCACTGCAATGGGGGTTATGCCCCATACAGACGTTGATAGGGCCCTTGAATTGGCCATGTCTTTAGATGTTCCCTTCTGGCCCCAACTTCCCCTATATAATTTTTATGAGGACATGTATGTACAGGCGTCTGAAAATTTCCCAGGGATTATCCTTGATACACAGAATAGGACAATCAGGTTTTCCAAAGATAAGTTTTACGAAGAGCTACCAAATATAATAGAAAATTATGAAAATGAGGATATCTTTGATATTTCCAGTAAATATTCCGTAGTCTATCCAAAGTTTTTGAAAAAAAGATTTGAGTCAATATCCTGCAATAAGAGGACAAATGGAAGGTCCAATAAGTTTTGGATTTAATATTGTAGATGAAAATGATAGGCCAATTTTATTTGATGACGAAGTAAGGCCTTTTTTTATATGAATTTATGGCTAAAAGGGTAAATGTACAACTAGAGAGGCTAAAACAAAAAAAATAAAAATGCATTTATGTTTATAGATGAACCAGGACTACAGTTTCTATTTAGTGCACTTTCTGGTTACAGTGACGTATTTGCAAAACAGGATATAGAGAGTTTTCTTTCTCAAATTAATAGGCCCAGGGGAATACATCTTTGTGGTAATCCAGACTGGGACTTTTGTTTGGTTTTGATATGGATATTGCGTCCATTGATATATACACCAACCAAAAAGTAATACCCCTATATGGAAAATCCATTAAAAGTTTTTTTAGATAGGGGAGGGACTATAGTTTGGGGGATAGTTCCCACAAATTTTGAGCCCTTTGAAAAGGAGACCTTAGACACTTTAAAAAAAACTTTTAATGGATATCTGGAATTCTGTGTTAAAATCTGGAATTGATAGAGATGAGCTTATTTCAAAAAGTATGTTGTCTCCTGCTACATGTTGTCTGGTAAATGAGGACAAAGAAAAGACTGTTGAAAAGGCGTTTTTACTACTTAAAAGACTGGCACAGGATTTAAAAGAAGAATATAAATTGACTTGATGGGTATGGAACTCTTATTTTCCATCCTTATTTTTTCTTGTTTCATCCTTCAATGGATTGCCTGGAGGATTAAACTACCTGCAATTTTATTTTTACTCTTATTTGGCATTTTAATAGGTCCTATCTACAAACTTTTTAATGCAGACACCTTTTTTTGGGAATTTTTTTATACCCATTTATCTCGTTGTCTGTTGGCATAATTTTATTTGAAGGAAGTTTGAGTCTAAAGTTAAAGGAAGTAAAGGAAGTTATATCTGTTGTCAGAAGGTTAATTACAATTTGTTATCATCAAACAGGTAAAGGACTACTTGTAATTAGTTAATTTTTCTATAAAATATAAGCCATGTTGATAAGGAAGGTAAGATTGGACGATATAGATAGTTTTATTGAAGCCTATATTGAAGCTTATTGGGATATGGCCAATTATAAGTACACAACAAGGGAAGAGGTGGAAAATTACTTTAAGTGGCTGTATCACAGGGACAAAGATGGATTTATTCTTGCTGAAGATAATAATGAGATTGCTGGTTTTGCTGGAGCGGATACCAATTGGCTTGGTGTAGATGGGGAAAAAAATTTTGGAGATCCATGAAATTTTTGTGCTTCCTAAGTTTAGGGAAAAAGATATTGGTTACAAGCTTCTAATGGAATGTCTAGCTTATGGAAAAAGACGTGGAAGCGTCTTGCTGAACTCTGGGTTGGTCGGAAAAATTATAAATCAATAAAGTTTTATGAAAAATGTGGCTTTGAAAGGGCCGGGGAAAGGGGAAAATGGCTAAGAATGATAAAATTGTTGGACTCTTGAAAAGACTGGTTGAAATTGAGTCCCCCAGTAAACAGGAAGATGAGATTAAAAAAATTTGTCAAGGATTATTTAACCAACTTAGGATATAAAGTAGTTGAAGGTACAAATTATGTGGCCACTAAAGCTGATTCAGATCTCATAGTGGCAACCCATATGGATACTGTTCCTGTTAAAAAGAAATTTTTCCATGATGGAACTTATGCATATGGGACTGGGGTTTGCGATGCAAAGGCAAGTGTTGCTGCTATGTTGCTTGCAGCTGAAAATAATTTAAGCTACACCCTTGCTTTTTTTTTGTGATGAAGAGGAAGACGGCTCTGGATCTAAGGAATTTGTCAGGAATTGGAACCTAGGGAAATACGCAGTTGTAATGGAGCCAACTGACCTTAAAATTGCATCTAAACATTGGGGTAGTTTTGAACTCTTTGTAGATGTTCAGGGAAAACCTGCCATGGTGCCATGTCTGAAAGTGGAATTAATGCTATAGAAAAGGCCCTGGACATATATAATCGTCTCAAGGGGCTAGGCTTAAATATCAATCCCTTAAAGATAAGAGGTGGTTCAGATGAATATGTGATTCCCCATAATTGTCAAATTGATTTTGAAGTATTTATTGGACCAGGAGAAGATGGTTCTGATTATCTAGAGAAAATAAAATTTTTAGAGGAGCTATGTAACTATCAAGTAGACAACTATTTTACTGGTTATATTAGTAAAGAAGTGGTCCATTATTTGGAAAGTGCGATAAAACACGCACAATTGCCTGTTGCTTATACTGAGATGAAGTCTTGGACAGATAGTTTGAACTTGAAAGAAAGATTTGATGTGGTAGTTTGGGGGCCTGGCTCATTGGATGATTGTCACACTATGAGAGAAAAAGTTAAAATAGATGATGTAAAAAAGGCAGCACACACATTGGTCCATTTGAGCGAGGAGCCTATAACTTGATTAGCGTCAAATTTACTAGGATTGGCTAGATACCCTTCTGTTTTTTTTACGCTAACTGTCCCTGGTGGCCAGTTTTTTTAATTTGATCCAAGAATAGTAACAGTTATTTTTCTGTCCCTTGGATGTATGTCATGGTTAATAAGTACTACCTGTTGCCATGTACCAAGGATCAGCTTTCCATTTCTGATACTAAGGGATATAGAAGGACCAATTATGGCAGCTTGGACATGACTGTGGCCATTTCCATCATGCCATGTTTTCTCATGTTCATAAAATCTATCTGGAGGAGCTATTTCATTTATTGCTCTTTTTAAGTCCTCTACCACCCCAGGCTCATATTCAATGGTGGTTATGGAGCCAGTTGAGCCTATTGAGGTAACATGCAATACCCCATCTTTGATATTTGATTTAGATACTGTATCTTTAAGTATCTGGGTTATGTCTTTTATATCAATTCCTCTTTCCATTCTTATGGAAAAATCACTGAAATATAAATTCATTTTTCCTTCCCCTGGTTGAGTATCAAATTAGCTAATAAAAAAATACTTACAGTGGATATTAAAAACTCTTATAAATTCTTGCCAATGGATCACCTGGTGCCTTAATCTCTAAGTCATTAAAATATCCATAAGGAGACATAACTGCTTCATATCCTGCATTATTTAATCTTTTAAGTGCATTATCAAAAAGTTTTTTTTGCCAAATCTGGCTCTGCCTTTTCCTCCCCTAAATGTGAAAAAGAATGGAGTACAATCCTCTTTGTATTCCATTTGCGTGCAAGCCATTTCACATTTTTAACTAGCTTGGTCTCTGCTGAGCTACCTGGTTTAACATCCTGGGGTTCAACATGTATAAAAGCAACCACTACTTTTTCATATGTTTCTGCTTTGGCCTGACCTGCCTGTTCAATGGTTTTAATTGAAGGATTCCATGCAAATACATCACAATACCATAGAAGAAGCCGCATTTTTTTATGCTCCAATTTATTAAGTCATTTTTAAAATAAATTACCTTTTATCCAGGTTTTGAACTTATAAATAATTAGTCGACGCTTAAAAAGTGTATTTTAAAATTTTTGTCTAAATTTGTCTGAAACAGTATAAATATAGGACCACAGTTCACAAATCACCAATAACAATCTTCAAACATGCAAACGTTTCAACATGTTCACATTAAAATTTTATTCATACTATTATTGACTTATAGGTTCACAATCCTGTATATTACGTTCATGAAAAACAAACTGGTTTTCTTGTTATTCCTTTTGTTTTTTTACAGCAACACTTTATGCAGCCCCACCAAAAGAGATCCATGTAGTTGGAAGTAAGTCATATGCCCCTTTTATTTTTTTTAGATGCAAACAAAGAGCCTAAAGGCATATTTGTTGATCTATAGATTTTATGGTCAAAAAAAAACAATGTAAAGGTGAAATTTGACCTAATGCCATGGAACAAGGCCCTTTCCTTAGTTAAACAAAGGGACAATTATGTTATATGTGGTTTTTTTCTACAGCAAAGAGCGGACAAAATATTATGATTTTTCAAAACCATATCTAAAAATTGATACAAGCGTATTTTTTTCACAAAGATATATATGGTATAAAAGATTTGGACTCACTGGCTGGTTTTAATATTGGGATTGTAAAAGGTGACTTTGCATATGAATTTGTAAAACAAAAACATCCTGAATATACTATAACTCTATTTGATAGTGTTGATGATTTATTTAAAGCAGCATTTAATAATGATATTAAAGTATTCATAATGGATAAACCAGTAGGCCTATTCTTTTTATCGCAAAATAAAAAGGGGAATCAATTTAAGGTCTCAACAAATCCAATATATTCTCAAGAGGTGGTTGCAGGGGTTAAAAAAAGGAAACAAAGAACTTATTGAGTTGATTAATCTTGGATTTTCTAAAATAACTGAAAAAGAAAAAAAATAATATATTAAAAGAATGGCAGGGTACACAACTAATTGATATAAAAAAAATTTACTATTCCAATATTAATATTATTGACCGTAACGATTGGATTTTTTTGTATGGAACTTTCTTTTGCAAAAGAAAGTAACTGAGAAGACAAAGGAATTAAATGACCTAAATGAAAAATTGGAGATTATTTTACATTCCATAGGTGATGCCTTAATAGTAACAGATTTCCAGGGCAAAATTACCCTTATGAATTCTGTTGCTGAACAATTAACAGAATGGAAATTAGAAGATGCCATTGGAAGAGATTTAAAAGAAGTTTTTAATATAGTTAATGGAATTACATTGAAACCTGCAAAAGATCCAGTAAAAAAAGGTCTTTGAAACAGGCAAGGTTCAGGGCCTCGCAAATCATACACTACTTATCTCAAAAAAATGGCAAAACATATCATATTGCTGATTCAGCTGCACCAATAGTTGACAACAATAATTATATAATAGGATGTGTGCTTATATTTAGAGATGTATCAGAGGAATACAGAAAAAAATCAAAGAATTAAAAAGCAGCAGCAATTGATAGAAAGGGCGTGTGATATAGCAAAGATTGCAATATCTGAATTTGACAATAATGGTAACTTGGTATTTGCTAATAGTATTGCATATTCTTTGTTTGAGCTAGAACCAGGGATAAAAATTACCAGAGACCTATTACTTAAAATTGTCCTTCCTGAGGATAAACAGAATGTGAAAAATCAATTAAAAAAAATTAGCCCAGGGAGAGTTTGTTATTCTAAATTTCAAATTTCGAGGGCCCAAATCAAAGCTTGTAAAGGAAATATTCGCAACTGGAGAGCTTGATAAATCAACTAAAAATGGAGTTCTAGTTGGTCAGGATATTACATATTTTAGCAAGTTAAAGGAGAAACTAATCCAGAGTGAAGAAAAATATAGGGCCATTTTTGACCAAGCTCCACTTGGATTAATAGTCTATGACAAAGATACCACAATAACTGAATGTAATGAATCGTTTGCAAAAGGTATTGGTACTAAAAGGGAAAATCTCATTGGCTTTAATATGAAGGCCAATCTCAAAAACAAGGGAGTTCTTCAGGCAATTTTAGATTCTCTAGAAAAAGGAATAGGAATCTATGAAGGGGAATATGCGTCTGTGTTAGGGGTAAGAACTGCGTATGTCAGAGGCATCTTTAAAGGAATTAAAGATGACAAAAACCAGATAGTTGGAGGTGTGGGGATAGTCCAGGACTTAACAGAGATAGAAAAGCATAGACAAGAGTTGTTTAAGCTGGAAAAATTAGAAAGTATTGGCACCTTGGCTGGTGGAATTGCTCATGATTTTAACAACCTGCTTACTGGAATCTTTGGTCAGATAAATCTTGCAAAGGGTAAATTAGAGCCATCTCATCCCAGTTATGAAAATCTCACAAAGGCAGAAGAGGTCCTTGATAGGGCACAGAGGATAACAAATCAACTTCTATCTCTCACCAAAGGATGGGAACCTCTGAAAGAACTCATTGATCTCAGAAAATTTTTAAAATCAATTACTGAATTTGACCTAAGTGGAAGTAAGGTCAAGCCTATATATAAATTCCCAGGAGAAATTTGGTCAGTTATGGGAGATATCTCACAACTAGAGAGGGCACTATCTAACATCATAATCAATGCCAAGCAGGCCATGGAACAAGGTGGTACATTGGAAATATCCCTATCAAACAAAAAAAATAGAAGAAGACCAAATCCCAGGCCTACGTAAAGGAGAATATGTATTTGTGGAGATAAAAGACACTGGTCCTGGAATAGATGAAGATGCTTTAGACAGAATATTTGATCCATTTTTTACCACAAAGCCAACTGGTACTGGGCTTGGGCTTACCGCTTCATTTTCCATTATAAAAAAAGCATGGGGGAACTATAATAGTTAATTCTAAAAAGGGAGTTGGAACCAAATTCATCATATATCTTCCAGCCACAAAGGAGAAAAGGCCAAAATTAAAAGAGCCAGATGATAGAGTAAAAAAATTCAGCCAAACAAGGGAAAATCCTTTTTTTTAGATGATGAACAGATGCTACAGGATATTGTTAAGGAAGCACTCAGCATGTATGGATTATCTGTGGATGTGGCTTCAACTGGACAAGAAGCAATAGATAAATACAAAGATGCACACAAAAGGGGTGATCCATATGATCTTGTTATAATGGATTTAACTATCCCTGGTGGAATGGGTGGAAAGGAAACAGTTACAGAGATTTTAAAAATAGACAAGGATGCAAAGTGCGTTATAACAAGTGGCTATGGAGACGACCCTGTAGTCGCAAATTATCAACAATATGGATTTAAGGCAGCTATTCAAAAACCATTTCAACTGGAAAAACTAATAACACTGGCAAATGAACTCATTTAAGATCCCACCCCTTAACTCAGGTGGAATAATCACTAACTATTTTTGCACATCAAAATGCAGACATTGCTATATCGGTGTTCCCCTATACTACTAAAAAAACTATATTGATTCAAACACCATTAAATATCTTTGTGAGATTATTTTAAAAAAAACAAAACCCAATACTACACATTGGTGGAGGAGAGCCCTTTTTAAGACATGAAAAATTGGCTGAATCAGTTAAGATAATTCTAAGGCATGGACTTTTTATTGAATATGTTGAGACTAATTCCTCATGGTATAAATATGAAGACTCTGCGAAGTCAATCTTGATAAAATTAAAAAAAAGCAGGATTAAAAGGACTTCTTATCTCCATATCTCCTTTTCACAATGAATACATACCATTTTCTAAGGTTATAAATGTAATGAATTTAGCAAAAAGCCTCAGTTTCTCTATCTTGCCATGGAGTTATGATTTTGTACCGCATATAACTAGATTAGATATAAATTCCACCCACACATTAGAGGAGTATGAAAAAAATATTTGGTGAGAATTACAAAAAAAATATATTGTAAATAGATATTGGATACATCCAGGGGGACGGGCCATCGATTTTTTTAGATAAAATCCTTCCTAAAAGACCACTTAATGAAATACTAAAATCTAAACCTTGTAATCTAGAACTTGAGAATACATCACACTTTCACATTGACCTATATGGAAATTACATTCCAGGTCTATGCAGTGGTCTTGCCATAAAAATAGAGGATATTTTAAATCCAATAAATGAACAAAAATACCCATTGTTAAATATACTTCATAAAAGGGGAATAAAGGGGCTATACGATCTTGCAAAAAGAGATTTTGGTTTCACAAATAAAAGGGAGTTTTATTTAAATAAGTGTCACCTATGTTTAGAGATCAGAAGATTTCTTGAAAAAAGAAGAAAAAGATTAAATTTTTTTAGAGCTAAATCCACCAGAATTTTATCATCAACCATGAAAGGCTATCTCCTATTTTTCTTAACTGTAATCTTGGTGTATGCTTTAATGCACCTTGCCCCATATTATTTACTTTCCACTATATTTCCAAGATATAAAAAACTAAGTTTAATACTTTTAATTGGTCTGCTTCCATTTATCCTGCGCTTTTTAGATGATTACATATATTTACAAATAATACGTCCTCTTTGGTTATTGGCATATATATGGATAGGCTTTATCTTCTATTTATTTCTGTTTTCATGCACTCTCATTTTAATAAAACTGGCAATAAACTCACCTAATTTAATGAAATTTCTTTTCATATTATGCAATATATTATGCATATCCATAACATTTTATGCTTATATAAATACAACCAATATCAAAACAACTAAATACTTCATTTCATCCTCCAAAATAAATAGAGAATATAAGATCCTATTTTTATCTGATATGCATATCCATGTTATAACGAATTGCGACAGGATTATTAAAAACCTATCAAAGATGATAAAAACAGAATCTCCTGATATTATTATTTTAGGTAGGGATATATTTGAGTCAAATCTTAAATTTATCAAAAAAGATATAAGAAAAATCTTTGGCCTATTTAAAGGTCATTATGTATTTTTTTGTTTTTGGAAATCATGAACATTACACCAATGATATTAGTGAAATAAAAAGATTTTTAAACGAAAACAACATAATTTTATTAAATAACACAAACTATCTATTAGACAATATAAGCTTAATAGGAGTAGATGATCCTGCAGGGCATGGAAAATATTCTAAAAAAACAGCTTAATTCCTGGTTAAATAAAATATCTCATTTAATATCCAAAGACAAATTTAACATCCTTATCTCCCACAGACCATGGGGATTTAAAGAATTCTCATCAAAAAATGGGATAGATTTGCAATTAGGTGGCCATACTCACAAAGGCCAGATATATCCCTTTAACTATCTTGTAAAACTTTTCTACCCATTTATATATGGCAAATACTCTCAAAATGAAACAAATCTAATTGTTAGCATGGGTTTTGGCACATGGGGCCCACCAATGAGGATACTTACAGAAAATGAGGCAGTTATAGTTGAAATAAAGCCAAGGGCAACACCTTTTTAGTGTTGATTTGTCTGAAACAATATAAAAGGAGTTCAGCCTAATCAATTAAAAATGGTGGTTCGCGAGAAACTCTCCAAAGTTTCCACCCTATTTTCGCAAAAGGTGACTAATAGGTGACAAATCTGAAAACCTAAAAGAAAAAGGCCACCTAGAGACTCTCTCTAAGTGACCTTAATTATTTCGTTTTATTTACGCGCCCGGGAGGATTCGAACCCCCGACCTACGGATTAGAAGTCCATAAATTTACATTTTTATCAGTATTAACCCTTTTTGATAACTCTTTACAAAACAAAGATTTTTGGGTAATTACCCTTTAATAGTTTTTTTACAGGAATTAGGCTAATTTTAAATTTTTGGGCGCACTTTGGGCGCACCAAATAGCCTATGAATTTTATCCAATGTTTAAAAAAAAGGATAATAGATGCCTATATACCTCCACTGTCCAAAATGCAAAAACAGGAACTCATTAAGGGCAAGATCCTGTAAAAAATGCGGATACACATTCCCTTATCAAGGGAAGAAATATAGAGTGGAGATTAAGCATTCAGGGAAACGGATATCTCGTATTGTGAATAGTCTTGCACTTGCCCGAGAAATAGAAGTAGCTCTCAAGGCTGATCTCATTAGAGGCGAATTAAATATAGAAAAGCCTAAGCAAATCCCCTCCTTAGATGAAGTATGGGCAAAATATCTTCCCTATGCAAAAGAAAAGAAAAAGTCTTGGCGGACAGATGCTTATTATTATAAGGCTCATATTCAGCCTAAATTTGGTTCAAAACGCTTAGATAATATTACCCCTTTTGATCTAGAAAAATTAAGAATAGAACTCCATAAAACAAAGACTAGAAGGGGAGATTACTTTAAACCCGCCACAATTAAACATATTTTGATAATTATAAGAAGGCTTTATAATCTTGCTATAAAATGGGGAATGTATCACGGAGAGAATCCAGTCTCAAAAATAACTCTACCTAAAGTTGATAATGAAGTAGTGCGTTATTTAACTCCCGAAGAACAAGACAGATTATTAAGGACTCTGGATAATTGGCCATGTAGGGAGTCCGCATGTTTTGTAAGATTTGCTATGCTCACTGGCCTTAGAAGAAGTGAACTTTTTAGACTAAAGTGGGAGGATATAGATTTTACCAAGAAACTTATCACAATAAAAGGACCTAAGGGAGGGAAAACCGTTACCATCCTGTTTCCTCAGAGGCTCTTAAGGTTCTTAAAGAATTGTGTGTAGTCTCAGAGTATGTATTTCCAGGGAAGAATGGGGAAATGAGGAAGGATTTTAAAGGGCCATGGTTAAGGATTAAAAAAAGCAGCAGAATTACCAGATTATTTCCGTTTTCATGATTTAAGACATCACTTTGCCTCTACTCTGGTATCTAAAGGAGTGCCAGTGGAAGTAGTATCAAAATTGCTAACACATAAAGATTTAAAAACTACTCAACGTTATGCTCATCTCTCGCCAGCTGCTTTAAGAGAAGCTGCGGAAAAAGCAGCAGAACTTATAAGATCCTCCTCAAACAAAATAATAAAAATACAAAATATGGAGTAATTGATGGGTATCAATTAATTCTTGCGGGAGATAGGGTGCCGCGGCCCGAAAAGTCAGGAATCCCCACCTGGCCTTCTCCCGCTCTAAATATGGGGGCCTAGGGGAGGGCATTATGACTGCTATTGAACAAAAATTCATTGATTGGCTTAAAGACCAACCACTTCCAGTTGATGATCAAGTCTTTGAAGAAAATACACGACAGTTTCTTCAATTACTCAAACAAAACTTGCCTAATGATTGGCCTAATACATTACAAGGATACATGACTGGAGTATACTTATTACCAGTGTTCCCTATTAGGAAATGCAATTGGGATGAGATGTCAATCTACCTTATAGCTGTTCGTCAAATATTATTAGGTGAAATTGATTTTTTTTTCATCTCTAAACAAAAAAAATTGGTGCAATAATGGATCTTTTATTTAACTTATTTACAGAAGTGTTGATTAGTGTTGTAAGGAAAGATCATTGCGTATGTAACGAAGACAAAAAGGCTGTTCAAAAGGGATACTTGAATAATTTTATATTCAGTAAAATATACTGGGATACTTGTTGTTTTGTACTCAACGATTATTGTTTTAAACCGAAAAAAATACAAGACACAATTCAAAAATATGCCACTCCTGGTATAGATATGCCTTTAATTAGCGATTTTTCGTTTTTTTGGATCAAACCTTGGCATTTTGAAACACTCAAAGCCTGGGGATCTTTATTTTTGGAATATGAACTATGGTAATATTAAGATTACCCCACTGGATACGTTAGAAGAAGAATCAGAAATTCCTACCATTGCTGAAAGATCCCCGTGGATTCCATGGGAATTTGAAAGAGTATGGTGGGCTATAATTTATTTATTTGATGTGCTGGTAAACCATCTTTTATTTGTTAATACATTAATTTCTAAAGGAGAAGTAGATTGTGTTGGTCACGAGCTAGCTTATTTTGACCACTATAAAAAAAACAATATCAATCTAGGATTAAAGATTTCATAAAAGATTCTGGATTACACAATCCCCTTGATGACCCCACATTGCTAACCATATATTCTGAAGAACTTTCAAAACTGAGTATTAAGATTGGAGAGCTTTGTCTTATAGTTTTAGGAGACAAGATTCCCTTTATCTCTCTGCATGCTCACCAAAAAATTTCAGCCCTCTACGCAAAATACAGACCTAAAAATCAAGAGGATAAAGAGAAAATTTTAAAATATGCAGCGAAAAAAAAGAGAACAAAATCCAAATGTTACAAACTATCAATTGGCGGAGGAAATATATGAGGAATTGGTTTTAGCTATGGCTGATTTAAATGAGTCTATGAAAAAAAACAAGGAGCCAAAAAAAATCCAATCTAATCTTAAAACTTGGACTTACGGGTCTTAAAGGGAAATCTAAGCCTTACACCTCTAGAACTATTTTTAATTGGTTACGTTCTAGTTAAGGTTTCTGAAAAATGCCCTTTTTCGGGACAACCCCCTTTTTCAAATAGATAATATAGGAATTTTAAATAGAATTAAAGCTAACGAAAAATGAAAAAGGAGGAATTATAAATGGAAGAGAAAGTAACTAGACGTTATGTGAGAATATCTCAACTTCCAAAAGATTTTCCTATAAAACCAGGAACGTTGTATATTTGGCGTCATACTGGGCGCTATCCTCAATTATTTTCTAAGATAGGAGGTGCACTTTTTATTGATCTTCAAGAATGGGAAAAAAATGGTGGAAGAAAGAAAAGGACGTAATAAATAAAAGAGGCCCCCTTTACAGAGGCCCCGAATCCTTTTGCCCCCTACCAGGTTGCCGCCCCCAGGGGGTAAAGGGAACACATAAGGCTATGGCGCATCTATTTTTATACGCCAAGAGAGGTAGGGTCACCCTCTTTTTCAAATAGAGGGTTGAGACCTATCTACCTCCACAGCCCTTTACTTTTTTTAGCATAGCAAAAATCAGATAGCAAGATATCAAAACAAGCCAAAAAGCACATAATGGGCATTTATTTTGTGTTTGTTATATGACAAGAGTGACAGAAAAAGTTGATACCGAAGTGTATAATTTCTTTACCAGTAAAAAGACTATTAAGGATAATTTTCTATTCACAATTATATAAGAGTAAGAAATCTCTTGTCACTCCTGTCATTCTTGTCATTATAAGTAATTTAGGTGGGTTATGTGTGACAAGAACTGTGACAAGAAAAAAATCGCTCTTGTCACTTCTTGTCATAAAGAAAAAAAACCTTTAAAAATATGAAAAGGAGTATAATGGAAAGAATAACGGCTGAATATATAGCGCAACAACTAGGCAAAGCGAAAAAAATATAAAAGCGGTTGGTTATGTCTTTGCCCTGTTCATGATGACACCGATCCTTCCTTAAGCATAAAAGAAGAAAATGGGAAAATACTAGTCCATTGCTTTGCAGGATGTCCTTCAGGACAAATAATTAATAGATTAAAGGAGTTAGATTTATGGCCAAGCAGCAAGTTTAATAACTCCAAAAAGAAATATATTTCATTACCTTTGGGCATTTCGTATAAATGGAAAGGTAAAGTAGCTGTTAATTATTGGAAATATGAAGGCGCAGATGGAAACATTTTGGGTTATGTAGTTAGATATGAAGACAAAAATGGTAACAAAGAGGTAATCCCTTGGTTTAACAAGGAAGGGGGAAAATGGAAAGTGGGAGCACCCAAACGCTCCCGCCCGCTCTATAAACTAAAAGACATCTACCAAAATATTAACTCAGTCATAGTAATTTGCGAAGGGGAAAAATCGGCATCTGCTGCTCAAAAATTATTAGGGCAAAAATACGTTACTACCACTTCTCTTGGAGGATCAAATGGAGCTAAAAAAAGCTGACTGGAAACCTTTAGAAGGCAGGAAAGTAATAATTTGGCCTGATGCAGACACGCCAGGCATTAAATATGCTCAAGATGTCTACAACAAACTTAAATCAATTTACGTTGAGGTCCTGGGCATAGTTGATCCAATAGCTTTAGGATTTGAGATGGGGTCTAAAAAAAGACGCTGCTGATTGGCCCTCCACTAAACCCCTATCCGATCCCCTTCCCATGGTAGATTCTGAGGTTTTCTTTAGAAAATATAAAGGAAAAGGGAAGGGGAATAACACATCTCAATTAGACATCCTTAAACAACTAACTGAAAAAAATAGAAGTATTTCACGATTCTCTCCAAGAAGGATACGCCAAAATTTTTATTAATGATCACTACGAGGTTTGGCCCATTAAATCTTTCGCATTTAAACAATGGCTAGGGAGGGAATTTTATGAAAAAAACTGGAAAGGTTGCTAACAGCCAAGCAATATCTGAGATACTTAATGTTATAGAAGCAAGAGCTTTTTTTTGAAGGAGAAGAAAGGGAAGTCTTTATTCGTGTGGGTTATAAAGACAATGCAGTTTATTTAGACCTAGGAAATGAAAAATGGGAAGCAGTTGAGATAACGAAAGAGGATTGGCGCATTGTTCAAAGTCCCCCTGTAACCTTTAGACGTCCTAGGGGGATGTTGCCCCTACCTAAACCAACTCAGAATGGAGATATAAGGAAATTAAGACCTTTCCTTAACATTGGAACAGAGGAGGACTGGATATTAGTAGTATCCTGGTTAGTTTTTTTCATTTAGTCCTAAAGGTTGTTATCCTATTTTGGCAGTTCATGGAGAACATGACTCTGGAAAAAGCACTTTGTGTAAAATGTTACGAATGCTTATTGATCCAAACAAAGCCAATATGAGGAGCAAACCTAAGAACGAGGAGGACTTTATTATAACAGCCCATAATTCTTGGATAGTAGGACTCACCAATTTATCTTCTATCCCCCATGGCTTTCAGACAGTATGTGTAGAGTAGCTACTGGAGAAGGATTTTCTACCAGGAAACTTTACAGTAATTATGAAGAAGTGATTTTTAATCCCTGTAGGCCACAAATAATAAATGGCATCAATGAATTAATATCAAGACACGATTTAGCCAGTAGAGCCATCTTTATCAATTTGCCGTCTCTAGAAGATGAAAAACGAAAAGAAGAGGACGCGTTCAACTCAGAGTTTGAAAAAGTTAGGCCTGATATCCTGGGGGGATTGCTTGATGCAGTTGTCATGGCCCTAAGAAACAAACCACATGTAAAGTTAGATAGCAAACCAAGGATGGCTGACTTTGCTTTATGGGTAGTTGCTGCTGAACCTGCATTACCCTGGGAAGAAGGTGAATTTTTAAAGGCATACAATAATAACAGGTGTGAGATAATTCAAAAATCAGTGGAAGCTGACTTTGTAGGTAACGCTATTCTTAAGTGGTTTAAAGGAAAAGAGAGATGGGAGGGGACCGTAAGTGAGTTGTTAAATGAATTAGAAGAATTAGTGGGAGAAAAGATAATCAGGCAAAAAGGTTGGCCAAAAAAATGCTAATTCTTTAGGGAGAAAACTACCTAGAATAACAAAATTCTTAAGGTCACTAGGAATAGACATAAAACAAAAAGCAAGAACCCAAAATAAAAGGATTATTGAGATAACCAATATCTGTGACAAGAGTGATAAGTATTGTGACAAGAAAAATTTTCTCTTGTCACAACATAACTCTCTAAAATTATTTAAAAATGACAAGAGTGACAACAGTGACAAGAAAATCCTTTCTCTGGATATAAAAGACAAACAAAAAAATAACTAACCCACCTCAACAACCTTGTTTCTCGTGTAAGAAGTATAAATGGTGGCTAAGTACAGTTGGTAATTGGATATGTGAAAACTGCAATCCACCAGCGGATGAAAGCCTGGTTGTCTATCGTATATCCAAAGAGGAGGCAAATTGTAATGAATAGAATGGATAAATACGAACAGGAAACAATTATTATTTTTAATGAGAACGATGGAGAGGCTGAGATTTACACAGCATCTCCCAGAGTGGCAAAGGTCCTTATAAGTAGGGGCCTTGAGCCATATAAGACAGAATTTTTAAAAGGCAAAAAGACAGGATGGTTTTTTTTAAACTGCCAAGACACTCTGTGATCTTGAACCCATCTAACAAAATAATCCGTATAGGAGGACGTCCAAAAAGGGGTGGTTTTGGCCTTGGTGCATCTTGTAACTCATTAAAATCATTGGACGCAAAAAAACGCTACTAACACATGAAAACGAAAACATGATGTTTATTATGGGTTAGGTTTTTAAAAGTCGAAAAAAATGCAACTGTGAAGCATTTAAGAGGAGGTTTAAAGTATGCTAAGAGAAGATTTAAGTCCCACAACAAAAGAAACAATCAAACAAAACGACCTAGAGGAACTAAAAAAAGGATCTAAAGGACATGCTTGGGCTTTTGAAGTATCACCTGGACGATGTGGCTAATCATGTGGGTAATTATCTTGCTCTTGAGAGGGCAATTGAGGAGGGGGATGCTTTTTTTGGTTCTTAAATCTAATACTGACAAGCCTAGAGACCTTCAGGAGGCAATTTTCGCCCTTGAGTATTTACTTGATTGCGCTGATGACATCAAGCCAATGGTGTTGGAGTCCATACAAAACAAAATATCCGAGTTAAGCAAAAATGTGGTTGATGTTTGTCAATTTGTTGATGAGGAATTAAATATTAAAAAATCTCAGTAAAAAGGGGGAATGTATGGGGAAAATAGACGATTTAAAGGCCAAGATAATATACGAATCAGACACTAAACGCTTTCACAGGTTCAAGATATTTAGTCCAGACGGATCTATTACTGGCACTGTATATTTTTCAAAATCATTTAAAAAGCTCCCTAAAATTGTGGTATTGGAGAATGAGAGAAGCTCCCAAGATGAAGATATGAGATAACTCAATAACTATACTGAATCATATTCCCAAGCAATAAGATGAGTTGGGCGCCCTTGTGGGCGCTTTTTTTAATTCCCAAAATTTTTTTCTTTTCCACATAGACACTTAGTAGGTATCCCCTTAAAAGTTCTCCTCTATGTCCTGGCTCTTTTATTATGCAACGTTTATTCAACAAAAATGCAAAATTGTCCAAGAAAAAGTAGACGCTATTAGACAAAAATTAGACATGCTGATTTTTTTTCATTATGCAAAGCTATTCAAGAAAAATTCAATATGTGGGTCCTTCCTATGTTGAAAAGGACAGGGGTCGCCACTAGCCCGAGCTATCCCTGCATATATTTTTGAAATTTGGAATGGAAATGGAAATATCGCAATATTTACATTTAGTGCTATCAAATTTAATTGCAAAAGCGCCCGAACTATGCGCACGTTGTGCCGTATCCAACCATCATCTAAGAAGGACCCATTTTCCTACGTGTCTTGAAATAAAATAAAAAAATAGTGAGTGATGTAATTTTCATTGTAAATTGACCCAGTTTGGACCGCATCTCAATTTAGAAGGTAGGATCCAAAAAGCAACTTATAACTTGTCCAATACACTATTGGAGGAGAACACAAATGTATTATTTGGATTATCTTTTTCCCCTGAAATATTTTATAAAAACGTTAATAAAAAAGTGTTTGTTCACAACCCTTTCCTTAGACCTTAATTTTTGTTTAAATTTGCCCTAAGCAATACATTACAGTAACTTCATACCTACTCCATCCTATTTCTCAAAAAAGATTTGCCAATTATAAAAGCATGATATATCTTTTCTCCATCTCAAATAGAGTTGCTAATGTTTTTGTTATTATCTCATCAAAACAATTAGCATTATCTCCCTCTATTCTTAATTTTGATATCCCTACAAAACGACTAACCAAATAAGCTGCAAGATCAGCTAACTGTAGTCCGCAAATCAAGGAAGAGTTCGCTTCTATAGGAGAGCCTCCCACCAAAAAGTCAATGTTAAGAGAATCATTGTAAAATGTTAATTCTTTTTTTATCATTTTTATCTTTATCAATAAATAAAATTGCTGATGGTATTTTTTTTCTTTGTATAATCGCTCTATTAAACTATTAATAAAAACTATTTTTAACCCCTTTTTTTTTATTTTTAGGAATTTTATCAATTTTATTTTCTTGTTTTGCTTTATTTATTATTTTTGCATAGTCCGAATCCGGTATATAAACAAAATAAAAAAACTTTAACAAATTTTATTAATAATTGATTCATATACTCAAAAATATCTATTCTATCTTCATAACTTACTTTATTCCATTGAGACTTTCTATTAGGATTTACTACTTCTGTAGAGTGAAATTCGGAAACTCCTAATTTAGTTAATTTTTTTACTTATATCTATTTGACTATAATCTTCTGAATCTATTAGAATACCACAGTATATACTTAAATTTTCAACAATATCTGGATTAGGTTGACCATGAATATCAGTATCATCACCAAAAATAAGCACTCTTCCACGTACATTAAGTTCGTCTAAAATAGAGTATAATTTTTTTCATAAACTAATTTCCTCTCATCTTGAAACCAGTACAAACGACATCTTTTCTGACATATGGGGCTTGTTAGGTTATGAACTCCTTATAAATCCTTCTTAAAAAAAATTGCAGTTTCTACATCTTCACAAAATATGTAGGTACCTTTTATCCCTCGAGTTAAGAAAATCCTATAGCGGTTTATTAACAGTTTCAAGGCCTGCTTTTTCGCCACAGTATCTTCTTTTTTTGCTTGGGAGAGTACAACTTTTAAACTGGGCTTACCGATATTATCCTCGCAATTTTTCCCAATTTCCCATTTCCCATTACAATATATAAAATCTCTTCCCCAAACAATTCCTGCAAAATCCGTTTCAAATCCCTGGCAACCATATATGGATGCACACTTTTCAAGTCTGTTCGATTCTCCCTTTACCCAGAAAGGAACATAGTCTTTTTTAGGATCCATAAGCCAATATATTTTTTTTGCCAAAATTTTGATAACAGTTAAATCCAGAATATAAAGGATAACCTATTCTTAAATTTTTAATAGAAGTATTATTTTTAAAATCTCCTGGAGATTCCGTAAATGCTGCAATTAGAGCCACCTTAAATCCGATGTCTCTTTTTGCTTCCAATGCAGAGAGTAGTTCCTCAATGCTTTCAAATACTATAAAATCGTACTTCCCTTTCCAGGGATTTATAAGTTCTATAGAAATATTTGCTGGATTATTCAACAAGGCTTCTACAAAATTATGATACTGCTCTCCTCCTTCCACTCTATAAAACCCTCTTAAAAATCGCTCTTTTATAGTCTTTCCTTGTTTTCGTGACTCATCTTTAAAGTTATCTGTGTAACCCTCCTCGTCCGCATTCAGTATTTGACCTTCATCGTAAAAGAGAACAGTTATTTTACCCCTTTTTAAAGCATAATGGATATTTTCTTTTGTCATTCTTTGTGCTTCATCATAAATAACAATGTCTAACTTTTGTCCTCGGAAGTTTTTTTTCGGCCACTCCTATATAATTTGCTCTGGGGCCAACTGAATAAAATTTAATTGGGTTACTTAGTCCCCGTTTAATTGAATCAAAAATATTTCTAATTGAATTTATCAATCTATTATTACGATAGGAAAGCAATGTTTGATATCCTTTAGCAAGGGAAGATAGCATAAGATGAATTGCAACTAAAGTTTTACCAGACCCTGGAACACCCTGTATAAGATAAACTATACCTTCTTTACCAGATTTAAGGTCATTAACTATCTCTTCTATGAGTTTTAATTGCTCTATGGATAATCCCCATCTTTCTGCCAAGGTTAAATAGCTCTGATTTTTTATTTCCTCAAAATGTTTTTTTATCGCATCAAATAATTTTTTTTGATTGTTTATATTCACCATTTAAAAAAAATCATAAATAAAGCTGTTCATCTAAAGGTGTATTTAAAAATAAGATAGAATAAAATCCCTTAAACTTGTTTGCGTATCATTCTTA
>BBBM01000008.1 GCA_001311565.1 Desulfothermus okinawensis JCM 13304
ATTTATTAGCCTGTCTTCTCCATATAAATTTTTTTTCTCCATCCATTGCTTCTGTAACCCCGTCAGTATATAGGAACAATTGATCTCCAGGTAAAAGTCTTAAAGAAAAGGTCTCATAATCCATTCCCTCCATTGCACCTATAACAGGTCCACTGATTTCTTTTAAAAAAATATGGTTTTTTTATTTACAGGTATATGAATAACAGGATTATGACCTGCGTTAACATACTGGATTTGTCCAGTATCTAAATTTAATATGCCTGCAAATAGGGTAACAAACATGTTATTTGGATTATTTTGGCATAATTCATTGTTAATAGAGGTTATAACTTTTCCTATATCAGGTTGTGACATTGCACTGTTTTTTTAGGAGGGTCATGGTCATGGCCATGAAGAATGCTGCTGGTACCCCCTTATCTGATACATCTCCAACTGCAAAGCAGAATCTCTTTTTGTCTATAAAAAAAATAATGGAAAAGATCTCCTCCAACTTCTCGAGCAGGTTGTAAGTATGCATAAAAGTCAATATTTGAAAATGGTGGTTTTGGTTCAAATGGTGGCAGGATGCCCATTTGAATCTCCCGGGCAATCCTAAGTTCACTCTCCAGCCTTTCTTGTTGCGCGGTTAGGTTTAGCAATGTAGTTACATTTTTTTTCTAATTTGTCCTGCATTTCTAAAAATGATGAAGTTAGTGCACCTACTTCATCCCTTCTGTGAACATCTTTTTTTAAAGTCTTCTTCAATATTGAGACTTCCTTTTGAAAAATCGTGTTCTGCCACCATTGCAGTAAGGTGTGTAAGACGTTTTAGGGGGGCTATTGTTCTTGTTATTATTAAAAGGACTATTAATAAGCTGGCAAAAAATATAGATATTACTACCATTGCTTGTATCTTTATTAATTTAATTCCAGGCATTAATATATCTTTTTCAGGGATTACAGATCCTATATACCATTTTAATGGACGAAAATACCTGATTGAAGTGATATATCTTTCTCCGTTTACATCAAAATAAAAGTTGGCAGGTTCGTAGCTTTCCTTTTTAGAAAGATAAGTTACAATTTGGGGTTTTATTTTAAATTTAAATTTTGTACCTATTGAACTGGAATTTAATGTGGGAAAGATTGTTGCGAAATTATCGGAACTTAGTATAAATAAATATCCAGAAGTTGCTATTTTAATCTTGTCCATGCTCTGTTGAATTATATTTACCATATTGTTTTTTTTCTTTTTCTATTTCATCCTGTAAACCTTGAATACCCATAAAACTTGCGACTACAAATTCTTTATGATAAGTTTTTAAATATCCTATAATCATTTTGGTTTTATATTTGAATATAATAAACTCACTTTTATGGGATTTTAATATATTACTTATCACATTTTTTTAGTGACCTTCCCTTAAGATCATGTAGAGTTAATAAAAAATCTAAACTTTATATTATGATTACTATTGAAGATAATTTTATCTTTTTTTTAAGATTATATGAAATGTAAAATATGAATTAAAAATCTTATATCTTGAAATAAATTTATTAAGATAAGTTTTATTCAGATTGTTTTTATTATGATTAATATATATTGCTATTTCGTTATTGATAAATTTTAAAAAATTTTTGGTATTTATAATATCCTTTATTTTTGAATATAATAGATTTTTATACATGTTATCTATATTTAATTGTACTAGATATAAAACATTTTCTACTTGTTGATTGCTTAGTTTTCTTGTAGATTTATTGATTATATCAGAGGTTATGTAGATAATAGCCAATGCCATTATGAAAAATAAAGAAAGTAGAGGTAGGATGAGTTTCCATTTTAAGGAAATAATTTTTTTTCTTCATTTATTTCTAACCTTGAAAATATTGAGATAGTTATTTAAAAAGGATATGATAAAATTTTGTTATAGGATATAAAAAAATTATATTTAAAATCAACTTTAGATTTTTGTGTTAATTAAAGGGAGGTTTTATATGGAGCTTCAAAGGGTGGAAAAGGAGGGTTTTATTATAGTTATGGTAAATGGAAGGTTAGATGCCAATACTGCATCAAAATATGAATCAGAATGTTTATCTTATTTAGATAATGGAGATGATAAGGTGATTGTGGATTTACACGGGCTCGAGTACATTAGTTCAGCAGGGTTAAGAAGCATTTTAACTATAGGAAAAAAAATTAAATCCATTGGTGGGAAATATGTATTTTGTAACCTTCAACCAATGGTTGCAAAAGTATTTAAGATTTCAGGTTTTAACTCTATATTTCCTGTTTATGAAACCCTGGAGGATGCAATTGAAGAAGTTAAAGGGTAAAAAGAAGGTAGAAGGGTCTTTTTTTATGTGAAGCAGATTATTCAAAGGTATCTCTGATAAATAAAGAAATTTTAGAAAGATTAAAAGACCAATGGAGTAAATAAGAATGACTTAGACAACATAGGTCTTATTTTAGAAGAGATCACTTTAAATATATGTAAATATGCCTATCCTGGAGATAGGATTGGAACCATTGAAATTAATTTTTCTATTGTAAAAAAATTATCTTATCCTGATTTTTAAGGACAAGGGTAAGCAATTTAATCCTCTTGAATACAACTTGTCTAAGCCCATAGATAAGAATTCTTCTCTTGATGAACTTCGTCCAGGGGGACTTGGAATATATCTTGTAAAAGAGATGTCCCACCGTTTATCTTATGTTTATAAGGATTCCACCAATATATTAACAGTAATATTTAAACTAAGTGGAAATTTTTTTTCTATAAATTTTTAATCTGGGTTTATCAAAATAGATAAACTGGGGTTAAAAATCCCCGTGTGGGTACTTAGATTTCGTCCCTGGGCATAAAATAAAAAAGCCAGCTAGTTAACCTGGCTTTTTTAAAGGTGATTTTTTTGTAGGAATTTTTTTATTAGCCCGAGTTTATCAAAATGATAAACATCGGGCTAACTAAGTTAGATTAAAGGATTTTTTTATACCTTTTCAAATACTCCAGCTGCACCCATGCCACCACCAATACACATGGACACGATACCATATTTGACGTCTCTTCTGTGCATCTCATGTAGCAAGGTTGCTGTTAGCTTTGCACCTGTACATCCAAGTGGGTGACCAAGTGCTATTGCACCACCATTTACATTCACAATCTCAGGATTGAGTCCCACTTCTCTAATGCAGTAGATTGCCTGTGATGCAAAGGCTTCATTTAATTCAACGAGACCAATATCATCTAATTTAAGTCCAGTTTTTTTCTAAAACTCCCGGTATGGCACGAGATGGTCCAATTCCCATGAGCTCAGGTGGAACTCCTTTTACATCATAGCCAACAAACCTTGCCATGGGCTCTTTACCTATCTTTTTTTAGAAAATCCTCAGACACAACCATGCAAAGTGCTGCGCCATCTGTCATCTGGGACGAATTTCCTGCAGTAACAGATCCGCCAGCCTGAATGGAGATTTTAGTTTTGCCATTTTCTCCAGGGTAGTATCAGCTTGGGCCATCGTCTATGTCAACTATCTCTTCGGTTTTTATGAGCTCATCACCAACTACTTTTGTCCTGGTGACTTTAACGGGAATTATTTCCTCCTTGAATTTACCTTCTTTTATAGCCTTAACTGCCTTCATATTGCTTTCATAACCAAATTGATCCTGCTCTTCCCTGGTAATGTTGAATTTTTCAGCAACAAGTTCTGCGGTAATACCCATTGATGCATAGGATTCTGGCCAGTCCAATACAAGATCAGGATTGGCACTGAGAATGTGACCTCCCATGGGTACCTTGGTCATTGATTCAACACCACCTGCAATTATGCAGTCAGCAAATCCAGCCATGACCCTTTCTGCTGCCATGGCTATGGTCTGCAGGCCAGAAGAACAGAACCTATTTACAGTGACTCCAGGAACAGTATGTGGTAGACCTGCACCAAGAACGATCATTCTGCCCACGTTCATTCCCTGTTCTGCTTCAGGGAATGAACAACCAACAATTACATCTTCAATGAGTTCATGTTCCACACCTGTTTTTTCTAAAAGTCCCTTTAAACAAACAATACCCAGATAGTCAGGCCTTACATTAGCAAATTTGCCCCTTTTTGCCTTACATCCAGGTGTTCTAACTGCCTTTAATATATATGCTGCTCTCATAGATATCCTCCATAAATGGTTTATATAACAAAAATTAAATTAGTTTCTAAGCGGTCTATTGGTAGTTAACATGTGTTTGATCCTTTCCTGTGTTTTTTTTCTTGTTTGCATAGCTCAACAAAGGTCTCTCTTTCCAGTCTAAGTACATATTCTTCAGTAATCAATGTTCCAGGATCAACGTCTCCACCACAAATCACATCAGCAATCATAGAAGCCATTTTGTATTCATATTCAGTTATAAAATTTCCCATTTTCATATTCCACAGTTGGCTCTTAATTGTTGCTGCAATATCCCTACCAGGGGCCTTAAATGGCATAGGGGTCTTGGTCTATAGGTCTTTGCTAGGGTAAGTACCATCTGTTTAGCGTTTCCAATTAGACTGTCAATATCCATTGTGATCTGATCGCCCTGTCTCATATATCCCAGTTTAAATGCCTCTGCAGCGCCCATGGATACCTTGGCCATAGCAATGTTTTGGAAGTATTTAACGATTATATTTTGTACATTTACCCCCAGTTTTTCTGCCTCTTCTACTGCCCTAACACAGAGTTCCTTTGTTCCACCTCCTGCTGGAAGCAGACCAACGCCAACTTCTACTAGTCCCATATAGGTCTCAATATGGGCACAAATGGCGTCAGAGTGGAGGCAATATTCGCATCCGCCACCTAAGGTCATCTGAAATGGTGCTGCAACAACTGGTACTGCAGCGTATTTTAAGGCCATTGTGGCAGATTGAAATTTTTTTGACACCAGCTTCGATTTGGTCAAAGGCCTTTTGCTCAATGGCCACTGCCACCATAAATAGGTTTGCACCAACAGAGAATCTCTCTCCCTGATTCCCAACTACAAGGCCAACTCCCTGATTTTCAGCAATATCGACTGCCTTAAAGGTCATATCCAACATATCATCACTGATTGAGTTTTGGGGGGAGTGGAATTCAAGGCAAAATACTCCATCGCCAATATCAACAATAGATGCGTTGTCATTGGATGCCACAATCTTTTTCTCGTCGGTCTTAATAAGGGCAAGGTTGATGGTGCCTTCTCTGGTTGGAACTTCTTTGTATTTATTGTTTATAATATCGTAATAGTATTTTTTCCCATTTTCTATCTTGTAAAAACTTTTAATGGATTTTAGTTTTTCAGGTACATTGATTCCTTCTTTTTCTGCCCTTTCCACAAAGTAATCTATTCCAATTGCATCAAAGGTTTCAAATGGCCCAAGTTCCCAGTTGTATCCCCATTTCATTGCATTATCCACATTGACCACATCGTCAGCTATCTCTGGAATACGTTTAAAGGAATAGAGTAGGGTATCCCTCAAGATCCTCCATGCAAACTCAGCAGCCTTGTCTTGTCCCTGAATTAGAGCCTTTATCCTCTCTCCAGTGGTCTTGGCCATTTTTGCCAGCTTGATTGAGTCAAATTTGGGCTTGGTAACTGGCTTATACTCTCCAGCTTCGTAATCCCAGTAAAATTTTTGCTTTCCTTCCCTTTTATAGAAACCCTGCTTGGTCTTTCTCCCGAGCTGTTTATTTTCAACCATCTTTAGGATGAATTCAGGCATCTTGAATGCTTCTCTCTCGTCGTCATCAACCAAAAGCTCATAAGAGTTATTTGCAACGTGTACCATTGTATCTAAACCAACTAAATCAGTGGTACCAAAGGCTGCACTTTTGGGACGCCCTGTGGGCCTTCCAGTAATTGCGTCAACCTCTTCCACAGTAAGCCCCATATCCAACATGTGATGGATACACTTCATTATGGAGTATACACCAATTCTGTTACCAATAAAATTTGGGGTGTCTTTACAAAATACAATACCTTTGCCCAATCTCTGGTTGATGAAATCAGCCATAAAATCCACTACTTTTGGATCGCACTCATTGCACCCCACAATCTCCATGAGCCTCATATATCTCGGTGGGTTAAAAAAAGTGGGTGACTAGAAATCTCTTTTTCACATCATCGGGCATCACAGTTGCCATCTCATTTACTGATAAACCACTAGTATTTGTTGAAAGGATTGCATCTTCCTTTAAGTGGGTAACTACCTTTTTGAACAAGCTTTTTTTTAATGTCCATGTTTTCAACAACAACTTCAATTACCCAGTCACAGTCCTTTAACTTGTCCAGATGATCCTCAAAATTGCCTGTTTCTATTAATTTTGCGTATTCTGGCAAAAGAAAAGGAGCTGGCTTCATTTTTAGGAGATTTTTGAGGGCAGTATTGGCTATCTTGTTTCTGACTTCAGGACTTTCCAATGTTAGCCCCTTGGCCTTTTCCTCTTCAGTTAGTTCCCTTGGCACAATGTCCAGTAAAACCACTCTAACTCCTGCATTGGCAAGGTGAGCTGCAATGGTTGCACCCATTACACCTGCACCTAATACAGCTGCTCGTTTTATCCTTTTCATAACATACCTCCCATATAAATTAAAATTAAAAACTTTCCCTCAACCCGTGTAACTTTTTAGGTTACTGACCAGTAAATAACTATTGAATGAATATTCATTCACCCTACTAGCAGAAACTAAATTTTTATGTCAAGAAAGAAATAAAAAAAATAAATTTACAGGAAAACAGAAGATTTTGCACTATGCTAGTATTTGATCTATCTTATTTTCTTGTTCAACACACATTATCAAACCAATATAAAAAAATATGGCTCCCAATTGACAAAGTTTAACTAACCTTATATAGATGCTAATCAAAAGAATTTGTATAGAAATTTGAGTAGCCCTTTAAATGGAGTATGTAAGGAGGAAATTATGTCTCAAAATGCCTTAAAAATAGGCAGAGAAGAGAAAAAGACCACCTTTATGCAAAAGGTTATGGAGATTTTGCCTGAAGGTGGGAATTTAAACCTCTGCCTAACATGTGGAGCATGTTCCTCTGGGTGTCCAGCATCAGGAATAGACGGTATGGACCCAGAAAATTTTTGAGGATGGCAGCCTTGGGATTGGATGAAGAGGTAACAAAATCTGGTTGGGTCTGGTGTTGCACCCAGTGTAGACGTTGTGTTCATGCCTGTCCAATGAATATAGATATACCAAGATTGGTATATTATGCTAGGCAGTCCTGGCCAAGGGAGGAGAGGCCCAAGGGCATTCGGGCATCGTGTGATGTAGCATTGAATAATCCTGGAAACAGTGCAATGGGGGCTGGTTCAGAGGACTTTAAGTTTGTTGTGGAAGATGTTCTTGAGGAAGTGAGGGAGACCCAACCCCGTTTTAAGGATATGGAAGCACCCATTGATAAAGAGGGGGCATATTATTTTCTAAATCAAAATTCCAGGGAACCAGTAACAGAGCCAGATGAGATGGTTCCTTTGTGGAAGATTTTACACATAGTTGGTGCAGATTGGACCTACAGTACCCAAGGTTGGGCAGCTGAAAACTATTGTATGTTTTTATCAGACGACGAAGCCTGGGAGAGGATCGTCAGGAACAAAGTGGAGGCTGTGGAAAAACTTGGGTGTAAGGTATGGCTAAACACCGAGTGAGGACACGAACTTTTTGCATTCCTGGAAGGAATACGCAAATTCAACATCAAAAGAAATTTTGAAGTAAAATCAATAGTTCAATTATACGCCCAGTGGATAAGGGAAGGAAAACTCCCTGTTTCTTCAGATTGGAACAAAGACCTTAAGGTAAAATTTACAGTTCAAGATCCCTGCCAGCTTGTGAGAAAATCTTTTGGTGACCCAGTTGCAGAAGATTTACGTTTTGTAGTCAAGGCCTGTGTTGGTGAAGAAAATTTTGTGGATATGTATCCCAATAAATCCAACAACTTCTGCTGCGGTGGTGGTGGTGGATTTTTGCAGGCAACTGGATTTCAGGATCAAAGACGTCAATACGGGAAGATAAAGTTCAGGCAAATAATGGAAACAGGTGCCCAGTATTGCATAACTCCTTGCCATAATTGCCATTCCCAGATTCACGATTTAAGTGAATATTATGAAGGTGGATTTCACGCAGTTCATCTTTGGACCATAATTTGTCTGTCTATGGGTTGTCTTGGTGAAAATGAGAGGGAATATTTGGGGGATGATTTAAGAGAACTTGGCCTTTAAATATAGGTGTTAAGTCAATGGAGAAAAAAAGAAAGGGCTTGCTTAAAGCAAGCCCTTTCTTTTTTTTAGTTAACTTCTCAATTATTATACCTTCTTGTATAACTTTGCCTTTAGTGTTATAGTGGTATAGACAGATTAGCTAACATTTTGTTTTATGGAGGTTTTGTCTTGAAAGATGGTATTATTCGCATAGCCCTTATAGGAGGCGATGATTTTGCGTCAGAGGTTTTAGAGACCACTGTTAGGTATTATTCCAAGACCAAAAAAATTAAAGGCAAAAGTACATGCAGTGGCATGGCCAGATGAAAAAGCCCCAGCAATGAAACTTGCAAAGAGATTTAAAAGGAAGACATTTACAAAGATAGAAGACCTCTACAATCCCAGGGAATCCATAGATGTCATTATTGTATTGGTAGATGACCATGACCTTTTTAAGGAAATCCTTAAATCAAGACCTGTAAATATAAGAATAGTATCATATACAGTTTTCAGGCTCTTTTGGGATGCCATAAGTGCTGAGACAAGAAAAATAAAGACCCAGCTTGAGCAATTAAATGCAATTATCCACGGTATTGATGAAAACATCCTGATAATTTCTCCAGATATGGAAGTTCAAGAGATAAATGATGTGTGCTTGAAAAAAATGGGATATTCTAGAGAAGAGGTTATTGGAAAAAAAGTGTTATGAAATTTTTCAAAAGAGCAATAGAGAATGTCATTTTGATCAATTTGTGTGTCCAGTAAGGACAGCCCTGGAAACCAGAAAGAGTTGTAAGAGAATAATGCCAAGAATAAACAGGGAGGGCAAAGTAGTATATCTTGAGATATCTCTATATCCCATATTTGATGAAAACAATACCTTGATCCATTTTGTGGAAATAAGTCGTGATGTTAGTGAACATATACATCAACACAGTGAGATATACAGGCAACTTGAGATGTTGTTGGAAAAAAACAAAAGAGGAACTTAAAGAAAGGGAAAGGGAACTTAGACATCAAGACAAGATGGCCTCCCTGGGGAAGTTGGCTGCATCTGTTGTTCACGAGATAAACAATCCTATTTCAGGAATATTAAATTTAGTAATACTTATGAAGAGAATTATTGATGAAGGACCTGTTGAGGACAAGGAAATCAATATGTTTAGCAGAAATCTGAATTTGATGGAGTCTGAGATTAGACGAATTAGCCGTATAACATCTAATCTCCTTACCTTTTCAAAGGGAAGAAGGAGTGAATTTAGTAGAATTAATGTAAATGATGTGATTAACGATGTATTATTTTTGTGTTCAAATGTGCTTAAGATAAACAAAGTGAAAATAAAAAGGGAACTACATCCAAACCTGCCAGTGATAGTGGCAGATGGAGAACAACTAAAACAGGTATTGATAAATTTAATTTCAAATGCCATAGAGGCAATGGAAGGTCAGAAAGATAAAGAGATCTGTGTAAAGACAGAGGAAATGGGACAATTTGTAAAAATAATGTTTGGGGACAATGGACCTGGTATACCAGAAGGGGTAAGAGATAAGATATTTGAGCCTTTCTTTACCACAAAAAAAGAAAGGTAAGGGAGTGGGACTTGGTCTATCTGTTGTATATGGCATTATAAAGAATCATTCTGGAACCATTGAAGTCAAAAATTTAAATGATAAAGGTACGTTATTTATCATCAAACTTCCAATTACCCAGGCAGAGGAAAAGTATGGTTAAAAAGAAAATATCTTCCAATGTTCCAAAAATTTTGATTGTAGACGACGAGATGATTTTAAGGGAATCACTTGCTGCATGGCTCATGAGGGATGGGTATGATGTTACATCAGTAGCCAGTGGAGAAGAGGCCATTGACCTGGTCACCAAAGAATCCTTTGATATAGTTTTTTTTAGATATAAAATTAGAAGGAATGGACGGCATTGAAGTCTTGTCAAAGATAAAAGAAATAGACACAGAGAGCTCTGTTGTAATGATCACAGCTTATGGGTCCATTACAACAGCAGTTGAGGCAATGAAAAAAAGGAGCACAGGATTATTTGTTAAAGCCCTTTGAACCAGATGAGCTTAGTATGTTGATTGAGAGGATATTACAAAATAAAGCACAAGAATTGGAAAATATCTATTTAAAAGAGACCATAAAAGAAAAGGCAAAGTTTGACAGATTGATTGGTCATTCCCCTAAAATGCAAGAAGTTTTTGAACTTATAAAAAGGATTGCGCCTATTGAATCTACGGTACTAATAACTGGAGAGACCGGCACTGGCAAGGAACTGGTCGCAAGGGCTATCCACTCCCATTCTAAGAGGTGTGATGGACCTTTTGTTGCAATTAACTGTGGGGCCATACCTGAACAACTCATGGAAAGCGAGATTTTTGGGCATGAAAAGGGGGCTTTTACAGATGCCAGGGACCAGAGAAAGGGAAAGCTTGAACTTGCAACTGGAGGAACCATATTTTTAGATGAAGTAGGAGAACTCACTTTAAAGATGCAGGTGAATTTGCTCAGGGTATTAGAAGAAAAGTTATTTTATAGGGTTGGTGGATCAAAACCTATTTCACTTGATTCAAGGGTGTTGGCTGCAACAAATAGAGATCTTAAAAAAAGGGATCTCTGAAGGCTGGTTTAGAGAAGATCTCTATTATAGATTAAATGTATTTTCTATTCACCTTCCTCCTTTAAGGGAGAGAAAAGAGGATATTCCCATTTTGGCAAAACACTTTCTAATGGAATTTAGCAAAGAAACAAATAAACGTGTGGAAAAAAATAAGTCGTCAGACCCTAGATTTAATGATGCTTCACAACTGGCCTGGAAATGTTAGAGAACTCAAAAATGCAATAGAGAGAGCTGTGGTTATATGCAGAGGAAAAATTATCCAACCTGAAGACCTACCCATATTCAAAAGAGTAGGTGAAGAAAGAGATCAAGATGAAAAATTGTCTTTTTCCAAAAAAAACTCTTCCCCTAAAGGAATTGGAAAAAGAGTATATTTTAAATATATTAAGTAAAACAAATTGGAATATATCCCTCTCTGCCAAGCTCCTTGGTATAGATAGATCTACTTTGTATAACAAAATAAAAAAATACAATCTAAAGCGTGATTAATGGCAGATTCTTCCCCTTTTATTGGGATAAATCCTATAGAATTAAAGGAACAATGGTTCTTAGATCCCCTTGAGCACGAAATTAAAAATACCTTGGGCCTAAATGCTAAACTAATTCACCTGTTGGATAATGTGGAATTTGCATATCACGAGGGTAGGAATCAATATTATTCTACAGAAATCTTAAAAAAAATTGGAAGAGTTGGTCCCAGAAAATTGTATAAGGGTCATTGCCATTACAAATAAAGATCTATTTATTCCCATATTAACCTATGTATTTGGAGAAGCCAGCTAGATGGTAAAAGTGCAATAGTATCTCTCTACAGATTAATGCCAGAAGACCGTAGCCCAACTAATCTTATTAGATTTCAGGAAAGAATAGTAAAGGAGGTCTTGCACGAATTAGGCCATACCTTTGGACTTACCCATTGCAGGGACAAAAAGTGCATTATGCACTATTGCAGAACTATAAAAGATGTGGATAAAAAGGAAAACAGGTTTTGTTTTTTTCTGTGAAACAATGATTAAGGATAAATTGAGAACTTTAAGTAAGTGATATTAATCATTGTACCTGAGAAATTTCCTTGAAAAGAAATCCCAATCTAATTGGGGTGCTTTGGTGAATATGTCTTCTATTAAATTTCCACCATCTGCAGCCAAGCACCATAGGTCTTTTCAACCTCGCCTAAAAAAAAGATCCACTTCTTGGGATAAAAAGTTTAATACCTCTTCTTCAAACATTAAATCTTTTATCTCTGTAGCAAGGCTGGTTGCCTGAACCTTAATTATCCATCCTTTTGTATATGGATTGTCTTTTTTTTAACTTTCCTTCCCACACATCTGGATTTACATCTAAGACGATACCACTTACTGGAGCACATAGGTATGTCATTTTGTCTGATTTTTTTTAGGAAGATATGTTTTTTTCCCTTTTGTAATTTTTTTTGCCTAAAACTGGTGGTTTAATTTCAGAAAATGGACCAAATAATCTTGAAACAAATTCATCCATTCCAATAATAACAGTGGAGCCATTTCCAAGTTTCATCCAGGTGTGATACTTTGAGAGATAATAGCCATGGGGGAACTTAAAGCCTTTTACTTTCATTTCACTTATTTGATCAATCTCTGCGTACACAGAATATACGTCCTCAAAGTATTGGTTAAATTCACATTTGGGACAATCATAATCATTCATACATGGCCTAAATGGAGTTTTGTTTTTAATGGAGTAGATACATGGCCTCTTGTTTGGTTCAAGGGACAAAAGGTTTTGTTTCCAATGAACAATTCGTCCTTTTCTACCTTTTGGTGGAATACCTTGTTTTTTTTAAGAGTTCATTTGTATTAGCAATTTTATTTAGGGCCTTATCCAATATGCAAGTATAACAGTCAAACCCATTTTTGCACTCCACTTCTCTTATAACCCGTGCAATGGACCAAATACACAATTTTTTTTGGGTTGTAATAGACAGACATCTTTCACATCTCCTGGGGAAATAATTTTATAATCTCCAGGACGACTATCTTCCTTTTGTCGCCCTGGAGATTATACAGAGTCTTCTACCTGACTTTTAAAAATGTTTTAGTTAAGTTTTCCCAACCAAGTTGTGGAGGTTGTCATAGATATTGTTTGCAAAAAGACCTCCATCTGCTGCCAGGGGTCCTGCAACGTGTTCCACCATGTTTTCTAAAACAGAGACCTCTTGTTTTAACCAGGGCATGCTTTCCTTATCATCCATTAGTTTTTTTCATGCTGACCTTTATGTCATTTGTCCTGATCAAAAACATCCATCCATCTTCGTATGGAGATCTGTTGGCAACAGTGGGATTTTCGAATAATCTGTGGTTTACCTCGCAAATAATCCCACCTGCAGGTGCTAACACTTCTGCCTCTTTGTCCTTTTTCTTAAGTCCCCAACCTGGCGCATCTGGATCCAAGACCTTACCCATTAGCGGAAGCTCGAATTTTTCCATTTCCCCTAAGAGTTTTAAGGAAAAATCATCCATACCAATCCTGATGTATCCACCGCTTTCTATCCTTGCCCACGTGTGTCCATTGTGGAAATAGTAGCCAACTGGCAGATCAAATCCCTTTATATTGTAAACTTCAGTTGCCCTGCTTGCCTCTTTTGGTGTAAGTACATCTTCTAAGTATTGGTCAAAATCACATTTGTCACAATGATAATCATATGCACATAGCCTAAATGGAATTCTTTGAGTCAAGGTATGTCTGCAAATCCTGTTGTGTGGAGGGAGTTTTCTCATTGCATCCTGCCAGCTTATTATTTTTCCTTCTTTTGCCTTTTTCATCATGGCCTTATCATAAGCACAGGTTGTACAATCATAAAAATTTGTACAGCTCTTTCTATTAACTACTCCAGCCTGCATCCATAGACATGGATTTTTAACTTTGTCTTTTTTTGTCTGGTTTAACCTTCCATATTTGGCCACCTAATACCACGTCAATTCCTTCATCTGTTGTGCCTGTTAAAAAAATTAACCTTTTCATAAACAGAACCATAACCTGTCCACCTGGTGTCTATGTTAGTCTTTCTACCCATGATATTCCTCCTGTTTTTTTATTTTTTAGTTGTGTTTTCTTTAATATAAGCAACTGGTGTGCCATTTAGTGAAGGTTTTAATTTTTTTAATAAAAACAGTTAGTTGCTTGGACATATTCTTTATGAGTGAAAAAAATGGTTTAAAATGGGTGTAGAAAAATACTACAATTTATATTGCTGAAACAGACCATTGCTTAAAAAGTTAATATATTTAAATAGGTTATTGGTATTGTGTGAGAATTCTACATATGTAGAAATTGTCCACAAATTAAAAAGAAGTTAATACAATTTGGGCAACTAATTTTTTTCCCCTTAGTTTTTTTCAGGGCAGTTGACAATGGGTTGTTAATTAATTAGAAGGTCAGTAACATTTTGTAAAAGATGGGTACTCGTTGTTTGAGCTGATTTTTTAATGAATTTAAGGTAGGGAAGGTTGAAATGTAGTTTTTTACTGATTTTTGGTAAAAGACTATATAAATTGATGACCAAGGTATAAGGAGAAACATATGGAAACTAAAATTAATCCATCCAACAAAAATGGATCGGTTTTGGTGGTTGGAGGGGGTATTGCGGGCATGCAGGCAGCCCTTGATTTAGCAGATTCTGGTTTTAAGGTCCATTTGGTAGAGAAGAGTACTGGTGTTGGTGGGGTTATGTCAGAGCTTGACAAGACTTTTCCCACCAATGACTGTGCAATGTGAATCATCTCTCCTAAGCTGGTCGAGTTCGGCCGCCATCCAAATATCAACATAATCACTAAAGCCAAGGTCAAAGAAATTGAGGGTTCTGTTGGGAATTTCAAAGTAAAGGTTGAAAAATCTCCCAGGTATATTGATGTTACAAAATGTACATCTTGTGGTGAATGTGCATCAGTATGTCCAGTGGAGTTGCCAGATGAATACAATCAGGGGATGAGTTTAAAGAAGGCAACATCCAAGAAGTATGCCCAGACAGTACCAAGTGCATATGCCATATTAAAGGCAGAGCAAAAACCCCCATGCAGACTCACATGTCCTGCAGGGATAAATGTTCAGGGATATGTTCAGATGGTAAAACAGGGCAAGTATAGGGAGGCCCTGGAGATTATAATGGAGCAGCTTCCACTCCCAGGGGTGCTTGGAAGGGTATGTCCTGCTGGATGTGAAAAGGCATGTAGAAGGGGAGAATTAGATGAACCTGTGGCTATTCGTGCATTAAAGAGGCTTGCAGCTGACAAGTTTGATCCAAGGGATGTGGAGATTTGGTGTGCTCCTGAAAGGGAAGAGAAGGTAGCAATAATCGGATCTGGTCCAGCAGGTCTGTCCTGTGCATATCATTTAGCCAGAAGGGGGATCAAGTCCACTATATTTGAGGCTTTGCCAAAGCCTGGTGGAATGCTTCGTGTTGGGATTCCAGAGCACAGGTTGCCCAGGGATGTACTTGATAGAGAGATTGAGGTAATTACCAATTTAGGTGTTGAAATTAAGACCAACATGAGGCTTGGCAAGGATTTTACAATAGATGATCTGTTTAACCAGGGATATAAATCAGTATTTATAGCAATAGGAGCACATAAAGGGATTGAACTTGGTATTCCTGGAGAGAAGGCAGAGGGAGTCAGGCAGGGAGTAGATTATTTAAGGGAGGTAAATTTAACAGGCAAGGTCCCCACAGGAAGAAGGTAGCTGTAATTGGTGGTGGTAATGTTGCAATAGATGTTGCCAGGGCAGCCATAAGACTTGGCGCAGAAGAGGTTACCATAGTATATAGAAGGACAGAAAAGGAGATGCCAGCCTTACCAGAGGAGGTGCATGCTGCAAAAGAGGAGGGAGTCAAATTCCTATTTTTAGCAGCACCTCAAGAGATTTTACATGAAGATGGTAAGGTGGTTGGCTTAAGGTGTATAAAGATGGAGCTTGGAGAGCCTGATTCATCTGGTAGGAGACGCCCAATTCCAGTACCAGATAGTGAGTTTGATTTAGATGTGGATCAGGTAGTTGCTGCAATAGGGCAGAGGGTAGATACATCCTGTTTAGAGGATGTGACAGGGATTGATTTTACCAGGTGGTCAACCATAGAGACCAATTCAATATCCTATGCAACAAATAAGAAAGGTGTATTTGCAGGTGGAGATTGTCAGAGTGGTCCATGGGTAGTGATTGGAGCAGTAGCAGCAGGAAAAGAGGTGGCCATCTCCATTGAGAGGTATTTAAATGGAGAAGACCTAGAAGCAGGCAGAGAGCCTAAGAAGATAGATGAGGATTTTGAGTACAGGCCCATACCAGAAAATGAGTCAAAAAAAGACAAGGGCAAAGGAAAGAGAGCTTCCAGTAGAAGAGAGAAGGGGAAATTTCAAAGAGGTTGAACTGGGTTTAACAGAAGAAGAGGGAAGAAAAGAGGCTGAGAGGTGTATTAATTGTAGTTATTGTTGTGAGTGTTTCCAGTGTGTAAAGGCCTGTGGTGCTGGAGCTGTTACCCTGGAGACACATGCTCAGACAAAGGAAGAAGAAGTCTTAGATGTTGGAGCAGTTGTATTGGCCCCTGGATTTAATCCATATGATCCAAAGGGACTTGACACCTATGGATATGGCCTATTTCCAAATGTGGTTACCTCCATGCAGTTTGAGAGGATTTTATCTGCATCTGGTCCTACTGGTGGTCATCTAGTGAGACCTTCTGATCACAAAGAGCCAAAGAAAATCGCATGGCTCCAGTGTGTGGGCTCAAGGGATATAAATAGGTGTGAGCACGGATACTGCTCATCTGTTTGTTGTATGTATGCAATAAAAGAGGCAGTAATTGCAAAAGAACACGCAGGGCTGATCTTGATTGTTCAATTTTTTTATATGGATATGAGGACTTATGGAAAAGATTTTGAAAAATACTATGAACAGGCAAAGGAAAAGCATGGTGTGAGATTTATAAGATCTAGAATCCATACCATAAACCCAGTACCTGGAAGTGACGATCTGGTTGTAAAGTATTTTGATGAATCAGGGGAGATAAAAGAAGAGCAGTTTGACATGATTGTACTATCCGTTGGCCTTGAGACTGCAAAAGATAGCATTGAACTTGCATCAGTTTTAGGTGTGGATCTAACTGAAGGTAAGTTCTGTGCAACATCTAGTTTTAAGCCTGTTTCCACCTCAAAAGATGGAATCTTTGTATGTGGAGCATTTCAAGGTCCAAAGGATATTCCCACAGCAGTTGTGGATTCATCAGCAGCAGCTGCAGCTGTTGGAGAAATTTTAAGTGACGTAAGATTTACCCAGACCACTGAAATAGAAGTCCCAGAGGAGAAGAATATAGTTGGAGAGCCTCCAAGAATAGGGGTTTTTGTGTGTAGGTGTGGTTCAAATATAGCTGGGGTAATAGATGTGCCTGCTGTTAGAGATTATGCAGCAACTTTGCCCAATGTGGTTTATGTGGAAGATAATATGTATACCTGTTCACAGGATACCCAGGACAAGATAACCGAGGTTATAAAGGAAAAGGGTCTAACCAGGGTTATTGTGGCTGCGTGTACACCTAAAACCCATGAGCCCCTTTTCCAAGAGACCTTGATGAAGGCAGGGCTTAATAAATATATGTTTGAAATGGTGAATATAAGGAACCAGGACTCCTGGGTTCACAGATATAATCCAGAGATCGCCACTGAAAAGGCCAAAGAGCTGGTGAGAATGGCAGTAAATAAGGTGGTTTACAAAGAACCTCTGAAGGAAATAGAACTGAACATAGACCAGAGGGCCTTGGTTGTTGGTGGTGGTGTTGCAGGTTTAAGTGCGGCCATTAACCTTGCAAAACAGGGATATGAGACACATATTGTTGAACGTTCAGATAAACTTGGTGGCAATGCCTTAAAATTATTTAAAACATGGACAGGAGAATTAATTCAGGAAGGGGTTTCAAACTTAATTACTGAGGCAAAGTCCTTAGATAATCTACATATTCATTTAAATAGCCAGATAGTTGCAGTTGATGGTTTTGTTGGTAATTTTAAGACCACAATAAAAAAATGGATCAGGTGAACAGACCATTGATCATGGTGTAACCATAATTGCAACTGGGGCTACCGAATATCAGCCAAAAGAGTATCTCTATGGAGAAGACCATAGGATCAAGACTCATACTGAGTTAGATAAGATGTTTATGGAAGATGATCCCAAGTTAGAGGACGTGAAAACAGCAGTATTTATCCAATGTGTTGGGTCCAGGGAAAAGGATAGGCCTATTGTTCTAGGGTATGTTGTACCCATTCAATTGAGAGTGCCCTGGAGATAAAGAGAAGAAATCCAGATGCAAAGGTATTTATCTTGTATAGGGATATCAGGACCTATGGTGAGAAGGAATATCTGTATGAAGAGGCAAGGAAGAAGGGAGTTATCTTTATAAGATACAGCCTGGATGGGAAACCTGTTGTTACCAAAGATGGGGATAAGTTAATTGTAAAAATAAAAGACCATATTACAGGTCTGCCCCTTGAGATTGATACTGATCTATTAGCCCTTGCAACAGCAATTGTTCCATACAAAGATGAAAAACTTGCACAATTCTATAAACTCCCATTAAATGAAGATGGATTTTTTTGTTGAAAAGCACGCAAAACTTGGTCCATCTGAATTTGCAATGGATGGTGTATACCTTTGCGGTCTTGCCCATTATCCAAAGTCAATAGATGAATCTGTTGCCCAGGGACTTGCTGCTGCATCAAGGGCAATTACGCTTTTGGCCAAACAGAAAATCTATTCAAGTGGTGAAGTTTCTGTTGTTGATCAAAGAAAATGTGTTGGATGTGGTGTATGCGTGACAGTTTGTCCATACTCTGCCCCAAGAATAGTGGAAGAAGAAGGACCAAATCAGGGTAAGGCAGAGATCAATCCAGCCTGTGTAAGGGTTGTGGTCTCTGTATGGCATCTTGTAGATCTGGGGCAATTTCCTTGAAAGGAATGGACAACCAGCATGTATTTGCAATGATAGAGGCTTTGGCAGTTTAACACAAAATGATATCAGGACCTACTTGGGATTTTCTCCCCTTTAGGTCCTGTAAAAATAAAAACTTTATACCCAGGAGAAACTAAGATGACGAACTTTGAACCAAAGATAGTTGCATTTTTATGTAACTGGTGTAGCTATGGAGCAGCTGATTTAGCTGGTGTTAGCAGGATGGAATATCCTGCAAATATCAGAATTATTCGAGTCCCCTGCTCTGGAAGTATGAGCCCAAAGTTCATATTGGAGGCGTTTAGGCAGGGTGTAGATGGCGTATGGGTATCTGGCTGACACCCAGGCGACTGCCACTATATTAGTGGCAATTTGTTCGCTAGACGGCGGTTCGCTGTCTTAAAGAACTTACTTGAATACATAGGGATTGAGCCAGAGAGGCTGCATTTTACATGGATATCCTCAGCAGAGGCAGGGAGGTTTCAGGAAAAGGCCAAGCAGATAGTTGAAGCAGTAAGAAGCGTTGGACCTGCTAAAGAAAAGAAGAAGCTAATTAAGGATTTAAAACCAATTGCAATAAATTTGGGATAGATGAAAGTTCAACGTTCGACGTTCAAAGTTCAAGGTTTTTTTATATAATATTGAACCTGGAACCTTGGACGTCACAATGTAGGAGGCAATATGTTAGAAGAATATACCAATAAGATAAGGGAGGCGGCAAAGCGCCTTTTAAAGGACAAAAAGGTAGATTGTGTCCTTGGATATAGACAGGGTACAATCCCATTAGTTGATGCCCCATACTTTGCATATACAGAAGAAGATTGTGACAACCTCATCTGGTCAAGTTTTTGTACAAAGAACCTGGCTAATTTTTTGATAAAGAGGCAGGACAAGGTAGCAGTTGTGGCCCAGGGGTGTGTTAGTAGGTCCATAGTTGGTCTTATAAATGAAAACCAGGTAAAGAGGGAAAATGTCTATATCCTTGGGATCTGGTCTCCTGGGATGGTGGATAGATGGAAGGTTATTGAAAAGATCGGTGGAAAAGAGATCTATGAGGCAAAGGAAGAAGGGGACAAGATAATTGTCAGTGGTGATGGATTTGAAGAGGTGATAAACAAAAAAAGAGGTCTTAAGACAAAACTGCCTCACCTGTGTGCATAGAAATGCAGTGCTTTTTGATGAATTTATAGGGGAGAAAGGTGAGGATATAGGGGGCGGAGATATAGACAATGTTGCAGCACCATGGGAGAATCTGTCCATTGATGAGAGATGGGAGAAATTCAGAGAGACATTTAAGGATTGCATCAGGTGTTATGCATGCAGGAATGTGTGTCCACTTTGTTATTGTAGTGAGTGTTTTGTGGATGAATCAAGGCCCCAGTGGTGTGGAAAGACCCAGGATGAGGCAGATGTATATACTTTTCATATCCTGCGGGCATTCCACTGTGCTGGAAGGTGTGTTGACTGTGGTGCGTGTGAATCTGCCTGTCCAATGGGGATCAAGATGAGGGTACTAACTTCTAAAATAGAAAAAGATATAAGGCAGATGTATGACTATCAACCAGGAATGGAGATAGGCGCAACTCCACCACTTAGTGTTTATAGGCCCAATGATCCAGAAGAATTTATAACCCCATAAAAAGGAAATTAGCTATGGGATATAAATATTTGGCAAAAGAAGATATAAAAGAGCTCTTTGACAAGGTATCTAAGTTGGGGGATGTGTTTGCCCCGACCAAAAAGGGTGTTGATGTAGCCTGGTCTAAAGTTGAAGATGTATCTAAGGTCCTGTTTGATTTTAAAAATACTTCCCTTTCCCCAAAGGGGCTGTTTTTCCCCCAAACAGAGTGCATGTTTGAGTTTAAAAACAACCAGAGGGCGGAAGATGGACTGATTTTACAGGAAATACCACCTTTAGAGAAAAATAGAGTGGTTTTCAATATTCGTCCATGTGATGCCAGGGCATTTTCCATATTGGATAAGGTATTTATGAGGGATGAAGATTCATTGGATGTATACTGGAAGGACAAAAGGGATAAGACTACCTTAATTGGCCTTGCATGCTTAAGTCCCTGTTCTACTTGTTTTTGTACCCAGGTGGGTTCGTCTCCATTTGGAGAAGATGGTCTTGATGTACTTATGATAGATCTAGGTGATAAACTCCTTTTAAAGCCCCTAACAGATAAGGGTAAAGAAATTGTTGGGGATTTTAAGGATGCATCTTCTGAGGATATAAAAAAAAGTAGATGAGCTAAAACAAGATGCAGAGAATAAGATAACTACCAGACTATCTATGGATAACATCTTATCCAGGGAGATTTTAGAGGTATATGAAAATCCCTATTGGGATAGGGTACATGAGAGTTGCATAAATTGTGGAGCATGTACTTTTTATTGCCCAACCTGTCACTGTTTTGATATCCAGGATGAGACCAAGGGAGAATATGGAAGGAGGGTAAGGAACTGGGATACATGCATGAGCTGGTTATTTACCCAACATGCATCAGGTCATAATCCAAGGGGAACAAAAAAAACACAGGGTAAGGCAGAGATTTATGCACAAATTCAAATATATGCCAATTAAGCTAGATGGTGACATTGGCTGTGTTGGATGTGGTAGGTGCATTCAGGTATGTCCTGTCAATATAGATGTCAGGGATGTAGTAAATAATATGAACAAATAAAAACAAAAAAGTGAGATGGCTATGAAGAATCCATATAAACCATATCCAGTAAGGATAAAGAGAGTAGAGATAGCCACAGAAGACAAGAGTCTTCGGACCTTTGAATTTGAGTTTATAAACAAAGAAGATGCAAAGAAGTTTAATTACATGCCAGGTCAATTTGCAGAACTTTCAATACCTGGCTATGGGGAATCCCCAATAGGTATTGCATCTTCTCCAACAGAAGGAGAAAATCTCCTTTTTACAGTATTTAGAATAGGTAAGGTAACCACCAAGCTCCATTCCATGAAAGAAGGTGATGTAATGGGAGTAAGGGGTCCACTGGGTCATCCTTATCCTTTAAAAGAGCTAGAAGGTAAAAACATAGTGATAATAGCAGGTGGATATGCAGTAACCACCCTTCGCTCCACCATGGTATGCTCCTTCATTCAGACAATCGCCCAAAATATGGAAAAATTACCTTTATCTATGGAGCAAGGACACCAGGACTCCTTCTATATCACGATCAATGGAGAGAGTGGCAAAAAAAGAGATGATGTTGACTGCCATATCACAATAGACAGAGAGGTAGAAGGGTGGGATGGCCTTGTTGGCTTTGTTCCCACAATAACAGAACAGGTAGCACCAAATCCAGATAACTCAGTGGCAATAATCTGCGGACCACCTGTGATGATAAAATTCACCCAACCAGTACTAGACAAACTGGGCTGGAAAGGGGAACAGATAATAATGAGCCTGGAAAACCGCATGAAGTGCGGAATAGGTATCTGCGGAAGGTGTAATGTGGGTCCATATTACGTATGTAAGGACGGACCTGTGTTTACCAAAGCCCAGCTTGACAACCTGCCTAAGGAATATTAGTTTTTCCCTTCTTTTCTATTGAAAAATAGGCTGGTTCAGTGGGAGCAGAGGGTTTACACTGAACCAGCCCTATCCAAACTCTTCTAGGTTTCTATATATGACAAAAAGAAATAAAAGGTTCCCTCCCTTAGTTGCCCTGGTAAATAGGACAATTAAAGATTTGGACTCAGCAACCTATTTTAAATTCCTTAAATTCCCATCCCCATTGGAGAGGTTGTATCAAGAAGAGAGGTTTAAACAGAGGGAGAAAGAATTTGTTGTTATGGGAATATTGGGGATTATACTCTACAATCTATTTATCTTTGCAGATTATATAATGCTTCCTGATGTATGGGAAAAATCACTTTTTATAAGACTTGGAGTTGTAACTCCACTTATGATATTGGGTATAGTTTCTCAAAGGATATCTTTTTTTAAGAAAAAGGATTGACTTTTTACTTTCCATCTTAATTATTCTAGTATCAGCGTCAATTATTTTTATGCTTTTTTTTAAGTCATCATAAAAATGTCCTTCATTACTATTCTGGTATAGTTCTTGTAGTTATATGTGGAAATATAGTATTTAGATTCAATTTTAAATGTGCTCTATTCTCTTCATTTAGTGTGTGTCTATTATATGGATTATCATCTCCATTTATTATGAAGGGACATGGGGATATAATTTTTAATAGTAATTTGGTTTTAATTTCAGGTGCCATAATGAGTCTTTTTGGTAGTTATTATTTAGAAAAAGAGGATAGAATAAAGTTTCTTTTGAACCAAAAACTAATGAGTGAAAGACATGAACTTAAGGAAATAAATATTTTGCTTGAGAAAAAAAGTCAAAAAGAGATCCCCTTACAACCCTTTATAACAGAGATTTTTTTTACTATACCTTTGAAAAAGAGTGGAGAAATGGGCAGAGATATAAATATCCAATAGGGATTGTCTTTTTAGACATAGATGATTTTAAGGCATACAATGATAATTATGGACATCAGGCTGGGGATCATGTGCTCAAGATGGTAGCCAAGGCCCTTGCAAAAAAATGCCAATAGATTTCACGAGATAGCTGCCAGGTATGGTGGAGAAGAATTTGTTTTGCTTCTTCCCCATGTATCCTTAGAGGAATGTTTAAAGCTGGCTGAAAAGGTGAGGAGAGAAGTTAGGGAACTTGGGATAGAACACGGTTTTTCAACCCACGGGGTTGTAACCGTATCAATAGGAGTATGCAGTGTTATTCCAAGGACAAATCTTAAAAAAAGAAGATCTTTTATTGGCTGCTGATCAGGCAATGTATAATTCTAAGAAAATGGGCAAAGATAGAGTGACTCCCTGTAAGATGAAATAGACTAGACTAATATTCTAATATCCTTTTTATCTCAAGTAACTGGTCTTTAATCTCCTTAACAAATAAATTCCACCTTTCCTGTTCCTTGAGTTTCTTCCTTGCACCTTCTATTGTCATCCCCTGGTCATATAAAAGGCGTTTTATCTTAAGTATTATTTTTACTGTTTCCCGTGGATATAATCTCTGACCGCCCTTTGTCCTTATGGTTTTTATCTGAGTAAATTCCCCTTCCCAAAACCTGAGTACATATGGTTCAACACCAACAACCCTGGCCACCTCACCTATTTTGTAGTATCTGCGGCCCAACCTTTCCATTTTTTTAAGGGAATCTTACAGGTAATTTATCCAAAATATATTTACCCAGATGTCCATGTACCTTATCTACTTCTCTGTCTGTTAAAGTCTTTTCTGGATGCCTGTATGTCATCCTTAGGGTTATTCTTTTTTTCAATTTTATCTTTAGGCGTATATAAATCTATTAAATTGATCCCTTCCAATAATGCGGACCACTGCTGAGCCCTACTTAATTTGCCTTCTTCTAAGGTGTTTATTATTTTTTCATATGATAGGTCCTGTGGACACACTATGGTCATGTCCCTGTAAACTGGAGGATATTTAGACCAATTTTTAAATTGGACCTTCCTTGATTTTACAATATCAAAAATTTCATCTAAAAACAGCTCTGCCAGGAACACATCGTTTTTTACGTGGTATTCTTTTTTTTAATTTTTTTGTGCAACAAACCAATAAATCCAACTTCTATTTCGTTTAAATATATTTCAGCTTGAACATCTAGAAAGGGATATTTATTGGTCTGTTTAAATTGTAATTGAGATTTAAGACCCAGTGTTGAAAAGAGGTGTTCAACAAGCCCTTTTATATCAAAAAAAATCAATATGTTTGATTTCACTGGACCAATGTCCTGGCTCTCTTTTTCCATGCAGGGCTATGGCAAGTCTATTTTTTTTCTAATACACCGGTTTCAGAATTTTCATCTTTTATAAAGACCTTTGCAACTTCAAAGAAGTGTAAGTCCTTATTTAGTCTGTCCAAATTAGTCCTAATTGCCTTAAGTGGACCTGTTATTAGATATGTCCTCATGGTATCCTGGTCTTTGGATAGGGGATTTGCAACAAAAACCATTGTGTCTTCAGCCTCTCCAAGGGAGAGTAATTCATCTCTGTCAACAAAACTGTATGTAATGCATTCTTGGAGTCCTGTCCCCCTGGCCCACTCTTTTATCTTGGATAGAAAGCTGTAGTCTGCCCCATGGTATACTTTTATTTTTTTCAAATGATTTGGATATCCTGGGCAAGGTTGCAGGGACCTTTTCCAGTCCATAAATCCTCCCCACCTCTTCCACAAGGTCGATCTCTCTTTCTAGATCCAATCTATAACTTGGTGGAATCACATCAAATTTTTCATTGTCTATTGGGGTCAGTTCACATCCAAGTTTACGTAAAACATCTGTACAAAAATCTGTTTTTGCATCTATGGAAAGGAGGGAAATAGCCCTTTTGGGTCTAAACAATATATGGGAGTTTGTAAATTTTTTGGGCTCATTTTTTTACAATCCCCTTTAAAATTGAGCCTCCCCCAAATCTGGCTATTAAATAAGCTGCCCTATCAATTGCCCTTTGTACTCCAAGTTGATCAACTCCCCTTTCAAACCTGTAAGCTGCTTCAGATGAAATGGACAGTCTCCTTGCTGTTTTCCTGATCCTTGAGGGCTTAAACACAGCGCATTCAAGTAGCACATTTTGGGTATTATTGTTGATTTCGGAGTCAAATCCTCCCATAATCCCTGCCAGAGCAACGGGATTTTCAGCGTCCCAGATAAGTAGGTCATCTGTATTAATTTCACGCTCCTGTGCATCTAGTGTCTTGAATTTAATTTTGCCCTCTGGTCTGCCAACTCTAATTTTATTTCCCTTTAGCAAGTCCTTGTCAAAGGCATGTAAGGGATGCCCAAATTCCAAAAGTACATAGTTTGTGACATCCACAATGTTGTTGATTGGTCTAAATCCCATGGCAATTAGTCTGTGTCTCATCCATGCAGGAGCTGGTTTTATCTTTACTCCCTCGATTATCCTTGCTGCGTATAAGGGGCAATCTTCAGGGTCTTGAATCTCTATATCCACATGTGGTTGCCTATCTATCTCTACATTTTTAATTTCAATTTTAGGTAAATTTAAGGGTAGTCCAAAATATGCAGAAACTTCCCTGGCTATTCCAAGGACACTTAAACAGTCCCCTCTATTTGGAGTAATGCCAATGTCAAATACAGTTGTATCTAAATCCAGAGCATCTATTAATTTTGTCCCTGGTTCATACACAGACTCTAGGACCATAATACCTGAGTGGTCATCAGAGAGTCCAAGTTCCCTCTCTGAACAGATCATACCAAGGGATACCTCACCCCTTAGCCTGGCCTTTTTTTATCTTAAGGCCTCCTGGAAGTTGAGCTCCCACAGGGGCAAATGCTACATATTGACCTTTGTCTATGTTTGGCGCCCCACATACAACAGGAAGGAGTTGCCCTTTACCTATGTCAACTTTGCACAGTTTGAGTTTATCTGCATTTGGGTGCTTTTCACATTCTACGACATATCCCACAACTATATCTTTGATTTCTTCAAAGGGATTTAAGACCTCTTCAACTTCCAGCCCTATCATTGTAAGTACATGGGCAAGTTTGTCCACATCTCCATTATATGGGGTAAATTCCTTTAACCATTTGACACTGAGATACATAACCTATCCTTTATACGATGATTTAGAAAATTTTTATATAAAAGGGATACTTAAATGCCCCTTGTTTAAACAAGGTCCTTTACTTTCCCCCTGAAAACCGCCTTTAACATTTTCAATTAACAACAAAAAAACTTTCTATATGTACTGGTTACTTTTTATATTGTCAAAAATAGTCAAAACATGTGTTCAGGCAGGAAAGTCTACGAATTGGTCAAGGAACCTTATGTCATTTTCAAAGAATATTCTCAGGTCATTGATCCCATACTTTAGCATGGCTACCCTTTCCACTCCTAGCCCAAAGGCAAATCCAGAATATTTTTCTGGGTCATAAGAAACAGCCTCAAATACCTTGGGATCTATTAGCCCGCATCCAAGTATCTCCACCCAACCAGTCTGCTTGCATACACGGCAGGGATTACCATCAACAAAACCTGTGCCATTGCAAATCACACAACTTATGTCTACTTCTGCACTGGGCTCAGTAAATGGAAAAAAAGCTGGGCCTGAATCTCACCCTTGTATCCTTGGAAAAGATATTTTGTACAAAATAAGTCAATGTTCCCCTAAGGTCTCCCATATTTACATCCTTATCAACTAAAAAAACCCTCTATTTGATGGAACATGGGAGAGTGGGTAAGATCTGAATCCCTTCTATATACCTTACCAGGTGCAATAGCTGCAACTGGTGGTTTGGCCTTTAACATTGTCCTTATTTGAAGGGGTGATGTATGGGTCCTCAGGAGTATGTTGTCTGTTATGTAAAGGGTATCCTGCATATCCCTGGCAGGGTGATCCTTGGGGATATTTAGGGCCTCGAAATTGTAAAAATCTGTCTCAATCTCAGGACCGGTTACAATCTCAAAACCAAGGGATCTAAAAACTGAACAAATTTCTTGAATAGTTATTGTAATAGGATGCAGGGAACCTAAAAATTTATTTCTCCCTGGCAGGGTAATATCCACAAGTCCCTTATCTGATCCTTGGTCTTCTATTTTTTTTAGCTTTTCATCTATAGCATGTGTGATGAAACTTTTATTTCATTTGCAACTTTTCCTGCCTGGGGTTTGTCTTTGTTTGGTAGATGGGGGAGCTGTTTCATTACCCTGGCGAGCTCCCCTTTTCTTCCAAGGAATTTTACACGGATCTCTTCCACCTCATTGGAGGAGGATACCCTGGATATTTCCTCTGAAAAGCTATTTTTTTATTTTTTTCTAATTCGTCCAAAAACCCTTTTAAGTCTCTGGCCAATTTTCTACACCTTTGTTTTTGCTATTTCTGCTAGTTTTGAAAATCCCTCTCTGTCATTAATAGCCATGTCTGCCAATACCTTTCTGTTTAAAAGGATATTGTTTTCTTTTAGGCCATACATGAATTTACTATAAGAGAGTCCATGTTCTCTAGCTGCAGCATTAATTCTCATAATCCACAGCCTTCTAAAATCCCTTTTTTTTCTTTTTTTCTGTGGGCATATGAATTACTCAGGGCCTTTATAACAGCATTTTTTTGCAACCCTGTAAACCTTACTTCTGGCACCCCTAAAGCCTCTAGCCATTTTTAGGAGTTTTTTGTGTCGTCTCCTTGTAACAAAACCACCCTTTACTCTCATTTATTTAAACCTCCAAAATATTATGTCAAAATCTCAAGAAATTATAATCCAAGTACCCTTTTTACACCCTTTAAATTAGCTGAATCAACCAGTGCTGGCTTTCTTAAGTTTCTTTTTCTCTTGGGACTCTTTTTGGTCAAAATATGGCTGTGATATGCTTTTCTTCTCTTTATCTTACCAGTTCCCGTTACTTTAAATCTCTTTGCAGCACCCCTATGTGTCTTTAATTTTGGCATACTACCTCCAGATATATTTTTTTTATAATTTTAACTCTATTTTTTTGGGACCTTTTGTGGCCTTTGGGGCAAATATAACAAACATATTTTTTTCCCTCAAACTTTGGACCTTGTTCAATCTTTGCTATATCTTCAAGCTCTTTAATGATATAGTTCAACATTTCTTCACCTTGGTGTTTGTGGATTACTTCTCTGCCCCTAAAAAATATAGTGACCTTACATCTATCACCCTTGCTCAAAAATCGTTTGATGTGATTCATTTTGGTGTTTAAGTCATGCTCGTCAGTCTTAGGCCTTAGCTTTACTTCCTTTAGTTGAACCTGAACCTGTTTCTTTTTTTGCCTCTTGCAGTTTTTTTCTGCTGTTGGTAAACATATTTGCCATAATCCATTATCTTACATACTGGTGGATCTGCCTGAGGGGCTACTTCTACCAGATCCAATCCCTGGTCATAGGCTATATTTAAGGCCTCTTTGGTATCCATTATACCAAGCTGTTTTCCTGAGGCATCCACCACCCGCACCTTAGGTGCCCTAATTTGTTCGTTGCGTCTTGCTTTAACAGGCGAAGCTATAGCTCATCCCTCCCCTTTTAAAAGGTTCTATACAATCTTGTTTGATTAACTCTACCACTTCTTCTATTTTTTTTGGCCCGAGGTCTTATTCCCCCTAATCCTTACGTTTATAGTTTCTTCCTCTACTTCTCTGTTTCCAATAACCAATATGTAGGGAATTTTTTTCAACCTGGGATTCACGAATTTTTAGATTTAATTTTTCATTCCTGAAGTCTGTTTCAACTCGAATACCTGCATCTCTTAACTTATTATACACTTTTTCACAATAGTTAAGTTGTTCATCAGTTATATTTAATATCCTCGCTTGAACAGGGGCCAGCCAGGTGGGAAAGGCTCCTGCATAGTGCTCAATTAATACCCCCAAAAATCTCTCAATTGCCCCTAAAATTACCCTATGGAGCATAACAGGCCTGTGTTTTTTCCCGTCTTCTCCAATATATGTGAGATCAAAACGGGCTGGGAGGGTAAAGTCACACTGGATTGTAGCGCACTGCCATTTCCTGTTTAAGGCATCTTTTAATTTAATATCTATTTTGGGGCCGTAAAATGCACCTTCCCCAGGACATATGCCATATTCCATTCCAATATATTCCAGGGCCTGTTTTAATGCATTTGTTGCCCTGTCCCAGTCTTGGTCTGAACCAATTGATTTCTCTGGCCTGGTGGATATCTCCACTTCATATTCAAAGCCAAAAAGGGTCATAACATCTTGTACAAACTGCAAGATATTGACAATTTCATCTAAAAGCTGATCTGGCCTGCAGATTATGTGTGCGTCATCCTGGGTAAACTCCCTTACCCTGAGAAGTCCATGGAGTACACCTGATTTTTCGTGTCTGTTTACCTTTCCAAGTTCGAAGTACCTAATAGGTAAGTCCCTATAGCTCCTTATTTTTGATTTATAAATGAGCATGTGAGCCAAGCAGTTCATGGGCTTTAATCCATATTCCTGTTCATCAATTTTAGTGAAATACATATTTTCACGGTAATTATCGTAATGCCCAGATTTTTCCCACAGGTTTTTTTCTAAGTAGTTGTGGACCTCTCACCAATTGATATCCACGCTTTAGATGTTCTTTTACCTCAAAATCTTCTAAAATAGTCCTCACCAGGGCACCTTTTGGATGAAAAATAGGCATGCCTGGACCCACTTCATCGTTAAAACTAAATAGATCCAACTGGACACCTAATTTTCTGTGGTCCCTTTTTTTTGCCTCTTCCAACATATTCAAGTATTTTTTTCAGTTCTTTTTTTTGCTTGGCCATGATGTACCGTATATTCTCTGGAGCATCTTGTTGTTTTCATCGCCTCTCCAGTAGGCCCCTGCTATGGATAGGAGTTTAAATGCCTTTATATATGATGTGGATGGTACGTGTGGCCCTCTACACAGATCAATAAAATCATCTTGTATATAAACTGAGACCGTATGGTCTTCTATTTCTTCTAATAGCTCCAATTTATATGTCTCATTTTTCTCAAGAAAGAGTTTTTTTTGCCTCTTCTTTGTTAAGGATTTTCCTTTCAATCTTTATGTCTTGTTCAGCCAGCTTTTTCATCTCTTGTTCAATTTTTTTCTATATCCTCAGGGGTGAAGGGGGATTCCACATCAAAATCATAGTAAAAACCATCTTCAATTGCAGGTCCAATTGCAACTTTCACATGGGGAAATAACCTTTTTACAGCCTGAGCCATTAGGTGGGCCGTTGAATGCCTGAGTATTTCTAAACCTTCTTTTGAGTTAATTGAAATAGGCTCTAATTTTGCACCTTCTGTATCTATTTTGCAATATAAATCAGTGGCTATGCCATTTACCTTGCAAGCTATAATATCTTTGAGTTTTCCCTTGGATAGATATTTTTTTAAGTGCGTCAATAATGATGGTTCCTTTGTCCACTTCCACACTCTTGTCATTTACAAAAATTTGCAATTTTTTTTACCTCCCTAAAAATCTAAATAGGGAGGCTTTGTTTGAGCCTCCCTATTTAAAAATAGGCGCGAGGAGATTTGAACTCCTGACCCCTTGCGCGTCAAGCAAGTGCTCTCCCCCTGAGCTACGCGCCTATTAGTTGTGCTACTTAAACACTAAAATTCCCATGTGTCAAGGGTAATTTAACTTAGGGTTAGTGGTATACCTGTGGTTTTTTTTGTGCCCAATATATGTTTTGTTCTAATAAAATCTTTTCGTTATTATTGACACATAGTTTAAATGCAGATATTTATTATGCAAAAAGGATGATTAAGAGAACGGGGTCATGGGTTTAAGTAAAGAAAAATTTACCGAGTTTGAATTTTTAGCAGAAAGTTTGCCAATTGCCATCTACCTCTTGGGAAGAGATGGATATTTTAAATATGTGAATAAAAAAAATGTGTGAGATATCTGGATACAGTAGAGACGAGCTTCTAAAGATCAAGTTCACTGAACTAATCCACCAGGATTTTAAGGAATTTATGGTTAAGCAGGTGTCCAAGAGATTTAGGGACAATGGAGCCCTTCCAAAATATGAGTTCAAAGGAAAAGGTAAAGGAGGAGTAGAAAAATATCTAGAAGGTCATTTTTCTATTGTGGAAATTGGGGAGGATCAGTACATCTTGGGTCAACTATTGGATATTGATGATAGAAAGAAAATGGAGTTAGAGCTAAGACGAAGAGAAGAGTCTTTGCGCCGGGTTCTAAATACCTCAAACATTGGATACTTTGAAGTAGATTTGGCAGGAAATTTTGTATATGTAAATGAGGCGATAGCAAAGACCCTTGGATATCCAAAAGAAGAGCTTATAGGAATGAACAACAGGGAATATGCAGAACCTAAGTATGCTAAAAAGGTATTCCATGTCTTTAATAAGGTATATAGAGAAGAAAAACCAGTTACATTTTTTTAACTGGAAGATTACCACTCAAAAGGGAAAAGAGATCTTTGTTGAGACCTCAGTAGATCTAATATATAGCGAAAAAGGGGAAAAAGTTGGTTTTAGGGGTATAGTCAGAGATATAACCGAGGAGCTACGGGCAAAGAGGGAGTTAGAGGAGAGGGAAAGGTATTACAGGACCATTTTTGAGGGGTCAACCTCTCCCATGATCATCATTGACGGGTATAAAATAGTAAATGCCAACCAGGCCTTTGAGACACTCTCAGGTTATAATAAGGATGAAATTATAGGAAAAATTGAATGGACTAAATTTATTGACAAAGAAGATCTTCCCAGGATGCTGGAATATTACAGGAAGAGAAAGATTGATCCTTTAAGTGTGCCTTCTGAATATGAGTTTACTTTTATAGACAGAAGAAAAAATAAAAAGGAGGTCTTACTAATTGTAAGTCCCTTACCAAATGGTCGTTTTTTTGGCATCACTTATGGATATTACTGAAAGAAAGCAGTTGGAGGAAAAGCTAAAATTTATAAGCTTTCACGACCCATTGACAGGGCTATACAATCGCTATTATTTTGAGGAAGAGTTTAGCAGACTTGAAAATTGTCGTTGTCTGCCAGTTGCCCTAATTATTGCTGACCTAGATGGACTAAAATATGTAAATGACACCCTTGGACATAAAATGGGAGATGAATATATCAAGGTCTGTGGCACTATCTTAAAGTCCAGTGTGAGGAAATCAGATGTGGTGGCACGTATTGGGGGAGATGAATTTGGGATAATACTACCTAAAAGCAATGATATAGCGGCAAGGAAAGTGATATCAAGGATAAACGACAAAATTTGTAAATTTAATTTAGACGAGAAGAAGGTATTTGAGGCCAGTATGTCCATAGGTTTTGCTGTGAGTAGTTCAAAGGAATTGGATAGGGATAAGCTTTTTAGGGAAGCGGATAATGCAATGTATGCAGATAAACAGAGGAGAAAAAAAATTAAGGGAGCATATATGCATGAGGTAAGATTGGGATTTAAGATAAAAGACTATCTCACAGGAGAAGAGATAGATGCAACCACCTATGAAGACTTGAGACAGGATATTGCAAAAATTATTGTTAAAGATAAGGGGTATCCCAGGGCCAATATTAAATCAAAAGTACAGATAGAGTTTGATGTGGATAAAAAAAGATTTGTTAGAAGTATAGATTTTACCGTATGTTTAGAAGATAGACCAGTTGCTGTAATTATATTTTGTGCAGGTGAGATAGAGACATATGTAAGGGAGGCTGTTTCCCTTGCAAGGCTCATTAAGGGAGGTCCAGCCAGACTGTCCATTGTAACAGATACCCAAAAATTTATTGTCTCAAGCACAAAGGATGGAGAAATTTTATTAAAGGGACCATTTGATAAATTCCCCACCTGGGAAAACTTCCTTGATTTATTGGACAAATCCCCTGAATTTACTCTGGATGTAACTCGCCTTGAAAAGGAAAAACGCATCCTCTACGCCCTATCTCAAATAAGCTGTGAATGCAGAGATTCCTGCAATCTTTAGCATTTATTCCTTTTTGACATTTTGTGTTGGATAGATTATCAACTTTTCATTTTAGGGGTTATAAAACCTTTTCGGTGAGTTAACCTTTAGCCCATAAGTGAAGTTTTTGTTTCACCTTTTAGAATGGGCTTTACCCAAGAGACTGTAATGTTAATTCCATTTAGTCTCACAATATCTCCTTTGTGGGTAGGTGTGATTTTTTTATGAATTTGGTTTATACGCAATATTATTTGTTCCTATTGATAACCCTAACATATTATTAAGGATTGAAAAGTAGATACCATGATAAAAAAAGATTAAAGGTTTTGCAGACCTATATCCACCAGAGGTAGAAAAATACTCTTTAATGGAAAAGGTGGCCAGGGAAGTGTTTTTTTCTCTATGGTTTTTCAGAGATGAGGACCCCCATAGTGGAAAAAAACTGAGCTCTTTGCACGCTCCATTGGGGATGAGACAGATGTGGTTCAAAAGGAGATGTTTTCTTTTCTGGACAAAAAAAGGAAGGAGTCTCTCCTTGAGGCCTGAGGCAACAGCCGGGGTCGTTAGGGCGTATATTGAAAACAAGATATACTCAAAAGAGGCCATGTCCAAGTTTTTTTACAATTGGTCCCATGTTTCGCTATGAAAGGCCTCAAAAGGGGAGACAGAGACAATTTCACCAGATAAATGTAGAGGTGTTTGGAAGTAGGTCTCCTTACATAGATGCAGAACTCATTATAATGCTAATGGATTTTTTTTAATAGACTAAAAATTAGGTCCATATCCCTTGAGGTAAATTCCCTTGGATGTTGTGGGTGTAGGAAATCATATTTAGATAACTTAAGAGAATTTTTGTCAAAAATAGATGAAGATCTACTTTGTGAAGATTGTAAGGTCAGGAGAGAGAAAAATCCTTTAAGGGTCCTGGACTGCAAGGTTCAATCATGTAAAAATATGTATAGAAAAGCACCTAAGATCCTTGATTTTTTGTGCGCTGATTGTGAGATTCATTTTAAAAAGGTGCTGGATCTCCTTGAAATTGAAGGTATAGATGTCAATATAAACAAAAACCTTGTGAGAGGGCTTGACTATTATCAACGGACCACATTTGAGGTAGTTGCCTCTGGAATTGGTGCCCAATCTGCAATAGCTGGGGGTGGGAGATATGATGGTCTTATAAAGCAGCTTGGTGGTCCTGATTTGCCAGGTATTGGATTTGCGTGTGGAATGGAGAGAATTGCCCAGTTAATGGAGGTGCAAGAAGAAAAATGTAGGTATTTTTACATTGCAACTATTGACAAGAATGCATTGGATTTTGCTTATAAAATTTCTTCTATAATTAGAAATAGAGGATTTAAGTGTATCTGTTCATATGATGTTAAGAGTGTAAAGGCCCATCTTAGGGGGGCAAATAAAATAGGTGCGAGATATTGTGTTCTTATAGGAGAAGACGAGTTAAACAACGGAGTTGTTACCCTGAAGGATTTAACCAGTGGCGAACAAAAACAGTTGGCTCTGGAGGGATTAGAAAAAAATTTCTTTTTAGCCATTTTTATTAACTCTGCCTATTTCTTTAGCTCCGATTATTGATTGGGTTATGGATAAAGTGATTAGTGAAGGGCATCTAAAACGTTGAACATTGAACTTTGAACCTAAAACGTTGAACCTTGAACAACTAAAATTAAGGAGTATTTCATGGAGCAGGATATAAAAAGGATTGAAACTGAAGAAGAAATTGCCCTTGCTGAAAAGAGGGCTAGGGAAATCTTGGCCTCATTAGGAGGTTGGAAAAGGACCCATTCATGTGGAGAGTTAACAAGTGCAAATTTAGATGAAGAAGTGTGTTTAATGGGCTGGGTTCAATATAGAAGGGACCATGGGGGACTTATATTTATAGATTTAAGGGATAGAGAAGGTCTAACTCAGGTGGTCTTCTCACCTGAATACAACAAAAAGGCCCATGCTGAGGCCCATGTGTTGAGGTCTGAATATGTTTTGGCAATTAAAGGAAAGGTGAGGAAAAGGCCTGAGGGCATGGAGAATTTAAAGCTCACCACTGGTGAAATCGAGGTGGTTGTACTTGATTGGAAACTCTTAAATATTTCTAAGACGCCACCTTTTTTTAATAGAAGACAGGATTGATGTTTCAGAAAACTTGAGACTCAAATATAGATATTTGGATATTAGGAGAAATAAATTAAAGGAAAACATAATCTTCAGGCACAAGGCCGCTTCTTGCATAAGAAACTTCCTGAACTCAAATAGTTTTTTTAGAAATAGAGACTCCTTTTTTTGACCAAATCCACTCCAGAAGGGGCCCGTGATTTTTTGGTACCCAGCAGACTGCACCATGGAAAATTCTTTGCCCTGCCCCAGAGTCCACAGCTATTTAAACAGCTACTTATGGTTGGAGGTCTTGATAGATATTATCAAATAGTCAAGTGTTTCAGGGATGAAGACCTAAGCAGATAGACAACCAGAGTTCACTCAGATAGATATGGAAATGAGCTTTGTGGAAGAAGAAGATGTAATGGATATATCTGAGAAAATGATTTACACCCTTGTTAAAGATACATTGGGTGTGGATCTCTCTCTACCCTTCCCAAGAATGAGCTATGACAGGGCAATTGAAAGGTATGGACTTGATAAACCAGATACCAGGTTTGAACTGTTTTTAGAAGATATTACAGAAATAGTTAAGGGATCCAATTTCAGGCTGTTTGCAAAGGCACCCCTTGTAAAGGCATTAAAGGTACCAGGTGGTGCGTCTCTTTCAAGAAAAGAAATAGATGATTATACTGAATATGTGAAAAATTTTGGTGCCCAGGGACTTGCATGGATAAAGATCAAGGAAAATGAGTGGCAGTCACCAATTGTGAAGTTTATGAGTGAGGAGGAGAAAGAGAAGATAGCAGAAAAATTGGGACTTAAAGTGGGGGATATAGTATTTTTCCAGGCTGCCTCACCTGAGGTTGTAAATGATGCCCTTGGAAATTTGAGGGTAAAACTTGCCCAGAGATTTGACTTGATTGATTCAGATAAAATGAATTTTGTTTGGATTGTGGATTTTCCACTATTTCAGTACAATAGTGATGAAAAAAAGGTGGGAGGCCTGTCATCATCCCTTTACATCTCCTAAAGATGAGGATGCAGACAAGATACTAACAGATCCCAAAAATGCAAAGGCAAGGGCCTATGATCTTGTGTTTAATGGAAATGAAATTGGTGGAGGTTCAATACGTATACATTCATATGAGATGCAGATGAAGATGTTTGAGGCCCTTTCAATCAGTGTGGAAGAAGCAGAGGAAAAATTTGGATTTTTGTTAAATGCACTAAAGTATGGTGCTCCACCCCACGGTGGCATAGCCTTTGGATTTGATAGATTAATCATGCTACTTTTAAATAAATCAAGCATCAGAGAAGTTATTCCATTTCCAAAGACACAAAAGGGAGCATGTTTACTAACCGATGCACCTTCAAGTGTTGACAAAAAAACAACTTCGTGAAGTTGGCATAAAGGTTAGGGAAACCAAATAGGATCTAATAATTTAAGAGGTATTGTATGGGGATTAGAAAAATTGTTTGTTATCCAGACCCAGGACTAAGGGTAAAGACAGAAGAGATAACCACCATTGACAAGGAGATAAAGGACCTTGCAGAGGATATGTTGGATACCATGTATGAAAACAAGGGAATTGGGCTTGCTGCCCCTCAAATAGGGGTCTGTAAGAAGATTGTTACCATAGACCTATCTGGTTCAGATAAGCGGGAAAATCCAATGGTATTAATCAATCCTGAGATCTATGAGAAAGAGGGTGATATAGAAGGTGAGGAGGGTTGCCTTAGCTTTCCTGGATTTAGGTGCAATATTAAACGGGCAGAAAAAAATAAAGGTAAGATTTTTGGACTTAGATGGAAAAGAACATGATATATGTGCCCAGAATCTGCTCTCTGTTTGTATCCAACACGAAATAGATCACTTACACGGCAAGCTCATTATAGATTATGCTGGAAGGTTAAAAAAAGGCAATGTATGAGAAAAAAAATTGAAGAAAATTGCAAAAAGGACCCAAAAAAAATGAAGATAGTCTTTTTTTGGAAGTCCTGATTTTGCTAGAGTTGTCTTAGACAGGCTTTTGTTATGGGATGGGGGAGAGGTTGTTTTGGTAGTTACCCAGCCTGATAAAAAGGCCGGGAGGGGACGAAAAATAACTCAGACTCCAGTAAAACAACTTTCCTTAAAAAAAAGACATTCCTGTAATCCAGCCCAATACTTTAACAGATGAAAATATAAAGAAATCTCTGAAGAAATTTGGAGCCAATATTTTTGTGGTTGTTGCCTATGGTCTTATCTTGCCTGGAGATGTGATTTCAATACCCACTTATGGTACTGTCAATGTTCACGCATCATTACTTCCAAAATATAGGGGAGCAGCCCCAATCCAGTGGGCTATTTTAAAGGGAGAAAAGGTTACTGGTGTAACTATTATGCAAATGAATGAAGCCTGGATACAGGGCCAATACTTGCTCAAAAGGCACTTGCAATAGGGATAAACGATACATCTAAGGAAATACACGATGAGCTCGCTAAAATAGGAGGCGATCTATTAATAAAGACCCTTGAGAAAATCAAAAACAGAGAAATTGTACCAATTAAGCAGGATGATAGGTGTGCATCCTATGCGCCAAATTATCCAAAGATATGGGTCTGATAGACTGGAGGGACTCAGCATTAAATATACACAACAAAATTAGGGCACTATATCCATGGCCAATGGCATTTTTTTTATTTTAAAGGAAAAAAAAGGATCAATTAAGATCCAGTTGTATCCAGGACAAATTGGGGATAGATTAAGCAAGGGGGTATCACCTGGTAAAATTTTAGGTATAAGAGATGGATTTTTGGAAATTGCCTGTATTGACAGGTCATATTTGGTCTCAAGGCTAAAACCTGAATCTTCCAGAATATTAACACCTGAACAATTTGTGTGTGGATATGTATCTAATAAATGACAAGTTATGGATGATAATTTATATTCAAAATTAAGTGAAAAGATACAAAACGAAATTTCTGTAAAAAAAAGGATATTTATATCCCTTCTACTTGCATCATCTGCAGTTATTGTAATATTTTTGCTTTTCTTCTGGTTGATCCCTGTAATTGGTCTTTCAAATATCCATCCACTTGCACCAATTCTCCTTGGAATTTTAGTTTTTTTTCTATTATACTCCTTGTATTATGGAGTTCTTCATCTTTAGTCCTATCAATTTTATTTAAAAGGCCAATACTTTTTTCAAGAAAAACAAGGGGACTTACTACAAAGATTTTTTTTGCCCCTCATGGGATTGGTAGGGGAACTCGTTGGTATATCAAAGGAAAAGGTACGGGCTTCTTTTATAAATATAAATAATGAAATGGTCTTAAATGAAGGTATAAAATATGACCCTGATAGGATTTTAATGCTACTTCCCCATTGCTTGCAAAACAGTAGATGTAAAAATAGACTTACCTACAACATCGATAATTGCAGTCGGTGTGGAAAATGCCAATAGGGGAACTCCTTAATTTAAGAGATGAATATGGGATAAGAATGGCAATTGCCACTGGAGGTACTATTGCCAGACGCATAGTAGTGGAAAACAGGCCCAGGTTTATTATTGCTGTTGCGTGTGAGAGGGATTTGGCATCTGGCATCCAGGATGTATATCCTCTGCCTGTGTTTGGGATACTCAATATAAGACCATGCGGTCCATGTATAGATACGCTTGTCTCCATTGAAAAAGTAAGATGGGCCTTAGATAAGTTCCTTAAGGATCACGGGAGTGAGAAAAAAATAAGACTAAGTCTCCAAGAGAAATAGCATTAGATACTATTATAAAAATAAAAAGGGGAATGCATATCCAAAAGGCCCTGGATATGGTTTTATCTAATGTCAATATAAAAAGGCGGGATTGTGCACTTATTACTGAGCTTGTATATGCATATTTTAGATTAAAAGCAAGGTTAAATTTTGTTTTAAAAAGCAGAATCAGGGGACAATTTAAAAAGTTGCCAGAGAGATTTGTATTATGTATGTGCCTTGGTGTTTATGAAATTTTATATCTTGATAGGATTCCAGATTATGCAAGTGTAAATTTCTATGTAGAATTTATTAAAAAAAAAAGTTAATAAGGGGCTAACATCACTTGCAAATGGCGTTCTAAGGACTATTTGTAGAAATAAAGAAGAACTTATATCTCGGGAATTTTATTTAGAAAACACAAGATCAAGAAAGGAATTTTATTCAATATATTATTCAATTCCCATATGTCTGGTTGATCTTTTAGTAAAACAATATGGTTGTGAAGATGCAGAAATTTTTTTTAAAAAAATCCATTATTAAACCATATATTGGAATAAGGATTAATAAGAAAAAAAAGATCTAGTAAAGAAGTTATAAATATACTAACTAAAAATAAAAGTACAAATAAAAAAACTAGAAGATCGTTTATTTGCCCTGGAAGATGCTTCAGATATAGATATTGAAAGGTTAGAACAAGAGGGAATAATTAGTAGAAAATCCTTTGAATCCCAGAAAATATTATTTGACTTGAGTAAAGACAAATGGAATCTCCCAATATGGGATATGTGTGCAGGTTTTGGAGGGAAATTAACACTTTTATTAGAGGAAGACAAAGCACCAATCTGGCCAGTGATATTGATATAAATAGACTTAAAGGTACTTAAAAGAGAGATATCCCGCCTTGGTTTAGATGATGTTCCTGTCTTTGTTTCAGATTGTACAAAATCAGATCCATTAAAAAAAAAGCCCCAACACCATATTAATTGACAGTCCTTGCTCTGGACTTGGTGTAATTAATAGGAGACCTGATTTAAAGTGGAGAATTGATCATAGATTTCTAAAGGAGGTAACCAAAGTTCAGGAAAGATTATTAAATAAGGCCCTGAAAACCATCTCCACATATGGTAGGGTAGTTTATATAACCTGTACCTGGAACAGGGAGGAGAATGAAGGGCAGATTTTGAAATTGGTAGAAAATAATAGGGATATTAAGATTAAGATAGAGAAAGAGGTTAGTATAAATTTCAGTAATGATTTTAGGGAGTTTTTTTATGGGGTGGTGTTAGTAAAAAATTAGGCTGGGGGAAGCGATAAATGCAATATGAGGAAGTGAAATTAAAAAGGGTATTTGTGCTCAGATTTTTTTTGTTTTTTTATTTCTTGAACTTTCCTTTTACTTTGTTTAAGATAATTTTAATTGGGCGGTTAACTCAGTGGTTAGAGTGCCACCTTCACACGGTGGAAGTCCGGGGTTCGAATCCCTGACCGCCCATTTTTTATTTTAGGTCCATCCTTATAACCTTAGCTAATTTTTTTTTGCTCTCCTGGAATTTACTCATATGCAGGTAGTATTGTTTGAACCAGAAATTCCTCCAAATACAGGAAATATAGCCCGTCTTTGTGTGGCCACAAACACTCCCCTTCACTTAATTGAGCCCCTTGGTTTTAGCTTAGAAGATAAATATTTAAAAAGGGCAGGACTGGATTATTGGCCCCATCTAAATCTTTCTGTGTGGAAAAGCTGGGATGAATTTTTAGATGCCCTCATGCCTGAGCCAGAAAAATTGGTTTTGACTTCAAAAAGAGCTAAAAAAATCAATTTATGAGTTGAGGTTTTCTGGGGATGAATTTTTGGTTTTTGGTCCTGAAACCAGGGGAATACCCGACTATCTTTTAGGGGCATATCCGCATAATGTATCCATTCCAATGTGGGGGAAGACCAGGAGTTTAAACCTCTCTAGCGCAGTTGCCATTTGCGTGTATGAAGCCTACAGACAGATTAAGGGTTGGAGTAAAGTTTAATGGACATCTATTTCTATTTCCTGGCTTTTTTTACTGGATTTGATATTTAAAGATTATGAAATATGGCCTCATCCCGTGAGATTTATTGGGAAATTATTGGAGAAATTGGAGAACATTTCCAGGACTCAAACAAAGGTCCCTTTAAGGGTAGCAGGGATTATCTCTTTAATTTTTACCTGTGCTCTGGTTGGAATGTTGGTCTTTTTAGTTACATCACTCCCAGTTATAGGGGTATTATTTATTATATATTTTGCATATGCAGGTCTATCACTTGGTGGTCTTATTGAAAAGGGTAGAGAGGTTTTAGATCTGTGCAAGGAAAATAAAATAAAAGAGGCAAGGGAAAAACTCTCCTATTTGGTTAGTAGGGACACCTCTAATATGGACCATAAAGACATATTAAAGTCCCTTGCAGAGACTCTCAGTGAAAACATAAATGACGGATTTTTTTGCTCCATTTTTTTTATTTAATTGTAGGTGGCCCTGTCCTCCTTTGGGTTTATAAAACAGTTAGCACAATGGATTCCATGTGGGGATACAAAAATCATAGGTGGAGAGAGCTTGGATGGGCAGGGGCCAGGATGGATGATATTTTTGGTTATATCCCTGCCAGGATAACCTTTTTTTTGTCTATTCCTATTTTATGTTATAAAGTCAAGGGATAAAGATTGGTACAAAAAGTTTAAGTTGGCCTTAAGGGATGCCAAAAAAAATGGAGAGCCCAAATGGCGGTTTACCCATGGCAGCATGTGGTTGGATATTTGGCTGTGAAATGGGGGGCGAGTTCATATACTTTGGTCGAAAAAAAGATAAAGCCCAGGATAGGAGGGATAAAATCCTGGAGTGCAAAGGATATAGAAGGACTCCTGGATTTTCTCTTATGGTGTGGTGTGTTTTCCAGTATACTGTTATTAATTATTAGGGCTATTTTATGAGGAGATTTGCATATTATTCTCTTTTTGCCTCTATTATTACAATATTCATAAAATTTTGGGCCTATTATATAACTTCAAGTATAGGTATTTTGTCAGATGCACTTGAGTCCTTTATAAATTTATTTACAAGTATATTTTTATTGTATTCTGTAATTATCAGTCAGCGTCCCAGTGACAGGAACCATTTGTATGGGCACGGTAAAATAGAGTATTTTTCCAGTGCATTGGAAGGGGGTTTTATCTTAATAGCTGGTCTCGCTATTTTATACAGTAGTGTGAACAGGATAATCAATCCACATGTTATTTCATGCATTGGATATGGGGTTATACTCTCAATTGTTTGTGGAGTAATAAACTTACTAACCTCTCTTTTACTTTTTACAGGTGCAAAAAAAATTTAACTCCATCGCCTTGGAAGCAGATGCAAAACACCTTTTAAGTGACGTGCTAAGTTCCATGGGACTTGTCTTTAGCCTTTCAATTATGTATCTAAGCCCAGAAAAATTGTGGTTTGTAGATCCTATTTTGGGTATTTTTATTGGCTTAAATATCTTAAGGATGTCTTATCCCCTATTAAAAAGGTCAATTTCAGGCTTATGGATAATGCCCTACCAGATAATGAGATGGAGAAGATTAAGTCTATAATAAAAAAAGCACAGGAACGATAAGGGGAAATGGCATGGTTTAAAGGCAAGACGGGCAGGTTCAAAAAGATTTATTGAATTTCACCTCTTACTTCCAGGGGGTATGACAGTTAAGGAAAGTCACGATATTTGCTGTGAAATAGAGAAGGATATCCAGAAAGAACTACCAAATTCCCATATTATAATCCATGTGGAACCAGAAGAGGATACAGTCTCATGGGACGGTAAGGTAGTTGGAGGATTGTGTCCTGGGGATGATTGACCATGCCTTGGTTGGTCTCAATTTCCTTGACTGGAGAATCTTTTTAACTTATTAAAGCTTGATTGCTGGATTTTTATTGGCTGGGCCTTATGGGCCATTTTTTTAGTGTATGCCAATGGATTTAGTTAATTTTATTTTTATGTAAGGAGTGAAAATTGAACAGTACAGAGCAAAGGAGTAACTTAATAAAACAGAGATTTGAAAAGGCTGAGAGTTTAGAGAAACAAGGTATAAATCTTTTTCCAAATACCTTTAGAAAAAAAACAAGACATAATTGAAGTCAAAGAAAATTATGGATCCCTATCAAATGAAGAGTTGGAAAAAGTAGAAGATAAGATTGTGGTAGCTGGAAGAGTTATGTCCATTAGGTCATTTGGTAAGGCCACTTTTGCACATATACAGGATCAATCTGATAGGATCCAGATATTTTTGCAGCAAAAGCAGCTTGGCACTGATGCCTATAAATTTTTCAAAAAAATTGGATATTGGTGATATTATTGGGGTTATTGGAAAGCCCTTTTTTTACAAAGACAGGTGAGCTAACCCTAAATGTAACCCACTTTGAATTGGTGACTAAATCTTTTCGCCCCTTACCTGAGAAATTTCATGGTTTAAAGGATGTTGAGGTAAGGTATAGACAGAGGTATGTGGATTTGATTGTCAATCCAAAGGCCAGGGAGATATTCAGAACCAGGACCAGGGTCCTTAAGTTGATTAGGGCGTATTTAGACGAAAGGGGATTTATGGAAGTTGAAACTCCTATGATGCAGGTGATCCCAGGGGGGGCAACTGCCAGGCCCTTTGAGACATATCATAATGCCCTTGGTATGAAGCTTTATCTTAGGATTGCCCCTGAACTTTATTTAAAAAGGCTTTTGGTAGGGGGTTTTGAGAAGGTATATGAAATAAACAGGAATTTCAGAAATGAAGGTATATCCACACAACATAATCCAGAGTTTACCATGTTAGAATTCTACATGGCCTATGCAGACTACAATGACCTGTTTAAAGTTACAGAGGAGATGTTTTCTTACCTGGCAGAGGAGATATTGGGCTCTCAAAAGATTATTTACCAGGGAAATGAGATAGACCTCACTCCACCGTGGAACAAGCTTGGGTTTTATGAATCATTGGAAAAGATTGGCGGCCTCTCAAAAGACCAATATCAAGACATTGAAAGTGCAAAAAGGCTGGTTACGAAACTTGGAGAAAATGTAAAAGAATATGATACCCTTGGAAAGCTCCAGACAAAACTCTTTGATCTGTTGGTTGAACCAAAGTTAATACAACCCCACTTTATATACCATTATCCAACAGAGGTGTCACCTCTATCTAGAAGGAATGATAAAGACCCATCAATCACTGACAGATTTGAGCTCTTCATTGCAGGAAGGGAGATGGCAAACGCCTTTTCAGAACTTAATGATCCCAGGGATCAGAAAAAGAGGTTTGAAGAGCAGGCAAAAGAAAAGGCAAAGGGAGAAGAAGAGGCACATTTTATGGATGAAGACTATGTTCGTGCCCTGGAGTATGGGATGCCCCCTGCTGCAGGTGAGGGGATAGGGATCGATAGGCTCGTTATGCTGCTCACAGATTCGCCATCCATAAGGGAAGTTATATTGTTCCCATTACTTAAGCCAGAAAAAGACAAATAAGACCACAAAGATATGTCTTCTTTTGAACTCTTTGTTGCCACGAAATACCTTTTAAGCCGCAGAAAACACAGCTTTATATCTGTGATATCTGTTTTTTCCATAGCAGGTATTGGCCTTGGTGTAGCTGCTCTCATAGTGGTTTTGGGGGTTATGAATGGCTTTTCCAACAATCTTCAGCAAAAGATTTTGGGGGTTAATGCCCATATAATAATAACCAGTATCCAGGGTCCCATAGGAAAGTATAAAGGTCTGTGTCAGAAAATAAAGGGAATTAGCGGTGTAAAGGGGGCTATGCCATTTTTGTATAGCGAGGTCATGGTAAGTTCCCAGAACGGAGTTAAGGGGGTTGTGTTGAGGGGTATTGATCCTCAATCTGCCAGGGATGTCTTGAACCTAAATAAGGACCTGGTATTGGGTTCTGTGGATGATCTATCAGATTCTTCTGTCCCTCCGGTGATTATTGGGAAAGAGCTTGCCTTTAAGCTGGGTTTAGGTATTGGGAGTTTTTTTAAATGTGTTAAGTCCCACAGGGGGGACTTCTTCTTTTGGTTTTATGCCCAAGATCAAGGTATTTAAGGTTGTTGGGATATTTGATACTGGAATGTATGAATATGACTCATCTCTAATCTACACCAATATTTCTTCTGCCCAAAAATTGATTGGATTTAAAAAAAGACGTGGTAACAGGGATTGAGGTCAGTTTATATGATGTGTACAAGGCCAGAGACATTGCATCTTCTTTAAATAAGACACTTGGCCATAAATTTTTTTATCCAGACCTGGATGGATATGAATAAAAACCTGTTTTCTGCCTAAAGCTTGAGAAATTCGCAATGGGTGTAATCCTGGTCATGATAGTCCTGGTTGGTTCTTTTAGTATCATAACAACACTTTTTATGCTTGTTATGGAAAAGAAAAAGGATATAGCAATTTTAATATCCATGGGTGCAACAAAGGGAGAGATTAAGAGAATTTTTGTCTGGCTGGGAAGTTTGATTGGCCTTGTTGGAACCAGTGTTGGGTATTGTTTTGGGTTGGGAATTGGATATCTCATTGAAAAGTACCAGTTTATAAAATTGCCCAAGGATGTCTATTATCTGGATCACCTTCCAGTTGAATATAGCCCACTGGATCTTGTGACAATAGGGGTTGTGGCAATGCTTCTTTGTTTTTTTGGCTACTCTGTATCCAGCTTCCCAGGCATCTAAAGTAGAACCAGCGCAGGTCCTTAGATATGAATGAGTTGTTGTATAAGGTGGAGGGAGTAACTAAAACCATTGTTCTTCCCACTGAGAATCTGACGATCCTAAAAGGAGTAGAACTGGAAATAAAAAGGGGAGAGAGTGTTGCAATTGTGGGGGCCTCAGGGTCTGGGAAGAGTACTTTGTTGCACATACTTGGGGGGTTAGATAAGCCAAGTTCAGGGAGGGTCTTTTTTTAAGGGTACAGATTTAACATCAATGGATGAGTCTCAAATGGCCCTGTTTAGAAATAAATACATTGGGTTTGTGTTCCAATTTCATCACTTGCTTGCTGAGTTCAATGTACTGGACAATGTGGCAATGCCAATGATTATAAGGGGGATAGATAAAAAAAAAGGCCTATGAGAGGGCTGGTAATGTACTTAGTCTTGTTGGAATGGGTGATAAAAAAAAACAGATGGTAAACACCTATCAGGGGGTGAGAGGCAACTTGTTGCTGTTGCAAGGTCACTTGTTGGGGAGCCAGAGGTGATACTGGCTGATGAGCCACTGGAAATTTGGACTTAGAAAATGCAGAAAAAAATTGGTGAAATATTTACAAATTTAAATAGGGATATGGGACTTACAATAATCCTGGTTACCCACAATATGGAGCTGGCCCATCTAATGGGACGTGTTCTAAAACTAAAAGATGGGAAAATACAATGAAGAAGATCTTGGGTTTGTTGATAATTTTAAGTGTTTTTCTGGTTAGTTCTGGTTATTGCAAAACAAAGAATATATTGGTCCTGCCCTTTGGATACAATGGATCTTCAAATTATTCTTATTTAATTGAAGACCTCCCAAAACTAATAAAAAGGGAACTGGAAAAAAAAGGGTTTTTCTGTTTATCCTTTAAATGATGCAGTGTCCTTATTAAAGAAACAGGGAATTACTGAATTAGATTCTAGCATAGTTAAAGATTTAACCATATTGGCTGGGGCAGATTTTGGATTGTATGGGAGTTTTACTCAAGTAGGTGAAGGATTTAGTATCGATGCAATGGTTGTTGATCCCTATGAACTGGGAGGGACGCGGGCCATTTATATCTCAAAAAAACGCCATAATAGATCTTATGTCTGCTGTATCAGAACTGGCTCAAAAGGTGAAAGAGGCTGCGTATCACAAGATGGTGGTAAAAGATATATTGGTAAAGGGAAACAAAGTACTTGGGTCTGATGTTGTATTGATGAGGCTTAAAACCATTAAGGGGAGTGTTTTTAATTTGGAGACAATAGATGAAGATTTAAAAAGGCTTTATAAAACAGGATATTTTGATGATATTTCAGTGGATGTTCAAGACACATCAGATGGTAAAATTGTTACTTTTATTGTTAAAGAAAAGCCAATTATTGGGACAATAATTATAAAAGGTGCAAAAAAATATTGATAAAAGCGATATATTGGAAACAATGGATACAAAACCTAAAGGACTTTTGAATTTAAAGGTGCTTAGTTCTGATTTAGAAAAGATAAGGGAATTATACAAGAAAAAGGGATATTATAATGTCAGGATCTCATATGATGTAAAGGATGTGTCTCCTGGTAGGGCTGAGCTAATTTTAAAAATCCATGAAGGTAAGAAACTCTATATAAAGAAAATAACCATAAAAGGAGTGAAACAATTAGATGAAGATGATGTAAAGGATGTACTGGCCTTGAAAACCAGAGGAATTTTTTTTCTTGGTTAACAGGAAGTGGAGTATTTAAGGAAGAGATGTTAGATAGAGATGTTGCTGCAATTGAGCTTTTTATGCCAATAAAGGTTTTGTTGATGTAAAAGTAGGTCAGCCAAAGGTTGAATTTAAAAAAAGATGGTATTTATATTACATACACTGTAATAGAAGGTATTAGGTATAAAATAGGAGATATAAGTTTTAAGGGAGACCTGATTGTTCCTAAAAAAAGACCTCTTAAATCTTATTAAATTAGATGACTTAAAGAAAAAAAGATAAATATTTTGACAGGTCTGTGCTCAGAGATGATTCAGAGGCTATTAGAAAATTTTATGCAGATTATGGTTATGCCTATGCAGAAGTAAATGTGGATATTTCACGTAATATAGAGAAAAAAAAGGGTAAATGTTATTTTTAATATAATAAAGAGGCAGATGGTATTTATTAACAGGGTGGAAATAGAAGGAAACACCAAGACAAGGGAGAATGTAATCAGGAGATATCTTGCCATCTCTGATGGTGATAGGTTCAGTGCAAAAAAAGATCGATTTTTCCAAAGAGATGTTAACAAAATTGGACTATTTTGATGATGTGAATATTGAGACTTCTCCAACGGGCAAAGAGGATGAGATGGATCTTAAGGTAAAAGTCAAGGAGAAAAGTACGGGATTTTTCAGTGCTGGTGCAGGTTATTCCAGTATAGACAAGGTATTTTTTACAGGTAAAGTAACTGAGAGAAATCTCTTTGGTAGGGGATATCAACTTTCATTCCAGGGGAGTTTTGGTGGAACTTCTTCGTATTATTCTTTGAGTTTTTGGAATCCTAACCTCTATGATGGACCACTTGGTATTGGAGTCGATCTCTACAATACTGAGAGGGAATATGACGATTATACCCTGGGGAGGACAGGTGGATCTCTGAGGTTTGGATATTCAATTGGGAGGTTCTCTAGATTCTATTGGAATTTTTCCACAGAAAAATACAAAGTTTATGACATAGACGAATATGCAAGTGACGAGATAAAGGATTTAGAAGGAAGTAACTGGTCAAATTCAGTGTATGGTGCATTAGTTAGAGACTCAACCAATAGGAGCTTTAATCCCACAAAGGGAAGCTTAAATAAGATCTCTTTAGAGTATTCTGGTGGAATACTTGGGGGTGATGACAACTTTATAAAATTTGGCTATGAGTTTGGCTATCACAAAGATATTTGGTGGAAACTTGTATTTAATTTCCACTATGAAATGGGCATGGTATTTGAGAACAGTGGAGAAGATGTGCCAGATTTTGAGAGATATTATCTTGGTGGGTTAAACAGCGTGAGAGGTTATGATTATAGAGACATTTCCTGCAAAGACAGTGAAGGAAATGATGTTGGAGGATATAAGACCTATTTTACAAATGTGGAACTGACATTTCCCCTGAAAGAAGATATTGGCTTATAGGTCTGGTATTTTTTTTGATGCTGGAAATGTCTGGGACAAAAATGAGATGTTTGATCTAGACCTCTACAAAAGTGTTGGTGTGGGTATTAGGTGGAATTCTCCAATGGGTCCCTTAAGGTTGGAATATGGATATCCCCTGGATAATTTAAAAGATAATAAGGGAAAATTTGAGTTTTCTGTAGGAACATTTTTTTTAAATAAACAAAGGAGGAGTGATATGAGAAAGGTATTAATGTGGGTTTTAATGTTGTCTTTTGTATGGGCAAATATTGGATTTTGTGAAAACTATAAAATAGGTGTAGTGGATTTACAATATGTGTTGGAAAAATGTGAAGCTGGAAAGGCAGCAATAGCAAAGTTGCAGACAGAGTTTAAAAGTTTGAAGGAAAAACTGGATAAGAAAAAGGCTGCAATTGATAAGCTTAGGCAACAACTTGACAAACAGCGTCTTATGTTAACCCAGGAGGCACAAATTGACAAGGAACTGGAATATAAACAAAAGGTCCAGGAATTTAAGACATTGTATTCAACATATCAACAAAAGATGCAGATTAAGGAACGTCAGCTAAGGGAACCAATAGTAAAAGAGCTTGAAAAAGTATTAAAGCAGTATGGTAAAGAGAAAAATTTTACTTTAATAATAGATAAGAGAAATAGTGGTGTGGTTTACAATAGCCCCAAAATCGAAATTACCAAAGAGGTCATAGTTAAGTTTAATCAGGCCTGGAGGGCCAGGAAAAAAATAGATTATGCCTATTTCTTTAGCTCTGTTTATTGATTGGGTTATGGATCAAGTGATTAGTGATTAGTGAATAGTGAAAGGTAGAAGGTAGAAGGGCGAAGGTTGTATGTGAAAGTGTGAGTGTATGTGTGTGTATGGAAGTTACAGACCACAGAGACAGATCACAGCAAAGAAGGATGAAGAGTACTAAAACGTTGAACCTTGAACTTTGAACTTTAGACACCCACAGACACAGATAACATACACAGACACATCAAAAGCTTGAGACTTCGGAGTTAGAGGAATAAGCAGAAAATAGATTTTATAGGGGCGCTTTTATGAAATACAGACTTAGCCAGCTGGCTGCCCTCTTAAAAAGGGAATTTATTGGCGAAGATGTGGAAATTTTGGGTTGCAACACCTTGATGGATGCCAGGGAATGGGAGATTTCTTTTTTTGGCCAATCCAAAATATGCAAAATATCTCAAATCTACCAGGCTGGTGCTGTTATTGTGGACCATAGTTACAAAGATAGTGTCAAAAATAGTATTATAAGTGACAATCCTTATCTGGACTTTGCAAAGGTTGTATCCCTGTTTGCAAAGGAGCAGGGAGAGTTTCATGGAATCAGCGAATTCTCTTATGTCCATGAGGATGCTGTAGTTGGGGAAGGGGTTACCATATATCCTTATGTATACATTGGTCCCAGGGCTAGAATTGGCAAAAGCACTAAAATTTTTCCCGGGGTCTATATAGGTGAAGACGTTTCAATTGGCGAAGAATGTATCATTTACCCCAATGTTGTAATAATGGGTGGGTGTGAAATAGGAAATAGGGTAATTTTACATCCAGGTGTTGTAATAGGAGCAGATGGTTTTGGATTTGCCTTGGGTGATGAAGGCAGGGAGAAATTCCCACAAATTGGCAAAGTAGTAATTGAAGATGATGTGGAGGTGGGAGCCAACTCAACTATTGACAGGGCAGCTTTGGGAGAGACAAAAGTAGGCAGAGGGACTAAAATAGATAATCAGGTACAGATTGGCCATAATGTGAAAGTGGGTGCAAACTCTGTTATAGTTGCCCAGGTGGGGATTGCTGGATCAACAACCATTGGTAACAATGTGATACTTGCAGGACAAGTGGGTATTGTTGGCCACGTAAATATCACAGATGGAGTTATTATTGGCGCTAAATCTGGGGTTTCAAAGGACATAAAAAAAGAAGGGGATTTATAGTGGAGCACCTATTATGGAACATACAAGGTTTTTAAGGACATGTTCCACTATCCAGAAACTTCCAGATATGTATAAGGAAATTCGATATTTAAGGAATAAGATAGAATCATTGGAAAAACAGGTAAAAAAAGGAACAGGACAGGTAAGTTATGGGAAAATCATTTATGGATATAAGGAAAATTATGGATCTACTGCCCCATAGGTTCCCCTTTTTATTAGTAGATAGGGTAATTGAGTTTGAAAAGGGCAAATCTTTGGTGGCAGTTAAGAATGTGACAATAAATGAACCATATTTTCAGGGACATTTTCCAGACTACCCTGTTATGCCAGGGGTACTTATAGTAGAGGCAATGGCCCAAACAGGAGGAATCTTAACTATAAACAGCATGGATAATGTTCCAGAAGGAAAGATATTTTTGTTTAGTGGTATAGAAAAGGTGAGATTTAGAAGACCAGTGTACCCAGGGGACCAGCTTATTTTAAAGGCATTTTATATAAAGCACAAATTAAATATATGGAAGATGAAAGCAGAGGCATGGGTTGGGGATACATTAACAACTGATGGTATTCTCACAGCGGCCCTAGTTCACAGGGAGGTGTAAATGGCAACAGAGATCCATAAAACAGCAGTTGTGGATGCAGGAGCAGACATTGGTCAAGGTGTATACATTGGACCATACGTAGTTGTTGAAGGAGAAGTGGAAATTGGTGATGCTGCAGGATAGAACCCTTTGCCCAAATCAAGAAATATACCAAAATTGGAAAAAATAATCACATTCATTCATATGCATGCATTGGAGGTCCTCCCCAAGACTTGAAGTTTAAAGGAGAAAAGAGCTATTTAATTATAGGTGATGATAACTGCATAAGAGAATATGTGACCCTAAATAGGGGAACAGAAGAGGGTGGAGGAGTAACAAAGATTGGTTCAAGGTGTCTTATTATGGCATATGCCATGTGGCCCATGATTGTATCCTTGGTGATGAGGTAATAATGGCCAATGCAGCTTCATTGGCTGGGCACGTTATAATAGAAGATGGTGCCATATTGGGAGGGCTCACAGCGGTTCATCAATTTGTTAGAATTGGTAAATACGCATATATTGGCGGCATGACAGGGGTTGCCCAGGACGTACCTCCTTATACACTTATTGCAGGTGAAAGGGGGAGTATGCGCGGGCTCAATTTAGTTGGACTTCGGAGAAGAGGTTTTTCTTCTGAAGATATAAAAAGACTAAAAAAGGCATATAAGATACTTTGGAGAGAAGGGTTGAGACAAGAAGAAGCCATTGAAAAGATTCAACTGGAATTTGGAGAAGATGACAAGGTCATGGAGATGATAAATTTTGTAAAAAAAAAGTGAAAGAGGGGTGGTTCCCCCGGTGAAAAAAATAAAGTAGCTCTATGTCTAATAAAATTGGTGTTATTGCAGGAGAAGGAGAATTTCCTTTTTTTGGTGACCCAGGGTATAAAGGACCTGGGGAAGGAGCCTTGTGTGGTTGCAATAAAAGGACACACAAGGGAGGAGATATCTGCACTCACTGAAAATATCTTATGGATACATTTGGGGCAGCTGGGAAAGTTAATAAATTTTTTTTAAAAAAAATGCAGTGGATGAAATAGTATTTGCAGGTGCTGTGAATAAACCCAAGGCATTAAATATTAGACCTGATTTTCGGGCAGCGAAATTACTCTTAAAACTTAAATCCCATTCAGACAATGCCCTTTTAGAGGCAGTGGTAGATGAGCTTTCAGGTGAAGGTTTTGCTGTGATTTCTCCTACAAAATATGTTCCTTCTCTTATGGCCCCTAAGGGAATATTGACAAAGAGAAGGCCAAATAAAAGGGAAGTAAAAGATATAAAATATGGTTGGCCCATTGCAAAGAGGCTTGGAGAGATGGACATTGGGCAGACAATAGTGGTAAAAGATAAGATGGTAGTGGCAGTAGAGGCTATGGAGGGGACAAACAACACAATACTCAGGGCAGGTTCTTTAGTAAGAGAAGGATTAGTGGTAATAAAGATTTTTAAACCCAATCAGAGCCCTGTGGTTGATCAACCCAGTGTGGGTTTAAAGACCATTGAAGTGATGAAGGAAGCAGGGGCCACTGTACTTGTTATAGAAGCTGAGAGGAGTCTTTTTTTTGAAAAGGAAAGGGCGATTTCACTGGCAAATGAGACTGGAATCTCCATAGTGGGGATTTTAGACGGACCAGATGAATTAGATTGATTTATTTGATAAAACCAATTTGTTCATGAGAGAGTAATATCTGTTTTATTTTTATACCAGATGAAAATCCTCCTATCTGGTTGTTCTTTTTAAGTACCCTATGACATGGGATTATAATGGGCCAGGGGTTTTTGTTTAATGCACCGCCAACTGCCCTTTGCCCCTTTTTCAAATCAATTAATTGTGCAAGTTTTTGATATGATATTGATTGTCCGAATCTTGTGTTTTTAAATAGTGTTATATAAACCCTTTTTTTGAAAGGGGGTTACTATATCCCAATTTAAGGGTGGCAGGTTTTTGGGGTGTTTTTTTTGGATGAAGTATTTAGTAAAAAAAATCAAGGGCCCCTTTGCCAATATCTGATTCTATAGATGGGGTTAAATTGGGTGGTAGTTAATCTTTGATAGTACTATCTTTAAAATAAGATTTTTTTTCTGTTATTAGTTCAATTTTTAAGGGCGGGAAAAATAAGGTTTCTGTTTTCTTCATAAAAAATAAATTACTTAGAGAGAACTTAGTTATGAACAGAATAATTGACAAAATTTTAGGTATTTTTTTCAAACGACCTTGCAATTGATTTAGGTACTGCCAATACCCTTGTCTATGTAAAGGGAAAGGGAGTAGTTGTCAACGAACCTTCAGTAGTTGCTGTAAAAAAGGACAAAAAGGGAAACAACAAGGTTGTTGCAGTTGGTGATGAGGCAAAGAGAATGCTGGGAAGGACTCCAGGAAATATCGTTGCCATAAGACCTATGAAAGATGGAGTTATTGCTGATTTTGAAATAACAGAGGCAATGCTTAGATATTTTATCTCCCAGGTCCACAATAGCAGGAGACTGGTAAGACCTCGGATAGTGATTTGCGTTCCCACAGGTATTACCCAGGTGGAGATGAGGCAGTAAAAGAATCTGCGCAAAGTGCTGGTGCCAGGGAGGTGTATTTAATTGAAGAGCCCATGGCAGCTGCCATAGGAGCAAAGCTTCCCATTACTGAACCAACAGCAAATATGGTGGTGGATATTGGGGGAGGTACAACAGAGGTAGCAGTTATATCTCTTGCAGGGATTGTATACAGCAAGTCTGTGCGGGTTGGGGGAGATAAGATGGATGAGGCTATACTCCACTACATTAAGAGGAAATACAATATGTTGATTGGCCTTGGAATAGCCGAGAGGATAAAAAAAACAGATTGGTTCCGCATATCCAGGGCAATATGATTCTGAAAAAAATGATTGTTAAAGGTAGGGACTTAGTTTCTGGGATTCCTCAACAGGTTGAAGTCTCAGCCCCTGAGATTCGCGAAGCCATTTTAGAAGAGGTAAATACAATAGTTCAGGCTGTTAGGATAACATTAGAGCAGACACCTCCAGAACTTGCTGCTGATATTGTGGACAGGGGGATTGTGTTAACAGGTGGCGGAGCCTTTTAAAAGGGCTAAATAAACTGCTTATGGAAGAGACTGAACTCCCCATAACAATTGTAGATGATCCTCTGACTGCAGTAGTTATGGGATCTGGCATGGTTTTAGATAATTTAGATATACTAAAAGAAGTAACAATAGACTAGATTTAAGAGTACTATATGGGGTATGTGTAAAAGATATTTATGAAGAATATAAAGACCTTAATGAAATGGATTGTTTTATTAGTCTTAATATATCTTGGTTTATTTACTTGGAATGTAAAGACACATAAATTAGATTGGATCTCCCATGAGATGGGCTTAAACATTGTTGGATTGGTCCTTACACCAGGAAAGTTTTTACAAAGAGAGATCAAAAATGTGTGGATGGATTACATAGATCTTCGAAGGGTGAGAGAAGAAAATAAGATATTGATAAAAAAAAATAAAGAGCTAGAGCTGGAAAATATTTCCTTAAAGATAAAGGTACGGGAATGGGATAGGATTAGAAAACTACTTAATTTTAACCCAATTAAAAATTGGGAATTTGTTGGTGCAAGGGTACTTTTATATAAAAATAATGAATCAGAATTTTTAAATTGTATTTTAATAGATTCTGGAGAAAGGCAGGGGATAGTCAAAGACCTTCCAGTAATTGTGCCAAGGGGTCTGATTGGTCGAGTCTTAAAGACATCTTTTAATTTTTCCACTGTGCTCCTCATATCTGATACTAACTCTAGAATACCAGTTATTTCAACCATTCACAGAATAAAAGGCATAGCCAGGGTCTTGGGTCAGCAGAAGAATTGGAGGTAAAATACATTCCAATTACAGCCCCCCTGGACACCAATGAAGAGTTTGTTACGTCTGGTCTTGGGGGCATTTTCCCCAAGGGAATTCCTGTAGGTATTGTTGTGTCTATAAAAAAAAGATCCCACCTCTCTCTTTAAAAAAAGTACGTATAAAGCCCTGTGCACACCTATCCCAAATAGAAGAAGTACTGGTAATTAAAAAATCAAAAATGCAAATATCAGGTAAGCCACAGGAAAAAAAGTTTAAAAAAATGAGAGACTTGTTGTGGTGGTGCTTAATCTCAAGCGTTGGTGTATTTTTTTAGGTGTTATTTTCATGTGGATCCATATCTTGCGGCAATGGTTTTATTTTTTTCAAAGACAAAACCATGTTAAGGCTATCTTTTTTTGGATGTCTATGGATATTAATTCTAGAGGGATATTCAGACTTGCCCTTTGGGGCTATACTTCTATACTACCTGGGAGTGAGCTTTTTTTTATTTTTGGCTAAAGGAATTTTTTAAAATCTGATAGTTTTTTTATTTGTGATTATTCTTTCATTTATTTTTGTTGTACTTTATCATATATCTATTGTTATAATTTCAGAGATGTCAGATATTTATATTGATATACATGTATTGTTTGCAACTGATTTGAAGAATTTGTTTTTTTTCCCTTTTTTTTTGGTGGTCTTATTCATTTCTATATAATAAATATTTCTTTGAAAAAAAAAGATTTTTTTGGTACTACATAAATATTATGATGTGAATATCAAGATCTATAAGGTGTGGAGCAATAGTATTAATGCCTGCTAAAAATGGAGAAAGTATCGTCTCTGGAAGGATTAAGTTAATTTACGTATGTATATTTATATTATTTTTGACCATAACCATTAGACTGTGGCACTTACAAATTTTTAAAGGGCAATATTACTATATTTTATCAAAAAAAAATAGAATTAGATTTGAGGATATCTATGTACCAAGGGGGATAATATTAGATAGAAAAGATCGTATAGTTGCACAGAATCTGCCAGCCTATGCAATAGGGATAATTAGAGAAGATTGTTATAAGGGAAAAAAAATGTGAAGCCTCTATTAAAGAGGTTTCTTATAGTTTAAATAAAGACTTAGGTGAGTTACTTGAGAGATTTGATGTTGGGAAAAAAAAGGGTATAAAACCCTTTAATCCAATTATTATATTAAGAGACCTCTCATTTGAAGATATATGTAAAATTGAAGTTAGGTTGAATGAGCTTCCAGGTGTAGTAATTATTCCTTATCCCACAAGGGTTTATCCTTATGGAGAGGTAGGCGCTCATGTACTTGGCTATGTAGGGGAACCTTCTGAAGATGATCTAAAGAGATTTTCATATCTAAAACCTGGGGATATTGTGGGTAAGGCAGGTGTTGAGAGGGTATTTGAGACAGAACTTAGAGGGGTTAAGGGAAAAAAAGAAATTGGAGGTTGATGCCTGGGGTAGGACTTTATCAGAAAAAAATTATAGACAAAGGAAAACAGGGTCAGACCCTAAAACTTGCTTTGGATTTTAGTTTAGAAAGTTTTATTTTCAGCAAAATGAAGGATAAGGCAGGGGCCTGTGTGGTTATGGAACCAACCTCAGGGGATGTATTGGCATTGGTTAGTGTCCCCAGTTATGATAGTACCCGTCTATCCCACGGGATTTCAAAAAAAGAATGGATTAAATTAATCAAAAATAAATTACATCCACTTCAAAATAGGGCTATTTCCTCTGCATATCCTCCTGGTTCTGTTTTTAAATTGGTTATGGGAATGTTGGCCATGGAAAAGATTCCAAATATCCAGAGACACATGGAGTATTGTCCAGGATTTTACAAACTTGGGAACAGGGTGTTTAGGTGCTGGAAAAAAAGAAGGACATGGATGGTTAAACTTTAAGGAGGCCTTAAAGCAATCTTGCGATGTATATTTTTATAAGCTAGGAGAATCTTTAGGAATTGATGAAATATCTCAATTTGCAAAAGGGTGTGGACTTGGGCAAAAGACCGGGATAAAATTGATTGGCGAAATATCTGGTTTTATTCCCACAAGGAAATGGAAACTCAGGAGATTCCACGCACCCTGGCAAAAAGGAGAAACTCTGAATGTCTCAATTGGTCAGGGCTTTATTTTGACAACCCCTATTCAAATAGCAAGGTTAATTAGTGCTATAGTTAATGGAGGAAAGCTTATAAGGCCAAGGATCACCATGGGTGAGCCAATAATTATCTCTGGAAAATTGCCTGTTAGAAAAAGAAATTTGGATAGGTTAAAGAAAATAATGGTTGCCACTGTAGAGGAAAAACATGGCACAGCAAATATATTGAAGACCAAGGGAATAAGAATTGGTGCCAAGACTGGAACTGCCCAGGTGGTGTCAATTAAGTCTGAAGAGGAAAGAGAAAAAGATGTTGAGGATATACCTTATAAGAGACGGGATCACGCATGGATGGCGTCTTTTGCCAGCAAGGGCAAAAAGACTTATGTGGTAGTGTGCATAGTTGAACATGGAGGTCATGGGGCGTCTGGTGCAGGTCCAATTGTAAGAGATGTCATCAGGTATTTGTTTTCCAAAGAGTATGAACACAGAAATTAATGGAGCAGTCTATGATTGCAATAGATAGGAGATTTTTTTTCTCACTTTAATTGGACTTTAGTGGCTATTATTTTTTTTACTCTTCTCAATAGGGGTAATAAACCTATATTCTGCAAGTACCCTAAAGGTAGAGTCTGGAGTAAAATTAATACCCTATTTTAAGAAGCAGCTTGCCTGGGGAGGAATTGGGTGTATAGGATTTATACTTTTTTTTGACCTTTGACTATAGAAAATTTAAACAAGTGGTGTTGCCTTTATATGGAGTGTCCGTAATTTTACTGGTCCTGGTTTTGATTATTGGTAAAACAAATTATGGGGCAACCCGGTGGCTGGACCTTGGATTTTTTTAATTTTCAACCAACTGAGTTGGTGAAACTAAGTTGTATATTGTGGACTGCAAACTATCTCTCAGAACATGTTGGACCATTGGACCTTAAAGACTGTATAAAGATTGGTTTTGTCATGGGAATACCTGTGTTACTCATTGTAAAACAGCCAGATCTGGGTTCAGGGATAAATATATTGCTTTTAGTAGGTGGGATGATGTTGTTTTATGGCATAAAGAAGAGGATTTTGATATCCATTTTAATAATTGTGCCCTTGCTTGCTCCATTTGTCTGGAATCACATGCATGATTACCAGAAAGATAGGATAAGGGTGCTTTTTAATCCTGACAAATATAAAAATAGTAAGGCATATAATATTAGACAATCTAAAATCGCTGTTGGTTCTGGTGGGTTCTGGGGCAAGGGTTTTTTTGGAAGGCACCCAGAGTAAGCTCAGATTTTTGCCAGAAAAACACACAGACTTTGTATTTGCTGTATATGCAGAGGAGTGGGGGTTTGTAGGGTGTGTGGGGCTCCTCATATTATGTTGTTTGTTTTTATATCAACTATCCAGGGTTATTGAGCAAGCCAAGGATAGCTTTGGGGCATATATTGTAGTTGGTATATTTTTCTATTTTTTTCTGGCAATTTTTTTATTAATATGGGCATGGTATTGGGAATATTGCCAGTTGTGGGGATTCCCCTTCCTTTTTTGAGTTATGGAGGATCCTCCTTATAATCAATTTTTCTCTCCTTGGGTTGGTCTCCAATGTTTCAATGAGAAGATTTGTATTTAAAGAATGATTCTGTTACTGTTTCTTCAAAACTCTTTTCAGTATATGGTCCAGGATAGATTTCAGTCTTTAATTTCAATGCATAAATTTCTCTATCTGAAAATTTTGTCAATTTAACTGCGTCTTTTTGTGTGGTTATTAAGCTGGATTTATACTTTTTTTGCCAATGTTTTAAGAAAAAAAAAATGTCTTTTTTTTGTATATTTGTAGTGGTCTGGGTATTTGATAAATTTAATTGGAGGAAATCCAATATAGTCATTGGCACTTTTGTACACCTTGTCAGGATTGCCTATACCAGCAAATAAAATATATCTTGTGGGGATCTCCTTTTTATTGTTTTTAAAATACTCAATGTCAGTTATTGATGTTATCTTGGTTTCAAAGAAAAAAAATAGGCTTTTTAAAATGTTCCAGTTTCTTTTGTGAAAACTTTATAATTTTATCTTTTTCTTGGCCTGTTATGTTCACCATTAGAATATCTGCCTGTAAATTGAATTTGCCCTTTCTCTCCATGTTCCATAGGGGATTATTTTATTCCAATTTTTGGTTAAATCTTCTATGGAAAATAAAATAACATTCAGGTGTCTTTTTAGTTTTATATACTGAAATCCATCATCTAAGATTGCAATGTCAGGCTTAAATTTTTTTCCAGGCAAAAAAAAATTCCCCTCTCTCTTATGGGGTCCACAATAATATTGGCAAAGGGACATAGCTTTTTTTAGCATAATGGGTTCATCTCCAGTAAAACATACTGGATCAGACCCTTTTACAAGGTAGGGGTACCTGGGAGGCTTTCCCCTATATCCCCTGGTAAGCAACAGAGGATTAATTCCTTGTTTGTGAAAAAAAGTTTAATAAGAATTCACACAAAGGGGTCTTTCCAGTACCACCCCAGCTTATATTCCCAATTGAGATAGTAAAAACAGGCGGGTTTATTTGTCTAATTAAATTAGATGAATACAATCTGTTTCTCACGGACATACCAAACTGGTATATCCGTGAGAAGGGCTTTAATATTTTTTTTCATATAAAGGATTAGTCTCTACCACTTCCAAAAAAATCTAAGCAGTAAAAGAAACAAATTTATAAAATCAAGATACAGGGTAAGTGCCCCAAGGATGGTCCCTTTTTGTAAGGTAGATTTTTTATCCAAGGGAGCATTTTGTCCCATTTGTTTTAATTTTTGGGTATCATAGGCAGTAAGACCAATAAAGACCAGGATACCTATTACACTAATTACAAATTCCATTTGGGTTGAATGGAAAAACATATTCACTACAGAGGCAATTATAACACCGATTAGTCCCATGAATAAAAAGCTTCTCCAGGAGGTCAAATCCTTAGAAGTGGTATACCCATAGATAGACATGGCCCCGAACATTCCACTACAAACAAAAAAAGGTCTTCATTATAGAAGCCTTTGTGTATATTAGAAATATTGTGGATAGGGTTATTCCATTTAGGCCACTGTAGACAATGAATAGTATAGTTGCCATGCTTGCAGAAAGCCTTGATATTGCACCACTGATTGTCACAACTAATACAATCTCTCCAATTATTATCCCTATAAATAATAGCTGGTTTTGTAAAAAGATTGAAATTAAGGTGGGGCTTGATGAGATCAGATACGAAATATAAGCTGTTATCATCAATCCAATACTCATCCACAAGTACACCCCTCTTAAAAAGACATTTGTTGCTGCTTGAGTTGTGGTGTATGCCCTAAGCTCACTCATATCCATCTCCTTATTTTTTTGTTTGGCTAGACAATAGAGTTTAAATTTACTATGTTTTTTTTATTTTGCGAATGTTCATTCTATAAAAGATATTTGCAGGAGAGTCAAATGGCTATTAATATATCCCCCTCATTTGAAATCAAAAATACTTGGACGGGGAAAGGCCTATTTAAATAAAAAAGAGATAGTAAAGGGCATTATGGCTGTGTGTGAGGGCATAAAATTATTTATAAATTCAAAAATATATGGGAAGGATAAAATTGAGATTGAATATCAGTTGGCAGAGCTTGTTCAGATAATAAGGACAATTCCCGAGATAGCCGAGTACTTGCCAGTAGATTTTGGTTATACAAAGGGGAGTGAGAGAATACTGCTCCAGGCATTAGTATCCACAATAAAGAGAATCATAAACGAAATCCAAGAGGGAAAAAAAGGAAAAGTCCAGTGATAATTTGAAAACAGAAGAAAAGAGAAAGAGGCTGCTAGATCTCCTTCAGGAATATCTGATGAAAAAGAATTACATGGATGCTGCAGGTGTTATAAAAAAAATCATCTCAGAGTTTGGGGAGAGGCCTTCAGTTTTTGTGGACATGGCCAAGAGATTTTATAATGCAAAAGATTATGATAAAACCATCCAATTTTGTAAAGATGCCCTAAAAAAAGGACCCCAAAAACATGGATGCATATAGACTTCTTATAAATTCTTACAGGTATTTAAAAAAATTATCCTGCTGCTGAAGGATGCTATAAAAATACCCTGAAAATATTTGGGGAACATGGAAATATCTATTATAATCTGGCAAAATTATACAGAGAATGGGAAAAGATAGATAAGGCCAGGGCTTCAATAAAAAAAGGCATTAGAATTAGAACCAGAAAATAGTGAATACAAAGCCCTGGGCAAGGAGCTGCTATAAGTTCTCCACCAGTGGTGGCATCTTTTTTTTGCCAATTTTTGGCTCTTTCCAACTGGCCTGCAAGACTAAACAAGGTTGAGTCTTCTCCAATGGGAGCAATAAATTGTACTCCGCAGGGAATATTTTTTTCTGGTCCAATATAGGGGAACAGACATTGCTGGCTGGCCAGTGAGATTTGCTATTTGAGTAAATGGCATTTCAGCGAATCTTTTTATGGAAATTTTTTTTTGCCAGCTTTGGGTTTGCGAGAAATCTCAAATTGGTTTTTCTTAAAAATTCCAGGAATAATTTTTCTGCGCCATGGGCCTGGTATGTCCTATTTTGGGTGGTAGAGTTGCAATTGTTGGGGTCATTAGTACATCATACTTTTCGTGGAATTTAGCCATTTGTCTGGATAATATATTCCATTTTATTAAGGATGCGGCATATTCTCCAGCGCTTGTCCTTTCTCCAAGGAGGTGAAGCATCCAGGTTTCCACTTCAACTTTGTATTTATCCACCCTGCCCATTATTTCTTTTAATAATCTCATTAGTGCGTTTACCTGACCAAAGTAGAGGTTAAAATAGCAGTCAGCAACCAGCTCACCATCATAGGGTATCTCTACCTCCTCTACAATGTGGCCTAAGTCCTCAAGTATCTGGCTGATGTCTTTACCGCGTTTACACATTCATGGTGCACGGATCCACCTACAGGTGATTTTGTAAAAAAAGCCTATTTTAAGTTTGCCAGGGTCTTTTTTTACAGGCTTTGCTAAATGGCTCCTCTGGCTGTGGTAGCCAATACATGGCCCCCTTATCTGGTCCAGAGATAAGGTCCAGCACCTTTGCAGAATCTCTAACAGAAATAGTTAACACATGCTCTGAAACTGCTCCTTCCCACACCTGTCCAAATTCTGGTCCATGGGGGACCCTGCCCCGAGATGGTTTAAAACCAAAAATTCCACAGCAGGATGAAGGTATCCTAAGGGATCCTCCACCATCTCCACCCCCAGCAATTGGGACAATCCTTGCTGCAACTGCGGCCGCAGACCCTCCACTGGATCCACCTGTTGTGAGTTTTAGATCCCATGGATTTTTACTGGGGCCAAAGAGATCAGGCTCTGTCACTCCCATGAGACCAAATTCAGGGGTATTGGTCTTTCCCATGATTACGAATCCGCACTTTTTATATCTTATTACTACTTCACTATCAAACTTGGAGGTGTAGTCTTTTAATAGGGCAGATCCACTGGTCATTTTGGTGTCTTTTAAATGGGACAAAAGGTCTTTTAAAAGAAAGGGTACCCCATAAAAAGGGGACTCCTTTGACTGATGCTCTAAAAAAAATTTTTGCCTTTTCATAGAGTGGACAAATTATTGCATTGATCTTGGGATTTATTTTTTCCGCCCTACTTATGGCTTCATCCAATACTTCCTCTGCTTTTATCTCCCCGTTTTTTTATGAGCTGGGATATGGATGTTGCGTCTAAGATGGGGTACTCAGGTAAAGTTGTCATGGGGTGTATCCCTCCTTTTTATTTAACATTTCTATTCACTTATCATGGATACACCTACTTTAGTTGGATTTGTTTTTCAACTGCAGATAAGGATTTGTTATGGGAAATAGTTTTACTTTTTTTATGTTTTGGGTGACAAAATTGATAACTACCTTCTTTACATTTTGACCTAAATTTTTTTAGAAAATCTTAACACGCCGGGATAGCTCAGTGGTAGAGCAGCTGATTCGTAATCAGCAGGTCGTGGGTTCAAATCCCATTCCCGGCTTGATTTTTATTCCTCTTCAAAGGCCTGTACCTCGTAAGTGTACACCTCTATATTAGGGTCCATCCACTCAGTGGGTGAGAGGCCTGCCTTCATGGATAAGTGGGTCAAAAACTCTTTTTTTATCTGGTAGCTGCTTCCATACTTGAGGCAGGAAAGTGGACTGGTAAAATCCTTTTTTTTAAAATAACTCCATGCTTGTTTGGTACAAGCTTATCAAGAAGGTCTTTTGGGTCGTTAAAATTTAAGGGAGTTGGGTTTGTGAGTACCGATACTTCTATCCTTATATCTGGATATTCCCTTTGGGATAGAGGGGGAAACCTTGGGTCATTGAATGCTGCATTTATTGCATTTTCTTTTACTCCTTGAATTAGGGGTAAAATTGGCTGGATATGGCCGATACATCCTCTAAGATTTCCCCTTTTGTTTAGAGTTACAAAAACTCCCCTTTTTTTCTTGAAATATTTCTTTATTTAAATCTTCTTCCAAAATGGCCTGGCTGGACTTTCCAAACAATTTTTCTTCTATGGCTTTTCGTGCCACTTTTATAAGTATCATGCCTTCCTGGTCTGTCAATTTTTTTTATCTTGCCCATTAAAATACCTCCGAAAGAAAATTAATTATTTCCCTATGAAATGTATGGGGATCTTTTAAATAACATGGATGAGGGCCGTCTTTTATTACCACTAGTCTGGAATTGGGAATATTTTGTTTTAAGAAGTGGGCGTATTTTATTGGTGCCAGGTCGTCCTTTTCTCCCCAAATAATCAATGTGGGTACTGTAAGTTCTTTTAAACGATGGGCATTTTCCTCAACTCCAACAGTACCAACAAGTATTAGACCTTTGGGTATGTCTTTGTATTTAAAATAAAAATTGAGGGTTATTCTACCACCCATAGAAGGTCCTAGTACAACTGGCGATTCAATACCTTCTTGTTTTATGACATTATATAATACATCTATTTGTTCCATTATACAGTAGGGTGAGTTCCCAAATCCAGGCATATCAACTGCCATCACCCTGTAACCTGCAGTGGCAAGGGTTTCAATGGTACCTAACTCCTTCCATGTCTGGGCCTTAAACTTGGCTCCATGGAGAAGCACTATGGATTTATCAGAATCTGGGTTGGCAGAGAGTGTGTGGATTCTGCATTCCTCTATTTCTAAGTATTTTTGTGAGATATCCATAAAAATCCTCCTTTTTATTGGGATATGATTTCCTTTACTTCCCTAAAATAGTTCTGTATAAATTCTCCCAGTGTGAATTAATTATAATTTTATTCACCTGGTTAGTCAAAGTGTAATAAAGACAATTTGTAAAAAACATTTTGTATTCAAAAAAAGGTGAGGTGAGATTATGGCAAAGCTAGAGAAAATTTTGTGTGCAATTGACTTTGGTCCTTTAACTCCTAAAGTCTTAGATTATGTGAAGACCTTAACCAGTTGTTTAAATGCCAAGATACATCTTATATATGTTGTGCATTCCCTGGACGTAATTGAGCAGTTCTCGGTGCCTAAAAGCTATAGGGAAGAATATGAAAAAGAGATGATATCCAGGCAAATGAAAAGGCCAGGGAGATAATTAAGAAAGATTTGCAGGGAAAGATGTTGAATTTAAAATAAAATCAGGAGATCCTGCAAAAGAGATTTTAGCCTATATTAATGAAATTGGGGCGGACATGGTGGTAATTGGAGCAAAAAAATAAAAAGGATATAGGGGAATTTTTATTTGGTTCAGTTGGTGAAAAGGTCATTAAACTGTCTAAGGTGCCTGTTTTTATAGTTAAATAAATATTTTTTTTACTAATAAGGAGCCTTTACAAGGTGAGTATCTTAATAAAACAAGTCCTTTTAGATGGTGAAGAAAAAGACGTATACATTGAAGGAGAAGTATTTAAAAAGATAGGGAAATCCCTGGATGTTAAGGCCGATTATGTGATTTCAGGAAAGGACAGGGCAATAATCCCTTCATTTTTCAATGTGCATACCCATGCTGCAATGACCCTTCTTCGGGGGTATGCAGATGATATGGACCTTCACACCTGGCTAAGTAATTACATATGGCCATTTGAAAGGAAATTGACTCCAGAGGACGTGTATATTGGCACAAAGTTGGCTTGTCTTGAGATGATTAAAACAGGTACTACCTTTTTTTTGTGATATGTATTGGCATGTTGATGCCATTGCCCAGGCAGTTGATGAGATGGGGATCAGGGCAGCTCTGTCTTCTGCATATGTTGACTTTGAAGATCCCAAGAAGGGGGAGTATTTTCAAAAGAGGAACAGGGAATTTTTTTGATTCTCCCCCAGGGTCTCATCAAGGATAAAATTTATAATGGGTCCCCATGCAATTTATACAGTGTCAAAGGAGTCTCTCAAATGGATAAGGGATTTTGCCAGGGAGAGGGATCTTTTTATAAATATCCACGTTGCTGAGACCAAAAAGGAAATGGAGGATTGCCTTAAGATAAGGGGGACTACCCCTGTTAGATATCTGGAAGACATTGGTTTTTTTAAATGAGAGATGTATCCTTGCCCATGTTATTTGGGTGGATGATCAGGAAATTGAAATTTTGAAAAATAGGAATGTAAAGATAGCCCATGTTCCAGCATCAAATATGAAGCTTACGTCAGGGTCTTTTAGGTTTGATGACATAATAGGTAAGGGTGTGATGGTTGGAATGGGTACAGATGGTTGTGCATCTAATAATAATCTGGATATGCTAGAAGAGATGAAAATAGCAGCCTTAAGGGCGAAGATGGCCTCAAATAACCCCTCGTCAGGTAACAGTGAAGATATATTTAGATGTGCAACTATAAATGGAGCCAGGATTTTTGGAATAGATGCAGGAGAGATACTTGAGGGTAAATTGGCTGACTGCGTTTTAATAGATTTAAATCATCCGCAAATGGTGCCATGTCATAACCTGGTTTCCAATTTGGTGTATTCTTCAAATGGAGATGTTGTCACCACCACTATTTGTAATGGAAGAATCTTAATGGAAAATAGATACGTAAAAGGGGAAGAGGAAATTATAAAAAAAACAAAAAAACAGGTAAAATCCATTCTTGATAGGTTATAATTGAAATTAATTTTCATGTTATTTCCAAGGAGAATAATGTAACAGTTATTTACAACTAGTATTTTTTTATACAATTTATCACTTTAATAAATTTAGGTTAAGCTTCTCCCTGTGCTATCATATCATAAAATTCTTTTTTTATATTGCTTCAGAGACATTGTATCGTTTAGGGCAATGTCAAGTAACCTTGTAAGTCCCAATAGTACTCCAACCTTGAATAGAGAATCTTTACAGGTTTTTTTTATCTTCTCCCTTTAGTCTGGCCTTTAAAAAATCTCCTTTTGTTATTGTCTTAAATCCTATTTCTTTTAATATAGTATTTATGAGCTTTATTCTAAGCTCACGCCTCCGTCTATCAGCAGCTCCACCTTTAAAAGAAAAAGAAACATGATTTAAATAGGGATCATGTGAGATATATGAATCTAAAGTTACATAGTGATAACCAAGACAAAGACTTAGATTAAGATATTCATGGGTAACTACTGCAAAACTCCTTGTGTCATATTGGATTTGCTCCAGAGAAGGGGTTCGTATAATAGCTGCCATAAAGCCGGATACATGGCTCTTTCTTGATGCTGGTCCGTTCCAATAAGTTTTTGGGACAACCATCCCTTTCCATAGGGCCTTAAAAGGAACACAATTAATAACTTCAGGTTCAATAATACTGGAACCAGGTTCTATTTGTTTAGAGTCATCAACTGAAACTACAGATTCAAAGAGATCAAGTACGTATAAATTAAATGGAAGATCAGTTTTTACCCTATATATGTTCTTTACATTTTCCAATCCAGTATGTTCTCTTAATTGGAACATTTCATTTAAAGCCGCCTCATGGCAAAAGCGAATTATGTCGTGCCATGTGCGGCATCCACCTGGTTTAAATTCCTGTGTCCTGGGATCTGTTAGATACAAAGGGAAAATAAATTTTGATATTTTTTTTTAATATGTTATAGGACTCAGTTTCTCTAATATTTATCTCCACAGGTAGTACGTCTGTTTCCATTGCATCAAATAGCTCTTCAACTATGCCTTCATATATTATGCCTTTTGATGCATCTACTGTTATTTCTTGTCCGTCCCTTAGTATAGAACAAATATTTTCTACCCGTACCACACAGGGTATTTTAAATTCCCTCACAACAGAGGACATATGATCAGTTAAATTACCTTTTTCCACAACAATGGCAGATGCCTTTGGAAATGCCCCCACATATTGAGGAGAAGAATTTTTTTAAAACCAGGACCCCTCCCTGGGGGAAATTAAAAAGGTCGTGGATGTCTTTTGGTTTAAATACTGGACCTGCTCCTATTCCCGTAGCCACAGGCTGACCCTTATCTGAGATTATGGGGGCACTCACTAGCCTATGTTGAACTGTATGTTTCTGAGTTAAATGAAGTGGCCTGGTTTGAAGGATGAATAATTTGCCATTTTTATCAAATGCCCATTCAATGTCCTGGGGTTGTTTAAAATGTTTCTCTATTAAAAGTGCTGCATTTGCCAATTCATTTAGTTGTTTTTCATTTAAACATGGTCTATTTATTAATGTTTGAGGAACTGCTTCCTGTTTAAGTCCACCGTGTGGAAGGAGCTTTAGCATTATATCTTTAGACACAATTTCCTGACGACATATAGGGAAATCTGGGACCCTTTTTAATATATAGGTATCAGCAGAGACAGTGCCCTCTACCAATAATTGTCCAAGTCCCCATACAGCAGAAATCACCATCTCGTCCCTTTCTGTATGCACTGGATCAATAGTGTAAATTACCCCTGAACAAAGGGCATCTACCATTAGCAAAAAAACCCACGCTCATATTTACGTCCTCTGAGCGTATATTTTTTTATCCTCTGATACATTATACTACGACTATTGTATTTACTGGATACCACTTCCTTGTACTTATCAAGTAACTCATTGGAGGGGACATTTAATATGCTGGAAAATTGACCTGCAAAGGAGTATTCCAGATCTTCTCCTATGGCACTACTTCTAACCGCCCATCTAATAGGCCCTTTATATTTGTTTTCCAATTTTTTTACTTTCATCCATAATTGCCTGTGCAATATCTGATGGTACTTCAGCATTTTTGATGAGTTGTTTGATTTTTTTCTTCTGCCTTAAGCAATAGACGGGAATTAGATATCTCTACTTGAGACAAAATATCTGCTATTTTTTTTCCGATAAATTGTTGTATTCCAAAAAAATGTGTATAGGCACAAGCCGTTAATCCAAATCCATCAGGTGTATTAAGGCCACATTTATTTGCCACTTCACCTAAATTGGCCATTTTACTACCAACTTTATCAATGAATTTTATGGAAATATCCTTTAAAGGGATCAATATTGGTGTATAAAGGGATTCCTCTGTTCCATTTGTAATATTTAGCACTTTTCGTTCAAGCTTTTCAAATATATCCAATAGATCAGATTCATCTTTTTGGGATATTTTTGACAAATCAAATATTATATTTTTAATAGACCGGGATAGATTACGAATCATGCTTTTTAAGTATGGAATACTAATAAGTTGTTTATTGTAGTATTTGTTTTCAAGCTCTGTCATTAGTTGAAGGGCATGTTCATTTTCTGATAAAAGGTCTAAAAATGCCCTGTATTGAATTTTTAAATTGTCTTTAATTGTGTCTCCAGATCCACCAAATTTTTCTTGTATTTTTTTTCCAAAAACGAATCATATTTCATTCCCTTAAAATTACTAGAATAGAATTTTACAATTATATTATTACCTTAAATTTACAGTTCACGATTCACGGTTCACGATTTAACTAGGGGCACTACCATCCCAGACTAGACTCATCAAAGCTTGAGATATCGGAGTTAAGGAATTAAGCAAATATCTATTTTTAAGGTGCAACCATAAAGTGCCAGAGGACTCCTGCAGCTATTGCAGATCCAATTACTCCTGCAACATTGGGGGCCATAGCGTGCATAAGCAAAAAAATTGGTCTTGTCTTCTTCCCTTGCAACCATTTGTACTACCCTGGCAGAGTCAGGGACTGCTGACACACCTGCTGCCCCCACAAGTGGATTTATCTTTTCTTTTAAAAACAGATTTAGAAATTTTGCAAACAACACCCCTGATGCGGTTGCAACTGAAAATGCAAGTGCCCCTAACATAAAAATATATATGGATTTGGGGGTTAAGAAGTAGTCTGCCTGGGTGCTGGCGCCAACTGTAAAGCCCAAGATTATGGTAACGGTGTCAATTAATGCAGTCCTGGCGGTTTGGGCAAGCCTCTCTGTTACCCCTGCTTCTTTTAGTAAATTCCCCAAAAATAGCATACTAAATAGGGGAAGGGAAGCTGGTGCCAGGAATGTTGTTAGTAAAAATCCCACTATTGGGAATATGGTCTTTTCTTTTTTTTGAGACCTCCCGTGGCTCCTCCATCCTTATAAGTCTTTCTTTTTTGGTGGTCAAAAGTTTCATAATTGGCGGCTGGATAACAGGGACTAGAGCCATGTAAGAATATGCAGCAATGGATATTGGACCCAGGAGGTGTGGTGCGAGCTTTGCTGTTAAGAATATGGAAGTTGGTCCATCTGCACCACCAATAATACCAATTGAAGCTGCCTCCTGGGGTGTAAAGCCGATATATAGGGCACCTAGAAAGGTTAAGAATATTCCCATCTGAGCAGCTGCTCCAAGTAGCATTAAAAGGGGCCTTGCCAGCATAGTGGAAAAATCTGTCATTGCTCCAATTCCAAGGAATATAAGTGGTGGATAAATACCCTTTACTACGCCAAAGTAGAGGTAGTTTAATACACTTCCCTTTTCATAAACAGATATGTTTACCCCTGCTATATGTGGGACATTTCCAACAAGGATTCCAAATCCAATTGGCACCAATAAAAGAGGCTCATAGTGTTTGGCTATGCCAAGGTAGATAAGGACCATTCCCACAAATATCATTAGGATATATTTGATATTGATTAACGCAAAACCTGTTGTAGCTAAGTACTCCAGTATATGGTGCATAAAACCCCCGCTAAAAATTGATTTCCAAGATTAAAAACAAGGTTTATTTATCAATCCAATAATACCTGTCACTGTCTATTTGTACTATGATTTCTGTCTCTATCAGGACTTTTATACTGTCCTTAGAGATATCCAGCCCCCTTTTTTTTTGCAAGCTCTAATACCCTGCGGAGGCTAAATTCTTCTCCAACAAATTTAGATAGGGTATAGAGTTGTTTTGCCTGCTCAATTATTAAAGGCGGGTTGTTTTTTTATCTGGTCAAAACCAGGGAAGGGTGTCTTCTTTTTAAAAAAAAAATATGTTAGTAAATAATCCTGACCTATTGTCCCATATTAAAATTATCTTATGTAATTCTGAGAGAATTACATAAAGCCCGAATAGACCTAAAAACACCGTTAACATCCCAACTAAGGTAATTGAAAAACCATTTGCAGAAATAATGGCGTCCATTCCTTGTATGGTCATATGATCAATTTCCCCCTGAACTCTTCTAGGCTGTTAATGTTTAATCTCTCTCCCATATTGATTAGTTCATCCACGATTTCAAAACTAAGTGCTGGGTTGGTGAAGTTCGCTGAACCAATCTGTACTGCATGGGCACCAACCAGTATGAATTCAAATACATCTTCTACTGTGGATATCCCTCCAATACCAATTACTGGAATATCTACTGTCTGTGATACTTCATAGACCATCCTCAGTGCTATGGGCTTTATTGCAGGTCCAGATAGTCCCCCAATAACATTTGTAAGTTTAGGTCGTCTTTTATATATATCCACTGCCATGCCTGGGATGGTGTTAATTAGAGATATACAGTCTGCTCCTGCACTTTCCACTGCCTTTGCTATTTTTTTTATATCTGAGACATTGGGGCTGAGTTTTACTATCACCACCTTTGAGCCTGCGAATTTTTTTAACTGTTTCGCATACCTTTGCAGAACTTTTTTTCATCCTGCCCAAATTGCATTCCCCCTTGTTTTACATTGGGACAGGAGATGTTTACCTCCAGTGCTGCTATTTCTTTTCTCTGGGACACAATCTTGGTTAACTCCTCAAACTCCTTAATATCTTCACCATATAAATTTACGATTATTGGCGTTTCCCTCCAGGGCAAAAGGGGCAATTTTTTTGTCTAAGAATGCATGTATCCCAATATTTTCAAGACCTATTGAATTTAGCATCCCACATGGTGTCTCTGCTATTCTATCCCCTATGTTTCCCTGCCTGGGATTTATTGATAGGCCTTTTACAACTATACCACCAAGTTTTTTTAAGGTCTCCAAAGCTCTCATATTCAATCCCATAACCAAATGTACCAGATGCAGTGAGTATTGGATTTTTTTTAATACAAGATTTCCAATCGTTACAGAAAAGTCCATATAATTACCCCGCTTTTTTTAGCTAACATGTGCTGTGTTCACAGAAATTTGTAAGTTCTTCGCAATAAAATACAGGACCATGGGTACATACCTGAAAGTTTTTGTCACCAGGACCTGGTATTGAACACCCAAGACACACACCAATCCCACAGGCCATGGGTCTTTCTAAGGAAATCTGTAGCTGTGTCTTTTTTTGTGGAACAAACAGTATGCACCATATTCAGAAACGGAAGAGGACCACAGGCAAAGATCTGTCCCTCAGATGAATACCCTTCTATCTTTATCTGAATGGCTTTTTTTTAGTCGCATAAGGTCCCTTTGGTTCTTGTCCCTTATTGTCCAGATTAGTATTTTTTTTGAGATATTTTTTTAGAGGATAGCAGGATATATCTTTCCTGTGGCCAAATATAATTTCAATGTTTTCGGGTTTTGGATGTTTTTTTTATAAGTCCAAGGAAAGGAGCAATCCCCATACCTCCCGCAAGAATGAGTATTGGCAGGGACTTATCTATTTTAAATCCATTGCCCAACGGACCCCATACCTTTACCTTGTCACCTGGCCTTAGCTGACTGAGTTTTTTTGGTCCCTTTGCCCACAACCTGAAAAAATATCTCCAATTTTTCATCATCCATATCAGATATTGAAAAGGGCCGGGGCAAGTATGGATCATATCCCATGAGTGGGGCCTTAACATGACAAATTGTCCTGTTTTGTAATTCCATTTAGGGGAAGAAAGCCTTAATATAAAAAAATTCTTCCCCTCCTACTGGGGCTACTTCTAATACCTTTAAGTCAAGACAAGTTATTTGATCTCGGTTTGATGGGTTTTTATGCATTTTTTTTCATCTCTTTTCCTTTAAAAGTTGGGAGGCCAGGGCGTCACCTTGTCTGCCTCCTCCTGCCATTCTAGAAATTTCTTCAAAGATTTCACTCTCCTTTAATGAGCTACACCTACTAATTGTCTCTGACCCTTTGATTTCCTTTTGGATCCTAAAATGTCTGTTGGCCATACATGCAATTTGTGGCCAATGTGTTACCACTATCACCTGGTGTTTTTCAGATAATTCCCGCAGTTTAATTGCCACCTTATTTAGTGTTAAACCTCCAATACCAGTATCAATTTCATCAAAAATAAGGGTTGGTAGCTCATCTCCCACAGTGGTGATAATTGCCAAAAAGAGTCTCGACAATTCCCCTCCAGAAACAGTTTGCTCAATGGGTTGTATACTGTGCCCTGGATTTGGACTCCAGAGCAGTCTTGCCCTTTTTTTCTTCTACACATCCAAAGAGTTTTAAAGGATAAAATTCAAATTTAATTTCAATGTCCTTATAAAATCCCAGCTCAGTGAGCTCTTTTTTTAACCTTTTTTTCAAGTTTTTTTTGCCTCATTAATCCTTTCATTGTTCACACGATATACCACATCTGATAGTTGGGATAAATAGCTTTTTCTAATTTTTTTCCAATTTTTTTTATCTCAATTACCAACTCATCCCTTTTAGAAACCTGTTCTTCAAGTGTTTGTTTTAACTTAAGTATATCGTCTAAGGACCTGTTTAACTTTCTTTTTAATTGTTCTATTTCAAATAATCTTGCCTCAATTTGTTCCAACTCTGCCATCTTATCCAGGTGGATAGGATATGATTTGAGCTTTGCTTCTAAGTCCCTTATAGCATCTATGGACTGTTCAAGGGGATCTGAGTATTCTTGAAATTGTTTGTCTAAAATTGATATGTCCCTATAAGGGAAGCTAAGGTGATCAATTGATCTAACAGAGATGAATTCTCTGAGTCAATTGTCTGTATTGCTTGTTCTATTTTTTCCCCTAACTTTGCACTGTTTTTTAACTCTTCTCTCCTTTTTAATAGAATTTTATCCTCTCCAGGTGTGGGAGATATTCTATTTATTTCCTCTAGCTGGTATATTAAGAATTCCTTTTTTGCTTCTATCTCTGATATTTCCCTTTTAATTTCAGAGAGTTCTTCCTGGATCCTGGAAATTATTTTTACCAAGTGTTCCTTTTTCTGTAATAAACCTAAGGGCAGATATTCATCTAACAGCCTTGTATGGTATTCATGCCTTAGCAATTTGTGTTGTTCGTGCTGACTGGTATATATTATGAGTTTATCCCTGATCTCAAGTACCTTATTTCTTGAGCTGAGTTTGTCATTTATGTAAATCCTGCTCCTTCCCGATTCCTCTAAGATCTCCCTCCTTATTATTATCTCATCTTCCCCATTTCTAAAAATGGCCTCTACATATGCCCTATCTCTTCCAGACCTTACCATTTTCCACGGTAAATTTTCTCCAAGCAAAAAGTCCAGGGATTTTAAGATAATGGATTTTCCAGCACCACTTTCCCCTGTAATTACATTGAGACCATTTGAAAATTCCAATTCTGCATCTTCAATAATTGCCAGGTTTTTTTATTCTCAATAATTCTAACATATTTTATTAATTACTTTTAAAATACCAGAGTTTCGATTTATGGAAGTTATATACTTTTTCAAAAAAATAATTCAAATTGTTTATACCTGGATTTTGCCAAGTCCCCCATTATCCCTGCAATAGTTGGCTTTGTAAAAAAAATATTGACACCAGGACAAAAATAAGTAAAAAAATAAACCAATTCGCGGGGCCGTAGCTCAGTTGGGAGAGCGCTTGAATGGCATTCAAGAGGTCAGGGGTTCAATTCCCCTCGGCTCCATGGGATAAGATTGAAAAAAAACAGGGGGTTACAAAAAAACGTAACTCCCTGTTTTTTTGTTGTTTGAGCCAATTTTAGAATAAAAATGGAGACAAAAACGGAGAAGTTTGGAAAATACTTGCAACTCATCTCTAAGTTAGTGTAATTAGGTTAAAAGAAAAACAAAATACACAAAATCTTTCCTAACTCGAACTCTAAAGTTGTCAGTTTATATGTCTGGAACTACCCCTTCTAAAGGGGAATACAGGGGGGGTAAAACTCTATTGCAGAATTAAAGATTAAAGAAATGAATTGAAAAAAAATAAAAATTATTTTTGTAAATTAAAGCTATGAAACTTAAAAAAACTTCCAGTTGGTGAATCATCTTTTCAAAATATTATCAAAGAAAATAGGATTTATGTTGATAAGACAAACTTATTATATGAGTTAATTACTACATCAAAATTCTATTTTCTATCTCGTCCCAGAAGATTTGGTAAATCTCTTCTTGTTTCAACTCTTGAATGTATTTTTAAAGGTAAAAAGGATTTATTTAAGGACTTATGGATATATAATTCAGATTATGAATGGAGAGAATATCCTGTAATTGTACTTGATTTTAATGAAATAAATATTGAAACACCTGACAAATTGGAAAGATCAATAATAGAGAAATTATGTAACATTGGGCAAAAAGAAGAGATAGAATTAACAGCACAATTTTTAAAGTCAAAATTTCAAGAATTAGTAGAGAAATTATCAGAGAAATATAACTCACAGGTAGTATTGTTAATAGATGAATATGATAAGCCAATAATAAATCATCTTGGAAAAGGGGAAGAAGCATTAGAGATAGGAAAGAGAAATAGAGAGATATTAAAAGAGTTTTTTGGGACAATTAAAGGTAAGAATGTAATAGAGAGATTAAGGTTTGTATTGTTAACTGGTGTTAGCAAATTTTCAAAAGCAGGTGTATTTTCAGAGTTAAATAATTTATCTGATTTAACAATGAATTCAAAATATGCAGATTTACTTGGAATAACAGAAGAAGAGTTGAAAAAATATTTTAATTATTACATAGAAGAAATGTCAGAAGGATTATCAGTAGATAAGGATAAATTAATTTCAAGGATAATGGATTATTATAATGGATATAGATTCTCAGAGAAGAATTTAAAGGTGATAAATCCATATTCTTTACTATGTTTGTTTGATAATAAAAAGTTCAAAAACTACTGGTTTGAGAGTGGGACACCAACATTTTTGGTAAATTTAATAAAGAGTACAAATTTTTTATTTGCCTAAAGCAGAAAATTTGCTTGTTACAGAGAGTATATTTTCAAGTTATGAGCTTGATAATTTAGATCCACTAGCATTGCTATTTCAGACAGGCTATTTAACAATAAAGGATTATGATTTTGAGACAAATGAATATGTGCTAAATTATCCCAATAAAGAGGTAAAATATTCATTCACCCTTCTCCCTTTCACTATTCAATCACCTGCTCCATAACCCAATCAATAAGCGGAGCTAAAGAAATAGGCAGATAAAATAAAATACCCCTTTGTTTCCAACAATACCAATGAATTTTTGCGGAAAGCCAATGATAAGCTGGGGCTAAATTGTAGTATCACAATTTTTTTCTTGACTTATTTTAAAAATGTAAGTAAGTGCTTGCTTTTATTATGGGAGATAAATTATGGATAAGTTGAGTGCAAAAGAGAGGATAATTGAAGCGGCATATAATCTTTTTTTCTGAAAAGGGTTATCATGCTACATCCACAAAGGAGATAGCAAAGGCTGCCAAGGTATCAGAAGTGACTTTATTTAGAAATTTTGGGACCAAAGAAGGTTTGTTTGAGGAAGTTTTAAAGGAGAGGTCCATAATACCAGACCTCTTAAAGGCAATAGATGAGGTAGAAGAAGCAAATCTGGAATATTTATTATTTGCACTATCCAAAAAAATTTTATTTTACCTTACTATCTAAAAAGAAATTTATAGTAATCATTTCTTCTGAATTAAATCAATATTCAGATAAGATCATTAATATTCACAGGAAATTGATAAATGAGATAGATGATTTGTTGGTAAAGATTTTTTTCAAAATACCATTGTAATGGTATAAATTGTGATTTAAATACCATTGCTGTGGCATTTAGGGGAATGATATTTGACTTTTTCTTTACAAATGAAATCTTTTTGAGAAGAACCTTATCAAGAGAGGAAATTGAAAAAAATACTTTCAGGTTTTGTAACGATTATTTTAAATTCCATCACAAAGCCCTAGATATTGAATTTTTGATTTTGAATCATAAAAGGGGAGGTTTTTTTTATGAAAAACAAGTATTTATTAATACTTTTTATTGCAACAACCATATTATTTGGGTGTAAGAAAGAAACGAAAAATCCTGTAAAACAGAAGATGAGACTTCCAGTTGTATCATATATACTCATAAAAAAACAACCAGTTATACTCACAAAAGAACTACCAGGAAGGGTTGCATCTTATAAAACAGCCAAAATCATACCACAGGTAAGTGGAATATTGTTAAAAAGGGTATTTAAAGAAGGCTCATATGTAAAGAAAGGAGATCTCCTCTATATTATTGATCCAAGACCATATGAAGCCAGGCTAGAGAGTGCAAAGGCAGCCTTAAAGGCAGCACAGGCAAAACTTCCTGCACTGGAAAAACAGGTTAAAAGATTCTCCATGTTAGTAAAAAAATAAATCCATAAGTGAACAGACCTATGATGATACAAAGGCAGCACTGGATCAATTAAAGGCAAATATTGATCTATACAGGGCACAGATAAAGTCAGCCAAAATAAATCTTGATTATTGTTATATTAAGGCACCGATAAGCGGGATAATTGGTCGATCTTACATTACAGAAGGTGCAGTTGTAAGGGCATATCAGCCATCTCCTATGGCGCTAATTCAACACTTTGATCCAGTTTATGTAGATGTACCTATCTCTACTGAAGAGTTATATGGACTAAAGAAAGAGAGAAAATCCAATTTAGTAAAATATACCCCTGATATGGATAGAGATGTCCAGCTAATCTTTGAGGACAAAACAATTTATCCTAAAAAGGGCATTTTAGAGTTTAGCGAAGTTACAGTGGATGAGACCACTGGTTCTGTTATACTCAGGATAAGATTTCCAAACAAAAATAGGGTCCTGCTTCCCCAGATGTTTGTGAGGGTGAGGATTGTTGAGGGGATAATGCCAGGGGCAATACTGGTTCCCCAGGAGCAGTCAGGTTTGATACAAAAGGAAATCCATATGTGTTTGTGGTGGACAATCAAAATAGGGCAATGGTTAGGCCAATTTTAATTGGCAGGACAATTGAAAATAAGTGGCTTGTAATATCAGGCCTTAAGGAAAATGACAGGTTAATAGTCAAAGGGCTTCAGTATATAAGGCCCCAGGTCCCGGTAAAACCCATGCTGAATACACCTATAGCCAAGGGACAGGCAAAGTCTTAGGAGGATATAAATGCTATCTCGTTTTTTTTCTAAAAAGGCCAGTATTTGCTGGGTAATAGCAATTGCAATAATGAGTTTTGGATTGCTCGGGCTTAAATTTTTGCCAATATCCCAGCATCCTGAGCTTGCCCCTCCTGTAATAGCAGTTGAGGCATTATATCCTGGAGCATCTGCAGACACAGTGGAAAATACAGTTACCCAGATAATAGAGCAACAACTAACCGGGCTGGATGGTCTATGGTATATGAATGCACGAAGTAGCTCAGCTGGTGTCTCAAGAATAGAGCTCACCTTTGCCCCTGGCACAGACCCAGATATAGCATGGTCTAAGGTGCAAAATAAGGTCCAGCTTGCCCTTGCCAGTCTGCCAGAGGTGGTTCAGAGACAGGGGGTCAGGGTAAGTAAATCAACAAGGAATTATTTGCTTGTAGCTGGTATTGTATCAACAGATGGTAAATATAATGGCAATGATTTAAGGGACTATGCAAAGTCAAATATTGAAAAGATCCTGGCCAGGATCCCAGGAGTTGGTGAGGTTCAGGTCTTTGGGACAGAATATGCCATGAGGATATGGCTAAATCCAGATAAATTGATAAAATACAATTTGACCGTAGAAGATGTAGTCTATGCCCTGAAAAATTATAATGTGGAGGTCTCTGCTGGACAATTAGGCGGAGCGCCAGCAGTTAAAGGACAAAAACTAAATGCATCTATTATTATACAGCATTACTTAAAGACCCCAGAGGAATTTTCTAAAATTCCCATAAGGATAAATAAAGATGGATCAAGGATATATTTAAGGGATATTGCAAGGGTTGAACTTGGAACAGAGTTCTATGATATACAGGGAACATACAATGGAAGTCCTGCTGCCTTCCTGGCTGTTAGAAAGATGGCCGGGTCAAATTCCCTAAAAGTAGCAAACAGGATAAAGAGCAAGCTAAGTAAGATGAGCAGATATTTCCCTGAGGGTGTTAAGGTGGTCTATCCATATGATACAACACCCTTTACAAAGGCCGCAATTCATGAGGTTACAAAGACCCTATATGAGGCCATTATCCTTGTATTTATTGTGATGTTTGTGTTTTTGGGCAGCTTCAGGGCAACAATAATTCCCACCATTGCCGTTCCTGTGGTAGTACTTGGCACATTTGGAATTATCTGGGTCCTTGGTTTTTCAATAAATATGCTCACCATGTTTGCAATGGTACTTGCAATAGGACTTTTAGTAGATGATGCTATTGTTGTGGTGGAAAATGTGGACAGGATCATGGAGGAAGAAGGTATATCTCCAAAAGAGGCAGCTGCAAAATCCATGGATGAGATAACTGGTGCCCTGGTTGGTATTGGGCTTGTCTTATCTGCTGTGTTCTTGCCAATGGCTTTTTTTCCCTGGTTCAACTGGGATTATTTATAGACAGTTTTCAGTGACCATTGCAGCAGCAATGCTCCTTTCTGTAGTTGTAGCCCTTGTCTTAACTCCTGTTTTGTGTGCTACATTTTTAAGACCATATCCCAAGGGAACACCATCCTATGAGAGGTCTTTTTTTTATTTTTAGACCATTTTTAAAGGTGTTTGATAAGACGCTTAAATGGGGGCGTAGTCTCTATATCAGAGTGGTAGGATATACCGTTGGCAGAAAATTAAGGTTTTTTTATTATTTATATAATAATTGTTGGTGTAACTGGATATCTATTTATTCACATGAAGACAGGCTATCTTCCAGAAGAAGACCAGGGAATTATATTGATTCAGGCGATTTTGCCTCAGGATCTACCATGGAACAGACAAAAAAAAGTGATGAGAAGGGTTGAACAATATATTCAAAAACATGAACAAAAGGCTATTAAATCTTTTGCATCTGTTATTGGTTATTCCTATGGAGGACAGGCCCAAAACATGGCCCTTGGATTTATTCATTTAAGGGATTGGTCCCTTAGAAAACAGGGATCCCTTTCAGCTAAGGCAGTTGTTTCCAGGCTAATGAGGCAGTTCTCTACATACAACGATGCAATGGTATTTGCATTCATGCCTCCTCCTATTATTGAGCTTGGCAATGCAGCAGGATTTGACTTTGAGCTATTGGATTATGGAGGGGTTGGGTACCAAAAATTACTTCAGGCCAGAAACCAACTACTATATATGGCATTTAAGGATCCAAGGCTAATTAGGGTTAGGCCCAATGGGATGAATCCAGTGGTACAATATAAAATAGATATAGACTGGGAAAAAGCAGGTGCATTAAAATTGCCCATCTCATCTATTCACAACAATATTGCTGCAGCAATTGGATCTGCATATGTAAATGATTTTGTAAAAAAATGGAAGGGTAAAAAAAGGTGTATGTGCAGTTTGATGCCCCATATAGGATGATGCCAAAGGACCTCAAAAAAATATACATAAGGAACTTAGATGGAAAGATGGTACCATTTTCAGCAGTGGCAAAGGGAAAATGGATATATGGCCCACAGCAACTGGAAAGATATAATGGATTTCCTTCAATGAATATATGGGGAGAGCCTGCTCCAGGCTTTAGTACTGGTGATGCAATGAAGGTTATGGAAGAGCTGGCAACTAAGTTACCAAAAGATATTGGATACGCCTGGACAGGGCTTTCATACCAGGAAAAGATGGCAACAAGCAGGGTCCACTTGTATATGGATTTGCAATCTTTGTTATATTTTTGGTCCTTGCAGCACTTTATGAGAGCTGGCCAATCCCAATTGCAATCTTGCTCTCCATGCCACTTGGGGTAATTGGTGGAATTATAGCCACAAATATGAGGGGATTTAATAATGATGTATATTTTCAAGTGGGGCTTGTAACTGTGCTTGGTTTAACAACAAAAAAATGCAATCTTGATTGTGCAATTTGCCCGTGAGAGGATAGATGCTGGGTATGAGCTTATAAAAGCAGTCCTTGAGGCTGCAAAACTAAGGCTCAGGCCAATACTCATGACATCCTTTGCCTTTGGATTTGGGGTTCTCCCCCTTGCTATCTCCCATGGACCTGGAGCTGGTGCTGAAAATGCAATAGGGACTGTAGTTTTAGGCGGAACAATTTCTTCTACCTTTATTGCAGTTATCTTTATCCCCCTTTTCTATGTGATTATTTATAATCTCCTTGGAAAAAAGAAAAAGGAAGTAGATATAACACTTCAAGAAGGAGAGGCTCAAAATGTATAAAAGAGCTATTGTTGTAATCTTAATGTTACTTATTAGTAGTTGTTCATTTATACCAGAATATAAAAGACCTAATATGCCAGTTCAGGATTCTTTTCCTGAAAATGGAATATACAAAAATATATCATATAAAAATGAGACAGATATTCCGAAGATAAGGTGGCAGGACTTTATAAAGGATGAAAAGCTAAAAGAGATTGTAAAGATTGCCTTAAAAAAACAATAGGGACCTAAAACTTGCAATCTTAAATGTAGAGCAGGCAAGGGCATTATATGGAATCAAGTCAGCTGAGCTATATCCATCAATATATGCATCATCTGGCATGGAAAAACAGAGGGTGCCAGATGATCTCTCCCCCACAAGAAAGGCGTATATTCAAAAGCAATATAGTGTAGATCTTGGGCTTGCACAGTGGGAGATAGACTTTTTTTGGAAAAGTTCGTTCTCAAAAAAAAGAGGCACTAGAAGAATTTTTGCAGCAAAAGAGAACAGACGGGCAGCGCAGATTTCTTTGATTTTAGAGATATCCAGGACATACCTAAAACTTGCAGCAGATATGGAAAATCTAAAGATTGCGGAGCAGCTGCTTGATACTGCCAAAAAAAAGTTTTGAGCTTGTAAAAAGCCAGTATGATGTTGGAGTTGCAACAGAGATAGACCTAAACAGGGCAAGGACAGAAGTTGATACAATAAGGGTGATGGTTGTTAATCTAAAACAGTTGGTGAATCTTGACAAAAATACCTTGAATTATATCGTAGGCACACCTGTTTCTGACAATTTGCTCCCACATGGTCTATCTAATAAAAATCCCTTTGAGGAAATAAGGCCAGGGTTATCTTCTCTAGTTCTTTTAAACAGACCAGATGTCATGGCTGCAGAACACAATCTAAAGGCATCATATGCGAGAATTGGTGCTGCAAGGGCTGCATTTTTCCCTTCTATTTCACTTACAACAGGTCTTGGCACTGCCACTGATGACCTATCAAATCTATTTAAAGGCTCTTCTCGCACATGGAATTTGGGCATAGGCGGCACACTTCCTGTGTTTGATGCAAGGGTTTGGGCAGCCTATAAACTGAGTAAGGTACAAAGAGAGATTGTGCTAACTGAGTATGAAAAGACAATCCAAAATGCATTTAAAGAAGTATTAGACAGATTAGTTGAAAAGGCAACAATAGATGAGCTGGTATCAGCCAAAAAGGACTTGTTGAATCCCTTGAGAAGACATATAATCTGTCTTTAAAAAGGTATAAACAGGGAATAGACAGCTATTTTTCAGTGCTGGATGCAAATAGAAACCTCCTTCAAGCAAAACAAGAACTCACAAGCTTAATCATGACCAAATACGCTAACAAAATAGCCCTATATTCTGCTCTTGGTGGAGGAGGGGAGTAACATTATTTGTGTAAATCCATATTTGGCTTATTTTATATAATATTCATATATGCCCCTCTTATCATAAAACTTAGCTATGTCTTCTGCGGGTAACTGGGAGTGTAGTAACCCCCAAAAGTAGTAATATTTTCATTGCACTTACCTAGTTTTAAATCTATATTCTCCATTACAAGACACCTCCTTGGTGTGTTTTGTTTTTTTTGCTTATATATTAATAATTACACTAAGTTAGAGGTGACTTGCAAGTACTTTGCTCTCCCTAATGCAAAATTAAGGCTTCCCCTAGTGCAAGATTAAGGAATATGGGCGTAAAACTTTTAAATTTGATAGAGGGCGTTATTCTTTTTTTTGAAAAGATGATAGTAGAAATCTAATTAAAAGCTACGGATGGTCTAAAATGAGTTTATATGAACTGGCATTTTTAGTCTTTGTCATTAACCTACCTTTTGGATATTTAAGGGGTAAAAGTAAGAAGTATTCACTAAAATGGTTTCTGTATATTCACCTCCCAATCCCCATGATAATTTTACTCAGAATATATTCAGGATTGGGTTTTCAATTTTATACATTTCCATGGACAGTTGGTGCATTTTTTTCTGGGACAGGTCTTTGGAGCAAAGTTAAGTGAGTTCATTATGAGTAAAAATGAAAAAAAAGGGGACATGCGAATAATGTTTCTTTTATAACCGAAATAGAACTTCTTTGTTATCCAAACTTAATTATTTTAGAAGAATAAAAAAAAGATAAAAGAGTTTTTGACAACTATAACTATTATAAATATAAACAATTTTATCAAGGATAATACCATTTTGTTCAAAAAGGAATAGTGGAACAGTAGAGTAGTGGATGAGTGGGAGGGAGATGAGGTTTGATTTCAGGAAGTTGGAGGTATGGCAGTTAGCAAGAGATTTGAGAAATGAAATTATGGAGTTGTGCAGAAAGTTGCCTCTAGACGAAAAATTTAGGTTAGTTGATCAAATGATAATGGCATCAAGATCTGTAACAGCAAATATAATAGAAGGGCATGGTAGATATCATTTTCAAGAGAATATTCAGTTTTGCGGGCAGGCACGGGGCTCATTATTTGAATTATTAGATCATTTAACAGTTTGTTTAGACTGTAATTATATCTCATAAGCAGAAAAAAATGGAATAGTGGAGAATTGGAGTAGTAGTGTATTGGTATAGTAGTATAGTGGTGGAGTAGTATAAATGTTACCTAAAGTTAGAAGTATTTAAAGTAGCACCGTGAACCGTGAAGCGGGAATCGTGAATCGGGAACCGGAACTCGGTAACTGGAATTCGGATCCCGGAAACCGGGTCACGGAAATCGGATCCCGGACATCGGAACTACAATAAGGATTTAAAAATGAAGATGTTTAGAGGCAAAAGATTAATAGATAGAGAAAAAGAGATAAGATTTATAAAAGAGTGGTTTGAAGATATTCCAGAT
>BBBM01000009.1 GCA_001311565.1 Desulfothermus okinawensis JCM 13304
AAATCGGAAATCGTGAACCGGGAACCGGAACTCGGATCACGGATCACGGATCCCGAAACTCGGATCCCGATCTCTTGGGGAGTTGCTAATGCATAAAAACCTTGATGTATGGAAGCTTGCTGTTGAATTGGTTCGAGAAGTCTATTCAATTACAAGGCAATTTCCCCGGGAAGAGCTGTATGCTCTTACCAGCCAAATACGTAGATCTTCTGTTTCTGTCCCTAGCAATATTGCTGAGGGTGCAGCCAGGAATAGTAGAAAAGAATTTATCCAATTTTTACATATAGCATTGGGTTCATGTGCCGAGCTGGAAACTCAGTTGATTATCGCAGAAGAGTTAGGCTATTGTAACACAGATGATTTACTAAATAAAATAGAACGTATCAGACAGATGATTTTTGGATTAATTAGGAAGCATAGGGGATCGGGAACAGTGAACCGGCAACCGTGAATCGGAAATCGGAAACCGGGAACCGGGAACCGTGAATCGGGAAGCGGGAATCGGAAATCGTGAATCGGAAACCGTTAGCCGGGAAGCGGAACTCGGATTCCGAATCACGGATCCCGGAACTCGGTTCACGGTTCACGCATCACGGATCCCGGTTCACGGGTCCTAATACAGGACTAATTGTGTTGGAAATAGTTCTGTAATAGAACTAAAAAGTTGACAGTTATGAAAAAAGTATTATCATAAAGCTATGATTAATGATATAATAGATAGAGCTGAGCTAACATTAGAAAGGTTAAAACTTTATTTACCTGCGAAGAAACGCCTTTTTTTTTAAAACCATAAATATAGATGATATCAGAGGGGCACTTGTATACGGTTCAAGGGGAGTAGGTAAAACTACATTTTTAATAGATAAAATAGCCAATTCTAAACATGATTTTTTTATATATAAGTGCTGATAATCCGCTGATAACATCTTTGCCATTATATGATATTGTGAGCGAAATATTTAAAAAAAGGGTATGATGGGATTGTTATTGATGAAATTCATCATGCAAATAAATGGAGTGAACATCTTAAAGCACTTTATGATGATTACCCAGGTCGTTTTATATGGATCAGTGATAGCAGTAATTTAATTTTAAAAAAAAAGTGTAGCTGATCTTTCAAGACGGTTTGTTCAATTTCGAATACCATTTATGTCTTTTAGAGAATATCTTTATCTCAAATATGATATTATACTAGATATAGTAAATCCATTTGAAAATACAAAAGATATCTATTCTATGCTAAAAAAATGTAAATATACTTAAACTGTTTTTTTTGAATATATTAATGGCGGTATTAGACTATATTTTTTTGAAGGTGAATATTGTAAGAGGCTTCAAGGACTAATAGAAAAATCGATTTATTATGATATACCTTTTTATGTGACATCTATTCAGGATAATCATTTGAAAGTTATGAATGCAGTTTTAGGTTATCTGTTAAACTCTCCAGTTCCAAATATTAATGTTTCTGGTATGTGCAATGAATGGGAATTGGGTAAGGAAAAATTGTATCAATTACTATATGTGATGGAGCAATCAGAATTAATTAACATCGTTAAAAAAAATATGGGAAGATTAAGTACACTAAAGGAGCTAAAATTTTTCTTGCTGACCCATCAACGTATTATTGTTTTAATGGTAATATAGGTAGTGCTAAAGAGGCTTTTGTTGTTATGTGTTTAAAAGAGAAATATGACATTTTTGCATGCAAGGATGATAGAGAGTGCGATTTTGTGGTTGATGATATAAAAATCGAAGTTGTCGGAAAGAATAAGAAGAAAAAAAACGCTGATTTTGTTATTACAGATGATGTGGATATCCCTGTGAGGGAGAGGATTCCCCTCTGGTTGCTTGGTATGGTGTTTTGAAGAAAATTTTCAGTAAATCTTTACCATAAAAATTAAAAAGTTACAGCTGGTTGAAACAGTGTAGCTAAACTTCCTAAACCCAGTTTTCTACCTTCAGCCTTTTAATCCTTCCAAACTCTTTTTCATTATTTGTTACCAAAATAGCATCTAATGATATTGCATGGGCGGCTATCTGCAAATCATATGCACCTATTGGTAAGCCTTGTTTTTCAAGGTCTGGCCTTAATATGCCATACTCTTTAGCTGCATCTATGCCAAATTCGTATATCTCAAAGCTGTCAACAAAGAGTTCAATAAGGTTTATCAATTTTTTTGAGTCTTTTTTGTAAGCTCCATAAAAGAGTTCTGATACAACGATAGATGATAGGGCTACTGTGTTTTCTTTGGATATTTGTTTAAGTTTTTCTTTTATATGGACTGGATGGTTTCTGATGATGTAGCTGCATATATTTGTATCAAGCATGTAAATCATGTTAAAAGAGCTTTCTTTCTTGGAGTTCTGGTTGATTTCTGTCTTTTAGGAAGTCTTTTTGATCTAGCTTTTCAAGTTCTTCAAACAGCTCATTCCACTGGCTTTCTACAGGTGTTATTATTATTTTGTTTTTTTTCTTTTTTTTATAAAGGCCTTTGTGCTTTTAAGCCTGTATTGCTTGGGTATTCTAACGGCCTGAGAGTTACCGCTTTTAAATATCTTTGTTATCATTTTTTTTGCCCCTCCTTAAATTAAATTGTTGTTACATTAAGTATATACTAAGATAATAAAAAGTCAATACCCAATAAAAAAAAGGACAGGGGAATAATGTTCTTTTTAGGAGCAATGGATGAATGGTAGATATCACTTTCAAGAAAATATTCAGTTTTGCAGGCAAGCAAGGGGTTCACGGTTACATCAAATACTTAACTAACCAGAAAAATGGAAAATAGAGTAGTGGATGAGTAGATGAGTGGCAGACAATTATCCACTATTTCCACTATTCCACTTAACTACTCAACCACTCAACCAATATGCCACTATTCCACTTATCCATTATTAAAAAAAATTTTAAAACAGAAATTAGGATAGTAAGGAAGGTAAATCCAATTCCCATTGTCCATTGCATGGTAACAAATCTTTTATCCATTGCCTCAAACCTCTTATCCACTGCCTCGAACCTAGCATTCATCTCCCTTTGTAGTGCTTCAAATCTCTTCTCTGATGCCTCAAATCTTGCATTCATTCCTTTTTGAAGAGCCTCGAATCTCTTGTCCACTGCCTCAAACCTAGCATTCATTTCCCTATGTAGTGCTTCAAATCTCTTCTCAGAAGCCTCGAACTTTGCATTCATCTCTCTATGTAGTGCTTCAAATCTCTTCTCTGATGCTTCGAACTTTGCATTCATCTCTCTTTGTAGTGCTTCAAATCTATTTTCTGATGCTTCGAACCTAGCATTCATTTCCCTTTGCAGAGCTTCAAACCTTTTTTTCAGAGGCTTCAAACCTGGCATTCATTTCCCTTTGTAGAACTTCAAGTTTTTTTATCTATCACCTCAAGCTTTTTCTCAGAAGCCTCGAACCTAGCATTCATTTCCCTTTGCAGAGCTTCAAACCTTTTTTTCAGAGGCTTCAAATCTTGCAATTTCTATTTCTCTCAGAGATTTTAGCTCTTCTTCTACCTGGATAACTCGCTCTATTATTGAAAGTTCCTTAGCCCTTTGCTCATTGGCCCGAACAAAGGTCTCCAGCTCTTCTTTTAAATATTTGCTCACATAGTTTCTAATATAGGCCTCTATTAATTCAGGGGACAATTGATTGGTATTGTTTATTTCTGTTATTTCATTCATAAAAAAATATGTTATGTTAAATTAAGTTCTTAGTCAATACACATCTTAACTTAGATTTATCGAATATTAAGGTCAATTAAAAATCCCCACCTAAAGCCCCTTAAAATTTCATTGACAACAAAACAGCTGATAATCTTATAGATAAAGTATTGCATGTCTTATCAATGGCTTCGAATTTGATTAAGTATTTGAAGACATTGGAAGGTTAAGCTTTTAATGCCCATTGTTTGGTAGTGATTAGGAAAAATGAAGTATAGATGGGGTAAAGTTAGTTGAAAAACATAAATTAAAGTGGAATATAATTATTGACAGAGTAAAGCAAAGTTCATATTTTTAAGTAAAGCAATATATGTGAGGTTTGGTATGAGTATAGAATTAATTGGAAAGATAAGCAGTAAAGGTCAAGTGACAATTCCTAAAAAAAATAAGGGAGTTACTTGGTACTGATATTATAAAGTTTAAAGTAGAGGGCAATGAAATCAAGATTGAACCTATTGAGGATGTGGCGGGGTCACTTTCTAAATATGCTAAAAAAAGATGTATCGTTTGAGGAGGAAAGACGAATTGCATGGGAAAAAAAGAGGAGAAGAATATAGATGAGTAAAGTTGTTTTCCTTGATACCAATGTTATCTTGAGATATCTACTAAATGATAAACCTGATCAATTCCATAATATTAAAGAAACTTTTTCACTCTTAAAAACAGGAAAGATCAATGGATATATTTTATCAGAAGTTTTACTGGAAGCTTAGTATGTATTGGTCAGCTTCTATAAGGTGCCAAAAAAAAGAAGCGTTAGTTAGCTTAAAGAAGTTATTGCTGTATAAAGGTTTCATTGGCCAAGAAAAAGAAATATTACTAAATGCAATTGATCATGTTTTAAATACCCCTGGCGTAGGTTTACTTGATTGGGTATTGTGTTTGAAATCTAAACAAAAGAATGGAGCAATTTTAACATTTGATAAAAAAATTGGAAAGGGATTGTGAGAAAGAAGAGCGTGAACCATGAGCCGAAATCAGTAAACAGGAAGACGAATAGGGGATAACTGAGTATTAAGGGTCAAACGTGCAAAGAACCGGAAATCGGGAATCGGGAACCGGAACCCGGTAACCGGAAACCGGGAAGCGGAACCCGGTAACCGGAAACCGGGAACCGGAACTCGGAACTCGAATCCCGGATCCCGAAACTCGGATCACGGATCACGGATATCGGGTCACGGATCACGGATCACGGAACTACGGCATTATCACCTATCTAGAGAATTAGTTTATAAACCACTTGGATCCAAGTTTTTTTCATTTGTTGAGTTGCCAACGCTGACAATCTCGAAATTATATAAAAATCCGTCACTAAATCCCTTACAATCTATTATTTTTGCATATACCACATAGGATCCATAGGTATTTAGCCAATCAGCATAATTTATAATGTCTGATGGATTGGAATTTGAAGTACAATTTGAGAGAGTTGAACAAAAATTGCAGACACTAGGCCACTTATCCGTGTCCCTTTTGAGTTTGCAAGTATGTCCACTTATCCAGTTTGGATCAGAGGTAGTTGTCCAGCTGGAGGACTTTAAGGTGGATATAAAATCCTCCATCCCACCTTTTGCAGCCTCAAGTGAGGAAGTATAACGTTTTATATTGCCAGAATGTTTAGTGCTTGTTAAAACTAGAGCAAAAATTGCTGCAGCAAAGACCACCACTATAAGACTCAATATCAGGGCAGTAATAAGAGCAATTCCATCTTTACCTATGGTTGTCCTCATCTAGTTTCCCTCCTAAAATTCATAGGTCTTACAACCAGTTTTGAAACTTTCCAGCGATAATGGAGATCGTTTCCAGTGGGAGTAAATGATCCTAAAGATAGTGTGGAGGTGGCGTTGAGGTAAATGGTCCCTTGCGAGAAATTGAAGTTCAAATCTTTGGCACCTTCATGATATAAAATTAATACAACTAGTTGTTTAACTTGGGTTCTAATATCTGATACATTACTTGGAAGGTTGGAGCTCCATTGATCAATGAACCGTCATTATTAAGATCCAGACCAAATCCCACTTTAAAGTCCTTTACACAGTCAAAGATTGGTTGAGGTCCAGATGTGTTTCCATCAGCATTTATTTCTTGCCGTACCATTTCATAAGTGTTGGGAGCGCAAATAGACAGTACATTACTCGATGAAAGAGAATATTGAACTTCATTATAAGGCATTGTGGGTACAGGAGATGTGGTATCCAATAGACCAAAAAGTAGATACACATCATTTGTGGGGAAGTTATCTATATTGTAACATGTACCAATTAGGTTGTAATCTAGATCTAGAGCTACATAACAGAAGTTAGTGTTATAGCAATCACTGTTTGTGATATCAGAGGCTTCAATTGAAAACAGTTTTCTATTATATGGTTCTATATACCCAAAACATTTTGTGGCATCATTACGTAGTAGTAGAGTTGATCTTAAAGTGAGGGTGGTAGAGTTATAGTCAATTGGACTATAATTTTGGCTTAATCCAAAACCAGCACTTTCAATATCCCTTCTGATTAATTCAAAGGATATTAATTTATTAATATTTGAGACACCTACAGAAGTTTCCCTCTTGTACGATTTCAAAATATTTAGATAAGATTGTAGAATAGCAGTTAGTATTAGTCCTAGTACAGCAATAACTACTAATAATTCTATTAGAGTAAATCCTTTTATTTTCATGGCTTATATATGACTGTATTTAAAGTTATACTTTGATTTTTATTACTTGAAGGATATTTATATGATACAACTATACTTACCGGGTTGGTAGTTTTTGAATTAAAATTAGTAACATCAGGTGATGATATAACAAAAGAGATAGAGAAATTCCTAAATTTTCTAATTACATTATTTTCGCAGTTAACACCGTTTCTTAAATCCTCTAAACATTCCTGGGCTATCTTTGTGGCTTCGTCTCTAATTGTATTATCTATATTAATCCTTTCATAAACAGCCATTGTCTGCAGAATTCCTAAAATGACCACTGTAAGTAGCAATATACTTATCAAGACTTCAACTAACGTAAATCCATTTTTTTTTAGTAATTACAAGTGCTACCATTCCATTTTCCTATTCTTATTCGTGTTACTGATATGGCAATACAGTTTTCTGTGGATCCAGTTAGAGTATTCTGTGGTCTTATATTAATAAGATTCTTCGCAATTCCATCTGTGAATTTAACATAGCTTGCACTGCTTACAAAGGTTTTTTTTTAAAGTCAAAGAGGTGATAATTTCAGACCCTGTGTCTGTAATATCACCATCATCGTCAGTATCACACCTTAGCTGTGCTATAGCAAAAATAGTGCTCCCAAAGTAAATGCCACACACTCTTTTTTTGTGTATAACTTTTCATCCTTGCATCACTTAGTAATGAATAAAGTTCTTTAATGTCACACTCATAATCGTATTTGGTTTTCCATTTTGTGTATTGGGGGATTCCTATTGATAACAATATTCCCATAATGCTCAACACTACTAATATCTCAATCAAGGTAATACCTTTTATATTTATTTCTCTATCCATAACAATATATTACCTTCTGATAAAGAAGTTGGACTTACAAATGGTGTTGGGGATTCTGGGGTAATGCCAGGATTCCATGTTGTTACGGGCCCATTAAATGATGTGTTAGGACCAGTGCCTGGTGTAAGTTGTACTATATTACCCTGGGATAGCTGTAAAAATAGTTTTCCCCCACTGATTTGGGCCTCATATCCACTGCAAGATTGATTTTGGAGGTCTTCTCCTGTTGCACAATTTAGCTGCCACATCCTGGACCTGCCACCAAAGCTACATAAATCAGTAGTTGGCTGGGTAGTTGAAAAGAAAGTTACATCTAAATCAGTCACAGTAGGATCTGAAATCATTCTTTCCTTAAAGTATTGTGATGTCATAGGATCTAGCTCTTGATACCATGACGTAGTACCATTATTGTCATTTAAATGAGAGCAAGCGTCAGAGGATGAATGGGCACTATTTATATTACAATTATTTCCTGTTAAACATCCATCAATTCTTACTCCATAAAGTCTTTCCTTGTCGTTTACGTTTTGTCCTGGATCATCGTCTGGATAGAAATACCTTCCTGTACCAAAATAAATATAATTCATGTTGAAACATTTTGAATATTCTATTTTTGCTGTAATTGGCTTTATGGAGCTATTGAATACTTTAATTATATCCCAATCCATAGGATTTGTATCAGTTATTTTTATGCCTAAAACATTTCCATGAAATGTAGAGCCCGATTGTGATGTAGTGCCTATAAATATCATATCTGTATTGCCATCGTTATTGTAGTCAATCCCTTCAGTAAATAGCCTTCCACCAAAGGATTTATTGAAGGAGGAGAGAGTGGGGTCAGTGGAACTGTCTAATGTATAGACCGATGAGATGGTAAAAAAAATCATCTGCCGTTGAATTGCTATTTAACTGCAATACAAAAAAATTTTAGGTTCTGGTCAGACTCTCCATTGTAATCTGTTGGACCTGAAGCAAACATGATGTAGTAGTTCCCATCTTTTTTTTATAAAAGCTGGTCCCGAATAGGTAAATCCCAGATCTGGATCAGTAAATTCCCATAGAAATTTTGGATTAGTGCTATTAGTTATATCCAGGGCAAAATATGATGACAATCCAACACAGTCATTTGTTGAGGGGTCATAGCTTGATGGAGAAGGACAGGTGTCCTGAGGGGGATTTACACAATTGGTGCCAGTACAGCCAACAGCACCTCCCAGTCGCATACCTCCTATTAAGATCCGTTTGTCTATTTTGTGATAAAGGTCGTTGTCCGTATCTAGCTCTATTATGTAGGGCATTAAGTCTACATAATAAAAATGACAGTACTCAGTATCAGCAAGGGCCCTTAGATAGGGGAGAGCATTTTTGGGTATAAATGCCCAGAGCTCTTCTCCTACCTTATCTGTATTACACGTGCTATTTCTGTCATTACATAGCCTTACATTTTGATAAGCCTCTAGTCCGTCATACCTCAATCTACCCAACCTAAATGCATGCAACATTCCGTCGTTGGCTCCAACAAATACAATAGAGTAGTCATTGTACTCTACAATTTTTGGAGTTGAGTAAATTATATCTCCCAATTTCCAGGTGTTGTTTCCATCTATGGTTCTGTTCCTGAAACCAGATATGTCTATACCATATAGGTAGTCTTTGAGGTTATTAAATGAAATAGGTGAATATATTAAAGTTCCATTTGCGTTGTTTTCATTATCTATTACCCCATCTCTATCTTCATCTCCAAATAGATAAGAATAGGTAGAATTTAAGTCTTTCAGTTCTACAAGGTCCTTGGCTTCAGTTGGTTGAGTGCTGTTTACATAAGTATAAATTTTTCTTGATGTGGCATTTGTAGCACTAAGTTTTTCACCCGCTTCCCACACTGGAGTGACATCATCTAAGGACATGTAGGTTGTACTAATTGATGCATTTGTCCCAGAACAGTCACTATTATAGGCTTCTATGTTTAAATCTCCAGTAGAATTGTCAATTAAAAAAATTTAAGATTAGGTCTCCGCCAATTGATCCTGAACTGCATACATCAAGTGCTTTGTTAGAAATAGTGTCTTCTCTAATATTTGAAGTATTGGGATCTGAATAAAACCAGTAATTATATAAATATCCTACCCAATCTACTTCATTAGAAATAAATTGTTTTTTTGGGATAGAACACTGCCTGAATTAGGTTTTTGCCAACTCTAGTTTTTTTTGTGAGAAGTGAGGCCGAAGTACCGGAAGCGGTCCTCTTCAGTATATCTGTTAATACATTTTTTTAATGATGTTTCAAGGAGATAACCATTCTGGGCCTCTAGATAAGCATCTGGTATTCCATCTCCATTCTCATCCCATTCAGATTGTAGATCAGGGATATTGTTATTATTCTTATCTATAAATGCCCCATATTTAGCAGACTTTTTTTTAAAATATCTTTTGCTGTGCTGGATTGATCAAAGCAAAATATAGTATAAATAGAGAGATTTTGCATGCCGTCAAAAGAAGATAAAAGATCGTTTGTATGGGCATAGTAGGATACACCTTCTAAATAAAATGTTCCATCCATGCTATTTGCAGTGGAACACCTTTGCGAGCTATAGCCTTCAATTGATGCAATGTCGTCCATGTAATCTTGAACATCAAACTCACTATCTCTTACAGATGATCCATACCCAGAGAAACAAGTCCCTGGGAGATTGGTATCTTTTGTTGATTCTCCATCTGTAATCATTATAACGAAATTTTTTTTGACATCTGTATTCCTGAGGTGAGCTATATCTGCCTGAGTTGTAAGCAGAAGAATCTCCTTTAAAATATCGAATAGCCTCATATAGACTTTCTGCTAGTGGAGTCCATGTATCTGCTTCTACATTGTTTATTTCGTCAATCAAGGCGGTGTTGTTTCCTGGACCTGAAATAGTGGATAATATGGTTCCACCGTCCCTATCATAATTATCTTCGTAATTGGTTCCCACATTAAAGATTTCCAGTCCAAATCTCATTCTGTCCCAGGAATGTTGAATTAAACCTTCAGGTTTAGATATGGTATATACAGCAACCCTATAAGATCCCAATGTGGTACCCTCATCAATATCAACACATCCAGTATAATCTCTGCCATTATAAGGCTTTACCACAAAGTAAAGGTATCCTCCACTCTCGTAAAAGTAAAAGTATAAAGAAGTGTGATGAGGGGTCTGGTGAGGAGAAGATGTGTCATCGTATATTTTTCGGAAGTCCCTATCAGGTACTTGACCGAGCAGCACATAATTTGTCCCTGATTGGCTTTTCCCTCCTGTTAATACCTTCTTGGCCACATCTATCCTTCTCATGGTCAACCAGTTTAAAAAAATTGCCACTCCACTCTCCACTTGAAGACTCCACAAAATATTCATTCACAGAGTCATAATCATAAGAAACAGTTGGGTCAAAGTAACCATAATAAGTTTCAGAACTATTATAACCAGTATATACTGTTGAAGTATAACCATTCCAGCTCCTGCAATCATTATTTTCTTTATATGCAAATTCATTCATGGATCCAGAATTATCCAAAATCAAAAGGACATTTGGATAGATTGCCTGACTGAGAAATGGCGGGGTAGTACAATAATCTCCCATAAATACAGTTGCTGCCTGGCAAAAGGTGCTCCAACTAATTACAATAATTGCAATTAGCCTTAAAATATATGTCATTTGGGCATCTCCTCTATATGTATGACCTTAATTGAGTTATTTTTGATATCCACAAAAATTTTAACTTTGTATCCTTTTCTTATTATTTTTTTTACATTTGAAAAATTTTTATTTCTATTTTCAAATTGATTTTCTCTAGCAAATACGATCTTACAATCATTGCTAATTTTGTAATTATAGATATGTCCATTTAAGTCATTTAGACTTAAATAACTGTTGATAACATCCTCTACCACCCCTGTTTTTTTGTAGGAATTTTGCTTGAAGAGACGCACCAATGTTCTTATATCTTTTTTTTAGGCTTTGCACAAAATAGATTAGAGGGGAAGAGCAGCGAAAGGGTAAGGTATATTAAAATTAATTTTTTCATTACTTAATTCCTTTTTTTTTATTTGTTAAATTTTTTTATTTAATAAATCCATCTCCCCCTAACTTACAACCACAATCCCTTCTTTTTTCAAAAACCTTGTGGTTATTCCATCTCCTTTAATCACTTTTCCTCTAAATGTTCCATCATAGATCTTTCCACATCCACAGGAGGGGCTATATTGCTTTAATATTGCAAGTTTTATGTCAAGGAGTTTTGCGATTTTCAGGGTCTCTTTTGCCTTTTTAAGCAATTCATAAATTCCACTACCCTGGCATTCTTTTTTATCTTTCCTTTGGGAAAAAAAATTGTGAAAACTTATTATTGTCAGGCAACTGAATACCTTTTACCTCTTTCCATTTTCTTCTCTTCTCCAATAGGCTTTGGCAATTATTTTTGCAACATCTTCAAACAGCGCCTTATAATTTCCCATGTGTTTGATTAAGTAAGGCTCATCCTTTATCTTATCCGGTAAATTTACAAATTTTCTTTGAATTATATACTCCACACCATCTATTCCAAATTTTTCCTTTACCTTTTTAAATCCCCATAAAATGTAATCTTTTCCCTTTTCCTTCAATATAAAGTAAACATCTATTAAATCTTTAATCTCATCCCTATCAGACAATGCTCCAAGTTTATTAACAAAAATATCCTCAAAACTATCCACCCATAAGTTTCCAATTTTTCTTCTTGGAGCAACATTTTTAAAAGGATAATAGGTAAATTCAACTTTTAAGGCATTATCTCGTTCTGAAACTAGAAAAATTCTTCTATCATATATTGATTCGTAACTTATTTTTTCTATCTTTGGCATAGAATGTAAAAAAGATATTATCGTATTTATATTTAAGGCTGCTTTATCATCTGTAAAAAAAGTCAAGGTCATAAGAATAACGATGCTGCAAATAAAAATAGGATAAAGCCGTTCCGCCTGAAAAATAAAAATGGTCTGATAACCTGGATTTTTCAAAGTACAATAGAAACTCTCTTTGAAAATCCGTCAATATACTCAATTCAACTCACCCTCTTTTATCAACTTATAATAAAATTCAATGATTTTCTTTTTTTTCTTTAGGGATGTTTAATTCATTAATATGATTATAAAGTTCAATAACGGTTTTTTTTATCTCTTCCTGTTTGTGGAAAAAACAGAGCTATTCTCTCTAATTTCTTAAATTGTGAAACTTTCTTATAATCCCAAAAAAATAACACTTTGCCTTTTTTTTCATTTTTTTTTCTACTCTTTAAGTGCCTTAATTTTGCATTGAGAGCCAAAAATCAGATATTTTTGAACCAGAACAGGTAAAGTTTATCAAATTGATAAACTGGGGTTAAGTCTATTTTCTCCTCACTTACAACCAAGATCCCCTGTTTTTTCAAAAACCTTGTGGTTATTCCATCTCCTTTAATCACTTTTCCTCTAAATGTTCCATCATAGATCTTTCCACATCCACAGGAGGGGCTATATTGCTTTAATATTGCAAGTTTTATGTCAAGGAGTTTTGCGATTTTCAGTGTCTCTTTTGCCCCTTTTATGCAATTTTTTGTCACATCTATTCCATTTTTTTGTAATGACCTTATTTCCCAAAATTTCCATTGGATCCCTGGGGGTTGGAAGACCCCCAAGTTGTTCTGGGCATACAGGGATTAGAATTTTTGTTTTGGTGAGTTCTAATATTCCTGGATGGGGTTTTGATTTGCCATCATATCTTGATGCAATACCAAGAAGACATGCGCTAATCAGTATTGGGGCATCATGGTCTATTTTCATTGAATTTAACCTTTGATTACACACATTGGCCTTAGCTTTACCACCCTCCTTGCAAGTTTAGCCTCATGGGTTGCATTAACCACCTCATCAACATCCTTGTAAGCATCAGGTGCCTCTTCTGCTGCCCCTCTTTTGCTAGCAGCCAGAACCAAAATTCCTTTAGATGCCAAAGCATTTATCACGTCTTTTCCTCTCCACCTCTTGGTTGCCTGTCTCCTGCTCATTGCCCTTCCTGCTCCATGGCACGCAGAGAAAAAAAGCAGGGTCTTCCTGATCCTTATTTCCTGCCAGAATATATGAGCTTGTACCCATGGTTCCACCAATAATTACTGGCTGTCCAACTTCTTGGTATTTTAAGGGGATTTCAGGTGAATAAGGGGGATATGCCTTGTTGCCCCTTTTCTGTGTACATATAATTTTTTTCTTCTGGCCCTCTATCTCATGTATCTCTATTTTGCAGGTATTGTGGCTCACATCATATAAGAGCCTCAGATTCACTCCAGGGAATACCTCATCAAAACACTCCCTAACCAGATGGGTTATAACCTGCCTGTTGGCAAGGGCGCAATTTATACCACATACCATTGCTCCATAGAAGTCCTGGCCCTCCTTTGAATAGATCGGTGCACATACAAGCTCCCTTTCAGGTAGATATATTCCATATTTTTCTGCGGCCTTTTTTTAAGATGTGGATATAATCTGTGCCTATTTGGTGTCCAAGTGCCCTGGAGCCACAGTGGATTGTGACAACCACCTGATTTTTTTTTAGACCATAATGGATAGCTGTTTTCTCGTCATAGATTTTTGACACATATTGTATTTCAAGGTAGTGGTTTCCAGATCCAAGGGTGCCGATTTGTCTTTTCTGCCTTTTTTTTGGCAATGGCGGATACTTTCTCTGGCATTGCCCCTTTTATCATTCCCCCATCTTCTATAAATTCCAGGTCTTCTTTAAGTCCATAACCTTTGTAAATAGCCCAGTGTGCCCCTTTTATAAGTACTCTCTAGTTTCGACTCAGATAGTTTTATCAAACCTTCAGCACCAACCCCAGCAGGAATCCTTTTAAACAGTGTAGTTGCTATTAGGTTTAATTTTTCATCTACCTCTTCTTTTGTAAGAGTGGTAACCAGTGTTCTAACCCCACAGGAAATATCATATCCGATCCCTCCAACAGATATTATACCTCCTTTGTCAGGATCAAATGCTGCAACTCCTCCAATTGGAAACCCATATCCCCAATGGGCATCTGGCATGGCGTAGGATGCCTTTACAATTCCTGGCAGAGTGGCAACATTGGCAATTTGTTCAAATACCTTTGGCTCCAGCCCTTGTATTAAATCTTTAGAGCCAAATAACCTGGCTGGAACCCTCATTCTGCCCTGTTTTGGGATCTCAAAACAAAATTCATTTATTTGTTTTAAACTTTCCTTCATAAGATCTTCTTTTTAGTTTTAGTTTAATGTTCAGGGTCAATATTGGATGTAGTGAGGTTTTTATTCAAATGCTAACATCCATATATTTTATGTCTTAAATTAAGACATTGAACTTATCTCTAAAGGTTTGTATCCACAATGATGTAGTCTGCTTCATTGTTTCTCAAGGTGATTGTAAAATTGTTTATCCTGATGGCTACAGGGTCTTTTAGTGGAGCCCTTCCAATAACCATTATTTCTGCCCCTGGGACTATCCCCATGTCTCTGATCCTTCTACCCAATTCTCCATTGGCCCTTATCTCAATTATTTTTGCCCGCTGGTTTACCTTTAACTTCCGTATGGTCTTATAATTTGTCTCATCCATAATTTTTGCTCCCCATTATATAGTTTTTGACTTGCTACCTGTTATGATGTCTATTACTAGTTTGTCAGTTACAGCGGTTATTATTAATTCATAAAATTTTTTTACATTATAACCAAATGGCAAAATTAATAAAAAAAATAGGTCTATCCCCCTACTTGAGCTTCCAGAAACTCTACAAAAGAAAATTAATAGTATGGAGCAACTGGATATTGATTCAAAATATGTGCTGGCTACTTTATATTATTTGGACTCCATAGGTAAATTGTCAAGTATTAAACAGAGGCTCCCCAGATATACCTCTCTTTCCTGGGAAGAAATTTACAGGTCCCTTAAGCTTCTTGCCCATTTAAACATAATAGAGTATAGGGAGGGACGAGTTTTTTTGAGGGTAAAACCCATTAAATATAAAAGGTGAGATTTATGCCAAAGAGAAAAGATATAAAGAAAATTTTACTAATTGGTTCTGGTCCAATTATCATTGGTCAGGCATGTGAGTTTGACTATTCAGGGACACAGGCAATAAAGGCCTTAAAAGAAGAAGGATACCAGGTTGTTTTGATTAATTCAAATCCAGCCACTATCATGACGGACCCGGACATGGCACATAGGACTTATATTGAGCCAATTACCCCTGACTTTGTTGAAGAGATAATAAAAAGGGAGAGACCAGATGCACTGCTCCCAACTTTAGGGGGTCAGACAGGGCTAAATACCGCTGTAGCAGTGGCTGAGATGGGCGTACTGGACAAGTATGGAGTTGAGCTAATTGGTGCAAAGCTGGATGCAATAAAAAAAGGCAGAAAGCAGGGAGCTCTTTAGAGAGGCCATGGAATCAATTGGTCTTAAGGTTCCCAAAAGTGGGATTGCAAGGAGTTTAGATGAGGTCAGGGAAATAGCAAATATGATTTCCTTTCCAATAATTGTAAGACCTGCCTTTACCCTTGGAGGAACTGGGGGTGGAGTTGCCTATAATATAGAAGAGCTTTTGCAGATAGCGTCAAGGGGACTTTCTGCCAGTATGACTTCAGAAGTGATGTTGGAGGAGTCCCTACTGGGTTGGAAGGAATTTGAATTAGAGGTTATGAGGGATAAAAATGACACTGCGTTGTTATATGTAGCATTGAAAATCTTGACCCAATGGGGATCCACACAGGTGATTCCATAACTGTTGCCCCTGCCCAGACCTTAACAGATAAAGAATATCAAATAATGCGAAATGCAGCCTTTGATATAATGAAGGTAATAGGGGTTGAAACTGGTGGATCAAATGTACAGTTTGCAGTGCACCCTGATACTGGTGATCTCATGGTTATAGAGATGAATCCCAGGGTCTCAAGATCATCTGCCCTTGCATCCAAGGCCACAGGATTTCCAATAGCAAAAATAGCCGCAAAACTTGCCGTTGGATACACGCTAGATGAGCTTCCAAATGATATTACCAGAGAGACTGTTGCATCGTTTGAGCCTTCTATTGACTATGTTGTTGTGAAGATCCCCAGATTTACATTTGAGAAGTTCCCTGGCTCAAGGGATGAGCTCACAACCTCCATGAGGAGCGTGGGGGAGACAATGGCCATTGGCCGCACCTTCAAAGAGGCCCTGCAAAAGGGCTTCAGGTCAATAGAGACAGGTCACATTGGACTCTCAAAGTTAGATGCAGATATCCCTCCAAAAGAAGATATTTTAAATAAACTCAGGACCCCCAATTCAAATAGGCTCCAGTATTTGAGATATGCTATAATGGCTGGTATCCTAGATGAAGAAATATACAAAGAATCATTTATAGATCCATGGTTTATCAGACAGATAAGGGAGGTTATTGACTTTGAAGATAAACTAAAAGAGTGGTCCATGGGGTCCCCAACCTTTAAGGATGAAAAAGATATTTTTATGCTAAAAAGGGCAAAGGAGATGGGATTTTCAGATAAACAGCTTGGTCTTTGTCTGGATATGGATGAGGTTTCTGTGAGGAGCCTTAGAAAATCTTTGAATATAACTCCCACTTACAAGCTGGTTGATACCTGTGCTGCTGAATTTGAGGCATACACCCCATATTTTTATTCCACTTATGAAAAGGAAAATGAGGTCCGGATTTCAGACAAAAAAAAAGGTGATGATTTTAGGTGGAGGTCCAAACAGGATTGGTCAGGGGATAGAATTTGACTATTGCTGTGTCCATGCATCCTTTGCCTTGAAGGAGCTTGGTATTGAGACAATAATGGTAAATTCCAATCCTGAGACCGTGAGTACAGATTATGATACATCAGACAAGCTCTATTTTGAGCCATTAACCTTTGAGGATGTATTAAATATTGTGGAGCAGGAAAAACCATATGGGGTGATCGTCCAATTTGGAGGACAAACGCCCCTTAATCTGGCTGTTCCTTTGATGAGGGCAGGGGTAAATATCCTGGGAACTTCTCCAGATAGCATTGATAGAGCAGAGGACAGGGAACGTTTTAAGGATCTCATTCAAAAATTAGGTCTAAAACAGCCAGTAAATGCCACTGCTCAAGAAGAAGAACAGGCAATAAATCTTGCCAAAGATATAGGATATCCCCTGGTAGTTAGGCCTTCATATGTACTTGGTGGCAGGGCCATGGAGATAGTTTACGATGAGTCTGAGCTCAGGGCATATTTTAGAGAGGCAGTTGTAATTAGCCCGGATCATCCTATATTACTAGATAAATTTTTAGAAGATGCAATTGAAGTGGATGTTGATGCCATATCAGATGGAGAAGATGTATATGTTGCTGGTATTATGGAACACATTGAAGAAGCTGGAATACATTCAGGTGATTCTGCGTGTGTTATCCCACCACATACTCTTTCTGATAAGATAAAGAAACAGATACATGATATGACAGTGGCCCTTGCAAAGGAGTTAAATGTAGTAGGGCTTATGAATATACAGTATGCCATAAAAGATGGTGAGATATTTGTCCTTGAGGTAAATCCCAGGGCATCCAGGACAGTTCCCTTTGTATCCAAGGCAACTGGCGTGCCCCTGGCAAAATTTGCAACCTATGTGATGATGGGACATACCCTAAAAGAGCTAGATCCCTGGTCAAAAAGAAAATGGGGATTTACTTCAATTAAAGAAGTGGTACTCCCATTTAATAGATTTCCAGGGGTGGATGTATTCTTAGGCCCAGAGATGAGATCAACTGGTGAGGTTATGGGAATAGATCTGAGTTTTGGCATGTCTTTTCTAAAGGCACAGGCTGGGGCAGGACAGATTTTGCCCAGAGAAGGAAAGGTATTTATTTCTGTAAATGACAGGGACAAACCAAAGATTGTGGAAGTTGCAAAGGGATTTGAAGAACTGGGGTTTGAACTCATTGCAACAAGAGGTACTGCAGAGTTTTTAAAAAAAATATGGGATTATATCCCAGGTCGTAAATAAAGTGTATGAGGGTAGACCCAATATCCTGGATATGATCAAAAATAGGGAAGTGGATCTTATAATAAACACAAAATCTGGAAAGTTAACTGCTAAAGATTCTTCATCCCTTAGACGGGCCACCTTGCTTTATGATATCCCTTACACAACCACAGTAGCAGCAGCAAAGGCAATGGTTATGGCACTTAAGGAACTAAAAGGGGGTAGGGGGTATCAGGTTCGTTCTATCCAGGAATATTATAATGAGTAAAGGGTGATATGCCATTTAATAAGAAGATAATAATAAAGGTTTTTAAGACATGAAAAGAGAATCCTGTGGGCTTATTGGAATTTATAATCACAAGGAAGCAGCAAGACTCGCATATTTTGGCCTATATGCCTGCAGCACAGGGGACAGGAAGGTGCTGGAATCGTCACCTGGGATGGAAAAAAAATTAAGGGAAGAGCGGGGGATGGGGCTTGTTGCCGAGGTATTTAATGAAAAACACCTATCTCATGAATTAAAGGGGAATATTGCAATTGGACATGTGCGCTATTCCACTACTGGTGCCTCGCTGCTTAGAAATGTGCAGCCCTTTATTACTTATTTTAAAGGCATTCACATGGCCATTGGACACAATGGAAATCTGGTAAATACAGTGGAGCTCAGACGGGAGCTTGAAAATAAAGGTGCATTATTTCAAACTACCATGGACAGCGAGATATTTGTCCATTTAATTGCCCATGAAACATGCTCAAAAGAGATAGAAGAGGCTATTATCTCTGCATGCGACAAGGTAAAAGGCGCATATTCCCTTGTTATGCTTGTAAACAATAAGTTAATTGGACTAAGAGACCCACACGGTTTTAGACCCCTGGTCCTTGGTCGCATGGGAACCTCCTATGTCATTTCTTCAGAGACCTGTGCGTTAGATCTCATGGAGGCTGAATATTTAAGGGAAATTGAACCAGGGGAGATGGTGGTTATTGATAATGGGACCCTGAAAAGTTTTTTTCCTAAAAAAAGATCTCCCTAAAAGGCGCTCTTGTATATTTGAACTCATATATTTTGCAAGGCCAGATTCCACAGTTTTTGGGAAAAATGTCTATGAATCCAGGAAAAAGATGGGAATGGCCCTGGCTTCTGAGGCACCGGTTGATGCGGATTTTTGTATGCCATTTCCTGACTCTGGAGTGTATGCAGCTGTTGGATATGCACACAGGTCCTCTATCCCCTATGAAAATGCAATGATAAGAAATCACTACGTTGGAAGGACATTTATTCAGCCTTCTCAGGATATGCGTGATTTTGGGGTAAGGATGAAACTAAATCCAGTGAGGGACATGATAAAGGATAAGAGGATAGTTATTGTGGAAGATTCGATTGTCAGGGGTACTACAATAAGGACAAGGATAAAAAAATTAAGGGAACTTGGGGCAAGGGAACTGCACATGCGTGTTAGTTGTCCCCCAATTAAATTTCCATGCTATTATGGAATTGACTTTTCTTCAAAAGGAGAACTCATTGCTGCAAATCACAGTGTAGAGGATATTGAGCGTTTTATTGGCCTGGATTCCTTACATTATTTATCCTTAGAGGGCCTTCTTAGAGCTGTTGATGGAGAGGATGATTTTTGCCTGGCCTGTTTTACCGGTGATTATCCAATTGATCCATGTAGTGAATATGGGAAATTATTTTTTGATAGGCTGTAAATTAGTGAATAGTGATTAGTGAAAGGTGGAAGGGTGTGTGTATGTGTATGTGTAAGTGTATGTGTATGTGAAAGTTACAGACCACAGACACAGATTATAGCAGTTGTTAGTTTTTAGTTGTTAGTGGTTAGTCTTTAGTGATTAGTAGAAGGTAGAAGGATGAAGAGTACTAAAACATTAAACGTTAAACTTTGAACCTTGAACTTCGAACATTGAACATTGAACCTTGAACATTATATCTGGAGGAGATTTGTAACATGAGAGGTAGGTCCCCAGATGAGTGGGTGGAATTTGCCAGGCAAGTCTTAGATATTGAAGTTGAAGGAATTTTAGAGGTCAAAAAAAAATTTAGACAGGGAATTTTACAGTGTACTCAAATTACTTGCCACATGTAAGGGGCGAATTGTTGTAACAGGAATAGGTAAATCAGGTCTGGTTGGGCGAAAGATCGCAGCAACCTTGAGCAGCACTGGTACCCCGGCATTTTTTTCTCCACCCTGTGGAAGGAGCGCATGGGGACCTTGGTATGATCCAAAAAGAGGATGTTGTTTTGGCCATATCAAATAGTGGGGAGACAGATGAGTTAAATGTTATAATACCTGTTTTAAAAAGCCTTGGCCTAAAAATCGTTGCTATGACCTCAAAAAGGGATTCTACACTGGCAAAAATGAGCGATTTTGTGCTATCTATATACGTTCCCAGGGAAGCGTGTGCCTTAAATTTGGCCCCAACTGCATCAACCACTGCAACACTTGCCTTGGGAGATGCAATTGCTGTTTCCCTGACCAGGTGGAAAGAATTTAAAAAAAGAAGATTTTAAGAGGTTTCACCCTGGAGGGGATTTGGGCAGAAGACTTTCAATGGATATAGATAAGATAATGCAAAGGGACAATCTCCCCATTGTTCATATAAATGCAAAACTAAAAGATGCCATAGGAGAAATAGATAGTGGTGGTCTTGGCTGTGTGATAGTTGTTGATGATAAAAACAGATTAAAAGGGATTTTAACAGATGGGGATGTAAGGCGGATGGTGGTAAGAGATAGGCTGGATTTAGATGGTAGTGTCTACCACTTTATGACTAAAAATCCCAGGTTTGGAAGGGAAGGGGAAACTGGTGCCAGGATGCTGGATATTATGGAACAGGCAGAAATTACTGTACTTCCAGTGGTAGATGAAAAAATGGTTGTAAAAGGTGTTGTTCATCTTCATGATTTACTTGGAAAAGGCAGATTAAAATTTAATGGAGTTAATTGGTTGAGATCATAAATTTACGGTTTTACCTTTATAACTGCATTTTTTAACCTTTATACCAGGGGATCAGGAGATGGGAGATCCAGAGAGATGAAGAAAATACCTTATGGTTTAAGTGAGTTTAAAGAGATAAAATTGGATAATTTTTATTATGTTGATAAGACAAAATATATTCCAATAATTGAACTCCTTCCACGATATATATTTTTTTATTCGTCCCAGACGTTTTGGTAAGTCGCTATTTCTTTCAATGCTTCATTATTATTATGATGAGAAATATAAAGAAGAATTTAGAGAGATATTCAAAGACACATGGATAGTTGAGAATAAGACGAAAGAAGCAAACAGTTACAAAATACTAAGATTTAATTTTAGTTCTATTGATAGTAGCAGGTATAAAGATAGTTTCTATTATTATGTGCGTTCCAGGATAGAAGAGTTTGTTGAAAGATATGAATTAGATGTAAAATTGACTGTAGATAATCCAATAGACTTGCTGGATCAATTATTTTTAAAGTTAAAGAAATATCAAATGAGAATTTATTGTTTAATAGATGAATATGACAACTTTGCTAATGAGCTTTTAAGTAAAGATAAAGAAGGATATACAAAATTGGTATCTGAACAGGAATCATTATTTAAGCAATTTTTTTAAGGTGTTAAAAGCAGCAACTGATATGGAAGGCAGTCCACTGAAAAAGATGTTTATAACCGGTGTTACTCCAATGACCATGTTTGATGTAACCAGTGGATTTAACATTGGAATGTTTGAGAGCAATAATCCTCGTCTAAATGGCATGCTGTATAACAAAGGAAGAACTGCAGGAATTATGTAAATATTATAGTTTGAATATTGACTTTGATTCCATAAATACGTGGTATAATAATTACAGATTTTCACCAAAATCATACGAAAGAGTTTATAATCCAGATATGGTGATGTATTATGTAAGTAAATTATTACAAACAGGTGAGCCACCTGAAGAGATGACAGATATTAATATAAGGATAGATTATGGGAAATTAAGGTGGCTGGTATATACAGATAAAAAAATTAAATGGTAATTTTAATTTACTGGAAAATATAGTTACAGGAAATTTGGTCAAAGTATCAAAAATAAAAGATGCATTTTCTGCTTTTGAATTATCTGATGAGGAAAATTTTACATCTCTTTTATATTATCTTGGTCTGATTACTATAAAAGATTTCAGTTTAAAGCTGGGGGTGGGGCTGGTTAATGAAACTGTTCGTTATTTAATAAGTGAATATATGGCTAAATTGTTGAAAGTGAATGATCTCTTTAAAATAAATATGATGACATTTGAGGATAAACTAGAAAAATTTGCCTTGGAAGGTAAATTAGATGTATTTAAATATCTGGGTGAAGTATTAAATAAATCAACAGGAATAAGGGATTATATACATAATGAAACAGCAATAAAGATGTTATATTTAGTTTATATTAATTTAAGCGGATATTTAGGAGTCAGGAGTGAACAAGAATTAAATAAAGGATATGCAGATATTTTAATATATCCCAGAAATGAATATGTGAAGTATTTTGGATTAATAGAGATCAAGTATATAAAAAGAGGGGAAATAAATGAAGAAAAGATAGAGAGAAAATTAGAGGAGGCAAGAAAACAACTTGATGCATATAAAGAAGATGAATTGGTGCAATACTGGTTACAAAAAAAATAAAGAGCTAAAGAAGATCATTTTACTGTTTCATGGCTGGGAGCTTGTTCATTGTGTAGAAGCATAAAAAGTTTAACTGCTTATTTTTTTAGATTAGTGAATAGTGATTAGTGATTGGTGAAAGGTAGAAGGATGAAGGTAGAAGGGTGAAGACTACCCTCAGACACAGATCACATACACGACACACCAATAACTAACTCTTTAATATTAAACGTAAGAAGAACATGAGATACATTAAAATCTTGTTTATATTTTTTCTGGTTATTGGAATATTAGGGGCAGGATTTTTAATAGGTGGTTATTTCTGGATTTCCAGGGGGCTTCCTGAAATAAAGAAGATTACAGACTACAGCCCATGCCTCACCACTACAGTTTATTCGAGAAATAATTCAGTGATTGGATATTTTTATAGACAGAATCGTTTTTTGTTTTCCCTAAAAGATGTACCAGACTATGTAAAAGATGCGTTTTTGGCAGCCGAGGACAGTGAATTTTATCACCACAAGGGAATTGATTTTATGGGAATACTCAGGGCGGCTATTAAAAATATTGAAGCTGGTACAATTGTGCAAGGGGGATCTACAATTACCCAGCAGGTGGTAAAATCAATACTCCTTAGTCCTGAGAGGAGTTATAAAAGAAAGATAAGGGAGGCAATCCTTGCGTATAGACTGGAAAAATATTTGACCAAAGATGAAATTTTAACCATCTACCTCACCCAGATATATCTTGGCGCAGGTGCATATGGGGTTGAGGCCGCTGCCAGGACATATTTTGGAAAGCATGCAAAAGACTTAACTTTAGCTGAAGCCGCTATTCTAGCTGGTCTTCCAAAGGCACCTTCTCTGTATAATCCTTACAGACATCCAGACAGGGCAAAGATAAGACAAAAATATGTGCTCACCCGGATGTTGAAATTGGGGTGGATTACAAAGAAGCAGTATGAAGAGGCAATCTCATCTCCCCTGGAGCTTAAAAAGATGGAAGATCCATCCTGGAAAATTGGTCCATATTTTTTGGAAGAGGTGAGGAGGTTTTTAATCCAGAGATATGGAGAGGATAGGACTTATTGTGGAGGACTTCAGGTTTATACTACAATGGATATCAAACATCAGAAGGCTGCTGAAAAGGCTCTAAGGGCAGGACTTATTGCCTCAACAAAAAGGCGTGGTTTTAGAGGACCAATTGAGCATCTCATTAAAAAGCAAGAGATTGATAAATTTTTGTCTCACAATTCAAACGAACTACTTCAGGAACTTAAATTAGGTAAGTGGATAAAGGTCCTTGTAGAAAATGTGAAAAAAAACAGGTGCTCAGGTAATATTTGGGAACAATACAGGTTTCATACCCGTTAAATCCATGTCCTGGTGCAGGGAAATAAATCCTGAGAAGGCTCCGGAAGAGGTCCCAAAGATAAGGGATGCAACGAGGGTATTAAGAGTGGGGGATGTTGTATATGCGTCTTTGGATAAGATAGATAAAAACGGTAATATAACTTTAAATTTAGAGCAAGAACCTTTAGTTGAGGGAGCAGTTGTCTCTTTAGATCCAAAATCAGGAGAGGTACTTGCACTTGTTGGAGGTTATGATTTTTCCAGGAGCCAATTTGATAGGCGACTCAAGCAAAGAGGCAGACAGGCTCTGCTTTTAAGCCAATTGTGTATTCAGCAGCTTTAGATCATGGATTTACAGCAGCCTCAGTAATATTGGATGCACCAATTGTGTATAGGGACCTCAGCACAAATTCCACCTGGCGTCCTGAAAACTATGAGAGGACAATATATGGACCAACACTTTTTAGAACAGCCCTGGTCTATTCCAGAAATTTGGTGACCATTAGAATAGCCATGAAAATAGGTATTGACACAATAATCAAAAGGGCAAGGACAATGGGACTTGAGGCAGATTTTCCAAGAAATCTCTCTGTTTCCCTTGGAAGTGCCTCGGTTTCTCTTATAAATCTCTGTAAGGCATATACTGGTTTTGCAAGACTTGGGACCATAATTGACCCTGTAATTATAAGGAAAATAGAAGATTCTTTTGGAAGGGAAATTGAGATCATAACTTCTATTGTAAAGAAAGCCATATCTCCTCAAAATGCGTATATAATGGATTACTTAATGCAACAGGTGGTAAAATATGGAACAGGCTGGAGGGCAAAGGTCTTAAAAAGACCTGTAGCTGGAAAAACAGGAACAACCGATGAACAAAAGGATGCATGGTTTATGGGGTTTACACCATATCTATTGACAGGTGTGTATGTTGGTTTTGATGTGCCTGCGCCAATGGGAAAATATGAGACAGGCTCACGGGCTGCCTGTCCCATTTTTGTAAAATACAGACAGCAGGTTGAAGAAGATTATCCAGTGGAGGATTTTAAAAGACCTCCAGGGATTATTATGGTCAGGGTGGATGCAAAAAAATGGAAAACTGGCTGGTCCCAACACAAAAGAGAGCTATATACTTCCATTTATTGCAGGAACTGAACCAGGGAAATATCCAGGGGTGAAGAGAGCGGTATAAGTGGTAGTGGGGATACCAAGGAGGATGTCCTAAAGCATATTTTTTTAAAGGGTGTGGTCTGGAAATAAATTGTAGAGGATATCTTGTAGAAGCTTTGCTTCCCTCTCAAACTTATCTCTATTTACATCAAGAACCGGGGTCTTTGACATAAGGACAAACTCAAGTCCCATTTTATTTATTTTGTCAGAGGTGGAAATAGCAGAAGAGAGATATTGTCTTATATGTGTGAGGCGTTTTATTAGGAATTTTTTTTATATCAAGGATAGTTACATCTCTGTTGAAAAAAATTTAGAATTAGGTCAATTAATTCTTTTAAATCTTCTCTTGATTTAAATTTCAGGAAAAACATCTCAAAAAAAGGAAATAACATTGTCATTCCATGAGATATTGGTGTTTTTCATTTTATAAATGATTTCTGTAGAGGGTTGTCTTAGTTCAAAGAGAGTCTTTAGTATTTTATCAGGGATCTCAACATGCCATTTGATGCCCAAGAATAAATCAATGAAAAATTTTTCAGGTGGATATATGGTTATAATTTCTCTACATATATTTAATTGTAATTGTTTTATATTGTGTTTTAAATATCTGGAATATTCTTTTATGGTCTTCCGGGACACATAGGGTGGTGCAATGGTGTAGAAATTTTCTTTAAATTTATTATCAGGATATACAATAAGCTTTAGTAGATGAGGCTCATTTTGTAATAATTTTTGTAGATCCTTTGTATGGGATATTCCATAATTGGACTCAAAAAAAATCTATTGCTTCTTTTGTTATAAGAAATTGTTTAGAAAAATAATTTAGTAAGAAACTTTTTAATTTGTCCATTTTTTTATCCATGAAGGTATCAATAATTATACCTACCTATAATAGGGCCCATCTTGTAAAAAGGGCAATTTATTCTGTTTTAAATCAGACGTTCAAAAATTTTGAATTAATTGTTGTAGATGATGGGTCTCAAGATAACACAAAAGAGGTACTTGAATCAATTGATGATTTAAGGGTAAAGATAATTTTTCAGGAAAATAGGGGTGTATCAGCTGCGAGAAATAAGGGAATATATGAAAGTAGCGGGGATATAATTGCACTTTTAGATTCTGATGATGAATGGCTTGAAGATAAATTAAAAGTACATCTAAGATTCCATATTGAAGGGGGATTTGAGATATCCCAGACAGAAGAGATATGGATAAGGGGGGGGAAAGGGTAAATCCGGGAAACAAGCACAAGAAAAAGGCTGGTTGGATATTTGAGCCATCACTGGAACTATGTTTAATAAGCCCATCTTGTGTTATGTTTTCTAAAAGATTTTTTTGAAGAAATTGGCCCATTTGATGAAAGCTTACTTGCATGTGAAGATTATGACATGTGGCTTAGGGCTACATTAAAATATCCTGTTGGTTTATGCCCATATCCTCTGGTTATAAGGTATGGGGGAAGATGTGATCAACTCTCATCAAAAATAATAGGCCTTGATTTATATAGGATATATTCCCTGATAAAAATTTTAAAAAGGGAAAATTTAGATGGCGATCAACTTAATTCTGCAAAGAAGATGTTGAAAATAAAGTCAAAAACATATGTAATGGGATGTTTGAAAAGGGGAAAGATTGAAGAAGCTGAGAGGGTTATGAAATTGACAAATTTAAAAATTGGTTCTTGAATTATATTGTGATTAATGTCATTGATGGACTAGGGGAATTGACGATATTAATTGACAGGAAATTGTTTTCTGGAAATGATTAAAACAAAAAAAGAGGAGGGTCTCATGAAAAAGTTAAGGAGACTAAAGACAGTGGGGTGGGTGTTATTTTTGTTTTTAGGTGTTTTAATCTATGGATGTGGTGGTGACTCAGGTACCTCTACAGAAGGATCATCGTCTGGAGGTGGTGGCGTCCAATATGGGAGTGCTTCTTTGGTTGGTACAGTTGGAAGCGGGGGGAGCAAACGTGCTGTAAGAGCTGATAGTAATTTAACTCAGGGTGTTGTTTCACTTGTTGTTGACCTTGATGGGGATGGAACATTTGGTTCATCTGGGGATAAGACTTACCACGGAGTAATTCAGAGTAGTGGTGAGTTTTCATTATTGAATGTCCAGGTTAAAAAAAGAGAGTTCTACCCAGGCAAAACTAACTATTGAGAAGAATGGTTGTGCACCTTATGAAAAGATTGTTGAGTTAAGTGCTGGTGATTCTGTAAAGTTGTCAGCAGATGTTAGTCCAGTAGAAAAGACTACTGTAACGATAAAACATAAGAGAGATGGGGGATATATTATTTTTGGAATTAAGGATTCTCCTGATGGTACAAAAAAAAGATATTTGCAAAAAGGGCCACAAGGGCTGATGATGCTGTGAATGCTACTGGAACAAAAGCCCAAGTAGCTATTCCTGTAGATAGTATCCCTGATAATGTTGAAGAACTTACTGCCTCCATGAGATTGTTTGATAGTGGTAATTCAAAGGACATAAAACAATTTCCTGGAGAATTTAAAGGCACTGGTTATCCTGCTACAAAATCAGATGATAAGGTTGTCCAGTTAAAATCCATAGCCTTTCTATATGCAGATTTTACCGATCAAGATGGGAAAAAGGTTGATTTTGAAGAGAAAAAAAATAGGCAGGATGGAACGTGTTCAAATTTAGAAGTAGTCTTAAATGTCCCAGATGGTCAGATCTCTCAGCTTACAGATGATGTCCCTGGAAAGGGTCAATATGATGTGCCTATCTGGAGATACAATCCAGATACAGGCATGTGGGAGTTTATTACTGAAGGGGAACTTTACTACAGTAATGGAACAGCAGTGGAAGATAGTGCTACGAGCTTAACAGGATCTGGTTTTTATGTAAAAGGCTGTTTGCCTCCAGGCTGGACATACTGTAACCTGGATTATGGAGTATGGTTTGGTCAGGAACCGAAGGAAATTACAGTTTGTATAAAAGCGATGGATCAAAATAATAATCCTATTCCTAGAGTGTGGATGTATGCTGAAGGGAAGTCAGATAATGCAGGTAACACCTATGTGGATAGCTCTACTGATAATAGTGGTCTGGCAAAAATTCAGGTCTCTATCCCTGGGGATTCCTCTGACATACTTAAGGCTATTAAAAATAATTATGAATTTTCATGGGAATATTATGCCTATGGATGGATAGCAAATGAAATTGATTTATCTAATTTGACGGATTCTGAACTTTCTGGATGCGACTATTATATGGATTTACAGATACAAAATCCATTTGATTCTCAGATTAAGGTCACTGTTAAAGATCAGAATGGTAATCCAATAAAAGATGAGTGGGTGACTGTAGATGATGGATCAAATTATTATGACGCAAAAATGACAGATGGAAATGGAGAGGTCCTATTTGATGTGAAGTCAAATACGCTTTACTATATTTACGCTCTTGGGCAGGAAAAGAGGGCTAAAGTAGATAAAGAAGTAGATTTAGAAGAAACATCTGATAATGGTCAATTAGTCAGTGTTGATATTAGTAAGCCAGAAGATATTGCTCCTGAGGTATATATTCAAATTAATCCTGCCTGGGGTGTTAAACCAGGAAGTATGGTGACTGCTTATATTTATGCCAGTGATGTAGATAGTGAGAATCTGTCTTTAACAGACGCCCAATTTAATTCAGAGAGTGTAGTAGAAAGCTGTTCTGAGATATATTCTTATTATGGCTATGCTGCATGGCAATGTAGTCTGGATACCACTGGACTGTCTGGAAGTACAACTTTTAATGCTACAGTATCAGATGGTAAAAAAATCAACTTCTCAATTAGCTAGCATAGATGTTATTTCAAATAGATCTCCTCAAGTGTATGGTATTGATATTAAGCGGAACGGAAATTATGTCTGGGATTGGAATGCATTGAAGGTAAATACTTCATACACTTTTACTGCTTATGCGTGGGATCCAGATGGTGATACACTGAGTTATACCTGGAATGTATCAGGTGGTGATTGTACTACTCAACAAAATAGCGTTAATTGTACTTTTAATTCAGAAGGAAATTACACCATAAAGACAATAGTAAATGATGGAGAATTCAATGCTACTTATAGCATAGATGTACATGTTGGGAACCAGGCACCTATTATTTATGCCTTTGGGACATCAACAGTTGATCCTAAAGCAGGAGATCAAATAGATGTTTTTGCTTATGCCTATGATCCAGATTCTGGTGAAAATACTGCTTTAGGTGTTGATAATTTTACGTGGAAAGTTGACGGACTTACCGCTAATGCAACTGAGGCAGATTATGACAATAGCACTGGCTATTATACTGGTAAATTAAATCTGCCCTCTGATGTTCCACTTAAGGGATATTTTGATGTAACTTTAGTTGTAACTGATGCTTACGGCAAGAAGACCAGTGATTCTTTCAAAGTATGGGTCAGCGCCCCTTCTGATTTGCCAGATGTAACAACTACAATGGCAGATTTTTTTAAATAATCCAACAGATGAGAATTTTACAACCCTTCTCAATGTTATTAACTCTCTTCCTGAGACAAAAGAAACCCACCTATGGAGGGCAACTGCTACCCTGTTAAAGTTGTATCAGGATAATCAAAGTTTTTTTTGATACCCTGGGGCTAAATCTGGATTCAACCCTTGGCAATTTAAATCCTGAAGATATTTTTTTTAAATCTTTTGAGACTTGCTGATTATGATCAGGAACTAAAAGGGGTCCTTGATGATTTACTTAGTAAACTGGATACTGTATTAGATGACTTACAGGATGCAGAGGGTGTAAATACAAATATCAGTGTTACAGGTTTTGATACCATCTATTTTGACGATTTTGACGTAAAGAGTATGGAGGCAATAGTAAAAGCAGTAAAGGCCATTTGTCTCTATATAGAGTCACTTGATTTGACCGTATCTAATTGGACAGTGGATGGTGAGGATATTAGAGATCTAATAGAAAGTGGACAGGAATTATCTTCCTATCAATTGGAATCCTTTATGACTAATAATCAAAACCTGTTTACCTACATAGACACATTAAAACTGCAGGAATCCATAGAAGCATTTAAAGCTGCAGTTGATAAGTATGATGAGATCTTAAATAACCTTTCAGATGATTATTTTGCCAATAGACGTAAGGTTCAACACGCCATCTTTATTGACAATAATTCCACAGCTCAGGTTTGGAAACAGATATTAGACTCTTTTAAAGTAGGTATTGATGATCAATATGCAGATATAAAGATGTACATAGAGGAATATGTGGGGAAAACTATGGTGCATGCGGATGATGACAATTATTATATACAGGAATTATACAATATTGGAGTGATGTATTTTAAACCAGCGGATTCTGATTTCACTTTATATCATGTAGCTTGTGGTGAAAAAAACACTAAGGGATGTAATAATGGCTTCGTTAGAGGGCTATGATTTATATGTTGTTGATTCCTCAAGAGGTGAAGAAATTATAGGAAAAAAATGTCCCAGAAATAGATTGGAGCAATCCAATAGATACAACTGATACATATGAAGTGCCAATAGCAGATATTACCGTTGATGGTGATGCCAGTGATTGGAATGCAATACCTGTTTTCCGTACAGTGGGAAATACAGAGATTAAGATAGCAAGGAGTAGTGATAGCCAGTATTTTTATGTATATGCGAGACATACAAATCAATCCCAGGGAGAGTCATGGAAGTTTTATTTAGGGAGTTTGAAGATTAACATACATTATGGTTATGGGATATTATATACAGGTTATTCAGGTGAGGAATTTAAGACTATTTATTATGAATTTGAGGATGGGTATAGTCCAGATTGGTCATTCTCTGAAGATTTTAGCCAGGTCACAGAGTCGAATGAAAATGTATCGGAAATAGAAGCTAAATTTACAGGATTAGATAGGTTACTTCAACCCGACTCAATAAATGGATTGGCTTATTATGAATATAAGGATTATAACGTAGTATACGATAAAGCTATTGTTTTTAAACTCCTCCCTGAGATTTCAACTCAATAAATAGCTGGAGGAATTATTCCAAAGGAGGGCATTATAAGCCTCCTTTTTTTTAAATTTATTATGTGGAAAAGACGGTTATTAATAGGTAGTATTCTTTTTGCAGGAATTGTGATTGCAATTTTCTATTTTGAAAACAATAAAGTAATTAGAAAAACATATTCATTAAAGCCTCCTAAGATAACTGATGTAGGTCCAACCGCTCAAGATATTGACATTAGTAGAAAGATAGGAAAATATATAGTTCATGTTAAAGCAAAAAAAGATTTTTTTTTAAAAGAAAAAAATATCCTTATGTTTAAAACCAATCTCATGAAAGTGATTGTTGCCAGGGACGTTAAATTAACCATTTTAAAAGATAGTAAAGAAGAATTTGTTTTTAAGAAAAAGAAAGTTACACTCAAACCCGACTTAGGTTACATAGCTATCCCTTATCCAGTAGTTGTTTTTCCTGGAGATTTTAAACAACCCTATAAAGTGGTTGTAGACTTTAAAAGATCAAAAATTACATTGTACTATAAAAATTTTAAAAAAAAGAGTTAAATTAAATAGTTTTTTATATTTAAGGACAAATATATGCAAAAATATTTTCAAAGAGTAATTATGATTTTGTCTTTATGTGTATTTTTATCTATTTTTTCATGTAATGGAGGAGGTGGTGGGGATAGTAAAGAACAAATCTCTTTTAAATTGAACTCCTACGAAGTAAGCCCATCTCAAATATCACGTTCCAGTAATGATTATGTGGTATTTACCTGGAAAGTAAACTCCAATCATTTACCATATTATATGGATATTTATGTTTCTGATGATGATAAAATTGATGATTCTGACACCAGAATAATTCACTACAGAACAGATAAATTAGATGATAGTTATATTCTTCCCTCACAGAATCTATCAAGTGTATTGGGTGGCCCACATTTTATAATATTTGATGCTTATTATAATGACGTACACAGCATAAAGTATGTTTCCAATGTTATTTTTAAAACAAAATGGACGGTTATTGTTTACATGGATGGAGATAATAGTCTTTGCACGGAGATTGATAATGATCTAAATGAAATATCCAAAATAGGCTCATCAAAAGATGTTAATGTAGTAGTTCAGACTGATTCAAATTCAGACACAACAAAAAGGTATTTTATATTGCAAAATGAGAATCGATTATTAGCTGATCTTGGTGAATTAAATATGGCAGAACCAGATACATTAATAGATTTTGTTACCTGGGCAGTGGATAATTATCCAGCAGAACATTATCTACTTGTATTATGGGATCATGGTACAGGATTTAAGAGTATTCGTGCAAAAAGAGATATATTTGAAGACGACACTTCAAATGGAGTGGCCATGAGCATACCAGATCTGGGATATTCCCTTGCAAAGATAAAGGAACACATTGGGAAAAAAAATAGATATAGTTGGTATGGATGCGTGTCTAATGGGCATGGTGGAAATAGCCTATGAAATTAAAGATTATGCTGATTTTATGGTGGCCTCAGAAAATACTGAGCCGTTTGCTGGATGGCCCTATGATGCTATTTTGTCCTATTTAATTAAAGATAAAGAAGGCAATATAACTTCTTATGATCTCAGTAAAAAAAATAGTAGAACTTTTTGTCTCCTCTTATACTTCAAGTGATGAAGCAACCCTGTCAGCAATTGACCTATCTAAGATGGACTCTCTGATCGACTCACTAAGTGATTTTACTGGGGATTTAATTAATGGAGTCCAGGGGGATCCGGCCTTGAAGAATGCCCTGAAGACTACCATATATAATGGTGTTCAAAAGTTTGATGATGGAGGCGATGAATTTGGGATTGATTTAAATGATTCCTATGTGGATTTATACCATCTTATTTACTTGATTCAAGACTCTTTTCCCTCTTATTTCACCAAGGCACAGGATGTACTCTCTGCGATCCAGAATGCTATGATATCATCTGGTGTATCAACAGATTCGGAAGATTCAAATCCCCCTTCTATTCTTGGCAATGTACATGGTTTAAGTATATGGTATCCAGATCCAGAAAATTGGGATGCAGATAATCTGGAGTATCTTCAGTTACAGTTTACATTAGATACTAGATGGGACACACTTATTACCACCATATGGGATTTATAATAATCTGGGCAATGAGATTATCTTTTTCACAGGCCAATATTATTACCCTTGAATAAGCAAAAAAAACCGAGATGGGTGCTTGTTATTTTTGTTCAAAATATCCAGTATAGCTTGTCTTATTCAGCACGTGGGGAGATATGGCCTTTAATAGCTCTTCATACGTTGGATTTTCTCTCACCTTTATTTCTTTTACATCAAGGGCATATATAGTGGTTACATAGGGGTGTTTTCCTGTACCCCTTGGGGGTTGTGGCCCACCATATCCCCTAAATCCAAAAGAATTTATGAGTTCTTTGCATGTTGAGCAACTGTTAGATAGAGAAAAGCCTTCTTTAAGGGATGTTAAATTTGAAGGTATGTCTATGACTGCCCAATGGAGCCAGTTTCTTGCAACTGGATGGGGATCTACCATGATAAGTACAAAAGATTTGGTTTCTGATGGTGCATTTTCCCAGGTGAACTCAGGGGATATGTTCTCACCACCTATGGTCTTCATTACATATTTTTTTTGGCATAAGGCTTGATCTGGATAAGAGTTACTTTTGAGTATCATATGATTACCTCCTAAAGCACTAATGGTGCCTAAAAATATAAATATAAAAACATAAATTAGCTTCTTCATCTATCATCTTCCAGGTATAAGTAGTCATTAAATTTTTTTATTTTTTTAGAAATCGCATCTAAAAACTCTTTGTGTCTTTTGTCATAAGGGGGATAATTGAAAAATGCAGAGCCTGATACTAAGACATTAGCCCCGGCATTAACTAGATCTTTAGCATTATCTAAACTAACTCCTCCATCTACCTGTATTAAGGTGTCCAATCCCTCACAATCTATCATCTGTCTTATTTCCTTCACCTTTTTTTACTGTATATGGGATAAATTTCTGTCCACCAAATCCAGGGTTTACGCTCATTATAAGGACCATGTATAGTTTTGGCAATATGTATTTTATTATTTCTATTGGTGTGTGTGGATTTAAGGCCACTGCTGGTTTTACACCAAGTTCTGAAATTTGGGAAATCACAGAATCTAAGTGGATGCATGCTTCAGCATGTACGCATAGAAGATCAGCCCCTGCTTTTTTTAAATGCCATTAAATATCTTTCAGGATTTTCAATCATTAAATGCACGTCAAAAAAAAGGGAACTTTTGGGTCTGCATTTTTTTAATAATTACCGGTCCCAGGGTGATATTGGGTACAAAGTGTCCATCCATGACATCCCAGTGGACCCATTTTATTTTTGCCTCCTCAAGACCTTTTAATTCCTTTTCAATATTTGCAAAATCACATGAGAGAAGAGAGGGAGATAATATAAATTTAGTTTTCATAATCACTCCTATAAAAAAGTTGTTGACTCTGCATACTTCTCTCTATATCCCTTAAGTTCACAGGTCAAGATTAATAGAGTCAAAAACAATTATTTCATATAGCTTGGAGGAATATTTAAATGGTTAGCAGAAGAGAACTTGCAAATGCAATTAGATTTCTTTCCATGGATGCTGTGCAAAGGGCAAATTCTGGTCATCCTGGTGCACCCATGGGCATGGCAGATATTGCAGAAGTTTTGTGGAGGGATTTTGTAAGACACAATCCCCAAAACCCAAAGTGGCCCAATAGAGACAGGGTTGTGTTGTCAAACGGCCATGCATCAATGCTCCTATATTCTGTTTTGCATTTAACTGGATATGACTTGACTATTGATGATATAAAAAATTTTAGGCAACTTGGGTCAAAGACACCAGGACACCCAGAATATGGTGTAACTCCAGGGGTTGAGACAACCACAGGTCCCCTTGGACAGGGTCTTGCAAATGCAGTTGGGATGGCACTGGCTGAAAAGATCCTGGCATCAACCTTTAATAAGCAGGACTTAACGATTGTGGATCACTATACCTATGTGCTTTTAGGCGATGGCTGTCTCATGGAAGGTATTTCCCACGAGGCCTGTTCTCTTGCTGGTACATGGGGTCTTGGAAAACTCATAGCCTTATATGATGACAATTCCATTACAATAGATGGCAAAACAGATAGGTGGTTTACTGAAGACATAAAAAAAGAGGTTTGAGGCCTATGACTGGCACGTAATATGTAATGTTGATGGCCATAACCCAGATGAGATATATGAGGCAATAGAGGAAGCAAGGCAGGAGCTCAAAAGGCCATCTCTTATTTGCTTTAAGACCCAGATTGGCTTTGGCGCCCCTAATCTTGCTGGAAGCGAGAAGACCCATGGAGCACCTTTGGGACAGGATGAAATTGATGCGGCAAGAAAAAAATCTGGGGTGGGAATATCCCCCTTTTGAGATACCAGAGCATATATATAAGGCCTGGGATGCCAGAAAAAAAGGGCAAGGAACTGGAAAACAGATGGAACATAGAGCTAGAAAAATTTAAAAAAATTATATCCTGAAGAAGCAGAGGAATTTTTGCGGAGAATTAATGGAGATCTGCCAGAGGATTTTCATGAGTCCTTTGAAAAGTATGTGGCAGAGTTCCTGGAAGACAAGAGGGATATTGCAACCAGAAAGGCCTCTGGATTAGTTCTGGATAAGATAGCGAATAATCTTCCGGAACTAATTGGTGGTTCTGCAGACCTAAGTGGCTCAAATAATACCAAACACTCGGGATCTGTCCCCTATACCAAGGAAAATCCCCCTGCAAATTACCTCCACTATGGTGTTAGAGAATTTGCAATGGCAGGAATAATGAATGGTCTTGCCCTTCATGGTGGTTTTATTCCATATGGAGGAACCTTTTTGGTGTTTTCAGATTACATGAGAAATGCAATAAGGTTATCTGCCTTAATGGGACTTAAGGTCCTCTACATCTTAACCCATGACTCTATTGGGGTTGGAGAAGATGGACCAACGCACCAGCCCATTGAACATATATCTTCTCTACGACTTATTCCCAATTTAAAGGTGTTTAGACCCTGCGACATTATAGAATGTGCAGTTGCCTACTCTCATGCCCTATTTAAAAGCAGTGGTCCTACTGCTTTTATCCTATCCAGGCAGGTATTAAAAAGACAACTTGTAAATAGGGAACAATTTGAAGGGGCAAAAAGGGGTGGATATATCCTTGTTAAGGAAAATGGCGATCTTCCAAAGGTTATTTTGCTTGCAACTGGATCTGAAGTGTCCATATGTGTGGAGGCTGCATCTCATTTGAATAAAGAAGGAATACCCACCAGGGTAGTTTCCCTTCCATGTCTGGAGGTTTTTGAAGAACAGGATAAGGTTTATAAGGAGATGGTTATTGATAAAAGGGCCTCACTTCTGGTAGCAGTGGAGGCAGGGACAACTGATATCTGGTACAAGTATATAGGAAATAAGGGATTTGTGCTTGGAATAGATGAATTTGGACAATCTGCACCAGGTAAAGTACTTTTTGAGCACTATGGTTTTGTTGCTGAGAACATTGTAAACAAGATAAAAGAGAGAATATAACCCCATGGGATTTTTGTCAGCATCTTTTGGTCTTACTCGGTACAAGGTAATTGGTGAATCTGATTCTGAGCTCTGGGAAAAGGTCCCAGAGCTCCTTATAAAATTTTCTTTTAATGATATTGACCATGTTATAGATGAAGTGAGCTTTGGCTGGGTCTCATTTGACAATATGTTGGACAATAAATTTCAGGCTGCATCTCCATATAAGGGGGAATATGTGTGTTTTTCTATGAGGATTGACAAGAGGAGAATTCCACCTGCGGTCTTTAAAAAAATATTATCAAATGTCCCTTGAAGAGGTTTTAGGAAACCATGACAAGGATGTAAAATATCTATCTAAAGCGAAGAAACAGGAAATAAGAGAGAATCTTAGGATAAAACTTTTGTCTAAAACCCTGCCAGTTCCATCTATAACAGATGTGGTGTGGAATTTTTCTAAAGGCATTGTATATCTTTCAACAACCAATAAATCTACAAAAGAAATCTTTGTGGATCTCTTTCAAAAGACTTTTAATTTACCTATAATCCCAATGACTTCCTATGAAATGGGAAAGGCCTTAGAAAAAGGTCTGGGTATTAATTTAGATAAATATCAAACCGATATATTTGCTGTGTAATTCATAAACTCCACCACTATCCTTCTATCCCACTATACCACTTCACTACTCTACAACTATACTCTCTGCTACAGTAGTTAGTTGTTTTCTTTAATCTTTTTTTAGATATTTATCCCTGCATTCATATGAGCAGAAACAATAGGTCTTGTCCCCATCTCTCACCCTGATATCTGAATTTATTGATACGTATGTGCCGCACACTGGATCTTTTACCATTTCTCCTGCCTTTATTTTGTGGGAAATATCTTCTTTTACCTTATGTTTTTTTTCACCAGTGATGAGTTTATAGAGTAGGTAACCTGCGATAAAAACTATTATTAATTTAAGCATAAGATACTCCTTGGGTAAAATTATTCATTCTGCTTATTCCATTAACTCCGAAATCTCAAACTTTGCTGTGTCTGTGTATGTGATCTGTGTCTGTGTATGTGATCTGTGTATGTGGTCTGTGAACTGTGAACTGTGATCTGTGAACTGTAACTTCCACACACACATACACCTACACATACACTTTCACATACACATACACACACACCACCACAAAGATTATTCATATTGCCAGATCTTATTTCCCTTTAATCTGTAATTTAGTTGGTCTAAAAATGGCTTTATTTTGTCCCCATTTGGGGTTGTTATCTCTGGTTCTATTTCCAACAGAGGTATCAATACAAAGGCCCTTTTAAACATCCTGGGGTGGGGGAGGGTGAGCTTTTCTGAATCAATTATATGATTTTCAAAAAGGATTAAATCCAGGTCAATTATCCTGGGTCCCCATCTAACTGTCCTTTTTCTTCCCATTAGATCCTCGACCTTGAGTAATTTGTGTAAAAGGGTTATAGGTGTGAATCCATTTACCTGGACCTCAATAACCTGGTTTGCAAACCAGGGCTGATTTTTAAGTCCCTGTGGTTCTGTTAAGTATATTGAGGATATTTTTGTTATCTTTATGTTAGGAGAATTATCCAAATGGTCTCGGGCTATATGGAGGTTTTTAGTTGGGTCCCCCATATTTGATCCAAGGGAAATATATGCAAGTTCCATCACTTTTTCCTGGATTTAAGATAGATGAAAAAAAGACACACTGTTAAATCCGCTTTTAGATAGGTACATTGAACACCTTATAGTGGTCAAGGGTTTAGCTGAAAATTCCATTTCATCCTATGAGTCTGACCTCACCACTTTCTTAGGTTTTTTAGAAGAAAAGAATATAGAACTGTCAGATGTTGATGAGGATGTCTTGTTTTTGTTTTTTTTTAAGTTTAAAGCAAAGGGGGCTTTCGAATAAATCCCTATCCAGGATGCTCAGCTCAATTAGGGGATTTTTTTGATTTCCTTGTGGCAAACAATGATTTGTCCACCAACCCTGCAAGGTTATTTGATGGTCCCAGGTACACAAAGACCTTGCCAGAAGTATTGACCATTGATGAGGTCTTTTCTTTAATAGATGCGCCTGATACAAATACAAAGTTTGGATTTAGAGACAGGACAATGTTGGAGATTATGTATGGTTCTGGGCTCAGGGTTTCTGAAACATCGGGTCTTGGTTTGTTTGATATAGATTTTCACGGCGGATTTTTAAAAATAACTGGAAAGGGAGATAAGCAAAGGATAGTGCCTTTGCATATGGAAGCAATGAAACTTCTGCAAGAATACCTGGATAATATCCGCCCAAGATTTTCTCCAAAGTCGGATAATGTGTTTTTGAATAAATTTGGAAGACCAATAAGCAGGCAGGGTATCTGGAAGATAATAAAATATTACGCAAAAAAAAGCAGGGATAAGAAAAAAATATATCTCCCCACACATTAAGGCACTCCTTTGCCACTCACCTCTTGGAAGGCGGAGCTGATCTTAGGTCTGTTCAGATATTACTTGGACATTCAGATATCCAGACAACAGAGATATATACCCACATCCAGACAACAACTATGATAAAAATGCATAAAAAAATATCATCCAAGGGCATAGAAAATATGAATCAAAGAAAAAAAAGATCAAGGCAGAAACAATTATTACATGCCACATGAATGCTGATTTTGACTGCATTTCATCAATGGTGGCTGCGAGAAAACTCTACAAGGGTGCTGTTTTAATTTTCCCTGGGACCCAGGAAAAATCCATGAGAAATTTTTTTTATACAAAGTGCCAGTTACCTTTTAAATTTTCATTCTATCAAGGATATAGAGCTAGATTCTGTTAAAAAGGTGGTTATTTGTGATACAAAGCAATTGTCCCGTGTTTCCCATATAAAGCCAATTTTAGATAAGGATGATGTTCTCGTACATGTTTATGACCACCACCCAAAAACAGAGGAAGACATTAGAGCCAACAAGGAGGTTGTTAGAGAGATTGGCGCCACCACATCTATTTTGGTCTCAATAATAAGGGATAGGAACATTGATGTCACTCCTGAAGAAGCAACAATAATGGGAATGGGGATATACGAAGACACAGGAAGCTTTTTGTTTTCATCAACAAAGCCCGAAGACTTGGAGGCTGCAGCATGGCTCAGAAAAAAAGGGAATGGACGTGGTGCTTATCTCAGATTTTATGCACAAAGACCTGGATGCAGCCCAGGTATCTCTATTGAATAATCTGCTACAGTCCTTAACAAAACACAATATAAATGGAACCCATGTATATATGGCCACCATATCAACAGACCACTATGTAAAAGACTTTGCTGTTGTGGTCCACAAGTTGATTGAAATGGAGAATATATCTGTCATTTTTGTAATAGCCAGAATGCAGGATAGGATCTTTGTTATAGCAAGGAGTAAACTACCCAGTGTGGATGTGGGGAAAATATGTGCATCCTTAGGAGGTGGTGGACATCCTTATGCTGCTTCAGCAACTATAAAGGACAAGACCCTCTCCCAGGTAGAAGATGAACTATTTGGGCTTTTGTATTCTTACATTAATCCAGAGATAAAGGTGTCCTTTTTGATGTCATCTCCTCCAAGGTGTGTAACAAAAAAAAGAGACATTAGCCAGTGCTGCTCATATTATGACCCACTATGGTCTTAAAGCAGTTCCAGTTCTGGATGGAGAGGGGGGCAGGTGTGTTGGAATCCTGGAACATCAGGTTGCAGAAAAAGCCAGTTCCCACGGACTTGGGGATTTGCCTGTATCTGAATACATGAGGACTGATTTTTCTTCTGTTACTCCAAATGACAGTCTCTATAAAGTCATGGAAATTATTATTGACCAGCGTCAGAGACTAGTTCCTGTTATAGAAAATGATAAGGTGATTGGCGTGGTTACCAGGACAGATCTAATAAATTGGATGGTAGAGGAACCCGCAAGAATACCTGAAGCATTTTTACCTGAAAGAAGGCAGGAAAAGAATATAAGATCCCTTATGAAAAATAGACTTCCTGATAACATATTTAATATTTTAAAAAGGTCTGGGGAGCTGGGAGATAGGCTGGGATACAAGGTATATGCAGTTGGTGGTTTTGTAAGGGACATACTTTTGTTGCGACCCAATTTGGATATTGATTTAGTTGTTGAGGGGAATGGTATCAAATTTGCGGCAAAATTGGCCAGGGACATGGGTGGGAGAATAAGGGCCCATAAGAAGTTTCAAACTGCAGTGGTAATTTTACCAGATGGACAGAAGATAGACGTGGCCACAGCTAGATTGGAATATTACGAGCATCCAGCAGCCCTTCCAACGGTGGAACTATCATCCATTAAATTGGATCTGTTCAGGAGAGATTTTACAATCAATGCCCTTGCCATAGAACTAAATCCTGAGAACTTTGGGAAGCTGGTAGACTTTTTTTGGAGGACAAAAGGACATAAAAGACAAAAAGATAAGGGTCCTACACTCACTTAGTTTTATAGAAGATCCAACAAGGATACTTCGTGCCCTTAGATTTGAGAAGAGGTACAATTTTACATTAGGTGTACAAACTGAACGGTTAATAAAAAAATGCCTTAAAGCTGGATATGCTAGATAAGTTATCTGGGAGTAGGATTTTTCATGAGTTAAAGTTAATACTTGAAGAAGAAGATCCCCTTCCCTGTATAAAGAGGATGGAATCCTTTGATATTTTATATAAGATTCATCCTGTGTTAAAGTTAAATAATAAGAAGATTGAGGTGTTGGAAGGAGTTAAAAAGGTTTTAGACTGGTATGGCCTCCTATACACTTCACCAACGCCTAGGAGGTGGGTGGTCTTTTTTTCTGGGACTCACATATGAGTCCAGTACTGCTGAGATTAGCTCTGTTGCTAGCAGATTGAATTTATCTAAGACTCAACTAGAGCAACTAATTGGAGTTGTAGAGCAATTGAGAGTAGTTAACCACAAACTCTATGAATATCAAAAACAAGATGGGCCACTGAGTGAGTTGTATTTTATTCTGTCCCCTGTACCTGTTGAAGGGATTTTGTTTTTAATGGCATCCAGTAAATTAGAGAAGGTGAGAAAGATTATTTCATTGTATTTGAGTAAGTTAAAGGATGTTACAATAGATATCACTGGATATGACTTAAAAGATATGGGAATACCCCCAGGGCCCAGGTACGGATATATTTTAAAGGAAGTACTTAGGGCTAAGATAGATGGAAAGGCACCGCACAGGGATGCTCAGCTTGATTTGGTGAGAAAATTAGTTGAAAAAATAACCTAAATGGGGTACCAGGTGCCTGTTTTTGACCTAAATAAAGTTGCATTTTTAGGGAATTCTTAGTATTACCCAGATTAGTCTGCTCCATTATTGTTTAGCTGTATTTTAAAATAATAAAAGGGAGGTAGTGTTATGAGAAACAAGGTAATTATTTTTCTCTTGGTTTTGATGAGTCTATCAAGTGTGTGTATGGCAAAGAAGAGAACCATTGTATTTGCTGTGGATGCAACCTGGCCACCAATGGAGTTTGTAAATGAGCACAAGCAGATAGTGGGATATTCAATTGATTATATGACTGCTGCAGCAAAAGAAGCAGGATTTATTCCTGTGTTTAAAAATGTTGCATGGGATGGGATTTTTGCAGGTCTAGCTGGTGGAAACTATGATGCAATCTGCTCTTCAGTAAGTATTACTGAGGAGAGAAAAAAAGACCATGGATTTTAGTATCCCATATTATAAAGTTAGGCAGGCATTGGTTGTTCCAATAAGCAGCCATGCCAAATCTTTAGAGGATCTAAAGGGTAAGAAAGTTGGTGCCCAAATTGGTACAACTGGCTATTTTGCCATTAAAAAAAGTAAAGGGCGTTGTGGCCAAATCCTATGATGAGATAGGTCTTGCCATGCAAGATTTAATAAATGGAAATCTAGACGGAGTAGTTTGTGATGACCCTGTTGCAGCCAATTATGCAAAGCAAAAGAAGGGATTTAAAGATAAGTTAAAGATTGCATCCATAATTGAGAGTGGTGAAGCAGAATACTACGGTATTGCAGTTAAAAAAGGGAACAGGGAAGTTTTAGATTTGATAAATAAGGGAATAAAGGCTGTAAAAGAAAAGGGAATTGAAGCAAAGCTTATAAAGAAGTGGATAAAGTAAAAGATCTTTTACATGGGGTCAGGTAAACACCTGGCCCTCCTTATATGAGGGAGTTGTATGGAGGACAAAAAAACACCAGAGGTGAAGATTGAAGTAACAGATGGTGCAGCTATTCCCACTCATCGGGACCAAGGCCTGTTTACTGCATGGAGGATTGCTTTTTTTTGGGTCTATTGCACTTATAATCGGTCTGTGCATATTTAAACCAGACCCCTATGTGGAGATATTGAAGTTTGTGCCAGATGGGGTAATGGTGACCTTTGAAGTTACTGTTATCTCAATTGTACTTTCTTTTTTTTGTTGGACTATTAACAGGGCTTGGGAGGATATCAAAAAAACAGGGCCATTAACCTTGTGGCCTCAACTTATGTGGAGGTAATCAGGGGGGTTCCACTCTTGGTTCAACTCTTTTACATATATTATGCTGTTGGAAGTTTCACTAGAATCCCGCCTTTTTTTTGCTGCTGTTTTGGCCATGACCATTTGTTATGGTGCATATATGGGAGAGGTATTTAGGGCAGGAATAGAGTCCATTGACAAAGGACAGACAGAGGCTGCAATGTCCTTGGGTTTTAATAAAAGACAGACCATGTTATATGTGATCCTCCCTCAGGCAATGAGGACTATTTTGCCACCTGTTGGGAATGAATTCATTGCACTTTTAAAGGATACTTCATTGGTCTCTATTATAGCAGTTGCTGATCTCCTCAGAAGAGGAAGGGAATATGCAACATCTACATTCCATTATTTTGAAACCTTTACCATGATTGCGCTTATTTATTTGGTAATAACCTTGATTTTGTCAAAATGTGTAAGTTATATGGAGAAGAAATTAACGCCCTATGAATAAAAAAAGAACCAATAATAAAAATCAAACGTGTATATAAATATTTTGGACAGTTTTTGGCCCTAGAGGATATCAACCTGGATGTATATAAACAGGAGAGGATTGTAATAATAGGACCAAGTGGGTCAGGTAAGTCCACCTTGCTCAGGACAATTAATCAACTGGAAAAGGTGTCATCTGGTAAAATAATAGTTGATGGTGTAGATGTAACTGATCCAAAGGTAGATATGAATAAGATCAGGACTTCCCTTGGTATGGTATTCCAGAGCTTTAATCTATTTCCCCATAAAACAGTACTTGAAAACCTCACGCTGGCTCCTATTAAACTTAAGAAAATACCAAGAGAAGAGGCTGAAGAAATAGCTTTAAATCTTCTTGATAAGGTGGGGATAAGAGACAAGGCCAACAACTACCCCAAACAACTATCTGGAGGACAACAACAGAGGGTTGCCATTGCCAGGGCCCTTGCAATGAACCCCAAGATTATGTTGTTTGATGAACCCACCTCTGCCTGGATCCTGAGATGATTGGGGAAGTTTTAGATGTTATGAAGAATCTAGCTGAAGAAGGGATGACAATGGTAGTGGTGAGCCATGAAATGGGCTTTGCAAGGGAAGTTGCAGACAGGGTAGTGTTTATGGACAGTGGGAAGATAGTTGAGGTGGGGACACCTGAGCACTTTTTCCAGAATCCAACCCATCCCAGGACGAAACAATTTTTGAGTCAGATACTATAGAGGTATTGTAAATGCGGGTGTCTGTAATTGGTGCTGGTGAATGTTGCCCTACTATATACAATGAGGCCATGGCCCTTGGTCGGTTACTTGCCAAGGAAGATTACCTGGTTGTGTGTGGTGGACGAGGTGGAGTTATGGAGCCGTTGCCAGGGTGTTGCCATGGTTGGTGGCACAACCATTGGTATATTACCAGGCAGAGATATAAAAGAGGCAAATAGGTATATTACCTATCCAATAGCAACTGGTCTTGGGGAGATGAGAAATTTTTTTAGTGGTCCTAAATGGTGATATTGTGGTTGCTGTATCTGGTGGTTATGGTACTTTGTCTGAAATTGGACTTGCAAAAAAAATAGATCGGCCTGTTATTGCACTTGGAAGATGGAAGGAAATTAAAGGTGTTATTCCAGCTAAAGACCCAAGAGACGTTATTCGAATTATCAAAAAAATAAGATCAAATTTATAAGGAGAGCCATTTTTTTATGAAGAGATTGTTTGCCCCCTGGAGGATTGAATATATCCTGGGGCCTAAACCCGATGAATGTGTTTTTTTGCGTTAAGGATATTTTAGATGAAGATGAAGAAAGGCTGATTCTGTGGAGGGGTAAGTTTTCTTTTGTAATAATGAATAAGTTTCCCTATAATACTGGCCATATAATGGTGACACCGTACAAACATGTCTATTTATTAGATGAGCTCAATTCAGATGAATTAAAAGAAATGATGCTTATGTTATCTCAGAGCGTTACAATCTTAAAGAAGGTATTTAATCCACATGGCATAAATATTGGGCTAAACATTGGAGAGGCAGCTGGTGCCGGGATAGAGGAACACCTACACTTTCACCTGGTTCCCAGATGGAAGGGGGATCATTCATTTATGGCCCTTTTTTTTCAGAGACAAATGTAATTCCAGAGCATTTAAGTGTTACATATAAAAAAATTAAAACCTTACTTTGAAGGGGTTAAATTTTAATAATATTAAAAAAAGTAGGGGAGAATCTATTATGAAATTTATTAAAATGGTTTTTTTTCTGATTGTGTTTTTGTGTGGTGTAGTATTTTTTTATTCAAAATTCAGTTTTTATAACTGAAAAAATCGCTCTTCAATTTGACCTTTTTGGAACCAAATGGGCAAGCAGTCCAATACCTCTTTACGTATACGTTTTAAGTGCATTTGCACTTGGTGCCATTGTTTCTTTTTTTGTATTTATTGGGAGAAAAATTGAGGCTGGGTGCAGAAGTTAAGTCCTTGAGGGCAAGGGTGAGACAGCTAGAAGATGAACTTTCCCAAGGGGTTGAGGAAGAAGAGTCTGAGGAAAGGGAAGTAGAAGAAGGATAATTTTTTTAAATTTTTTTGCACTTCTTTTCTTTAGTCCTGCCAAAAAAAAGGACCCGAATATGTGCATAGGGCTGTCGGGTCCTTATGTTATTAAATTTCGTCCAGACCAAGCTGAGCCTTGCTTGGTGGGTTCTGGTTTATAAGGCAATGAGATGGCTGTTCAGAAAAAATTGACTCCAATGCTCTCCCAATATCTCACCATAAAAGAGCAGTACAAAGATGCCCTCCTTTTTTTTAGGATGGGGGATTTTTATGAGCTCTTTTTTGAAGATGCAGAAGTTGCTTCCAAAGAGTTACAAATAGCATTGACATCAAGGAATCCAAATGAAGAAGACCCTATACCCATGTGTGGGGTTCCCTACCATGCTGTTGATGAGTACCTCAAAGTACTTTTGGAAAAAAAATTATAAAGTGGCAATATGCGAACAAGTTGAAGACCCAAAAAAAGGCAAAGGGGCTTGTTAAAAGGGCAGTTACAAGGGTACTAACCCCTGGAACCGTTGTGGAAGAGGCCACTCTATCTTCTAAAAACAACAATTTTCTGGCATCCATATATTTTAATCAATCAACATCCATTGGTGCTGCAACCTGGATAGATTATTCCACTGGTGAGTGGTTGGGATTTTATTCAAAGGAGCCAAAGGAGATCTGGAAGTGGATATGTAAAGTAAATCCTGCTGAGATAATTTGTCCTGAAAATAGCCGTCTCCCCTCTGAATATTCCCACCTAAAGCCTAAGATTACCCATCTCCCAAATATGATGTTTGATTTTAAGAGGGCAAAGAAGCTAATTGACCAATATTTTTTTAAATGAAGAACTCTTTTTGCCCCGCATGGAAGCCAAAAGGGAATTAATCCAGGCCTGTGGGGGAATTATTTTATATCTGAACAAGACCCACAATGAAAACCTCTCACACATAAAGCCAATAAGGGTGGTAAATTTAGACAACTTTTTGATAGTGGATGAAGTCTCAGAAAGGAATCTGGAACTATTTCAGACCCTGGACGGAAGTAAAGGGGCAGGTACCCTGTTTTTTTTGTTAGATGAGACAAAACTCCCATGGGTGGGAGGTTCCTCGTAAACAGACTTAAATATCCTTTAAGGGATTTAAAAGAGATAGATCTTGATTTAGATGCAGTTGAATATCTTGTCACCAACTTTGATAAATTAGAAAACTTTAGCCAGTGTCTAAAAGAGATAAATGATTTAGAAAGGCTTATAAATAGGATATTTTTAAATAGGGCAAATCCCAGGGATTTTTATTGGTTAAAAAAATAGTCTTAAAAGACTCCCTGGCATTTACAATTTCATCTCTAATGATTCTAATCTTCCAGAAAAATTAAGGGAAACTGTATCAAAATGGGATAATTTAGACGATCTTTATGGATTGCTGGATGGAGCAATAAGGGATAATCCACCTCAGCTTATAACAGAGGGGGGATATTTAAACAGGGTTATAATTATGAATTGGATCAATTAATTGAATATGCAGAGCATGGTGAGGCCAAGCTCAAAGAATTGCTTAAGAGGGAACAGGAGAAAGCTTCCATCCCTAAACTAAAATTAGGATATAATCGGGTATTTGGGTATTATTTTGAGGTGCCAAAAAGTTACAGAGGACCTATACCAGATTATTTTATCAGGAGACAGACCTTAGTTAACAGTGAAAGATATATTACAGATGAGTTAAAGGAAGTAGAAGAGAAAATACTATCCAGTGAAGAGAAAAGGAAATCCCTTGAATATAAATTATTTCTGGAATTAAGGGAAGAAGTAGTTACCTTTCGAGATCGGGTCCTAAATATGGCTTCTGTGCTGGCTAGATTGGATTTTTATAGTTCAATGGCAATTTGTGCAAGAAAATACAATTGGGCCAGGCCAAAGATAGTGGATGGAATTAACATTAAAATCAAAGAGGGTCGGCATCCTGTAGTTGAATCCTTTATTGGAAGTAGTAACTTTATCCCAAATGATATTGAAATAGATGATGAGTCTAAAATACTTTTAATAACAGGCCCAAATATGGCTGGAAAATCCACAGTACTTCGCCAGGTGGCGCTAATATGCATTCTTGCCCAGATGGGCTCCTATGTTCCTGCAAAAGAGGCAGTTTTAGGGGTTTGTGATAGGATATTTACCAGGGTAGGGGCATCTGACAAATTGGCCCTGGGCCAATCTACATTTATGGTTGAGATGTTGGAAACTGCCCGTATATTAAAACAGGCAACAAAAAGGAGCTTGGTTATATTAGATGAAATTGGAAGGGGGACCAGTACCTTTGATGGGCTCTCAATAGCCTGGGCTGTGGTGGAGTCCCTGGCAAATAAATATGGAGGTATCAGGACCCTTTTTGCCACTCACTATCATGAGTTAACTGATCTTGAGGGAAGGATTAAGGGGCTAAGGAATTTGAATATTGCTGTAAAGGAATATAAAGGAGATATAGTGTTCTTAAGGAAGTTGTTGCCAGGTCCAGCAGATAAGAGCTATGGAATAGAGGTAGCAAAGTTGGCGGGTATACCTAGGCCTGTTATAAATAGGGCAAAAGAGATCCTTCGGATGTTGGAGGATAGAATGATCAAGGTGAAAGGGCAAAGTGGTAGAAAAAAACAGGTGATGATGCTGCTTGACGATGTAATTAAAAGAAAAGAAAAACGGAGTTCAAAAGAAGAATTAACCCCCAATATACTCCCTCTGTTAATTAAAGAATTACAAACCATTGACTTAGACAATATTACCCCAAGAAAGGCATTGGACATACTTTATAGATGGAAGGAGATGTGTAGTGAAGAAAAATAATTCAATTAAATTAATTTATTTTTTTTGCATTGTATTTTTATGTCTTTCCTGTGGAAGAAAAAAAGTGGCCCACACCCATTGAGACTGAAGATGCATTTAAATTGTCTCCTATTTTGGTTCATTTTGATAAAGGATGCTTAAACATAGAAGGAAATATTATAGGGAACGTTAGGAACTTAAAGGAACTGTGGCTTGAGATAGAAGAGGGCACATTATGTACCAGGTGTCCATTTAAACCAGATATGAGGGTGAGATATCCCATTACATCCAGGGGATTAAAATTTAAATCCAATTCTTTTGCATTGACATATTGTCCTCAACAGGGACATAAAGTTTCAAGGTTGAGGGTAATAGGAATAAATAGATATAGGTCGTTGGCGCCAGTTTTTTTCCAATATTGTCACAATCAAAAAAATTAGGCGAGGAGAACTAGGACATGAAGATGAATCTTGCGAAAAAGATCATTACATCTCACCTTGTAGATGGAGAAATGATCCCTGGATCAGAGATTGCTATAAAGATAGACCAGACATTGACCCAGGATGCAACAGGTACAATGGCATATTTGCAGTTCGAGGCAACAGGAGTATCTAAGGTACATACGGAACTTTCTGTAAGTTATGTGGATCACAATACCCTACAGGTGGGTTTCAGGAATCCAGATGATCATAAATACTTGAGAACTGTTGCAACGAAATATGGAGTGGTGTTTTCTCCAGCTGGCAATGGTATCTGTCATCAACTTCATCTGGAAAACTTTGCCCGTCCTGGAAAGACCCTGCTTGGGTCTGATAGTCACACCCCTACTGCAGGAGGAGTGGGTAGCCTGGCAATGGGTGCAGGAGGACTTTCTGTGGCCCTTGCAATGCTGGTGAGCCATATACCCTGCCCATGCCAAGGATAGTTGGGATACACTTAAAAAATAGGCTCACAGGTTGGGCAAGCGCCAAGGACGTTATTTTATACTTGTTAAAAATACTTACTGTAAAAGGTGGAGTTGGGGCAATAATGGAGTATTTTGGTGATGGCGTTAAGAGTTTGACAGTTCCTGAAAGGGCTACAATTACTAATATGGGGGCTGAACTTGGAGCAACTACATCTATTTTCCCCAGTGATGAGCAAACTAAAAGATTCCTTAAACTAATGGGAAGGGAAAGAGATTTTGTTCCCTTGGCTGCAGATGATGGGTGTGAATATGATGAGATTATTGAGGTGGACCTGTCAAAAATTGAACCAATGGCAGCCTGTCCCCATATGCCTGATAATGTAGTGAGTGTAAGGGAACTAGATGGAACACATGTTGATCAGGTGGCAATTGGTTCATGTACCAATTCTTCTTATCTGGATCTGAAAATAGCTGCAAGTATCTTAAAGGGGAAACATGTACATAGGGATGTGGACGTACTCCTCTCCCCAGGCTCAAGACAGGTGGTTAAGCAACTCATAAAGGAAGGGATCTTTGAAAATTTTATAGACTCAGGGGTAAGGGTTTTGGAGTGTGCCTGTGGTCCTTGTATAGGTATGGGAGGATCTCCAATAAGTGGAGGCGTGAGTGTTAGGACATTTAACAGAAATTTTGAGGGAAGGAGCGGAACTTTGGATGCCAGGGTATATCTTACTAGTCCAGTTACTGCTGCCCATGTGGCAGTATCTGGGAAGTTTGAAGATCCAGCCAAGTGGGGTAATCCCATATTTTTGGATTTGCCAGATACCATGCCTTCAATTAGAGATCATTTTATTTTTCCTCCTCATGATGTCACAGGCATAGATGTATATAGAGGGCCTAATATTGTTCCCCTATCTAAATTTGATCCATTGGGGGATGTAATTGAGAAAAAGGTTGCAATTATAGTTGGGGATAACATTACAACTGACCATATTTTGCCAGGAGGTGCAGAGATAACGTCTCTTAGGTCAAATATACCTGCCATAAGCGAATATATCTATTCAAGAGTTGATAAGGATTTTGTTTCAAGGGTGAAGGAATATGGTGGTGGAGTAATAGTTGGAGGGGAGAATTATGGTCAAGGGTCAAGCAGGGAACACGCAGCCCTGGCACCTAGGTATCTTGGTATACTCTGTATAATTGCAAAATCCTTTGCAAGGATACATAGGGGAAATTTGGTTAATTTTGGCATATTGCCCTTGATTTTAAAAAAACAAAGAAGACTATGAACTTTTTGAAATTGGGCACTCTGTAGTAATTCCCATAAAAGAAATAGAACCAGGGGGAGATGTAGAAATAATAATTAAAGATTCTTCAAAAAGGGTTTGTGTTACAAACGACTTAAGTGAAGAGGAGCTTGAGATTATTTTGTCTGGTGGCAGATTATCTTATGTTAGACAAAAACTAATGAACAAAGGAGAGTAGATACATGTTAGATGGAATGAGAAAAAAAATGCACGGTCTTGGGGAATTAAGCTCATTTTTGGGGTCATTATATTGGTTTTTGTTTTTTGGGGGGTTGGCGGTTTTAGGGTTAATAAAAGAAGTGTACTTGCTAAGGTAAATGGAAAGCCAATAATGACCCGAGATTTTTTTGAAGGCTTACCAAAGTGAATATGAAAGGATTTTAAAACAGCGTCCAAATTTAACCAGTGAAGATTTAAAGAGATTTGGGTTAAAAAAAGGCAGTTTTTGATCAACTTGTAAACCAGGCGTTACTTTTGCAGGAAGCCAAACAATTAGGTGTCTTTGTATCTGATTCCCAGCTAAGGAATAAAATAACTTCCATGGATGTTTTTAAGGATAAGAATAAGGTGTTTGATCCCAAGAGATATGAGATGATTCTTGCATCAAATAATCTAACCCCAATGGAATTTGAAGGTCTTGTTGAAAGGGATATGAGGATTAAGGCCCTTAAGGAGTTAATTACATCCTCAGTCACTGTCTCAGATGAAGAGGTAAAGGACCTGTTTGATTTTATAATGAGGGAGGGAAAAATAGAATACCTGGAGTTTAGTCCCGAGAGTTATATGGACAAGGTCTCAGTATCAGATGATGAAATAAAAAAAATACTACAATGAACATAGAACGGAGTTTAAGGAGCCAGAAAAGATACAAATAAAGTATATAAAGATCACACCAGATACCCTGGCTCCTCTTATGCAAGTGACAGATGAAGAGATAAGGTCTTATTATGAAAAAAAATAAGTCCAAGTTTTTTTGAACCAGAGCAGAGAAAAGTTGCCCATATTCTCATTAAAATAGATAAAAATGACAAAGATGGTAAAAAAAGCCAAGAAAAAAAATAATGGAATTGCTTAAAAGGATAAAAAAAAGGGGAAGATTTTCATAAATTGGCTAAAAAAATATTCACAAGGGCCCAGTGCCAAAAATGGTGGAGATATTGGTTGGATAAAAAAAGGGTGAGACTGTAAAAGAATTTGAAAATCTGGCCTTTTCCCTGAAAAAAGGTGAAGTTGGTGGTCCTGTAAAGACAGTATTTGGATACCATCTTGTGTTGGTTGAAGATATAAAACCTGCCCACTATAAGTCTTTAAACGAGGTTAAGGGGGATGTAAAAGATATACTGGCCAGAGAAAAGGGAGCAGATAAGGTAGAGGAATTTCTGGACAAGGTATTGGATATTGTGTTTAATACAAACAATATTGATACAGCCGCAAGTAAATTAAATTTAACCGCCAAGACCAGTAAGCTTTTGTCAAAAAAAAGATATGCAGAGTTTGTACAATATTAAGCCAGAAGATATTGATCAGCTTTTTTTTAATGGAAAACAACAAGGTATATGAAAATCCAATAATAATAAAAAAATGGGTATATGATAGTTAAAAAGATAAAGGATGTCCCAGAGCGGATTAAAAAATTAGATGAAGTTAAAGATGTAGTGTTGATTAAACTAAAGAAACAAAAGGCAGAAAGACTTGCAAGGGATACTGCGAACCTGGTATTGAATAAACTAAAGAAAGGACAGCTCCCAAAAGATTACAAGGGAAGAGTTAAGGACTCTGATTTTTTTAAATTATCAGATAGGTATATACCTGGTTTGGGTTCCAGTGGTCTTCTAGCTAAAGATCTCCTTTTGGCAAAGATAGATACATGGTTATCAAAAGTATATAAGGTGGATGATAAGTATGTGGTGGTAAAATTAAAAGAGATTAGGTCGCCGGACGAGAAATTGTGGGAAAAACAAAAAGAATTTTGGGAAAAAAAATGGCGAAAAACAGAAAAAAAAGAAATTCTTTTTAAATGATTTTCTAACTGGGATTAGAAAAAAAGGCAAAAATAGAAATTTTAAACCCTGATTTTTTGCAGGGGTAGTGAAAATATATGGAGAAAACTAAGGTCTTAATACTAGGTGGTAAGAGGGGGCTTATTGGAAAGGCCCTCTCTTTTGTTTTTTTCCAGGGATCCTGATTTTCATGTAATCATCCACGATAAGTCTGATTTTGATGTACTTGATTTTAAAAAGCTATCTGAGTTTTTAATAGATATCCATCCAGATATTGTTGTGAATGCTGTTTCCTATAATCTGGTGGAGCAGGCAGAGGAAAATCCTCAATTGGCGCATAGGGTAAATCAAAAGTTGCCCAAACAATTGGTGGAAATATTAGAAGACAGAAATACATATTTAGTTAACTTTAGTACATATATGGTTTTTGATGGTAAGAGGACCATACCATATCTAGAGGAAGATGGGCCAAATCCAAAATCGGTCTATGGTATGTCAAAATTAAAGGGGGAAGAGGCAATAATTTCTGGCCATCTAAAAAAATTGGATTATTATCAGGACCTCTTGGCCCTTTGGCCCTTGGGCTGCAAATTATGTTGATGATATTATAAAACTGGTTATGCAAGAGGACAAAATTTGTGCGTGTCACAATAGGGTCTCAGCTCCCACATATACCCTTGATCTTGCTGAATATACCTGTAAGTTAATAAAAAAGAAGGCTAGAGGTATATTTAATGTGGTAAATAGTGGTCAGGCAAGTTTATGCGAGGTGGCCCAGGAAGTGATAACTCTTCTTGGACGGCAATGTATTGTTGAACCAATTATTGAGAAAGATAAAGAAAAAAATAGACAAATTCCCAGAATATGGGGTATTAGACAATTCAAAGTTAATAGAGTTTTTGGGTGAAAAGCCCAGGTCCTGGATGCTCGCCTTAAGGGAATATATTTTTTTCTCACTACAAACATGAAGTAGAGTTTGAAGATTAAAATAGGGCCAGAAGAGAAAAAAATAGTCTCCTGACCCAACCATTTTGTTATTCTTCCTCTTCCTCTTGCTCTTCTTCTTCCAATTCCTGGTGGATCTTAAGAAGCTCTTCAAATCTAATGTCAGCGCCAAAAACCCCAATTATTTCCTCTTCTTCATTAAATATGGGCGATGAGACCGTGAGGCACAATTTTCCTGTATAAACAGACCTATAAAAATCGGTTATAAACATCTGGCCTGTTTGCATGGGCATTTTGAACCATTCTCTGTCTGAGTGGTCTTCTCCTTCAATAAGTTGTTTGAACCTTGCCCTGTCCTCTGGGTGACTTATGACCCATGTAAATAATCTACCATATTGGTCTGTAATGTATGCAAACTGGATAAAGGGATAATTGGACATTAGTTCATTGAACTTTTCCTGGATACTTTCTTTATCTAACTTTGTAATTCCTTCACACAGTCTTTCAATAATTTTTGCTGCTATCCTGTGGGCAGTTTCTTTGAGATAATCGAATTCAGACTGGAAGAATTCTGGAAGATATCTCTTGGCCAGGGCCATCATCTCTTCGTGTGACATGGAAGTGGTTCTACCCTTGTTATATTGTGCCATTATTTTCTTGTAGATATTGCCAACTGCTGGATGATTTTTGGTGATTTTTTTTATCCTCTGGAAGCTTTAGGTGATGATTCAGCCAGTAGGCTATGCCAGCGCGTCCAGATTTATCAGTGATAATTATTGGAACAGGTCTTCCAAGTAAGTGATTTGTGTCAAATATGTTATATATTTCTTCGTTTTTGGACAGTCCGTCTACGTGGATTCCCGCACTGGTTGCATTAAAGTCTCTACCAACAAATGGGTAATTAGGTGGAATATTGTATTTGAGTTCTTTTTGAAAATATTCTGCTATCTCATTTATCACCTGGGTATTTGCAGCATCATCATCGCCTGTTATGGATATGTACTCGATTACAAGTGCTTCAATTGGGGCATTCCCTGTCCTTTCTCCAAACCCTAGTAATGTGCCATTGGCTGCCGAGCATCCGTAAAGCCACGCAGTGGATGCATTAATAAGTGCCTTGTGAAAGTCATTGTGTCCGTGCCATTCAAGCCATTTGCCTGGCACTTCCGCTTCATCAGTAAATGCCCTGATGATTTTACCAACACTCCTGGGTAATGCTGCACCAGCATAGGGTACCCCATAACCCATGGTATCGCATAGTCTGATTTTTACAGGCATGCCACTTTGTTTTGACAATTCCATTAATTTTTGTGCAAATGGGATACAAAAGCCATATATATCTGCCCTGGTTATGTCTTCAAAATGACAACGTGGTATAATTCCAAGTTCAAGTGCCATTTCTATTACTTCAAGGTAATCCTCCATGGCCTTTTTTTCTATCTTTCCCCAACTTGAGATAGATGTGATAGTCTGATACTGAGGTAAGCATCCCTGTTTCTTTTAGGTCCATTTGTTTAACAAGCTTTAAGTCCTCTTTGTTACACCTTATCCATCCAGTTATTTGTGGGAATCTATACCCTTTTAACTGACACTCTTCTACTGCCCTTTTGTCCTTTTTAGAGTAGAGGAAAAATTCTGACTGCTTAATTAAACCACTCCTACCGCCCAGTTCATGGAGAAGGTCAAAAATTTTACTTATTTGCTCCACTGTATAGGGAGGACGTGCCTGTTGGCCATCTCTAAAAGTGGTATCAGTTATCACCATTGGTTCTGCAGGTCTTGGCATTACAAAGGTGTCGTCAAAGCTTATCCTACATACTTTTTTTATATGGATATAGTTGTCTGAATAACTTGGGCTCTTCAGGATTTATTAGATCAAGACGAGTACCCAATGACTTTAGATGTAAAAATGAATAGCTCATACCTCTCTCCTATAGGTTTTAGTTATAAGTTATATGCCCTAAAGAGAAAATATTGTAATATGAAATTACAATATGGCTATACAATAAAATAAATTAGGGCTATCTTTCTGTATGGTTAAAATTCCAACCAATAAATCTATAGGCCTGGTGAAAATATATAGACCTTATTCATGGTTTGGAATCCATAAAATTATTGTGGGGCCAGATAGTTGGCCCCTAAAATTTTGGCGGGAGATAACTGGAAATTTTTATTTAAAGCCCCAGTTAAGCTCTGCTCTTAAATTCGCTGGGATATTTGCATCCATTGGAGGAAGATATGGTCTAGGTGCCCCAGCGGACTTCCTGCTCATTTTAAGGTCTTCTAAAGAAAATTCTCTTGGGATCCTGAATACTTGACCTGGATAGATCAAATCTGGATTCTTGATCTTGTCTCTATTGGCCTTGTAAATAAGTGGCCACATAAAGGGATCATTATAAACCTGTTTGTATTCTGCTATCCACCACAAACACTCCCCTTTTACCACTGTATGTGAGGTGGGAAGATTTTTGTAATTCATTTTGTAGAGTTCCTCTGGTGTGGGAGTTTCTTTTACAACAGTCTGAGGTTTTGGTTGAGGCTTTGTCTCAACCACCTGTTTTTTTTACTGTGGCTTCTTTTTTTTGGAGTAACAGCTGCAGTTTTTTTTCTTTTTAAAAAGAGAACAGCCTGACGTTACCATTAACAGGCATACAAGTAATACTGTAGCAATTTTTCCACCCTTAACCATAGTAGACCTCCTAAATTTTTTTCCTTAGGTTTCCTTATTATCATGCTGAAGATATTCTTAACCCATTTTTTTTATTTTATCAAATAAATTTTTATACATTAATCACTAAAACAACGAGTTGACTTTGTTTTTTCCGTGTGCTATGTGCTCTTACCAGGTTTGTGAATAAAGGAACAAGGGGATGTTCTTTAAAAAAATGGGATAACGAGTATATAAATAGCCTCATGAAGGCAAGTGTGGTGGGTATACATCTGGTAACTGCCACATTTGTTGGTCTTGCAATTGGCTATTTTCTGGATAAATGGCTTGACACAAAGCCCATTATGACCATTATTTTTCTGCTTTTTGGAATTGTTGCAGGATATAAAAATATGTATATGGAGATAAAGGGAATACATGGAATGGGCAAGAAAAAGGATGGAGACAAAAAAAAGTGAGTGATTTTTTTAGATCCTTACATTGCATCTGAACCAGTGGTGAGGTGGATTGTAAGGGTTCAGTTGGTTCTTTTGAGTGTGGGAATGGTATTGTTCTTTTTTTGCTCATGGAGTTGTATGGGCAGGTTCATTTTTAGTAGGAGGTCTTTTGGTCTTTTTTTAATTTTATAGTGTTGGCTCGGATTTTACCAAACTTAGTTGTTAGCAAAGACAGTCGGGCGTCAATATTTTCTTTGCTTTTTAGTTTTTATTCAAGGTTAATCTTTACAGGAATTGTATTACTTGTATGTATTGTATTTTTGAGAATGCCCATATATCCTCTTATTGTGGGACTTTCTACTATTATAGTGGGTATAATTTTTTGGATAGTTAGATATATCTTTACAACCAAACACAAGGAGGCAGAAGGTTATGTCAGAAGTAGCTCCTCACGTATTGCTTCTTGAAAAATTGATGGATGTATTGGGCCTTGTTGATAAGCATGGTCATAGCTTGGTCCCTCAGCACATCCTATATACTTGGCTTGTTATGTTGATTTTGATTTGTCTAGCATGGTTTGGAACCAGGAGGTTGTCCATGGTTCCAAGGGGGCTTCAAAACTTTTGGGAGATAATAGTGGGAGGAATGGAGGATTTTGTGTATTCAAACATGGGTCCTTCTGGTGCAAGGGTATTTCCTCTACTCATGACTATTTTTATATTTATTCTGTTTTGTAATTTTATAGGACTTTTCCCAGGCTGTAATGCCCCAACTGCAAACTTAAATACCAATGCAGCAATGGCCCTTACAGTTTTTGTATGGTACAATATTTTGGGATTAAAGGAACACGGTGCAAAATACATTAAACACTTTACAGGCCCAATTGCATGGTTGATGCCCCTTATGTTGCCAATAGAGATCTTGAGCCATTTGGCAAGGCCACTTTCTCTCACAGTTCGTCTTTTTGGAAATATCTTTGGTGAGGAACTGGTCCTTTTGCTCTTCTTTATGTTGCTTCCAGTAATAGCCACGTTGCCAATATACTTTTTATATGGACTTGCTGATACAATCCAGGCATTTATATTCTTTATGTTGTCTATGATTTACTTTAAGATGACCTTTGAGGAAGCCCATTAACTTTAGGGGGAAATGGTCTTTGTAGGCCTTTTAAACAAATATAAATTTTTAAGGAGGAGTTTGTTATGCGTAAGGTTTTGTTCACTCTCTTAAATGTAGTAGCTGTTCTCTGTGCTGCATCAGCAGCCTTTGCAGCTGAGGGAGCTGTGGCACCTCAGGTGGTTTCAATGATTGCCATTGGAACTGCAATTGGTATGGGTCTTGCCGCTCTGGGATGTGGAATTGGAATGGGTTTTGGACTAAGGGGCGCTTGTGAAGGAACCGCCAGAAATCCTGATGTAAGTGGTAAGATCACAGTTACAATGCTCATTGGTCTTGCAATGATCGAGTCTTTGGCAATTTATACCCTTGTTATTGATTTGATCATTCTCTTTGCTAACCCATATCTATAATTTTTGGGTAATGGAAGTTGAAAGAGGGGGAATTGTGTCCCCCTCTTTTTTTATGTTTGTTTTGTGAATTTTTTTCTCAAATAAGATTGTCCTAATGTTGAAAAAAAGAGAGAATACCCAAAGTCACTATACACAGGATGGCTGTGTATCTTCAGGTGTTAGAGGAGCTCCATAGAGATGGGGAAGAAGTGATTTCTTCCAGTAAGCTTGCAGAGCTCTGTGGAGTCAATTCTTCTCAAATAAGAAAAGACCTGGCCTATTTTGGGGAATTTGGTGTTAGGGGTGTAGGATATTTTATTAAGGATTTGATTGCGTCTATTAATCACTTTTTAGGACTGGGCAAGGTATGGAATTGTGCCATAGTTGGCATGGGTAACCTGGGTAGAGCAATTTTAAGACACAAGGGCCTTCCAGAGAGGGGTTTTAGGATAGTTGGCGCTTTTGACTGTGATCCATTTAAAATAGGGGAAAAGGTTGGTGACCTGGAAATCATATGTACAAGGCGTCTTAAAGAAAGGGCAAGGGAACTGAATATTGAGATTGGCATAATAACAACCCCTCCAAATAGGGCACAGCGCGCTGCAAACCATATTGTTGAAGCAGGGATCAAGGCAATTGTTAACTTTGCGCCCACCAGGATTTCTGTACCAGAGGACGTAATTGTGGACTATGTTGATTTTTCAACCCATCTCATATACCTATCCTTTAATCTTTCTCGAACTAAAAAGAATATTTAATTGACCTTTTTTTTTCTGCGTTGATACCTATATCTACCAGCTATTTTGTAAAAATAGGGGAGTTATGGATAGGGGCAAATATACTTTGATTTTTTTTTGTTATGTTTCTTTTAATTTTTGCCATTATATGGCACATTCCCCCTTTTTGTAATTACACAGATCCCTCTAAATTAAGGTCTCTTTTCCTTAGGCTGGAACAATCTCCCTTTCTATATCCTTCTATTATATTGGCTTTTATTGTTGCAGGTATTACCATGTTTCCTGTGACGGTTCTGACCACTGCTACAGCACTTTTCGTTGGGATTGAAAAGGGTCTTATTCTCTCCCTCACAGGCTGTATCGTGAGTGCGGTTTTTACCTTTTGTGTTGTTAGATCTCTGGGTTCAAGTGCCAAGGAATACCTGTTATCTAAGGAAAAGATTAAAAAGCTAAATAAACTCATTAGTGAAGATGGAGTCACTTCAATTATGATTCTTAGGATGGTTCCAATTGGATACACAATAATTAGTGTCACTGCTGCATTATCAGACATAAAATTTTCAAAATATATTTTGGGTACAATAATAGGAGTGTTTCCCGATTTAGTCCTCTGTATATTTTTGGCAGGTAGCTTCACAACATAATAGTTACTGGGAACAGCCGATACATCTTTTGGATAGTGATTGTAGGGATCTTATTTATTGGTCTATGGTCATATCTTTTAAAGAATTTTGTAAAAAGGTTTAAAAAAATCGAGTGGTAGTAAAAGGGGTAGATATGCCAGATTTAAAAAATAGCCTGGGATGGCAATATATACAAAAGACGAAATTTAGCAGAGAGAATATTTATACCTTAAAAAGACCAAGAATATATCCCAGTGCGCCTTTCAAGTTTTATCCAGATGCAGAAACCTATGATTTGCCAGTGCCATGTGAGTTAAACACTGATTTGATTTCACTTATTGCAACAAGGAGATCTCATAGGGAATTTAAAAAAACAGGTCATTAATCTTAAAGAACTCTCAACTATACTTTGGTCAGGTTATGGTGTTAGAGAGAAGACTGGAGACTTTTATTTTAGAAATGTCCCATCTGCTGGAGCACTATACCCCAATGAAGTTTATGTATTTCCCTTTAATGTGGACGGATTAGTTAGGGGTGTATACCACTACTTTCCAAAGGACCATTTATTGGAATTAATTAAAAGGGGGATTTTAGCCACCAACTAGCCCATGCATCCTTGGGTCAGGGTTTTGTATCAAAAGGCGCTTTTACCATTGTGTTTTCAGCAGTTTTTAGGAGAAACATGGCAAAGTATGGGCATAGGGGACTGAGATATATTCTACTTGATGCAGGCCACATTGCCCAGAACATGATAATTGCAGGAGAGGCCTTGTCCATTGGGAGCTGTCCTGTAGGGGCGTTTTTTTGATGATGAGGTAAACAACTTGCTTGAAATAGATGGGGAAGAAGAGAGTGTTGTGTACATGGTGGCCTTTGGAAAGAAGTTGGTAAATTAAGTAACCACTGGGGGATATATGGCTCTTAGAAATAGTTATCTGGGTAATATCTATTACACCCTCTTACAAAAATTTATTGTCCCTAAACTCAAGGAAAGTGGGTTGGGCCCAAATAAAATTACAATAATTGGCGGGGTAGTATCCCTTATGGTACCCCTGGGATTTTATTTTTCTCCTCTAATAGGAGCCATGCTAATTTTAGTCTCAGCTATATTCGATAGCCTGGATGGGCAAATTGCAAGGAGTATGGGAGAAAAAAAATTTGGTGCATTTTTAGATTCAACTGTGGACAGGGTGTCTGATTTTTTTTATCTCATGGGACTTATGATAGTTTCCGGAAACACGTCAAAAAGTTTAATTCTTACATTTTTGATTTTTATTGCCCTTGTGTTGACCCTTTTGTTTAGTTACACAAAGGCCAGGATTGAAGGCCTTGGTGGGAGCTGTAATGTGGGTTTTATGGAGAGGGCAAAAAGGGTTATATATCTTATTGTATTAAGTGTGTTTATCCCATTTTTTTTAACAGCTCTAGCCTTATTTTATATGGGATTATAGTGTACAACTTTTTACTTATCTATTCAATTTATCAGAGGATTTTGTGTGCAAAAAAAGTTTTAAAATAGGGGAGATGTACTCCCCTATTTTTATTTTAGCATTTTAACTGCACAAAATTCTCCACACATAGCACATTCTTCCTTGGATGCAAATTTTTCCCGCCTCTTTTTTTATAATATTTGGATCCAGTGCATGTTCTATGATTTTATTCCAGTTTAACTCATTTCTTGCCAAAGAGATCATTTTGCTTCTATTTTTTTTGCATCTTTATACCCAAGTGCAATCTCTGCAGAGTTGGCTGCTATCAAAGATGCCATGACTCCTTGGTAAACATCATTTTCATTTGGCAATGTAACGTGTTCTGCTGGGGTAACACAACATAGAAAATCTGCACCTGCATATGCTGCGAGTGCTCCTCCAATGGCACCAGTAATGTGATCATAGCCTGCGGCTACATCTGTTGTTAAGGGACCTAACACATAGAGGGGCGCATTGTGACAAATGGTCTTTATGGTTTTAATCTGGGCTATTACCTGATCAAGGGGTACATGTCCAGGACCTTCGATCATAACCTGGACTCCCATGCTCCACGCCTTTTTTTGTGAGTTCGCCAAGTATAATAACTTCTTCTATCTGAGCCCCATCTCCAGCATCGCATATTGCACCAGGCCTTAGGCCATCACCAAGGCTTATAACCACATTGTACTTGAGGCAGATATCAAGGAGCTTATCAAAATTGGTGAAAAGGGGATTTTCCTTGTTGTTTGCTTCCATCCACTTTGCTAAAATAGACCCTCCCCTTGATACAATCCCAATGGCCCTGTCCCTGGCCATCCTAGCTGCCCTTTTGCTCACCCCACAGTGAAGGGTCATAAAGTCAACCCCTTGCTCAGCCTGTTTTTCAATTTCTTCTAATAGTTCGTTTTCTGAGATTTGACTTACGTCTTTGCCCCTTTTTATGTATTTTTGGGCAACGCTGTAGATTGGAACTGTTCCCACTGGAACAGGGGATTTTTCTATAATTTGCCTGCGGATTGAGTCTAAATCTCCTCCAGTGGATAAATCCATAACTGTGTGTGCCCCTGCCCTTAAGGCAGCCTCTAATTTTGATAACTCTAGCTTCACATCACAGAGAAAGGGAGATGTACCTAAATTTGCGTTCACTTTTATTTTTGAAGGCTGGCCAATTAATGTGGGAGTTACAGATCTATGGTTTGGGTTGCATAGGACAACCATTTCTCCCCTGTTCACATATCCTTTTATGTCATCAAAGTTTAATCCTTCTGTTTTATAAAAATAATCTCTGTTATTAGTGAGTATGTCCTGTAATATGTTGTTTTTATCAAGCATGAAATTTTTCCTCCAAAAATCTGTTATATTTCTCCCACACTAGCTATTTATTGTTTGGTCCATATCCGTCTACCTTTTCCCAATTTGAAACTGGACTCAAACACATTTTCCATAAATGATTTACTATTTTTAATGGAATCTATAATAGGAAGTCCCTTTGCAAGATTTGCAGCTATTGCAGAAGAAAGAATACATCCTGTTCCATGTACTTCTGCCTTATGGAGCATTTGCCCGGAAAATTTTAGGACAGATCTTCCATGGAACAAAAAAATCTGTACCTTTATTTTTATTCGCCAAATGCCCGCCTTTAATCAATACATATTTTACGCCTAACTTCTGTATCTTTTCTGCTGCTTCAAGGATTTCATCTTCATTTTTTTATTTTAATTCCAGATAAGATACTTGCTTCAAAAATATTTGGGGTAATTATATATGTAATTGGAATTAGATTATTTATTAGCAAATTTAAGCCTTCATCTTGCAATAATCTATAGCCAGAAGAAGATATGATAACAGGATCCAGTACGATTTTCTTTATGTTGTATTCTTTTAATATATTACTAACTGCTAATGCTATTTTTTTTGAGAACAACATCCCAATTTTGACTGCATCTATCTTAAAATCGTCTAGTATTGCCTTTAATTGTGAGGCAACCACATCGTCAGGTAATCCATATACATCAAAAACTTTCTGGCTATTTTGTGACGTAATGGCCGTTATTACAGATAAGCCATGGACTCCATGTTCCCAAAATGTTCTTAGATCGATTTGGACCCCAGCACCAGAGCTGGGGTCTGATCCTGCTATTGTCAAGGCAATAGGAATATTTTCCATTGTTTATTTTATTCTTTTGATTATTTCTTCAGCTACTTTTACACCAGATAACAGCATACCCCCAAAAATGGTCCCATCCTATATGAGCCAAAACACGCATTTGCTGCCATACCAGCCACAAATACACCTGGAAACACTTCCTTGGTATTGTCAATTGTATGGGCTTCTGCAACCTCCGCCCACATGGACTTCTCTCCTTCAATTTTTCCACTTGGAGTAAAAAGCCTCACATCATTTTTTTTGAATGAGTGTATTTACAACCTCCAGGTCATGCCCTGTTGCTTCTATTAAGTATTTGCATTTTATTACTACAGGGTCCACATGAAGTCCTGCAAGTTCAACTGGGGATGAATTCACAACAATACCAGTTACCCTTTTTTTCTCCATCTATTACCCTTAACACCACGTCCTCAACAGACATGCAGTTAAAAATTTTTGTCCCAGCTAGGGCAGCTTTTGCAGCTAGCTGAGTGGTTGCCAGGACTGCATCTGCAGTGTAATATCCTTTTTTTATATTCTTTGCAGGGTATACCTGCTTCATCTAATATGTGTTTACCTTCCTCCTGGACCACAATAATGTTCCAGGTTACTCCGCCTCCCCACATGCCACCGCCAATGGAGAGCTTTCTCTCAAAAATTGCTACATTAAGTCCTTTTTCTGAAAGCTTCCATGCACAGGTAAGTCCAGAGGGACCAGCACCCACTATGGCCACATCCAGGTCAATTGCAGATTTGAATTTTTCAAAGAAAGTAGTGGCAATAGCTTCAGTTACAATGGTTTCTTCAATAGGCATATAAAAACTCCTTTTTTTTGATTGTTAAAAGAATGGGAATGGTTCGGATGCATCAGTGGGCGGGGCCCTGGCATCCTTCCGAATTCCCTACGCCAGTATTACCTGGATCAGGTTCCATGGGTATGATCTCAGCCCCACGCCATATGGGGGCACCCCAATCGGAAGCCCAGGATGAATGACCAATATGTTAATTAATAGATCTGTTCATTGCAAGGTCTAATTTTTTTCTTTCTCTGTTCATACATTCAGGGACCTTAAAACCACCTTTGCCCTTTGGAATGCCCTTTGGTCTAATAGATGCTGCTGAGATCTTTTTTTCTCAATTTTTTTAGAACCACATTTTGGGCAAATTGGAGAAATTTCTTCCTTTGGTAAGATTACCAGTTCAAATTCATTTGAGCAATCTAAACATTTAAATTCATATATGGGCATGGTCCTCCTCCTTAAAATTGGTATTCATTTGCAGAATCCAAGAAACACTATACACTGAAATCCATTTTTTTCAAGTTGATTTTTTTGTCAATATTTTCTTAAATAATGTAATCTGCTTATTTCTTTAGCGCCGATTTATGGACCAAGGGATTAGTGAATAGTGAGTAGTGGAAGGTAGAAGGGTTGAAACCTTGAACTTAACACTTTGAACGTTGAACCTTGAACATTGGGATATGAGCCATGTACAAAGATTATTATGATGTTTTAACACCTTTTGAGATTTTAGATAATGGTTGTGGTTCAATACCTGATGAAGGAGAGTGTTTTCGTCTTTGGGATGAATATGAGATGATGGAACACATAAAGGGACACAGTATCATGGTAGCAAAAGTGGCCCTGGAGATATCCCTTAGGTTGAAACAAAAGGGTTATTTAGTGGATGAAAAATTGGTATATGCAACAGGACTTTTACATGATATAGCAAAGACATACACCATAAAAAAATGGGGGATACCACAGCCAGCTTGGAGCTGTGTGGATGTTGGATAGGACAAAAAAATTATGCCATAGCCCATGGAATATTGCACCACGTGTTTTGGCCTGGTCCTATTGATTTTAAAAGGTTTTGGCTTCCTTTGATTATAATATATTCTGATAAGAGGGTTAACCATGACAAGATTGTCAGTTAGAAGATAGACAAAAATACATACTTAAAAGATATGGTTGGACCTATGAGAGGATGCAGAGGATCCTCTATTCCTTTAAACAGGCAAGGTTGATTGGGGATAAATTAACAAAAATTATGGGGGTAGATGTAAATGCGTGTACTTTTAATAGCAGGGGGATGGTCAGCTGAGAGGGATGTTTCTTTAAGTGGAGCAGAGTTTATTGAAAAGGCACTTACAGACCTTGGACATGAGGTGATTTTCTTTGATCTAGCAAAGGATTTAGAGAATTTACCTAAAATTGCCAGGGAAGTTGATTTTGCATTTATAAATTTACATGGATCTCCTGGAGAGGATGGTTTGGTGCAGGCTATGCTAGATCTTTTTGAATGCCCATACCAGGGAGCAGGTCCAGGTCCTTCAATGATAGCCTTAAATAAGGTGTGTACCAAGGTGATTTTTAAGGAAAATGGGATACTCACCCCTAAATGGGAGTTTATTCCCATGCCCCCTGGCAACGATTGGACTCCCATGCTGGAGTTTCCCGTGGTTGTTAAACCAAACAGTGGTGGCTCAAGTGTTGATATTGAGATAGTGGATAGTAAAGAGGGTTTGTTTTCTGCTATGAAAAAAATTTTAGACCAGAGAGAGGGGGTATTGTTAGAGGAAAAAATAGATGGCATGGAGATCACATGTGGTGTTTTGGGAGACAACTCCCTCCCTCCAGTATTAATTGAACCAGGCTCTAAGTCTGATTTTTTTTGATTATTACAGTAAGTACACCAAGGGTGCGGCAAAAGAGATCTGTCCTGCTCCAATTTCTGAAGATTTAAGTAAAAAGATAATGGATCTTGCCCTTAAATGCCATAAGGTTTTGGGACTTTCAGGATATAGCAGGACAGATTTTATTGTACAGGGCAATGAGATCTATGCATTAGAGGTAAATACCTTGCCTGGAATGACTGAGACCAGTCTCCTTCCCCAGGAGGCTGCTGCTATTGGTATTGATTTCAAAGGGTTAATTCAAAGGCTAATTGAGCTTGGGATGAGGAGGTAGTAGATGGATAATGGATTTTATAAACATATTTTGGTAATGACTGATTTTAGTGAAGATTCCTTGTATGCAGTTAAGATTGCTGGAAAGCTGGCAAAAATGTCTGGATGTAAGCTTACAATTTTACACGTTGCCCACGACGAGAGCCAACTCTCTTTATTTGGTGGTGAAGATTTTCTAAAAAAAAGTAATTGAGAGGTTAGATGAAGAGATAGATTCAAAATTTGAAAATTTAAAAGAGGAAGTCAGTATTTTAAAGCAAATAGAGGTAACCAAGAAGATCAGGCGAGGGATACCATACGTAGAGGGACTGTTAGAAATAGAAAAAGGAATATATGACCTTGTGGTTATGGGATCCCATGGCAATACCAGTATTAAAAATTTTTATGGAGTACAGTTGAAAAGGTTGCCAGGAGATCTCCTGTAAGTGTGCTGATAACCAGAAGGCCAAGGTCCAAATAGACCCTGGCCCTATTTTTTTTATCCTGCAAAAGATATCTCAGTCCTCATCCTGATCTTTTGTATGAGCAGTACAAACCCAAATAGTGCAAGACCTGGGACATACATAAGGTATTTTAACTTTGGTGATAAATGTAGAAGATCAATTCCTATTTGAGGGTTAAAAAGAATTAAAGCTGCAGCCAGGAGAAACGGGATATCATACCATTTATTCCTGGTTATGAGCCAGCCCTGAAGCACGCTTGTAAAGGCAAAAGCAGCAAATACTGCCATTATAAATATTAAAATTCCCAGGCTCCAGCTGTTTATGTGGTGGAGTATTAGATCAGGATTGAATACAAACATAAAGGGAATTATGGCAGTTCTCATATCATATAAAAATCCTTGTAAGCCAGTTGGGATTGGCTCTGAATCTGCCAGTGCTGCTGCTGCATATGACGCAAGGCCAACTGGCGGAGTATCGTCTGCCAATATCCCGAAGTAAAAGCAAAATAAATGGGCTGCCATAAGAGGGATAAAATATCCATACCTACTTCCAACTTCAACAATAACTGGAGCAGTAAGTGATGCCATGACAATATAGGTTGCTGTAGTTGGTAGTCCCATTCCAAGAAGTAAAGATGCAATTGCTGTAATGAGTAGGAGGAGAAAGATATTCCCCTGGGCGAGTTGTTCCACTATCTCAGTTATCATGCTTCCTATGCCTGTATTCACAAGTCCTACTATGATACCAGCAGAAGCACATGCAAGGGCCACAGAGATCATATTTCTGGAGCCACCAACAAACCCATCACCTATTAATTTAAATCCATTTTTTTATCCCAGTGAGGATGAAATTTTCTGAGCTTCCCTTTTTCTTCAATGCAATTATTTCCTGTATAAATATTATGGCTGCAAGGACTAAAATGGATCTAAAGGCTGCAAGTTCTGGCGAATGTCTAAGAACCACCAGTTCCCACACCAAAAGTCCAATTGGAATTAGATAGTGGGCACCATTTTTTTATTGTTTCCCAGAAACTGGGTATTTTTTTCTGGTGGTAGACCTTTCATACCTAGTTTACTGGCCTCTAAGTGTGTTACAAAGAACAGGGCAAAATATGATACAAAAGCAGGAATGGCTGCTGCCTTTACTACATCAATATATGGGACGTTTACATATTCTGCAATAATAAATGCAGCAGCACCCATAACAGGTGGCATGAGCTGTCCATCTGTACTTGCTGCCACCTCTGTTGCTGCAGCCTTGGTAGCAGGATACCCCACACTTTTCATAAGTGGGATGGTAAATGTTCCAGTGGTAACGATATTGGCTATACTGGATCCTGACACAAGTCCAGTCAATGCACTTGATACAATGGCTGCCTTGGCAGGGCCCCCTTTAAATTTACCAAGGAGAGAAATGGCCAGATCTATAAAAAAATTTACCTGCACCAGCCTTTTCCAACATGGATCCAAGGAGCACAAACAAATAAACTATGGTTGCTGAAACACCTAAGGGTATACCAAATATCCCCTCTGTGGATAGGGATATCTGGCTAACATATTTAGATAAATTCACTCCCTTATATGCAAGTACATCTGGCATGTATGGACCAAAAAAATGCGTATAATGAAAAAAATTATTGCTATAATTGAAAGGGCTGGTCCAATCGATCTTCTTGTTGCCTCAAGGAGCAAAATAACCATGAGCAGTCCAATTACAATGTCCCGTGTAATGGGCGATCCAGACCTCATTGCAAGTCCATTGTAATCTAAAACAATGTAGAGAACAGATAGTGCCCCTCCTATGGCAAAGACATAATCGATTAATGGTATCTTATCTGTTACACTTAAGAATTTTAGACCCCTTTTGGGCTTTTTAAATAGGGGTATAGTTAAAAATACAAGGGTAATTGCAAAGGCAAGGTGTATGGCCCTAACATATGTACTGTTCATTATTAAAAAAACTTGCAAGAGACAGCTGAAAAAGGGCCCAGGATATTGCAATTGTGTTAAACAGATATCTCTCAAATGGCCTAAACTGCCTGAGTTCCCCAGTCTCTTCCTTTAGGATCTCTTTAGCTTTTTCCACTCTATCAACCATAATTCCCTCTTGTATTTCTTAAGTAATAAGAAGGAGAGACTACTAGTCTCTCCTTCTTAAAAGTTAAGTTTTATAGTTTGAACTTATTGTAAGTATTTTAAATATTTCTTTTTGTATTTTGCAGGGATTAGTTCTGGTTTTAGGTATTTTATAAGGCCAGATTCTTTGTAATACTTAAGCGCTCCCCTGTGGATTGGTGCAGTTAAACCCTGGAGCATATTTTCTTTTGTTAGAACAGCATAGGCAGGATGTAGTTTTTTTAAATGCTTCAAAATTATCAAATACCTCTTTTGTAATCGCATATACGATTTTTGGGCTTACTTTTTTTAGATGTAATAAAGGTTGCTTTTACTCCAATGGTTGGGATGTCTTCTTTATTTACTGCATCAGGATAGAACTTGTGAGGAATCAAGGACTTTGCGTAATAGGGATATTTTTTTTAAGAGCTTTTCAACAGGCTCACCAGTAATTGGCACTATCTTTACTTTAATCCTTCCTGCTGTAGCCTCTTTTATGTTACCATTTGGATGTCCCACAGTATAGAAAAATGCATCAATCCTCTCATCTTGCAAGAGTGATGGGGCTTCAACTGCCTTTGCATATTCTGCCTTTATGTCTTTGTTTTCATCTAATCCAAAGGCAGCAAGCACGTCCCTTGAATTCTGGAGCTGTCCTGATCCTGGATTACCCAGATTTACCCTTTTACCTTTTAAATCCGCAGGGGAATTAATGCCAGAGTCAGCCCTTGCCACAAGGGTTATTGATTCTGGATGGATGGAGAATACGGACCTTAAGTTTTTCTGGGGTCCCTTGTTTTTCCATTCAGCAAGGCCATACCACGCCTGGTACTGTCTATCAGACTGGGCAATACCAAATTCCAGGTCCCCAGATAGTACTGCATTGATGTTGTATACAGATCCAGCTGTGGACTCTACTGTTACTTTTAAGTGATATTTTTTTGGATTTTTTTTATTGACTATTCTACTTATGGCACCTCCTGTTGGGTAGTATACCCCTGTGACTCCCCCTGTACCAATGGTTACAAATCTGGTCCTACTAAAACTACTGGGTGCCCAGATCAAAGTGACGCATAGAGCCAAAATAATTGATAAAATTTTTTTTCATAACCTCTCCTCCTTATAAGTTAAAATATTTAGTAAAAAATCACCAAACCCATTATGGTAAAGGTAATTGATATGGATAATAAGGGTAATAGGTGATGATTGTCAACATAGATGTAAAACAGTGTTTATTGATATAAAAATTTGGATATAAGATCTTTTTGTTTTGGACAGGCTACAGCTTTTTAAAAGGCTTTTTTTTGTTCTTCTTTGGCAAGTAAATAGACCTTATTTTATGGCTTCTGGGAAATTCTCTCTTTAATACTTTTTTTTAAGTGTTTTTTCAGTTGGTCCTGGGATAAATGTATCTTCTCTTGGTAAAATCCATCTTCTTTGACCAGGAAGGATTTATCACCTGTTTTTTTCAAATAGTACAGATCTGTTTCTTTTGTAAGGTCTGAGTTCTAATTTTTCCCCAATTTCTAGTTTTTTTTCAATTTTGATATAATGTGGGGTATACAACTTTCTTTGTGTAGCATTTAGTCTTTTATAATATGTTAAAATAAGGTAACTTTAGCCTTCAGTATGGAGAAAGTTGTAAGCAGTATTCTCTCAGGTATGGACGATTTAATAATGAATTCCTCTGTACTGTGATCCCTTCCCCCCACAGGTCCCATTCCATCTATTACCGGTGTGTTACACCTTGCAATAAAGTTGGCATCTGACACACCAGGCCTCACTTGAGGGTCAACTTTTACTCCAGCATCCTTAGATGCTTCACGTATCACTTCATACAATCCCATATTTTGTTCAGGCTCCATACAGGGTCTCTTTGATGTTATGGAAAAAATTGAACTCACTCCTGGAGTTTTGTTATTTTCACAAATGTTTCTTACTTTTTCCATGAGCTCATTTTCCTGGTGTTCTTTAGAGAACCTGAAATCAGCTAAAAGTGTGCATGATTCTGGAACTGTGTTTGGACCAATACCACCTTCAATTTTTCCTGCATTGGCAGAGATTCCATTTTCTTTGTCATTTAATTCCTCGATTTCTATTATTTTGCGTGCCATCTCCAGGATTGCCGAAGGTTTATTTTGTATACTATAAGCTGCATGGGATGCCTGTCCAGTGGTTTCAATCTTAAGACCAATCTTTCCCTTTCTTCCAACTACAACTTCTCCATTTTCTCCAGCCCCTTCAAATACAAAACCGCACCTTGCTTTTCTTGCATATGATTCAATTAACTCCTTTGAATGGATTGAACCTATTTCTTCGTCTGAATTTATCAAAAACACAACTGGCAGGTCTTTGAGTAGGCCCAAATGTCCTAAATAAATTAGTGAAAAGAGGGCCACAATAAGCCCTCCCTTCATATCAAATACCCCAGGCCCAAAGATTTTTTTCTTTACTTTCAAGAAATTTGTTAAATCCAAGGTCTTCAGGAAAGACTGTATCAATGTGTCCCATTAAGAGGATATAGTTTTTACTAACATTTGATATAACCAGGTTCCTGTTTTTTTGTTCAATATTAAGTGATGTTGGAACATTATTTGCTAATATCTCCAAACAGTTATAAATACCATCTAAGTTATATGAATATGTGTTAATTTCTACAATTTTTCTAAAGAAAGAAATTAAATTCATTTCATTTTTTTGAGTAAAATGAAGAAAATTTATTTTTTTATACCTGAAAAAGGAAAATTCTTTATTTGAGTATTCTTTTTTTGTCTGCATCTGGATATTTTACCTCTTCTCCACTCCATGGTTTTTTTTAAGATAATATTCCCATTATCACGTCCCACTACATTGGACCTGTGCAGGGGTATTTTCCCTCCAGCTGTTGCAATATATCTTGGTATTGCATCGCCAGAGATATTTCCATACATGCCTTCCACAATGTCCTGGCCAACTTCAATTGGTACCCTTAAATGAGCAAATTGTGGATTCCTGTAACTGCAATTAAAGATATAATACGGCCTTACATAGGCCTCTTGAATTACCTCACAGAGTTTCCACATCTTCTCCTTTGTATCATTAACACCTTTTAGAAGCACTGCCTGATTTAAAACTGCCATCACCCTTTTGGATATATTTTTAAAGGCCTTTTTTGAGACAGGGGTGATTTCCTGGGGGGTGTTGATCTGGGTCACCACCCTAACTGGCTTTTTGTCATTGCTCTGTTCTAAAATATCCAATAATTCATTATCTATCCTCTGGGGGGTTGTAACAGGTATCCTTGTGCCAAGCCTCTTCAGCTTTACATGGTCTATTTTATCCAACTCATCTAAAATCCACTTGATGAGTCTATTGGGCAAAATAAAGGCATCTCCTCCTGTTATTAAAACGTCCCTTATATTCTGGTTTTTTCGGATGTAATCAATTGCCTCTTCATATGCCTCTTTTTTTGTAAATTCTGTCTTTTTTTACCTATATGGGCAATTCTGAGACAATGTGTACAATACATTGCACACATGTTGGTTGATTTTATGGTGAGAACCCTTGGATAAAATTGGTCAATTAACCTTGCAGGGGAATGGTCTGCTGCAACTGGAGGGATCTCCACTCCCACATTGTCAACCATCTCACCTGTTGGTACACACTGGATAAGTACTGGATCATCTAGTTTATTTGGCATAATCAACGACGCATAGTATGGAGTTAGCCTCATCCTGTATTTTTTTTGTTACCCTAAGAATATCTGAAAAGGCCTTTTCAGGGAGTTTTAACACCTTAGATAGGGTGTCCACATCCTGGATTACGTTTTTGATCTGTCCCTGATAGGTATTAAATTCTTCTTCTGAGATGTTTAACGCCTTTTTTTATACGTTCTTTATTTTCCAAAATCTGGTCCCATAGTTCTATTCCACTTGGGGCTATTTTATCCTTATTTTCCACATAGGTTTTGATCCTCTCATTTGCTTCATCTACAATTTTGAGTGCCCTTAAAACTCTCCCTCCTATGGTTACATGATGTTCGTCTATTTCACCATGTTTTTCAGCAAGTATGGTCAAATCTTCCTTAGATAGGCCAAAAGATAGGGGGGAGATATTGTCTTTTTCAGCAAAAGAAAGGAGCTTTTTAAATAGATCTACAATTGGAGATAAGAGTTCCTTTGATAGAGCTATGTTATATAGTTCTTTGACCTCATCAACAATAGTTCTTGGAAGTTCCTTTTTTTTCTCCTTTAAACAAAATATCAAAAAGCTCTGTGGTGTATGTATCCTGATATTGCATAATTTTTCCTCCTAACCCAAAAATATAGTGTTTTCAATTAATTTTTTTTCCAAACTTAATCCCATCTAACATATCCTCTCTGTTATTTGCCACAGATACCACCCTGGCTAAAAATGTCCCTGTGGTGATAATAAAATCATTTCCAATGTGTTCTAAGACCATGAAGTCTTTTTTTTAATTTTCCCTGCGCGACTTTTCTAAATACCTCCCTTTCGTTTCTGAACTGGGGTATGTATCCTTCAGTTATGGTATTTGTTGGAACTTTGAAGTTGTAAGTTCCCCAAAATATTTTTGGACACATATCAGGTTCAATGGTCCCTTCTGGAAATTTTTCCTGTGTTACACTGAAAAGTTCAAGTTCAGGAAGGTTTGGACTGGAGGGAGGGAGACAATTTTCAAGGGTGCAGCAAAATTCAATGGTGGTCCCCTGTTTTCTGGCATTTATTTCTACAAAAAAAGATGTTGAAATCATCATCCACTATAAAATCGCATCCAAAAATCCCCCTGTATCCCAATGAGCCCATAAATCTACCAATTTTTCTTGTATATTCTTTTAGGGTGTCAATAACTTTTCCTGGAAGCCTGGATGGATAAGTTGATCCAGTAAATTTGTTCCCATCCACAATTTGTTGGTCTGCAACCCCAGCAATATAGACATCTTTTTCATTTGCCACAACTCCTAGTACTGTAGGATCATAAGAATGGGGGATGTATCTGGAAATAAGATATGTTGTATCCACGCCTTTAAAAAAAATTTTCCACTTCCCTGTGGTTATAAGCGATTGTGCTACTGGATCCACCAGCACTGTATTCGTGGGATACAAATATCCCCTCATCCCACTCTCTTCTAAGTGCTTTTACCTCTTCTATTAGCTCATTAAATCCATTGCATATTTTAAATTCCGCAATTGGAACTAAATTTTTCAGTGAATTATATTGAAAAGGTTTGTTATTGAGTTTTTTTTACAAGATAGGGATCAGGTCCTATCAATTTAACCTTGGGATGTTGCAGGAGTTTTAAATGGGGAGAGCTCTCATACATATATACATATATTTCACCTTGCCTTTGTAAAATTTGTTCAATTAATTCTTGAACGAATTTGCTGTAAGACACAGCAGTGTAAAACTCCATTGCTGTTATTCTGCAACTTACCCTCTTTTTGTTGTTAGATTTGCATGTATATTTTTCAGCAACAGGGTTTATTACTACAACATTATCATAGTCATATTGTTCAAAGACATCTGGTACTATGGCTATAAAATCAATTTCTTTATCTGGAAATATTTTTTTTACTGCGTCTTTAAAAAACAAATTAATTCCATATGTTTTTAGCTCACCCACGTATAAAAAATAGTATTTATCTGGGTCATATTCAAAATTTGAAAATATAATTTTGTCCATTTTTACCCTGCCTCTATTAAATTTGAGATTTTTTTTTCCTGTCTCAAAATAGTGTTCTCTAATAATATATTCTAGCTCTAATTTGTTTCTTTTTTTTTATTATGTGTAAGATATTTTCATGTCTACTCTTTATTTGATCTGGAGAATAGATTTTGGGCCAGAAGTTAAAAAAACAGGATATGACATATGAATCCGAATCTTTTGGTTTCATTGAGTAAGAGGTTATTTTCGCATCCCAGAATTAAGAGATTGTGGAATTGATCCCCCCATTCAATTAATTTTTTTATTTTTGTGTTTTAATGCGGCATCATACATCTTATTTACAAGATTAGATAATTTTCTGATATTTTTTTAAATTAGACTCCATGGAGTTTACAACAGCATAGCCTTCTAAAAGCCCCCGGGTAGTGTATATGTCCATGGCCTCTTGTGGCGTGGTTTTTTTTAGATATGTTCCTTTGTAAGGTTTATATTCCAGGATTTTTTTCAGCAATGAGTTCCCTTAGGGCTTCTCGTACAGGGGCTCTGCTAATTTTGAGTATTTCTGCTAGTTCTTTCTCCTTGATTTGATCCCCTGGTGTTACTTTGTGATTGAGTATTAAGTCAATTACGTATTTTTTTTACTTTGTCTTTATAGGTGCTGCGAAAAAAACATAATAATTAAAAGTAGTTAATATTTTGTCGAATGTCGACAATTTTTAACGGATAGCTCGATATGTGTCAAGAACATTTTTTTTATTGCTAGGTCCCTATTTTGTTTGTTAATTATTAATAAAATATGTATAAGGAGGTTGTTGCTAATGAAAATTTTTGAGAATTTTATGAGAAGAATTAGAGTTATATACAAGGCTATTTTTTTTGTGCATTGTCCTTATTATGTCATTAAAGTTAGAAGCCTATTGTATTGAGTATAGTATGTTGGGATTTGAGTTTTTGAATGATGCCTTTTTTTCAAAAGGACAACAAAATATCTAGCAGCTGGAATATAGATGTCTATTCCAAGGTTGGTACTTCATGGGGTAAATTTGGGAAATATGGTAATAAGTTGGACAGGCTTGAAGAATGTTTAGGACTGTCAACGGATGTGTTTCACAGGATTACCCTTAGTTTAGGTCAGCTAATACAGACACCAGATGATTTACAGAGGCGAGATTTAATAAGGAATGATGTACCATATGCAGCTCTTTTATTGGGTAGTCTGAATCTCTATTCATTTAACAGGGACCAATTTAATGGATTGCAACTGGTGGTAGGAGTGGTAGGTCCCTTGGCCATTGGGGAGCAAACCCAGAAATTTGTACACAGGGATGACCCAAAGGGATGGACACATCAACTCCATTCAGAGCCTATTTTGAATTTGAATTTATTGGTAAAAAGAAAGGTGTGGAGGCTTGGTGACTACAATGGATTTTCAAGTGATTTAGATGCTGGTATTCATGCAGGTGTTGGAAATCTTTTCACCCAAGCAAGTGTGTTAACTTCTATTAGATTTGGATACAATATTCCTGCAGGGTTTACCTACATTCCATATCCAATAGGTTTTAGTTTAAATTACAATGCAGAGATGCCCAGGCTTTCAAACAAATGGTCATTTTATTTTAATCTGGGTGTAAGTGGATCTGGGTTTGCAAGGAACTTGCTTTTTGATGGAAATACGTTTAGGCAGAGCCACAGTGTCCATGGAAAGGACTTTGTGGCCCAGGTTTTTGGAGGGGTTCACTTACTTTATGGTAGATTTGCCCTGAGATTTTACGTTATGGTGACAACCGATGACGTGGATGTAGGGAGCACTTATAAAGGTGCAGATAATGAGAGATTTGGTACTGTTGTGTTAGAATGGTCATTTTGACCCAAGTTTATCAAAATAATAAACCTGGGTTGTGGGAAATCAATATGATTTTTCTAAGAAAAAAGAACAGATAGTTACAGACAACAGAGAGGTTAGTTTTCAAGGGAGTGACTTAGATGTAGTGGAAATTCCCACAGAGGCTGTTGCTGCTACTGGCTTTCTCTTAAAAAGGTGAGTGGAAGAAATTGGAAAAAGGCGGTTTTACATGAGGCTGCCTATACATCTGAGCCCTTTATTAAACACGTGTTAGACCTGATAGTATCATCTTTTGATGACAATAGTATTAGAAGATATGCAAGGTTTAAGATGAATACCTATTTAAAGGAGTTTCAAAGAAAGTTTGTAATAATAAGCATAGGTCTTTTGGGTATTTCTGCCAGGGAAAATCCCCAGCAGATACTAATCAGGATAATGTCAAAATTTCCCCTTCCCCCTACTTCTGATCTTAAATTATTTAAAGATGCCCAGGTGTTAATATCCAGTGTTGAACAAGGCAAGAGTCCATTTGTTGAAATATACCATGGCCTGCATCCAGAGATACTAATAAAAAAATCTTCTATTTTATTCAATGTTAAGTAGGCGAAAAGATGTAAATTTTTGTGTAGAATACAGCAAAAAAAGTGAGGTCTCCCTTTTTTTAAGGAAGGACTTAGCCTTATATTAGATGGCTTTGACACAGAGTTTATTAAATATCGGTTAAATCTTCAACAGAGAGAGATATTGTATGAAACAGAACAAAAGATGAATATGTCCATTGAAATGGCCATTTGCTTAAGAAACAATGTGCCTTATGATGATATGTTTAAGGTGGCAAATAGTTTTTTTGATTTAAAAATATATTTATCATTTTTTTATAACACGTTTAATAATTTTATAGAAGGTATGCGGTAATGAAGAGGTTTTTTTATATTGATGTTAGGTATATTTTTTTTGTGTTCCCCACCTACTATTTGGTGATGGAGTTGATTTGACAGATTTATCCATTGAAGAATTAATGAATTTAGAGATCACCACCATATTAAAAGAAGAAAAAAAAGGTAAAAGATATCCCAGCATCTATTTATATTATAACCAAGGAAGACATAAAGAGGTCAGGAGCAACCTCCATACCTGAGCTTCTCAGGATGGTGCCAGGCGTTGATGTTGCACAAATTAATTCTCATTTATGGGCAATAACCATTAGGGGATTTAATGATGAGTACTCCAATAAACTTCTTGTATTAATAGACGGCAGGTCTGTATACTATCCACTATTTTCTGGGGTGTGTTGGGATAAACAGGATCTGGTTCTAGAAGATATTGAGAGGATAGAGATTATCCGGGGACCTGGTGCAAGTATATGGGGTGCAAATGCTGTAAATGGAGTTATAAATATAGTTACAAAAAAACAGCAAAGATACCCAGGGGGTCTATGTTTCAGCCCTTGCTGGAAATTTTCATAGGGGAATTAGCTCTTTTAGATATGGAGGAAGGTTAAAAGATAACTTGACTTACAGGGTGTACTTAAAATCTAGGGAAATAGGAAATACCTACAAAAAAACAAGGGGGACGCAGCCTGATGACTGGCGGGATTTAAGAGGGGGATTTAGAGTAGATCTTAGCCCGTCACTTAAGGATAGTCTTATGATCTCTGGGGATATATTTCATAAGCACACTGGCCATTTAATATCTTATGAGGACTTAAATTTTCCATACTATCATTCTTTTGAAGACGATTCAAGGGAGGGTGGTTTTAATATAAACACGAGATATGAACATAAAATTGGAAAGAATAAACTCACTCTAACCTCCTACATTGATAGGACAACATATGACGATCCCATATCCAACTGGAAGGTATTTACCTTGATGGGAGATAGGTATGAGCACAAGCTCAGTAGGCACGATATTATCATGGGGGTTGGTGGAAGGTTAATAGACACTGAGTTTGATGGTGTTTTTAGTTTTGATTTTGATCCCCACTCTAAAAGGAGTTACATTGGTTCTGCTTTTTTTTCAGGATAATATTTCTGTATATAGAGACAAGTTGTTTTTTTATGGTTGGAGGAAAGCTTGAAAAGCACAGTCTTGTTTCTCCAAAGATTTTGCCAACAGCTAGATTACTCTACAAAATAAATAAAGACCATACCTTGTGGGCAGCTGTGTCTAAATCCATTAGGACTCCATCAATGGGGGAAAGGTATATAGTTATTCGTAAACTATTAAGTGGCCCCAATTATCCCATTGTGTTGAGCATGTATGGGAATAAGCATGTTAAATTAGAGAGGGTTAATAGCTATGAGATGGGATATAGGGGAAGTATAAATACTAACCTATCATTTGATATTAGTCTTTTTGCCAATGAATACAGGGACATCCCTGATATGTATATACCTAACTTTCCCCCTGCAACATTTGGTTTTGTTGGAAACTATTTAGAGGGAGAGAGTTATGGTACAGAGATGACTCTAAAATCCAAGCTATATGATAGGGTTAAACTATATCTTGGATATTCATATAAAAAGATATTTTTACACAACAAATCTCCATATCAAAACTTTTTGATAGGTGAGAAGCTGGAACATGAGTCTCCTGAGAGCACTGTCACATTGACCAGTTATATAGATATAAAGAAAAATTTGTCCTTAAATATGTTTTTTAGGTATGTAAGTGGCTTAAATTCAATTAATGTAGATCCATATTTTTCTGGAGACATGGCCCTTAACTGGCAGGTAAACGAGAAGCTGAGACTGAAATTTGTTGTGGAAAATATGTTTGACCCAAGACATACAGAGTTTGGGCCACATTTTTTTAGACCCTTATGTAACTGAAATACCGAGAAAATATTATATTAAAGTGGAGTACAGTTTTTAATACAATGAAAGGCTTGAGAAAAACAGTTATTATTATTTTGGTTGTGTGGATTTTTTTTTACAAGTCCTACCAGTTATGCCATGGATCTTAACAATGTTTCAGTGTATGATATAAAGGCTGCCTTTGTATATAATTTTTTTAAAATTTATTGAATTTAAGAATAAGAGAGTCCAAAAGGATTGTATTAATATATGTGTTTGTAGCAATGAAGTAGCCAAAAAAATCCTTTGAAAGGCTGCAGGGGAAAAAAAATTGGCTCAAAGATAATAAAAGTTAGATTTTTAAATAATTTGAAAAACAAAGTTTATATCTGTAATGTTCTTTTTTTTGCAACGGGATGTTACAAAAATCTTGAGTATTCTAAATTTTTAGATAAGATTAACAGTATGGGAATACTCTCAATAAGCGATTTAAGAAATTTTGCTGAATATGGTGGAATAATAGAGTTATTTCCTCAAAATAATAAAATTAGATTTAAGATAAATTTAAGATCCGCTGAAAAGGCAAACATAAAAATACATGCAAGATTGTTACAGTTAGCAAGAGGAGTAATAAAGTAATATTATTATGGATGCAAAAATTATTGGTAAAAAAAATGTCAATAAAAGAAAAGATTGTTAGAATAATATTTTTGGTTACAGGTAGTTGTGTAGTATTAAGTAGTGTCCTTTTGACAATTTATGTTACTATTTCCAAAATTTATGCAAAAGAGGAAAATTTAAAGTTGTTGACAACAGTAGTTGGGAATAATTGTGTGGGGGCCATTACTTTTGGTGATAGAGAATATGCAAACGAACTATTAAAGGGATTCTCAACAATTGATGATTTAAGACTTGTTGCAATACTAGATAAGGATTTAAAATTATTCTCATACTACATTAACAAAGACAAATTAGAAGAGAAATATAAAAATAATAAAAAAAAGCACTATTTGAATATATCAAAGATACTGTAAAGACTCATTCCTTTATTAAGGGTATTTTTAAAAATCAATTAAATGTAATCCACCCAATTGTTTTTAAAAAGGAATTATTGGGATATATAGTAGTTTCCATATCAACCATTTCTATTTATAAAAATTTATTTGCCATTTATGGTGTATTCATATTTGTTTCAGCCCTATGTATATTATTGGGCTATTATTTAGCCAATAGGCTACATGTAGTCATATCAGATCCAATAAATAATTTATACCAAAAGATGAGTTATATATCTAAAAGTAAAGACTATACCTTGAGGGTGGAAAAGATCCAAGAAGATGAAATAGGTGATCTTATAGACATGTTTAATGAGATGATCACCCAGATACAAAAAAAGGGATATGGAATTAGAGGAACATAGGGAAAGGTTAGAAGATGTGGTGAAGGAGAGGACTAAAGAACTCGTGAAAATGAATGAAGCCTTGAACCAAACAGTAAAGGAGCTGAGAAAGGCAAAGGTGGAGGCAGAGGAGGCGGCAAGGGCAAAGACAATTTTTCTTGCAAATATGAGTCATGAAATCAGGACTCCCTTAAATGGTATATTGGGGATGGTGGAATTATTGAAAAATAGCAAGTTAGATAGTAAACAGATGCACTATATATATACCATTGAAAAGTCAGGTAACATATTACTATCATTGATAAATGATATACTGGACTACTCCAAGATAGAATCAAAAAACATGGAACTTCATCCAGATGAGTTTGATCTTTGGTTCTGTTCAGAGGACGTTATAAAGACATTTTTGCCAACTAGCTTAGAGAAAGGTATAGTTATAGATCTCTCTATCTCAAAAGGAGTACCTAGGTATGTTGTTGGTGATCAGGCAAGGGTAAAACAGATTCTAATAAACCTTGTTGGTAATGCGGTAAAGTTTACCAAACAGGGTGGGGTATTTTTAGAACTTAAACTAAGATCCTCCCTAGATGAAGTAGATTTAATTGAAATAATGGTAAAGGATACAGGTATTGGTATCCCTAAAGACAAACAAACCACTATTTTTGAGCCCTTTAAACAAATAGACGAAGGCTGGTCTAGAAAGTTCCAGGGGTCTGGGTTGGGCCTAGCTATTACAAAAAAAATTTGGTAGATTTAATGGGTGGGGATATTTCACTAAAGAGTGAAGTTGGAAAGGGAACTGTTTTTACCCTGGCCCTTCCTTTTAAGAGATCAAATAAAGTTGATGAATATAAGGGGAAATATAGTTATACAGGACTATGTTTCTATCTATGTTCTTCTCTTGGATCTGACTTAAGGGGATTTATGAAATTTTTAGGATACTTAGGTGTAGATTATCAAGTCATTTATGAAGAAGATATTCCTATGTTAGATAACAATAAGGGTGTATTGATCCTTGATATAAGTATTGCCAGAAGGTTTAAAGATAAATTATCTTCTCTAAAAGAGTCCCATTCAATATTAGACGCAATTTTGGTCCTGGACTTTGGTCAAAGTATAGATGATGAACTCCAGGACTTTAATTTTATCTTGAATAGGCCCTTTATGTTACAAGACATTACAAAATTAATAGAGTCTCTTATATCAAAGGAAAAACAAGACAAGAAAGAAAGATTTTCTGATGAAGTAGATCTATCAAATAAACAAGTCTTAGTAGTTGAAGACAATGAAGTAAATTTAGAGTATTTAACAAGTTTACTTAAAATATATGGTGTAAGAGTAATTGCTACAAATAACGGGAAAGATGCTATAGAAATTTTGAAAAAGCAACAAGTAGATCTTGTATTTATGGACTGTCAAATGCCAGGTATTGATGGATTTAAGGCAACCAAGATAATTAGAGAATTAGAACAGAAAGGTCAAATGTCCTCAGAGTATACCCCTATAGTAGCAGTAACAGCCTATGCCTTAAAAGGAGACAAGCAAAGGTGTATAGATGCTGGTATGGACGATTACATAAGCAAGCCTTTTAATGCAGATGCCATAAAAAAAAGTATTGGTAAAGTGGTTTCATGAGGGTTTTGCATCAAAAGACACTGCTTTACATAAGCAGAATACAGATAATATTGACTCAATAATAAATGAGGCGCCAATTGAGGAATTAAAGAAAATAGGTGGAGATAGGGTTGTGAAAAAGATTGTTGGTATGTTTATTGAGAGGGTTCCAAAGGTGATATCTGAACTTCAAGATGTTCATAAACAGGATGACAGAGAAACCTTTCATGGCCTTGTACATTCGCTAAAGTCTTCTGCTGCAACAGTTGGGGCAATGAGGGTATCTAATGTGGCGGAGGAATTAGAAGAAATTACCAGGAACAAGACATATGAGTTTAATGATCTACGAGAAAAATTAGATAGACTAAAATTTGAGTTAAATGCAGCAAAAAAAGGCACTTGAAAAATATATAGATGGGCTTGGTTAATATTAATAGGCCCGACATACCCGGTAAGTTCACATGGATCTTTTCAAGAGTTTTTTTCATTTGTTGTAAAGAATAGTTCATGTCCTGTAGGTCCTGGCGTTGCTTCCATTAGCTTTTTAAGTATCTTTGCCATATTTGGAGGTGTTACAGTTTTTTTATTAAATGGCCTTTTTTTATTCCAACTTGATAATCTTGATAAACCTGGTACACCATGAATATAAACTTTATATTTTTAAAATCACAAGGTAAATCTGTCCTGTGATAGATAAGGTGAGTAGAGTTAAAACTAAGGAGTAGAAAATCTTATAGGCATATAACCAGTTGATAAATCAAAAAAAAATATATTATTGATTTACAAAAAAATAAAATGCATGAGAAAAAAAAGGCTATTAGAATGCAAAGAGAGGACATATTGAAATATTGTTATGTTCTTTTTGAACCAGCAAAGGATAAGATTGACTCATCATTCATAAAATCCATAAATATAGATTACGTAAAAACAGTATTCAGGAAAAAGGCATTCAAATATCATCCAGATTTTTATTGTAGTCAACCTAAGGAATTAATAGAGCAAAAAAAAGGAGCATTTTATAAAATTAGTTGAAGCATATGAAATTATCACTGACTATTTGAGTAAGACACATGTCCAGAAGAAAAAAAATAAACGCTAATGTTAAGAATAGGAGCAGCAAC
>BBBM01000010.1 GCA_001311565.1 Desulfothermus okinawensis JCM 13304
CAGACCTTCATTGGTACTTGCTGTAAATAGTGCTACATATTCCCTGGGAAGTAGAGCGGATAAGCCTATGGTTTCGCCTGTTCTGCTCTGATAAATTTTTATAAGTTTATTGTCTTTACTGGGTAAAAGGTGGTCAACTGATCCATCCAATATCATAAAAATAGAATTTGTTTTAGAGCCATATTCAAAAAGAACAGTTGGTGTGTTGTAGTGTATTAACTTACATATTTTGGATATTTTTTTCTAAATGTTTATCCTCCACTTCTTGTAATATATTTATCTTCTTTAAAAGAGATATATCTATCATATAATTGTCCTTTTATACACTAAAGTCTACTATTGAAGATAGAATATCAATATCATCAATATTCCCTCTATCACCTATGGCTTTTATAACGTCCTGGCTTTTGCTATAAGTTATCTTGTGGTAAAATTTTATCATTTCATAGTGGAACTTTAAACCAAAATTTAAGTTTTTTTCTAAATACATTTTCAAGCTGTTCTATTGGGAAGGCAATGACTTCAGATGGTTTAAAACAGTATGCATTATGATATGTCTTCACTCCACAGAGGGCAGAAATTCCAAAAAAAAGTACCTGGCCTTATATTTGATAGTATAAGCACCATCTCAGAACTTATTTCATGGGTAAGAGATATCTCCCCACTCACCATAAAGTATAGATTTTGTAACTTCGTATTTTGCTTAAATATTTTTTTTGTCCTCACTAAAGATATGGAGCTGTCCAATAGTGGCTAACATTTCCAGTTCACTGTTATCAAATACACTTAAGGTTTCAAATCTTTTTAGCTCTTCTAATTTTACCATAGAGTTTTCCCCAACAAGAATATTAATACCAAAAATATTCCCGATATGGCAGCCCCTATCCCTACTGGTAATAGGTCTTCTTTTATGTCATAATATAGGGTCTCTTTTTTAATTTCCAGTTTTTTGCCACTGACTCCTTTAAATAGCCAGATGTTTACAAATATAAATAATGCAATATTTGCTATAAAATCACTAAATAGTCCTGCAATGGTCTTAACTAGAGATATCACAAATTTATCTACCACATAGTTTATGGTGTTTAAAGATTTATCAAAGATCACATATAGCAGCCTTCCCCCTTTTCTGTAGAACCAATCAGTATCAAGTGAAATTGTATCTGTTCTTTTTAACATTGGCAAAAACAAGAAGAACACAAGTGCTGAGAACATAAGTAGTTGTAGTTGTGTAATAAGGTGGGGTGCAGTATAGGCATTGTAATCTCCAACAGAATATGGTAATATTTTATATAAGGGTTTAGGATATACACCCAAAAATATGCATATAAATGACAAAAATGCCATTGCAATAAGCATGGATTTGTTTGTCTCACCAGGTCTAAGCCCCCTATCCTTTGCAAAAAAATACAAAATATGGGAACTTTATACCTGCGTGTAAAAAGACCCCGGCAGATGCCACTTCTAAGATAAGCCATGCCCACATAAGGTGCTGGTGAACAGATGATTCAATGATCATTGATTTGGTAGTAAAGCCACTGGTTAAAGGAAAAGCCGATATTGACAAAGCACCAATACATCCAAAGAGCAGTGTGTACGGCATGGTCTTATATAGTCCCCCTAGCTCAGTACATTTGGATTTCCCTGTCATATACAACACCGCTCCTGCAGACATAAATAAAAGACCTTTGTACACAATATGTGCAAATGCATGGGCTGCAGCACCATTTATGGCCATAGCTGTTCCTATACCTGCCCCGCATATCATAAATCCCACCTGGTTTATAATGGAATATGCCAGGATCCTCCTCATGTCATTTTCCAGTAGGGCATAGAAGATTCCATAGATGCTCATAAGACAACCAACAAAGATTAAAATTTCCCATCCAGGAAAGCCTCTAAGTAAGGTATAAACAGCAGTTTTTGTTGTATAAGCACTTAAAATCACACTACCTGTTGGTGTTGATTCTGGATATGCATCTGGAAGCCAGGCTCCCAGTGGTGGTGCTGCTGCATTCAGTAAAAATCCTATCAAAATTAGATAAGTAGCAGGATTATGTTCTGTAAATTTTGAAAATTCTACTGAATGTCCCTGACTTATATACATGACTATCCCTGCTAAAAGACAGAGTCCCCCTAATATATGAACAAGGATATATCTGTATCCAGCTTCAATAGCCCTGTTGGTTTCCCTTGCAAGTATTAATATTACTGAGCCACTGCCATAAGTTCCCAGTAAAAATATAGGGTAATTATATCTCCTGAAAATACCACTCCAAGGGCTCCACCCATGTATATGAGTCCTGATAGTTGCTGTCTTAGGTCCTTTAAATAAAAACTGTAAATCCCAGTTGCAAACCCATATATTGTAAAAATATACCCAAATACCTTTGATAATTTGTCCACTCGAAGCAGGGTTAAATCAAATCCAAAAAATGAGATATTTAGATATGACCCTGTTTTTAAATTTAATATGTATAAAAATGCAATTGCAGGTGTAAAAATAACAATCCATCTCCTGGCTGCAGGTAGAAATATTGGAAGCACCAATGCTCCTAGAAAAAGTATAAATGCAGGAGGTATATGTACCATATTCTTTATCCCTGGTCTTTTATGTCTTTATTTTTATTGTAATAATCTGGATCTTTCTTTAGGAAGATCCCGCCTGCCTTTGCAATTAATATCAAGGCGATACATGACAAAAATCCCAGAATTGCATAAAATCCAAAAAAAATTATCAATACCAAAATGTCCTTCCCTTTTTATAAATAATTCTGGTATTAATGTGAGTCCACAGGATATGTAGAGTAGCTTCCAGAGCAATTTTATGGTTTCAGGTCTTTCTAAAAAAATCCTTTTTCATATAACAGTTCCTTTTATAATTTTAGTCCTATTGAAATCAATTTATAAAAAAATATCTTGGTAGAAAAACAGGACAATTGAAATTAATGATGTAATTATCATGGGTATTATGCAACATATTGGAGCCTCTTTGTATGTTTCAATATTGCTTCCTTTATAGAAAAATCCCTTAAATACTATGGGCAAAAAAATAAACTCCATTTAAAAAAAGACGATACAAGTAAAACTACCAGTAAAAATATACTGTGTGCATCCATACATCCCAACACAAGATACCATTTACTGTAAAAACCCCCGGTGGGCGGTAGACCTATTACACTCAAGGCACCAATTAAAAAGGTCAAAAATGTAATAGGCATCTTTTTACCAAGGCCATTTAATTGACTGATATATTTTTTTCCCAGTGGCAACATATATTGCCCCTGCGCCAAAAAAAAAGAGTAATTTTCCCAAAGGCATGCATGACTATGTGATAATACCACCCACCATCCCCCTTGGTGTAAGTAAAGATATACCCAGAATTATATACGATAGCTGGCTTATGGTGGAAAAGGCAAGTCTTCTTTTTAACTCGTCCTGGGACATGGCAATAAGCGATCCAACTAAAATGGTAAATGCTGCAATATATGCAGAATACACACCTAGATTTAAACTTTTAATTAGTCCTACTCCGTATATTCCGGTAAATATTCTAATAATACTAAACACCCCAACTTTTACAACTGCAACTGCATGTAATAGGGCACTCACAGGGGTAGGCGCAACCATTGCAGCAGGAAGCCATGAATGAAGAGGCATCATAGCTGCCTTTGCAAATCCAAATAAAAACATGAAAAATAAAATGGTTAAGAGCATGGGAGATGCCTTCCCCATGAGGATTCCATTTGGTTGAAAATCCAAGGTGTGGGCATGGATATAACATATTATCATTGCCGGGAGAACCAGGCCAACTGATGTTGAAATGATGTAAGTTAAATACTTCCTTCCAGATATCTTTGCATCTTGATCTTGATGGTGGACAACTAAAGGATATGTGGATAAGGAGAGTATCTCATAAAACATATACATTGTGAGCAGATTTGCTGAAAATGCAACTCCAATTGTAGAGGAGAGGGCCAGGGCAAAAAAAGCTAAAAAATCTGGTTTGACTGTGTTCTTTTAGCCCCCTCATATAACCTATGGAATAAAGAGAGGTAACTATCCACAAAAATGATGCTACCAATGCAAAGGCAAGTCCAATACCATCTACCTTGAAACTAATTGAGAGTCCAGGTGCCAACTTAAATAGGGGATAATAATATTGAACCCCTTTTAAAACCCCTGGAACCATTGAAGCAATTATTGAAAACTTTACTATTCCAGCAAGAAAAGTCCAAGCTTCTCTAAAATTGGGTCTGTTATCCCCACATGATACAATGATTGGAATAACAAAAAGGGGCACCAGAATAGCAGCAAGAGGTCTTATAGAAAGAGTGAGTTCCATGCCTAAATTCCTCTGGATACAAATGGTATTATTAAAGTAGATACTATTTTACCTGAGTACAAACCCAACACTATCAATATAACACAGACAAATAATAGACCAATTACCATATTTGTTGGGGCTTCTTGCGTCTTTATACCATCAGATGAGCCAGGTGGTCTTTACGGTTATTAAAGAGTGATTTTTCAAATATCCTGAAAAACAGTATTACGCTAAGTAGGCTGCTTAAAATAAGAGATGCAGCAAAAAAAGTATTGTCTTGCTTCCATTGCTCCAATAAGTAGATACCATTTGCTGAAAAAACCACAGGTTGGCGGTATCCCAATAATTGACATACCAGCAATTACAAAGCCAGCACTGGTCCATGGCATGGTTTGAAATATCTCTTTCAAATTATCAACACTGAGTTCCTTTATTCTCCATGCAAAATTTCCTGCAGCTATAAAAAGCGCAAAGGTCATAAAGGCATCATTGATAATATGCAGAATTGCACCTGTAAGTGCTGCCTTGTTCCCAATCCATGCCCCTCCAACCATATAACCAATTTCAGATACTATTATGTATGTTAACATCTTCTTTAAGTCTCTTTGACTCAGCGCCATAAGTGCTCCAAATATGATTGCTATGGATGCCAGAAGGACAACTTCATTTGAAAGGGTCAGTGTCCTGAATAGATAGTCATACCCAAAAACTGTAAACATGAGTCTTATCATCACATATACCATCACCTTGGTCATTAAAGGCGAGATTAATCTACTGCTGGTGGTAGGGGCATATGTGTATGCATTTGGAAGCCATATGTGTAAGGGGAATAGGGCCATTTTTATCCACACCCCAACAATGCAAAAGATAAATGCAACAAATATGGCCTGGGATTGATGAAGGTGTTTTATAATATTTGCAACATCACCCATGTTGAGTGAACCAGTCATCATATATAAATACCCCACCCCTAAAAGGTAAAAACTTGCACCAATAACACCAATAAATATATAGTTTAGACTGGCAATTGGCCCCCTTTTTTTTGTCTCCCAGGGCAATTTGGGCATATGCAGATAAGGACGTAATCTCCAAGAGTACATATAGGTTAAATAGATCCCCAGTTATAACTACCCCCACAAGCCCTGTTATAAATAAGAGGTATAAGCTGTAAAATGTACCTTTTTTTTTCTGGGAGGTCAATACTTACCTGGTTAAAGCTGGTAAATATATTTATAAGGGCGATAAATGTAATAAGTACTAAAATAGACCCATTTAATGTGTCGATTTTATATTCAATTCCTATTGGTGGAGGCCATCCACCCAGTTTATACTGTATTATCCCATGGGAGATAACGCTGTATAGGGTTATTATTGAAGATATAAAGGAGATGGTAATTGCCAGGATAGTAAGGGGTAGACACAGACGCTATCCACCCAATGGAGTCCCATTACAAAAAAATGCACACACAAGTGGCGTTATTACAATTAAGATGGGTACAAATTGATTTATATTCATCTCTCCCTAATCCTCATCCTGATCTCATCTTCTTCCAGTGTGTTGTATTCCTTATATATCTTTAAGGCAATGGCAAGTGCCACACCAAAGGTAGCCACAGATACAACTATTGCAGTAAGCATCAAGACATGAGGTAAGGGATTTATGTATTTTGATATATCAATTGCATCAGGAGGTATTTCATGGTGGTGAGGAGGGAGTTCAATTATTGGAAGTGTTCCTCCTTTTTTATATCCCATAGAAATATAAAACAGGATAATAGCTGTCTGGAAGATATTCATCCCAACCAATTTTTTTTATTAGATTATTTTTTTGCTATCATGGCATAGAGGCCAATCATCATAAGCACTATGTAAAGCCAATAATTGTATTTTCCTACAATTTCTCTTAATAAACCTTCCATTTTTAAAGCCCTTCGTGGTGTTTTCCTTCAGATGCAATGTTTATATAGATAATTATCATAACAGCCATAACTGCAATACCTACTCCAATCTCCACCCCAAGCATTCCAAGAGCCCTTGCCTTTATTGGATTAACAGGGAGTATCTCAGCCAGTTTTCCATAGTCCAGGAAGTGTCCTTTGAGTAAAAGACACAGGCATCCAATTCCTGCATAGATGAATACGCCCAGGGCACTCAAGATCCCAAGGGTCTTTTCGCTTATCTTTGCTATTGCGGTCTTTAGATTAAAGGTTATGGCAAGCAGTATTATTGATGCCCCTAAGATTACTCCACCTTGAAATCCTCCACCAGGGCTAAAGTCACCATGGGCAATGACATAAAGGGCATACAACTGAATAAAGGGGATTAAGACCCTGCTTACAGTTTTTATTATGAGATCATAAGGCACAAATTTGGAGTCAATTAATTCAAAATCCTCATCCCTTATATCCACATCATCCCGCTTAAAATAAATTACAACTCCAGTTGGCAGATGCCTGTAATAGACCCCTTCTTCCTCCCCTTGTTCATTAAAGATTCTAAGTAGTAAAAAACAGGTAAGGCCAGCGCAAAATATAACCGTGGTCTCAAACATGGTGTCAAAACCACGGTAGTCAGCAAGCACAGATGTGACTATATTGGGAACTTCAGTCTCTTCCACTGAATATTTGATGTAATGGGGAGATACGTGTAAGCTGGCAGGTGAATTTGGATCTCCCCACTCTGGGAATTCAGATGTGGCATAAATCAAGATTGCTCCACAGAGGATTGCAACAATGAGTGCAAGTTTTTTTCAATCTTTGGTCCTCCTGGTGGTTCTAAATATTGCTGCTACAAAAAATACAGTTGACACCCCTGCACCAACAGATGCTTCAGTAAAGGCAACGTCAACTGCTCCCATTATTGCCCATAAAACACACATCATAAAGCTATATGCCCCAAGTAAAATGGCGGTACCTAGAAGGTCCTTTACTGTTATGGCGCCTATTGCACAAACAATAATAAGCGCCAAAATGATTAGGTCTAAAATCCAATACATGGTTTTATTTCTCCTGGTCTTTCTTTGTCCATGGCCTGAGTCCCGCCCTTATCCCGGCATCTACAATGGCGTGCGTGGCAGTTGGACTGGAAAGAGAGACAAAAAAATACTATTAATAACATCTTGAGTGAGACAATCAAATTTCCCCAGGTAAAGTGCTGGAGATTGTAGATAAAAAAAACCAATTACAAAGGACATGAGGCCCATTGTATCCAATTTCCCAGCAGGATGGAGCCTGGTATAGAAATCAGGCATTCTAATTATGCCAACAGTACCTCCTGTGAAGAAGATAAGGCCAATTATAAAGAAGATAATCGCTATGGTATTGATAATAACACTCATTTAAAAACTCCTGATATTAAAGAAAACGCTGTTATTGCTAAAATTCAGACTCTTCGTATAATCCCCGTTTTTTTATGAAAATATCTGGCAGCTGCAAGCACTGCAATAAAATTTAACAGTGCATAGGCAAGGGCAATGTCAATGAACATATCCTCTCTCTGATAAATAAATCCAATTAATAGCAAAAAAACCACTGTCTTAGAGCCTATTGCATTTACTCCAACCAGCCTATCCAATACAGTGGGTCCAAAAATTCCCCTGTATAGGGAAAATACCATCAAAATACAGATATAAACACCAATATAAGTGAATAAGTCTAGCATATATCTACTCCCCAAAAACTTTTGCAACCCTCTGTTCCATTTCCCCTGGCAGATCATCTGCACATGCCTTATCTATTGCATGGACCCTGAATTTTCCATCAGGATTTGCAGTAATGGTTATTGTGCCTGGGGTGAGTGTTATGGAATTTGCCATTGTGACAATCGAAAAGTCTTTTTTTTAATCTGGTGTTAAATACAATTATGTGTGGATCTATTTTATCCATTAAATCCCTTGAAAAGACTATTTTTAAGACATGGATATTTGCCTTTATAATTTGTAAAATTATCCATGGAAGGTATCCCAAAAATCTAAAAAAAAGTGGGGAGGTAATCATCTGTGGGATTTGAAAATAAAAGTTGTCCTGAAAGTAAGCTCACAATTGTAACAGATACAAAACCCAGAAAAAGAAGTAGGGGCTCAAATTTCCCAGATAAAGTTACCCACAAAATGGCCATAAAAAAAGAACGTAAGACAAAAGGATATGACTTTTTTTTAAGTCCATGGTCTATTTTCCCTTTGGAATAGTAATGAAAAACTTTGAGCCTTCTCTCTCTTTAGACTGAAAGCCAATGTCTCCGCCAAGCTTGCCCATTATTTCCCTGCATAGGGCAAGCCCAAGTCCTGTACCCTCACCAGCAGGCTTGGTTGTGAAGAAAAATTCGAATATCCTATTTTGTCTATCCTCAGGTATGCCAATTCCATTGTCCCCAATGGTCACCTTTATGTAATCTCTGTCTTCTTTGGTTTCAACTACTATCTTTCCCTCTGATATTCCCTTCTTCCTAATGGCATATATGGCATTGGTGATGAGATTTATAAGCACCTGTTGAAGAAGTCCACTATTTGAACTAATTGCATTTGTGGTGTGTCCATACTGTTTTTCAAGCTTAATCCTGGGGGACTTTAATTCAGGTCCTATAAGCTTTAATGTGTTCTCTATTAAATTAGTCAAATTTACCTGTTGATGCTCCTCGTGTGGACTCCTCACAAAGGTCAAAATTTCGTTGGTAATATCGCTGCTCCTCTGGGTTTGATTTTCAATCTCTTCAAAAATCTTTTCCAGTTCTTCTCCGTCTGGTCCCAGTCTTTCTAGATTGTCCTTTACCAATACCTTGCCCCACCCAGAGGCCTGATTTATTATTGCAAGGAGATTTTTTTACTTCATGGACGATTCCTGCGGCCAATTGTCCAATCTCTGCCATCCTTTCAAGTCTTATAAGACTCTCATGAATTGAACTGAAATTAATATAACTTTTAGGTGTTCCAATCCAGAGCACACTATCTTTTTCTTCTTCTAAATAACAACTCTTCACCATAAATTGAAAGATGTATTCATATCTTTTACCAGAATAGGATAAAAATGTTAGTTCCTTCTCACCCCCTCTCTCTTTTAATAACAGATCTTTTTCTAATATATAATCTCTCATGTTCTTTCCAATCAGATATTCAGATGGAAATTCGACTATCTCCTCTAGTCTAAAATTTACAACAAGAAAATTTAGATCTGTATCTGTTAGAAAAATGATTTCATTACTGAACTGAAGGATGTCTTTTAATATGTTTTTATTAACTAAGTTCATTGATTCAATTGTAAATACGTATGAAATTACTCTTCAATGCCATATATCTTTTTTTAACTTTTTAAGGGCCTTTTTTTATGCCCCTTGCTCCCAGCCCAGATCTATATATGTCTTCCACCTCTTTTTTTTAAATTTCTCACCTTGTAATTTCATTTTAAACTCATATGCCTCTTTAATAGTTTCCACTAATTCATCATAGTCAATAGGTTTTAAAAGGTATTTATACGCATCATGTTTTCCGCTTTCCAAAGCACTTTCTATTGATCCGTGACCTGTTAAAACTATACATTGTAAAAAGGGCTGGATTTCTTTAAGTCGTCTTTGTGTCTCCACTCCATCTATGCCTGGCATTTTTAGGTCAACTACAGCTACATCAAAGTTTTCATTAGAGGCAGTCTGAACGGCTTCTTCCCCGGAAAATGTAGCTTTTACTGTAAAGCCTTCTCTCAGCAATCTCTTGGCAAGGTACTCAACAAGTGTCTGCTCATCATCAATTAACAATACTTTTACATCTTTCCTATCTTCCATTACATGACTCCTTTTTCAAGGTGGATTAAAGACTAAACAAAAATAAAAAAAAATGTCAATATGAAAAATAAAAATAAAATCTGTTATATCCCAATCAATTGGCTGAAAACACAAAAAAGGAGGAGTAACTCCTCCTTTTTTTCATCCAGTTTACTTAGCTAAAAGCCCTCTTTTAAGTAGTTCCTCTGCTATTTGCACAGCATTTAAGGCAGCTCCCTTTCTAATATTATCCGCCACTATCCACATATTAATTCCATTTTTAATTGTATCGTCATCTCTTATCCTGCCAACAAATACATCATCTTCACCTGCAGCAAATATGGGCATTGGATAAATTTTTTTCTTTGGGATTATCCAATACCTTAACACCAGGTGCCTGGGACAAAATAGCCCTTACTTCTTTAGCAGTTATCTTTTTTTTCTGTCTCTATATTCACAGCTTCACTGTGTCCGTAGAAAACTGGCACCCTAACAGTTGTTGCAGTTACCTTTATGGTGTCATCCCCCATGATTTTCTTTGTCTCATTTACCATTTTCATCTCTTCTTTTGTGTAGTCATTGTCTAAAAACACATCTATATGGGGCAGACAATTAAATGCAATCTGATATGGATATACCTTGCATTCCACATCCTGCATGTTAAATAGGACCCTGACCTGTTTCTCAAGTTCATCAATAGCCTTTTGACCTGTTCCAGATACCGCCTGGTAAGTAGATACTACTATCCTCTTTATTTTTGCTACATCATGTATTGGTTTTAATGGGACCACCATCTGAATAGTGGAACAATTTGGATTTGCGATTATATTTTTGTGTTTTTCAAGGTCATCTGGATTTACCTCTGGTACCACCAACGGTACTTCTGGATCCATTCTCCATGCAGATGAATTGTCAACAACAACACAGTTTTTTTTAGCTGCAATAGGTGCAAATTCCTTGGATACAGACCCTCCTGCAGAAAATAGGGCAAGGTCCAGGTCATCAAAGGAACTTGGGTTAAGTTCTTCAACTACAATCTCACTACCCTTAAACTCCAATTTTTTTCCCAGCAGATCTAGAAGATGCCAGGGTCTTGATCCTGGTCAATGGAAAGTTTCTCTGCTCCAGTACTTTTAACATCTCGCGGCCCACTGCGCCGGTTGCTCCAACTACACCTACAGCTAGTTCTTTAGACATTTTAAGCTCCTCCATTTATAATTTTTTAAATATAGTTATCCTTGACCTGACACTACACCAGCGATCTTGAATATTGGTAGATACATAGATATGACCAATCCACCAACCACAACACCTAAAAAAAACAATCATTAGAGGTTCTATTAAAGAAGTCAAGGCTGAGACTGCCACATCTACTTCGTCGTCGTAGAAGTCTGCAATTTTTTTTCCAACATGGTATCTAGTGCACCTGTTGTCTCACCAATGGATATCATGTGTATAACCATTGAAGGGAATACTCCTGTGTCTTCTAAAGGTTCACTAATTGTCTGACCTTCGGAAATACTCTTTTTTGCATCTAATACCCCAAGTTCAATTACTTTATTACCCGAGGTCTTGGCCACAATATCCAAGGCCTGAAGTATTGGAACACCACTAGATATCATAGTGCTAAATGTTCTGCTAAATCGTGCAACTGCTACTTTTCTTAGAAGTGGGCCAAAAATGGGTAAGAATAAAACTGTCCTATCAATAAAGATTTTGAATGCCTCAACCCTCTTGTATAATAACCTGAATATTACAATAAAACCAATTATTCCCAAAAAAAAGGTAACCAATATTTGATTTAAACCAGTTACTCAAATTTATAACTATTTGCGTTGGAAGTGGAAGGGCGCTGCCAAAATCTGCAAACATCTTGGCAAAGGTAGGGATCACAAATATCATTATGATAGTAATTACAGCAACAGCCACTGTTACTACCACAGCTGGATAGATCATTGCTCCTTTTACCTTGGACTTTAGGCTCGCTGCCTTTTCAATATATCCAGCCAACCTATCTAAAACAACATCAAGCACACCTCCAACTTCACCAGCATCAACCATGTTTATATAGAGGTCGTCAAATACATCTCTGTGCTTGTTCAATGCGTCAAATAGTGAACTACCTCCTTCTACATCATTTCTTATTTCATAGAGCTTTCTCTTTAGTTTTTTTGTTTTCAGTTTGTTCTGCCAGGACATTTAATGACTGTAAAATTGGGACACCAGCATTAATCATAGTAGAAAATTGTCTGGAAAATACAACCATATCCCTGGGGGATACCTTGCCCTCTAGAAATGTTCCCTCAAAAAGGTCCTTGGGCTTGGGTTTTACCTTTATATTGGTATACCCCTTTCTTTGTAAGGCATTTTGAGCAAGCTCAATGGTTGGTGCCTCAATTTCTCCTTTTATTTTCCTTCCAGCCCTATTTTTCGCCTTGTAGATAAAAAAAAGGCATGATCCCTCCTGATTTTTGGGGATATTTTTCCCCTTGTATTTATAACTAACTTGTGGCACTGCTCCTAAAAATAATGAATAACTTGAATTAGGTTTCAAATGTATCCAATTTTATTTTTTTTCTTCAATATTTAAGTGGGGATATTAAGTTATGAAAAACAAAAAAAGTGTTTGGGATAATTCCGGCAAGATATGCATCCACAAGATTTCCTGGAAAACCCCTTGCCCCTATTCTGGGAAAACCCATGTTTTTACACGTGTATGAGAGGGCAATTCAAAGTGAGAATATAGACAAAGTTATCCTTGCCACAGACCATGAAGAGATCTTTAATGTGGCAGAGAAACACAATGTACCAGTAGTAATGACCAGGTCTTCTCACAGGTCAGGAACTGATAGGGTTCATGAAGCAGCATGCATCCTTGGTGCAGAAGATGACAATATTGTCATAAATATTCAGGGAGATGAGCCTCTTTTAGACCCCAAAATGTTGGATGAATTAATTGAATGTTTTCAAAATTCGGATGTGGAAATAGCTACCCTGGCCAGGGAAATATCCTTTGAGGATGTTGTAAATCCCAATATTGTAAAGGTGGTTTTGGACCTTAAAAGTTTTGCAATATATTTTTCAAGGGCCCCTATACCCTATTTTTTTTCCAATTTAGAGGGGAATTTTTAGGCCATATTGGCATGTATGGATTTAAGTTTGGAGCATTGAAAAAAATTTGTTGAGCTTCAACAAACACCTTTAGAAAAGGCTGAAAAATTGGAACAGCTAAGGCTAATTCAAAATCGTATACCCATCTTTGTTAGGGCAACAGAGTGTTTTAGCTATGGGGTTGACACCCCCGAAGATTTGGCTAAGGTAGAAAAAAATTTTACGAAAGGAGACATGTCAATGCGGGCATTGTTGGCATTAGAAGACGGTACATACTTTGAAGGATATTCCTTTACAGGAGAAGGGGAGAGTGGCGGAGAAGTTATTTTTAATACTGGCATGACAGGATACCAGGAAATACTAACAGACCCCTCTTATAAACATCAGCTGGTATGTATGACCTATACCATATGGGTAACTATGGAATAAACTTTGAGGATATAGAATCAGATAAAGTTCAGGTGGCTGGATTTATTGTAAAAGAATGTTGCAGGGAACCATCAAATTGGCGCTCTAAGATGTCTCTTCCAGAATATCTAAAAAGACATAATGTAATTGGCATAGAAGGAATAGATACAAGGGCCTTACCAGACACATAAGAATACATGGTGCCATGAGGGGATATGTTTCAACAAATGTTTTGGATCCCAAAAAACTCACAAAAATGGCACAGGACATAGAGCCAATGGAAGGCCTAAATTTGGTTGACATGGTGAGTACAAAACAAGTCTATAAATGGGAACATGGACCTAAAAAAAGTAGAGATTAGAAACGGCAAATACAGTTGGGATAGTGATAAACTGAGACTGGTGGTTTATGACTTTGGTGTTAAATACAATATACTCAGGTTGCTTGAAAAGGAAGGTTTTGAAGTTTTAGTTGTGCCTGCCACGTATTCTGCCTCTAAAATAAGGGAGTTAGAGCCTCATGCTGTGTTTCTGTCAAATGGTCCAGGGGATCCAGCGGCAGTGCATTATGCCTTAGATGAAGTTTCAAAGATAATTTCAGATTATCCAATTGGGGGTATCTGTCTGGGACATCAGATTTTAGGGCTGGTTCTAGGAGGCAAGACCTACAAGCTAAAATTTGGCCATCACGGTGTAAATCATCCTGTTAGGAGACTGGATGCAAAATATGTGGAGATTACATCCCAGAACCATGGTTTTTGTGTGGATGTGTCTGATATTGATTATTTGAAACAGACCCATATTAATTTAAATGATAGGACATTGGAAGGATTTGTCCACAGGAAATTGCCTATTATGGCGGTTCAATACCATCCAGAAGCTGCACCAGGCCCTCATGATTCCAGATATTTTTTTTAAGGACTTTTCAGAAATGGTGAAAAGGGTGTGCTAATTGTGTCTTTTAGGGGGAGTCAATGTCAGAAATAGCAAAGGCAAGGTCAAAGCTTAGTTCTGTATCCACATTGTTAAAAAAAGAAAAAGTTCCTGGTGGCTCTTATGAGTATTCAGGATGCAATTGCTATTTATCTCAAGACCCCCCTTATGAAACACGAAAAACAGGACTTTCAGAAAAAGTTAGATGACGCAATTTACCTGTTAAAAATCAACAAAGAATTTGTACAGCAATATCCAATACCCATTGAATACCAGGTGGGAAGAGAAAAAGAACTATGGGAGACTTTAAACGAGGCTGTTAAAGAACTCCAGGCCTCTACTGTGGAAGAGGCAAAAAAAACAGTTAAAAGAGCTGGAAGATCTCAAGGCAAGAGAGCTTGAAAAGGGGAAGAAACATTTAAAAGACAAAGAATATTCCGAGGCAGAAAAGGTCTTTAAGCGTTTGATTAAGACCTTTAAAGACGATACTGATTTAAAGCTCACCATCAGTGATATATATATGGATGAGGGATTGGTTGACCAGGCGATCAAATATCTTAAAGATGCTTATAAAGAAGACCCTGATGCAGTTTATCTCTTAAATAAGATGGGAATTACCTTGAGGAGAGCTGGAAAGCACGATCTTGCCTCAAGGGTATTTTTAGAGGCAGTATCCAAGTCCCCTGACGATGAATATCTATTATTTAACCTGGGCAGGGTATATATTGATGAAAAAAAATGGGAAGAGGCTGCAAAAGTTGCAAAAAAAGGCCCTTGAGTTAAAGCCGGATTTTTTTAGAAGCACAAAAGATGTTGAAATATGCTCAAAAGAGACTTTCTTAATCCGGGTTTATTATCACAAGGTTGAAGGTTCTTTGATTGTTATTTCCTCTCCCTTTTACCTTCACCCTTCTCCCTTCACTAATCACTAATCACTTGATCCACAGCCTTGAGGCCAGTTTAATGGCATGAATTAAGCTCTCTGTTTTTGCCATCCCTTTTCCCACCAGATCATAGGCCGTCCCATGATCCACAGAGGTTCTGATAATTGGCAGACCCAGGGTCACATTCACAGATTCATTGAAATGTACAAGTTTTAATGGTCCAAGCCCTTGGTCGTGGTACATGGCCAGGACTGCTGAAAATTCTCCAATATACGCCCTGTGAAATAGGGTGTCTGCAGGATATGGCCCCATTACATTTATTCCTATTTTTTTTGCTGATTCAATGGCTGGTCCAATCACCTCTATCTCCTCAGAACCAATTTTACCCCCTTCACCTGCATGGGGATTTAGGCCACATACTCCTATAGGTTTTTCGTATTCTCCCAGTTTTATTAGCATCTCATGGGTTAGTGTAAGACATCTTAATATTTTTTTTTCTGGTAATTAGAGAAGGTACCTCTCTTAATGGAGGATGGGTAGTTACAAGGGATACCTTAAGTTTAGGACCACACAGGTGCATACACACATCATCTTTGGACAGACCAAATCTATTTGCAAAAAAATTCAGTGTGTCCTGGAAAGTTAAAACCAGCATCCATTAGAGATTTCTTATTAATTGGGCAGGTTACAACTGCATAAGCTTTTTTTTTTCTTTAAAATCTGGATGGCAACTTCCAGGATTTTACCACTGATGAGGCCACTTTCTTTTGATGGCACTCCAGGAGTAAAGGAAAAATCCTCCAATCCTTTAGAGTATAGGTTGATCTTGTTTTTTTAGGAAGTCAGAGGGTTGTTCTGTTTGTATCCAGAACTTATCTATTGAAAATAGATTACAAAAGTATTCAAGTGGGGCCTTGGGGCTATTATTAAAAAAACTATCATCTATTGGCAGGTCCTTGGAAAATACCCTGCAAATTAGCTCTGGACCTATGCCATTGGGATCCCCCATTGTTATTAATATCATGAAAATGTTCCTTTTTTTACTTAGTTGATTATTCCCCATCTCTTGTACAGCAATAACTGTTCAGTTCTTCTTGGCACACTGGAGTGCAGTGAATTGGCTGTCAGTTACACTACTTTGTCCGGCTTCTTATTTCTATATCTTTTCATAAGCCTGGCCAATGACCTGAGTGCTTCATTGACTGAATTTGAATCTGGAAAATATTCTATTAAGTCTGGATCAATTACTACTAAATTTGTCCCTTCTTTATATTTTGAGGCATATTTCCCACGAATACCATTACTAAAATCATATTCTTCTAACATATCTGAATCATTTTTCTGCTGTGATCTGTTATCTGTGTCTGTGGTCTGTAACTTCCATATACTCACACATACACATACACTCACACTTTCACATACACCCTTCGCCCTTCTACCTTTCACTAATCACTTGATCCATAACGGAGTTAAAGAAATAAGCAGATTTTTTTTATTATATAAATAGGCTCCTTCCAATGGATACCGTGTTTTTATTGAGCTTGTCAAAGCGTTTAAAAAAAATCCCTCAAGATTATTTGGTGGTCAAAGGCCATCTGGGGAAGAGCATAGAGGGGGAAAAAAACCATATTCCTTTGCATCGTCTCCAGCCCTGGGTATTTGTCCATCTGGCATCCTGGCAACAAACACAGTGGTAATAGTATGGTTTCTGGGGTCTCTGTCTGGAGATGAATATACCCCAAAAACAGAATCTATCTCTATTTTTAGTCCTGTTTCTTCCAGTATTTCCCTTAATGCTGCCTCTTCCAAACTTTCACCAACATCCACAAATCCCCCTGGTAGGGCATATCCATAGGGGGATTCTTCCTTTTAATTAAGAGCACTTCTTTTTTTGAGGGTATAGATTATTACATCCACAGTTGGTAGGGGATTTTTGTAAATCTCTATACTTTCCCCACACCTGGGACATTTTAGGACGTCCTTCATGTTTACTTCTCCTTGGGTATTTATTAACCTTTCTTTTGATGACTTACTCTATCCTTAGTTCTGTTTTTTTTCAAATAGAAGAAATGGGCTAAAATTGAGGCTATATTAATATGAAAATTTATCTTGTAGGTGGAAGTATACGAGATAGGCTCCTTGGAAAAAAATCCAAAGATAGGGATTTTGTTGTGTTTGATGCCACAGAAAATGAATTCCTTAATAGATTTCCCAGGGCAAAAAAAAGTTGGGAAAAAGATCTCTGTTTATTTAATTGGTAGAGATGAATATACCATATCAAAGTACCAGAATATAATGGATGATCTCATGTCCAGGGACCTGACGATTAATGCAATTGCTGAAGATGATAAGGGAAGGATATACCACCACCCCCTGGCCATAGAAGACCTTAAAAACAGGGTCTTGAGGGCAATTTCCAGGAAAAACTTTGAAGAAGATCCCTTGAGGGTCCACAGGATGGCAAGATTTTATGCCCAATTTCCCGATTTTTCAGTGGACATAAACTCCCTTGAGATTATTAGACAGGTTGGTGGCAATATTCATCTCATGAAAAAGATATCAAAGGAAAGGGTGTCTCAAGAAGTATCAAAGGCCATTTGCGCTAAAAAAACCATCAAACTTTTTTTTCTCTTTTAATTGAGACAGGTGCAACTGGATATTGGTTTTCTGAACTTGAACAACTAAAAAGAAGTAATAGGTGGAAAGGGATTTTAGATGCATGTAACATGAATGAGATATGTGCATGGATGTCCCTTGGATATGGTTTTATAGAAAATTTTGATGAAATAAATTCTGCTAAAGTGGCCTTTAGAAATATGAGCAACAGAATTGGTATGCCCAAAAAGATTACAGCAGCAGGAATAAGTTTTGTGGCCAATTATTTGGCAGCTAAAGAGATTTTTTTTTAAGTCTCCAGAAGTGATAAGGGATTTATTATACATTATGGATAGGCAAAAAAAATAGTTGAACCTTTTTTTTTATGTTATGGAGAAGATTACCCAAAAGATTTACCTGGATAAGGTCACTATGCTTTTAAACACAATAAAAAGTACAAAACTCCCCAATAAATATAAGGGACTTGGCCTGAGTCTGGGAGATTTTGAGAAATATGCAGATAAGAGAGATCGAGAAATGCTTATGTTTATAGTGGAAGAGGAGTCCTCATTGGATACATATTTGAGGAAAAAGACAAAAAAAAGGGCTCAGGCAAATAAAAGAGCTTATTTCTGAACAAAGGGTAGTTGTTAATGGTACACTGTGTAAAAAGAGAAAAAAGATACTAAAAATAGGGGATGTTATTGAGATTTTAGATTTAGATATTCCCACCACCAGTTTTGCAGGCAAAGGTAAGGATATCTTTATTACCCCTCAAATTATTAAAGGAAATGATTTTATTTATGGGGTGTATAAACCACCTTTTGTTCATTCTACAAGGGGTAAAAGTAATCCAAACATGGAAGATATTTTGGAGAAATTTTTAATGAAAAGGTTTTTTTTGCTAAACAGGCTGGATTTTTTTGACCAGTGGTATTTTGCTTTTTGGACTTTTAGAAAATTCTAAAAGTATATACCTTTCTATGCAGGATAGTGGTGGTATTGAAAAAAAGGTATATTGCACTTGTTCACGGATATGTGGAAAAGGAGATTATTATTAAAAATAAAATTAATCACTGTAAAAGAAAAAAAAGTAAAGGTCTTAGATGAAGAAGACAAAGATAGTACGAGGCATACAAAAATAGTTCCAAAAAAAATTTTTGAAAAACAAAATAGGACCCTTGTTGAGGCCATAATTTTAAAAGGTAAAAGACATCAAATAAGGGCCCATCTATCTTACATGGGACATCCAATCCTTGGTGACCCTTTATATGGCTACAGTAACTTCGCTATGCCCAGGATGTACTTACATAATTTTATGGTAAAGGGTTTTAATTTTAATATAAAAATAAAAAAAGGAATTTTAATGTAGCATGTATAATTTAAAGAAATATTCATATATACCAGATACAGACAAACCAATTAGGATAGATAAGTTTTTACATTTAAAACTAAAAGACTTAAATTATTCCAGACAAAGGGTAAAGGAATTAATTGAACAGGGATCAGTATTTGTAAATAAAAAGAAAGTAACAAAACCTTCAATAAAGGTCTCGGACAAGGATTTAATAGAAATATCTATAGGTAAGAGAGATGAGATTGAGCCAGAACAAGGGAATTTAAAGATTGTTTATGAAGATGAATACATGGTAGTAATAGACAAACCAAAAGGTTTGGTCACCCACCCAGCTCCTTCCTGTAAGGAAACCACCCTGGTAAACTTCATTTTGCATAAATATCCCTGGATGAAAGAGTTAGATGATGAGAGACCAGGTATTGTTCACAGGTTGGATAAGGACACAACTGGCCTAATGGTTATAGCCCTGGAAAAGAAGAGTCAAGAACTGTTAAAAGAGCTTTTTTTTAAATAGAAAGGTTACAAAAAGGTATCTGGCAATTGTTGTAGGTATACTTGAGAAAAAAACAAGGAGAGATTAAGGTTTTTATAGACAGGGATGATAAGACCAAGATTAAGATGAAGGTATATGGATCTAGAGGGAGGGAGTCCATAACTAAATATAGAGTCATTTATGAGTTCAAAGATTATAATCTAAGCCTTATTGAGGCCCAGATATTAACTGGAAGGACACATCAAATAAGGGTCCATTTTTCCCACATTGGGCATCCTGTATTGGGAGACAAACTTTATTCAAATGGCAAAAGAGTTGAAAATAAGATACTAAACAAGCTTGCTAAAAGACAAATGCTCCATGCATGGAAACTTTCCCTAACCCATCCTATTTATGAGGAAAACTTGAGTTTTATATCAACAGTACCAAAGGATTTTTTTCAGGGTGGTCCTTTATGCTTCAAAGAAAAGACCTATGGTAGTGGGCGTCACAGGTAGTGTTGGTTCTGGAAAGTCTACGGTGTGCAGGCTCCTTGCAGGAGATAAGTATCCTTTGTGGAGTGCAGATAAGGCAGTTGAGTCATTGTATGGGGAAGGAAATGCTGGCTATGAAATGATAAAAAGGACCTTTGGTCTGGAGTTTGTGGATGAGGATAGGGGAGTGGTGGACAAAAAGAAATTATTTGCCCACATGAATATGGATAGAGATTTTAGAGAAGAGGTGGAGAAGATAATCCATCCCCTTGTGTTTGAGGATATGAAGGATTTTATTTCAAGAAATAAGACAAAGAATATGGTGATACTGGAAATTCCACTCCTTGTTGAGGCTGGGTGGGACAAAAGTTTAGAAGATTCCATTTTTGACGTAATAGTTGGTGTGTTTTGTTCGGATATGGTGCGCATAAAAAGGCTTCAACAACTAAGGGGATGGAGCCAGGTACAGATATCAGGAGTTGACAGGTGGCAACTGCCTCAAAAGGAGAAACTAAAAAGATGTAATATAATAATAGATAATTCTTCAACCATTGAAGATACCAGAATAAAAGTTGCTAATTTGCGAGGTTTGCTACGGAAAATTAGAAAAAAAAGACTCTTATCCCGAGTTTATCAGTTTGATAAGCTCGGGATAACTAGCTTTTTAAAATAGTACCTTGATTAGTTGTGATGTATTATAGAATGAATAAAATTTTTTTTAAAATTATTCAGGTGACAAAATTATAATTGGGACTTAAATTAAAAGTTAACACTATGTTTAATCGAGAAAACATTTGGAGGGTTGTATGTTACAGATAGAGGACCTACACGTTGAGGTAGGAGGGAAAGAGGTCTTAAAAGGGGTCAACCTCTCAATTGGTAAAAATGAGACCTTTATTTTATTTGGTCCAAATGGTTCTGGAAAGACCACTTTGCTTATGACAATTATGGGTTTTTCCAATTACAAAGTCACAAAGGGGAAGATCGTTTTTAGGGGACATGATATTACATATCTCCCCACCTATGAAAGGGCCAGACTTGGGATAGGTATGTCATTTCAAAGGCCGCCAACAATAAATGGCCTTAGAACCAAAGACCTTGTTAAACTGTGTGCCAGGGGGCGGGAGATAGACATTAATTCCCTTGCAAAAAGGGTGAACATGGTGGATTTTTTAGATAGGGATATAAACCTTGGTTTTTCAGGGGGCGAGATCAAGAGGTCTGAGCTACTCCAGCTAATGGCACAGGAACCAAAATTGCTTCTCTTTGACGAGCCTGAATCTGGTGTGGATTTGGAGAATATGGCTCTAATTGGTGAAGTAGTAAAGGAGTTGCTTGGACAGAAATTAACACCTGCACCTAATACCTCCATGAAGAAATTAAAAGAAGGAAGGGATATTTCAGGTCTTATAATCACCCATACAGGATATATCTTAGAATATATTAATGCCGATAGGGGAATGGTTATGTATAATGGTGTGTTGTGCTGTGAAGCAAGGCCCAGGGATATTTTGGAACACATAAGAAAATATGGATACAAGGAGTGTGTAAAATGTCTAATATAAATGAAAATATAAATCTGGAAGAATTTATCTTTGATGGAGAAGAAGCAGTTGAGATTCAGGATTTAAGGGAAATAGATGAAAAAGATAGAGAGAATTTGTTGATGGCAGGTATTGATGTAGAGGAAAGAGAGAGAAGTGCAAGTTTCCTTCATGTGAATCACTCAAGGGCCCATTGTAAGAGTTGTGAGCCAGGAGTTGAGGTCCTGGATGTCAAAGAAGCCCTGGAGAGGTACAATGGATTAAAAGATTATTACTGGAAATTGGTTGATCCAGATAAGGATGAATATACAAAGGCAGTTTATGAAAAATTGCATGGGGGATATTTTATTAAGACAGAGAAGGGAGTAAAAATAAAAAAATCCAGTCCAGTCATGTCTGTTTATCAGAAAAGAGAAAGTGGGGCAAAATGTACACAATATTATTATTGTGGAAGAGGATTCTGAGCTCCATATTATTACTGGATGTTCTGTTGCCCATGATGTAAAGGCTGCACTTCATCTTGGTATCTCTGAGATTTACGTAAAAAAAGGGTGGTAAATTGACATTTACAATGATCCACAACTGGGGATCAAATGTCCATGTGAGACCTAGATCTGTTGCTATAGTTGAAGAAGGTGGGGCCTTGGTGAACAATTACATATTAATTAAGCCTGTAAAAAGTGTTCAATTATACCCCACAATATTTTTAAATGGCAAGGGAGCAGTGGCCAGGTCCAGTTCAATTATTGTCTCGCCCCCTGGCTCTTACATCAATGCAGGTAGCAGGATGGTTCTAAATGCACCTGATACAAGGGCTGAGATAATATCAAGGACAATCACAACTGGTGGTACTATAGTTGCGCCCGGACATATCCAGGGGAATGCTGTTCCCGCCAAAGGCCATCTGGAGTGTAAGGGGCTCATTTTAAAGGATGGAACAATTCACGCAATCCCTGAGTTAGAGGGAACAGTGGCTGGTGTTGAACTATCCCATGAGGCAGCAGTGGGAAAAGTAGCCCAGGAAGAAATTGAGTATCTAATGGCCAGGGGATTGGATGAAGATGAAGCAACATCAACTATTGTCAGGGGATTTTTAAATGTGGATATAATGGGTCTTCCCCCAGAGCTAAAACAGGCAGTTGATAAGATAATTGAAGAGGCAGGGGAGGAGATGTTTTAAAAAAAAGGGGCCATCAGGCCCCTTTTTTTAGTTGTTTCTCATCTCATATAGTCCTTTAAAGTAAAATTCTACCCTTCTATTTAACATTCTACCTTCAAGGGTATGGTTGTCAGCAACTGGCATACTTTCCCCAAATCCAATTGCCTTTATCCTCTTTGGCTGGATATTGAATTTTGTAATGAGATAGTTTTTTTATGGCTTCAGCCCGTTTCTGTGATAACTTTTGATTGTATTTTGCAGAACCTATGCTGTCAGTATGCCCTGCAACTGTGACCTTACTCTTAGGATTTTCCACCAGCATCCTTCCTATTTTATCTAAGATGTTAAAGTACTTGGGATCTATTTTTGCACTATTTGATTTAAAGTTTATGTGATATGTGAGTTTTAAGGGAATGGGACAGCCAAATTCATCCACTCTGTATTGTTTTGGGGTGTTTGGGCACTTGTCCATGTAATCGTATACCCCATCTCCATCTGAATCATATGGGCATCCGTCTTTGTCTACCTTTACACCTGCTGGGGTCTTGGGACACCAGTCCATGGAGTCTACTACCCCATCACCATCAGAGTCTAAAACCTTTTTAATCAATGCATCTTCAACAAATCCTTTTAGTTTCATGGGACACATGGCATCTTTGGCGTCAATAATCTTCCCGCACCCACCGATATCCGCTATTTTTCTCAGTATTTCTTTTTCCTTTGGCTTTGTGGCATAGCTTACCACGTAAAAACAAACCATCTTGTTATTGTCCATATAGACCTTTTTTTGCAGCATCAACTGGACTTACACCAGAATTTTGTCCTCCGTCTGAAAATAGGATTATAGCAGTCTTACCTGAAAAGGTTTTTAAATCTCTATCTATTCCAAGCAATCCCTCTCCCAGCGTGGTTGGTGGTCCAAAAATAGACTTGTTTACCAATTTTTTTTTCAATTTGATTTAAGAAATTACTAAAGGACTCCTTTGAATAATTCCTTTTTTTTAAATAAGATTTTAGCCCACATACCTGATAAACAGAATATTTGTAGTCTAGATTGGGAATAAAATTTTTCATGGTTTTAAGTGCTTCAAAGACCATCTTTGATTTTTTTCTTAGACGCACCTGGATAGGTCCATCCCATTGAGCCTGACATGTCAATAAGAATCACAAAATTATCTACCTTTTTCTGGTAGATGCTATTTGCTTCCACACTAAAACAAAAGCCCAGTACAATCAAAAATAAAAAAAAATAAAATACGCTTCATAACACCCCTCCTTATTTGAAATTTTTTTATTTATTATGAAAACATTAAGTTACTTATATTACTTAGTCAAGAAAATATAACACTAAACATTAGTTAACTAGATCGCATGATGATGTTGACAAAGCAAAATGATCAAATTAACTTGTTTTTGGAATTAACAACAATCAGGAGAGGTTATGGTAAATAGGCTAGTTAATAGAATCTTAAATGGGGAAAAGATATCATCCAGTGATCTGGTTTCCATTGTTAATTTAGATGATCTCTGTGATTTTTTTTGGGGGGCCACAAAGTTAAGAGAACATTTTAAAGGGAAAAGAGTATTTACCTGTTCAATAATAAATGCAAAGTCTGGTCTGTGTTCTGAGGATTGTGCTTTTTGTGCGCAATCAAAATATCACAATACAAATATTTCTGTCTATCCCCTTTTGGACAAGGATGAGCTGGTTGGTAGGGGGATTGAAATGGCCAAGATGGGGGCAAGACGGTTTTCATTTGTAACCAGTGGTAAAAAAACTTTCAAAAAGAGAAATTTACACCATATGTGAGGCAGCCAATTTATTAAAACAAGAGACAGAACTTGGGCTTTGTGGATCTCTGGGAATTTTAGATGAAGATAGGGCCATTTCACTTAAACAAGCAGGTATTTCTAGGTACCACCACAACCTGGAAACAGCCAGGTCTTTTTTTTAAAAATATTTGCACCACCCATGAATATGATGAAGACGTGCTCACTATAAAGGTTGCCAAGGAGGCTGGTCTTGAGGTCTGTAGTGGAGGAATTATTGGTCTAGGTGAAGACTTTTCCCACAGGCTTGAGCTGGCCAGCTTATTACAGGAACTAGACGTTGATTCAATACCTATAAATTTTTTTGAATCCAATAAAGGGCACAAGACTCGAAAACATGCCAATACTTGAGCCCATGGAAGCCCTTATTGCCATAGCAATTTTTAGATTTTTGAATCCAGCTAAAGATATTACCATTTGCGGAGGAAGGGAAGTGTGCTTGGGAGATTTTCAATCATGGATATTTTTAGCAGGAGCCAATGGGGTGATGATAGGGAATTACCTCACAACCCTTGGAAGGGATATTAATGACGACCTTAAGATGATTAGGTATCTTGGGCTAAAGATATGCTGATGGAGAAAATCTCTGGAGCATTTTACTTTGATTCCAAAATGGACATATTTAAGACACATTTTCCAGGTCATCCAGTTGTTCCTGGATCAATTATTGTGGATAAATTTATTTCCCAAATAGTGGGACGGGGATGTGAACCTGTTGGATTAAAGATACAGGGTTTCAAATTCTTGAAGTTCATCCCCCTGGTGTTTATCATTTTTGTATAGAACCACTGAATAATGGATATTATTGCCAATTATTTGATGATGAGATGTTAGTTGCAAAAGGAGAGATCTTGCTTGAAGCAAAAAAGTAGTAGTAACAAATGTTTAATATTAGGTGGCAGCTCAGAGATTGGACTTTTACTTGCCAAAAGACTATTTGAGGAAAACATAACACCAATTATTACATATTCATCTGAAAAGGGCCTGAAAAAGATAAGAGAAGATATAAAAAAAACAATATAACAACCTATAAGGTAGACCTATCTTCATTGAACTCAATTTATGATTTTTTTTCTAAAGTGGATTTTGAGATACAATATTTTGTGGATCTGGCGCATACAAACGAGGAAGAGTTATTTCTATCATTAAAAGATGAAGAGATTATTTCTTATTACACAACCAATGTCATAAACAGGTCCATTTTTATAAAACACCTTGTTAGGTCAATGCTGCCCAGGAGAAAGGGTAGACTTATCTATATTTCATCAACTGCTGCGAATATACCAAATATAGGACAGGGTATTTATTGTTCATCAAAACTGGCAGTGGAGGGGATATATAAGATTATTGGAATTGAGATGTATAAAAAAGGCATATCAACCCTTATTTTAAGGCCTGGATATATTAATTCAGGACGGTCTAAAAGGTTTATTCAACAAAAAAACAATTTATTAAATCCATATCTTTTAGATAAAGATGACATTGTAGATGCTATTATATACTTTTTAAAAGACAATGGAAGATGTTTTAATGCCAGAGAAATAACTATGGATAGAGGATTTTTTTGCACAAAAGATATTTTATTAGGGAGTAATGCTATGAATATAGAAAAATCACTGAAAAATATAATTGCAGATATTTTAGATATTAATCCTCTGGATATAGATGATGATACTTATCTTATACGCGATTTAAATATGGAGTCCATTGACTTATTGGAACTAGGGGTGGCATTAAATACCACCTTTAAAATAGATGTAGATGAAGATGTGGCGTTCTTAAAAGACTTGAGGTTTAATTTGGATAAACTTTCTTTAGATAATCCCTCTAGGGAAAAAGCCCTATCTAAGATATATACCCATTTATCCCAGAAGAGGATCCATGAGATATTAAAGGACTTGGATAATGGCCCGGTACTTAAATTTAAAGATGTGTTAGATTATGTGAGATTTAAAAAAAAGCAGCTTGTAATATGTCCAAAAAACGGGTAGTAATTACTGGGATTGGTCTGGTTACCTCCCTGGGGGACAGCCCAAAAGGGGTAATAAATTCTGTTTTAAATGACAGGGTTAATTTTCTAGTTTCAGGAGATGATCCTGAACTAATCATTTGTCCTGTTAGAGACTTTCAGTTAAAAAGCTACATTTCATCCTACAAATATATAAGATATTTACCCAAAAGCTGGCAGTTTGGACTGGCTTCAGCAAAAATGGCAATTGAATCTGCTGGACTAAGTGATGAGGATCTAAAACAGGGTGGATTATTTGTTGGAATCGGTCCCAATGTGGAAGTAATCAATGATAATGTCCTGGAAAAGGCATTGGGGCTAGTTTCCATCCTGCCCAATACCCTTTGCTTTTGCATATCACACCTCTTTGGTATCCATGGAGAAAATTTGACCATCTCAAATGCCTGTGCCAGTTCCCTCCAGGCAATTGGGGAAGGCTTTTTGCGTATTCGAAATGGAGAACTCAAATTGGCCCTGTGTGGGGGATCAGATAGTAGAATAGGTAAATATGGTTTAAAATTGTATAAAAATGCACGTGTACTTCTCAAAAATAATAAACTACTTGATCCTTGTTTTCAGTATGGACCATTTGACTCAAAAAATGGGGGTTTTGTCCCTGGGGAAGGGGGGCGTTTTTGGTATTAGAAGATATGGAGATGGCCATTTTAAGAGGAGCGGAGGTATTTGGCGAGGTCATTGGCTACTCTAGCAGCTTGATGGCATAAATCCCACTGCGCCAGACACATCTGCAAAATGGGCTGGATTGTGTGTAAAAAGGGCAATTGAGATGGCGGGGTTAGACCCAGGGGATATTGACGTTATTTTTGCACATGGTACAGGCACTGTGTTAAATGACACCATGGAGATAAACTTGATCAAGGATTTGTTCTCAAGAAAATGTCCTTATGTCTCGTCCATAAAGTCCTGGATTGGACACCTGGCTTCATCTTGTGGTGCTGCAGAAATGGCCATAGGGATAATTTGTCTCAAAAAAAGGGTTGGTCCCAAGGATTAGGAATTTGGAAAATCCACGGGACGGAGAGATAAATTTTTTTGCCAAAAGACCTTTATGGAGAATTTACCAATGCAATTTTCCAATCCTTTGGCTTTGGTGGACAAAACGCAGCTTTAATTGTAAGTACCGGTCAATGAAGCTTATAGCCATTACTAATATAAATAAGAAAGATATCTCAGTTAGATGTAAGATCGAAAAATCCATCCATTGGCAAATGATTGAGGCAATTGCCCAGTCATGTGGGCTCCATCTAAGGTGGCTTCTTGATTTCGAGAAACATGTTTTTCTTGCAAAGATACGAGAATTTGAGTTTTTAAGTAACTCTCTTTTAGATTGTGTACTGGTCAAGGCCCATCAAATATCTTTGACTAAGTCTGCAGCTTTATATAAAGGTTGGTTACTAGGTCCTCATGGAAAACAAGAACTTGCAAAAGGGAAATTTTTGTTGTCCCATATAGACTTTGCAGGTGATTTTAAAAAAAGAATTAATAATTCCATACTTTAAGGGGCTTTTTGGATGTTTGATGAATACAAGAGACTATTAAACATACAAAAAAATCCTCTCTTTATAGGGATCCTGAGGTAATTTTAAACAGGCAGGGTAAGTATGTTGATGTTGGAAAAAGACGACTCATAAATTTTTCCTCCAATGACTACCTTGGTCTTTCTTCTGATAAGTATATTAAGGATATTATAATAAAAAAATTTCAAAAAATATCCCACTTCCTCTTCATCCTCCAGGGTGGTGTGTGGAAACTATTCAATTGTCCTAGAGGCAGAAAAAAACATTTGCTGAATTTTTTTGGATATGAGGACTGCCTTTTTTTTTCAATCTGGATTCCAGGCAAACCTTGCACTTATGTCCACTATATTCTTAAAAGACCATATGGTCTTTGCAGATAAGCATATACATGCAAGTAGTGTATTAGGTCTAAAATTAGGTGGGTGCAGGTTTAAAACATATAATCACAACGACATAAACCACTTAAGAAAAAGAATCAAAGCAACCGAAAAAAAGACATATTGGGGTGGTTACTGAGTCTTTATTTTCAATGGATGGGGACGTGTTAGACGTAGATAATTTCTTTAGTCTCAAAGAGGATGCCAAGTTTTTTTAGTGTAGTAGACGAGGCACATTCATTGGGGGCAATGGGAAAATTGGGAAAAGGTGTTACAACTGGTAGGTCTGATGTGATTGTTGGTACATTTACCAAGGCGTTTGGTTTTTTTTGGAGCATTTTTGCTTATGCCATCTTTAGTTAAGGAATATATGTTTAATTTCGCAATTCCCTTAATATACTCAACTGCCCTTCCCCCAGCCCATGCTGCCTGTGCAATGGATATTCTGGAGGTCATACATGGTTTAGAAGATAGGAGGTGGTACTTACAGGAAATATCTCTCTATGTCAGGGAAAAGTTAAGGGATTTGGGTATTTCTTTTGTTGGAGAAAGCTATATCCTGAGTATAAAAATAGGAGATGAAGCCCTTGCAAAAGATGTTGCAAAGGAATTATTGAGTAGGGGTTATTTGGTATTTTACTCAAGGTATCCAACTGTTCCAATTGGTAAATCCATTTTGAGGCTAAGCCTTTGTTATTTTCATACAGAAAAGGATCTTGATAATTTTATATTCAATTTAAAAGAAGTGTTATTTAAATATGGAATTTTGACATGAATCATATATTTGTTACTGGTACAGATACTGGAGTTGGAAAGACTTTGATTTCTTCTTTAATTATGAATTTTTAAGAAAAAAAACAAAAATTCAATTTATTTAAAATTGATTCAAACTGGTTGTCATGACGTATGTCATGATGATTCTGATGCATATTTTGTCTATAATAATCTTATGAGAAAGGTTGATAGAGGTTTTTTATTAGACAAAGTATGTTATCTATTTAAAAATCCAAAGGCCCCCTATTTTGCAGCCCGAGATGAAAATAAGGAGATAGATATTAATTATTTAACAGAGTGGATTATTAAAAGGACCAGGGGATATGACAGGGTGGTTTTAGAAGGAGCTGGTGGGCTAATGGTGCCCATTACCAGGGATTTTTTTGGTTATTGATCTCATAAACTTACTAAGGACCCATGTAATTTTGGTTGCACGAGCATCTCTTGGCACCATAAACCACACCCTTTTGTCAATTGAAGCCTTAAAAAAAAGGGATATCCCTGTTTTAGGGGTAATATTTTCAATGAAAAAAAAAAGAACATAAGAATCTGGTGGAGGAGAATATGGAAGCTATTTCTATGTTTTCCGGGGTAAAGGTATATTTAGTTGAGGAGATAAAAGATCCATCTATAGATTGTGAAGACTATTTTGGTTTAATTGAGGAATTGGAAGATAAAATGGTTTTAAACAGGGCCTAATTTAGGCCCTGTTTTTTTTATTTTTAAGCTGAAAATGCCTTTTCAAAGTTAGGCACCACCTGTTTCTTTCTGGACATAACCCCATCTAACCAAACTCTGTCACCTTCAGGGGCCTTGCCAAAGGCCTTTTCAACAACAGATGGATCGTCAGATGCAATGAGCATTAGGGAGCCTTCTTTCATAATGTCTGTGAGTAGCAAGAATACACTGTGATATCCACCTTCTTCTTTTAACTTTTTGATATCTTCAGCGAGCTGCTCTTTAACTGGATCTAAGATAGACAAGTCAACAACCTCAAGCTGACCAATTCCAACCTTGTTTCCACTCATGTCAAAGTCTTTGTAGTCTCTCTTTACCAGATCCTAATTGGTGTGCCTTCAACAGCGGATTTTACTTTAAACATCTCCATACCCAGTGATTGTAGATCATCTATTCCAGCGATCTTTGCCAGTGCTTCTGCTGCTTCTTTGTCTTTGTCTGTGCATGTTGCAGATTTGAAGATAACAGTATCGCTCAAAATTGCACATGCCATTATCCCAGCGATATTTTTGGGGATTTCAACCCCAAAGAAATCATACATGTTTTTGAGTACAGTGCATGTACATCCAACTGGCCAGGTCCAAACTTCCACAGGATTTGGGGTAGTCACATCTCCCACCTTATGGTGATCAACTATTCCCAAAATCTCTGCCTTGTCTAAGTTGTCCAGTGACTGGGAGATATCAGAGTGGTCTACTAAGATAACCTGTTTCCCCTCTCCATCGGTGATTTTTTTCTGGTGCTTGCACCCCAAATTTTTCCAATACAAATTTGGTCTCATTGTTTAAGTCGCCCTGGGCTGCTGGTACGCATTCTAAACCCAACTTACTTTTGAGATCTGCAAGGGCAATTGCTGCACAGACAGAGTCTGTATCCGGACTTTTGTGACCTACTACGTAAACTGCCATATCTACCTCCTAATAATTTTTTTGTGAATTTAAATTCATATCCTAGACAAGACTTTGTGAAAAGTAGCACAAGTTTTTTTCAATTGCCAAGTCCTAGTTTAGGCCTTTTATTTTTTTTGTTGATTTTATCTAGATTATCATATAATGAGTTCTCCATTAAAATTGACAAGAATAAAATTTTAGTGAGGAGCAAAAAGGTGTTACGTAGTGAAGATTTAAAGTATTTCAGAAATCAACTGGAAAAAAATGTTGGAAGAAATAGAACAAAAAGGAAAGCAGACCATAGAAGAGATGGTTGATTCTTCTTCTATGTATCCAGACCCTGCTGACAGGGCATCTGTTGAATCTGAACAGTTTTTTTGCCCTCCGCTTAAGGGATAGAGAAAGAAAGCTCAGAAAAAAGATCTTAGAGGCCATTGAAAGGATAGATAATGGCACGTATGGTATCTGCGAAGGATGTGGTGGTGAAATTGGTATAGCCCGTCTAAAAGCAAGGCCTGTTACTACCCTTTGTATTGAATGTAAGAACAGACAGGAAGAAGAGGAGAAGTTACGTCGGGGAAAATAAAGAAAGTAAGGAGTGTTTTGTCCCACCCCATGGCCGAGATTGGCTTGATGGGCCCTGGTTTATTTTAGAATGGATGCAAATTTTTTTTCGCTTCATAATAAGAGATGGTTACAATCTTTTAAAATCTGCCAGGATTGAAAAGGTATATAATCCTATAAGTAGAGTCTGGACCTTTAAGCTCTCTTCAAAGACACACTTAATATTTTTTTTTGATGCCAAAAACAATTTTTTGTTCTTCTCAAAAAAATAAGCCAGAAAATCCCCTTAAACCCTCTCCCAAGGTTGGTTGGTGGAGAAAGAGGACTCAAAATCATGTAATAAGCCACGTATCAGTGGATTGGCCAAATAGACGGATCTCCCTGAAAATTGAAAAAAATTGGCATTGCTCCCCAGTGGATCTTTTTTGATCTAAAGGATGGACTTGAGCTTATGTCCAGTGATCCAGTGGGGCAAATCAATGTGACCTGGCCCACCCTTGATGAAGTTTTGAGTAGTAGAGAAATTTATAAAAAAATATCCAAACATAACCTCCCCCATAAGATATTCCCTCTTAAATTTAAGAAGTGATTCAGAAAGGGAGTTCTGGTACTCAAAGTTGGTCTCTGGAGATATTGAAAAATTTTATGTATATGAAAATCCCTGTACTGAAGAAATTATTTTGTCTCTCTGGCCCGTATCTAACCTAAGAGATAATAGGGAAACTGTATTTGAATCAGCATTAGATGCTGCAGAATACTATGGATGGTCTATTTTAAATAGATTGATAAAAAAAAGGCACCAATGAAGGCAAAAGGACTAAGAGACTTAAAAAAAAGGCTTATAAAAGAGCGAGAAAAGCTTGATAAGTGGATTTCACTGGAAAGTCATGCCAATATAATAAAAGATAACCTCCATAAAATTGACCCAAATGTGCATTGTTCCTCCTTGGAGTTGGGTCAGGATAATGGTACCAGGGTAAAAATAGAGCTCGATCCATCCTAAGTGTGTTGGAAAACATGAACCTTATGTTTCAAAGGGCCAAAAAGGGGAAAAGGGGACTGGTGTCATTGCAAAAAAAGGGAAGAGAGATTATTGTCTCTAAAAGACAGTCAAGGAGGAATAAAATTTGTCTGGTCAGAAAAGTCAGGATTAAAGAAAACCAAAGAAATACCATCCAGGTTTGCCAACCTAAAGGTGCGGGTGTATAAAAGTAGTGATGGTATATTAATTGTTAGGGGTAAGAACAAAGTAGCCAATCACAAGCTCTTGAGTTTTGGAGCAAGGTCCCATGACATCTGGTTTCATGCCCAGGGCGGTCCAGGGGCCCATGTTATTGTTATTAGGGATAACCCAAAAAAAAGAAGTGCCAATAACTACCCTGGAGCAAGCTGCTATGCTTGCTGGACTGGCAAGTTACCAAAGAGACAGTGACTATGCAGAAGTAATTGGAACTGAAGTAAGGTATGTAAAAAAAGAAGAAAAATATGGCCCTTGGAGAGGTTGAAGTAACAAAGGTGCTTTATTCATTTAGAATAAAAATAGACCCTTTAATTGAAGATAGATTGAGGATATATTAGATGAAAAATGGTGGTGTTAAAGATAAGAGTATAAGAAAGGTTAGCTACCTTAGAGTGAGTGTCACTGATAGGTGTAACTTAAGGTGTATTTACTGCTCCCCTGTCAAGAATTTTAAATTTTTCCCCCATAAGGATATACTCACTTTTGAAGAGATTGTAAGACTTGTAAAAGTTGGTCAAATGCTAGGTATAGAAAAGGTGAGGTTAACAGGAGGAGAGCCCTTTGTAAGACGTAATTTTTTTAGATTTGTTGGAAAAACTTATAAATCATTTTCCAGGGCTGGATCTTAGAATAACAACCAATGGAACTTTATTAACAGATGAGATAATTTCCACCTTAAAGCAAATAGGAATAAGGGCAATAAATGTATCCCTGGATACCTTTGATGAGAAAAAATTTTTTTGAAATCACAGGAAGGGATCTTTATAAGCAGGTAATTAATTCCATTTATGGATTAATGCATGCAGGAATAAAGACAAAAATAAATGTAGTGGCCCTTAAAAACATAAATCAAGACGAGGTATTGGATTTTGCAAAATTTGCCTATAACAATCCAGTGCATGTGAGATTTATAGAATTTATGGATATATCAACTTCTAAAGCAGAAAACCATAGCTATTTTTACTCTGCCAAGGATATTTTATCTATTATTAAACAAAGATATAATCTAACAAAGGACAGAATTGCCAAAGATTCAAAGGGGCCTGCAAGGATGTATAGTATAGATGGGGGGAAGGGAAAATAGGTATAATTTCCCCCCTTTCCAATCATTTTTGTAATACATGCAACAGATTTAGGATTACTGCAGATGGGAGGCTCAAGACCTGTCTTTTTGCTGTTAAAGATTATAATTTAAGACCTATTTTGAGGAATCCCAGGCTAGGGGATATTTTTTTTGTATAAGATTATGAAAAACGCAGTGTCAAGAAAGCCAATCGGTAGGGAGTTGTTAGCCAGGCGAGGAAATGGCCTTAAAGGCATGTATGCAGTGGGGGGGTAGTTGGGGATTAGAATTTATTCAATAAAATAAGTAGGCCTATTGAAATGAATAATAGGCCTGATATCTTTTTTATAATGTTTTGGGAAATAAAATTTGTAAGAGAGTTAGCAACAAATACCCCAAGCAGGGTAACTAAAATAAGGGCTAAAGATGCAGATAAAAATACTGTCCAAATTTTGTGGGTCTTTGATGTCATAACCATTGCTGTAAGCTGTGTTTTGTCTCCAAGTTCTGCTAAAAATACCATCCAGAATGTGGTAAAAAAAGAGCTTCCAATCCATATTTATATCTCCTTATAATTTTTTTTTGATAATATACAAAGAAGTATGTCCTGTAAATTATTAATCTTAGGTAGGAGGAGTAAAATAGGTGATAGACAGGGAATTGGAGTTTAAGGATTCTTTACTTGCACAGCAACTTTTTGGTCCCCAGGAAAAATATTTGAAGTTCATTACAAAAAGGCTTGGGGTTGATATATCCTCCAGGGGATCTAAGTTGTTTTTGTCTTCAGAGGATAGAGAAAAGGTTGATATTGCATGTAATTTCTTGATTCAGATGTATGAACTAATAAGGCATGGTTTTTCCATTCATGCGCCAGATTATGACTATGCACTCACCTATCTTGAGAATTATCCAGGTGCTGATCTGGGAAAGTTATTTAAAGAAAAGTTTTTTTGCAATTTCACCAAAAAAAGACTATTTCACCAAAAACCATTGTTCAAAAAGAGTATTTAGAGGCAATTAGGGACAATGAGGTTGTTTTTGCCATTGGACCTGCTGGAACTGGAAAGACATATCTTGCAGTGGCCATGGCGGTATCCTTTTTGTTGCAAAAAAAGTAAAGAGACTTATCTTAACCAGACCAGCGCTTGAGGCAGGGGAAAAACTTGGTTTTTTTGCCAGGTGATATACTTGAAAAGGTAAATCCGTACCTTAGGCCCCTATACGATGCCCTGCACGATCTGTTGGACTTTAAAAAGGTTCAGGAATTTATGGACAGCGGCATAATAGAGGTGGCACCCCTTGCCTTTATGAGAGGTAGGACCTTAAATAGGTCCTTTATTATTTTAGATGAGGCGCAAAATACAACCTCTGAACAAATGAAAATGTTTTTGACCAGGCTTGGATATGGATCAAGGGCAATTATTACAGGTGATATTACTCAGATAGATCTCCCAACAAAGGAGAAATCGGGGCTCATAGAGGCAGAAAAGGTGCTTAGACAAATTGAGGGAATAAGATTTGTCTATTTTACAAAAAAAGGATGTCATTAGACACAGACTTGTTGGTGAAATAATTGATGCATATGAGAGATATGAGGATAAAAATAACAGTTGATTATGAAAAGATAATTCCTTTTTTTATTGGATATGAGGCAAGTTAAGATATGTACCAAGAAAATTTGTGAATTTATTGATGTGATGGGAGAGGTGGAGATAAAACTAACAGGAGATCTGGAGATAGAGGCCTTAAATAGAGAGTTTTTAAAATTAGAGGGGCCAACTAATGTTTTGAGCTTTCCAGGAGATGAAGAGGATTTCCTGGGATCTATTTGTGTATCAATTGATACAATAATAAGGGAGGCAAACCTCTATTGCCAAGATACAGAAGAATATTTTTACAGAATGCTTATCCATGGCATACTACACCTTTGTGGTTATGGACATGGGGATATTATGTATGAAACAACAGATTTAATATTAGAGCGTCTGAAAGGTGAAGGATTAATTCAGGGTTAATGTGATAAGGAGCAAAAAATGAAACACTTTTTGACCATTTTAGATTTTCCCCAGGAAAAGATTTATGACCTATTAGACAGGGCACTTAGGATAAAAAAAACAAAGGGCTAGATTATCAATATTAAAGGATATGTGTGCTGTAATGATATTTGAAAAACCTTCAACCAGGACCAGGATATCCTTTGAGGTTGCAGTTAGGGAACTTGGAGGGTACACCTTGTTTATGACACCCCAGGACTCGCAGCTTGGTAGAGGTGAACCAATAAAGGATACAGCCAGGGTTATATCTAGATATGGACACCTTATGATTGTAAGGACCTTTGGTCAGGAAAAATTAGAGGAATTATCAAGATATTCATCAGTTCCTGTGGTCAATGCACTCAGTGATTTGTATCATCCATGTCAGGTGATGAGTGATTTGCTCACAATATATGAGCGTACCAGAGACTTTTCAAACTTAAAGATTGCGTGGGTTGGTGATGGGAATAACATGGCCCATTCCTGGATAAATGCAGCTATATATCTCCCTTTTGAATTGTATGTATCCACCAGAGGGATATGAGCCCAAAAAAAGAGATTTTAGATAGGGCAATATCCAAGGGGGCAAAGATTGAGCTTACACATGATCCTGTTTTTGCTGTTAAAGATGCAGATTTTATAAATACAGATGTGTGGGCGTCCATGGGGGTAGAAGGGGAAGAAGAGGTAAGGTTAAAGGCCTTTTCCAGATATCAGGTAAATGATGCGCTTATTCAACATGCAAAAAAAAGATGCAAAGGTGATGCATTGTCTGCCTGCCCATAGGGGCGAGGAAATTACTGAAGAGGTGATTGAAGGGGGAAGGTCTATTGTATGGGATCAGGCAGAAAACAGGCTTCATATGCAAAAGGCCATTTTAGAGTGGATCTTTTCTTAAACAAGATTGTTGGGGAGGAAATATGAGTTCAATAAAAAAAAGTGGTTTTGGCATATTCTGGGGGGCTAGACACATCTGTTATATTAAAATGGATAAAAAAACACATATAACTGTGAAGTAATAACATTCACCGCTGATCTGGGTCAGGGTGAAGAACTCACCGGGATCGAGGAAAAGGCGAAAAATACTGGTGCCACAAAGGCATATGTCCTGGATTTAAAAGAAGAATTTGCAAGGGACTATGTATTTCCAGCATTTAGGCTGGGGCCATATATGAAGGAAGATACCTTCTGGGGACCTCTCTGGCAAGGCCCATTATTGCAAAAAAAATGGTGGAAATTGCAAAACAGGAAGGGGCAGATGCTGTAGCCCACGGTGCAACAGGTAAGGGAAATGACCAGGTGAGGTTTGAGATCTCTGTTATGGCCCTGTCACCAGAATTAAAGATAATAGCCCCCTGGAGGGAATGGAATTTAAGGTCCAGGAGTGATCTCATAAATTATGCAAAGGAAAATGGAATCCCTGTACCTGTGACCAAGGAAAAACCATATAGTTGTGATAGAAATCTTTTGCATTTGAGTTTTGAAGGGGGAGAGCTTGAAGATCCTTGGAAAGAGGGCTCAAGACACACATATCTTTTAACAGTTCCCCCTGAAGAGGCCCCAGATGAGCCTGAAGTTTTAACCCTGGATTTTGATAAGGGAGATCCAGTTGCAATAAATGGTGAATCTTATTCTCCTGCACAACTTATTCTTAAACTAAATGAAATTGGTGGAAGACACGGGATTGGCAGGATTGATATGGTTGAAAATAGGTTTGTGGGGATGAAGTCCAGAGGTATTTACGAGACCCCTGGTGGTACAATAATTTACACAGCCCACAGGGATTTAGAGGGAATTTGTCTGGATAGGGAAGTTATGCATATCAGGGACACCCTGATTCCCAGATATTCTGAGATGATCTACTATGGCTTTTGGTTTTCTCCAGAGAGGGAGAGTTTGCAGTCCTTTTTTTGATCATGCCCAGGAAAAGGTCACAGGGACAGTTAAATTAAAGTTGTATAAAGGGGGTGTCTATCCAATTGGAAGGAAGTCACCAAATTCCCTGTATAGTCCAGATTTAGTTACTTTTGAAGAGGATGATGTGTACAACCAGGCAGATGCAACAGGATTTATCAGGATTCAGGGGTTAAGACTAATGGCAAGATATGGGACTTTTAAGTAAAAGGGGATATTTCATAGATGTGGAAGGGAAGGTTTAAGCAGGATACAGATGAGTTGGTGCTTAACTATACTGCGTCTATAGATGTTGATAGGGTTTTTGCAGAATTTGATATACACGGCTCCATTGCCCATGCAAGGATGCTCATTAAACAGGGAATATTGAATTTTGAAGAAGGTGAAAAAAATTGTACAAGGTCTTCTTGAAATCAAAGAAGAGATTGAGCAGGGGAAATTCCCATGGCGCAAGGAGCTTGAGGATGTGCATTTAAATATAGAGATGCGACTCACAGAGCTAATTGGTGATGTTGGGAAAAAAACTGCATACTGCAAGGAGCAGAAACGACCAAGTGGCACTTGATTTTAGACTTTTTGTATCAAGTAGACTTAAATTCTGGAAACAGTCCCTTTTGGAACTGGTGGATATTTTTCTAAATAGGGCTGAAGAAAATGTATATGTTATAATGCCAGGATATACCCACCTACAACCAGCTCAGCCAATATCCCTTGGGCATCATATACTTGCCTATGTTGAGATGTTTAAAAGGGATGTGGAAAGGATTGAGGAGACAAAAAAAAGGGTGGAAGTCTCTCCCTTGGAGCGGCAGCTCTAGCCGGGACTACATATAATATTGATCCTGAATTTGTTGCTAGGGAGCTTGGTCTAAATTTTCGTTTTTCCAATAGCCTGGATGCTGTATCTGACAGGGACTTTGTGGTAGAGGCCCTTTTTATTGGGTCACTTATAATGATGCACCTATCAAGGCTCTGTGAGGAAATAATACTCTGGGCCAATCCATGTTTTTGTTTCATAACACTTCCCGATGAATTTGCAACAGGATCATCTATTATGCCCCAGAAAAAGAATCCAGATATTGCAGAGCTAATTAGGGGTAAGAGTTCCAGGACATTTGGAAATTTGATGTCCCTTTTGGGTCTTATGAAATCTTTACCACTTGCCTATAACAGGGATATGCAGGAGGACAAACCTCCTTTTTTTAGATACAGATAAAGTGGTGTCAGCTTCTCTTGTTATTATGGCAAGAATGTTTGAAAAAAATAAAATTTAACCCTGATAAGATGAAGGATGCCTTAAACAAAGGCTTTTTAAATGCAACTGAACTTGCTGATTACTTGGTGTTGAGGGGGATTCCATTTAGGGAAGCCCACCACATAACTGGTTCCTTGGTTGCCTATGCAGAAGAGAAAAATAAATCCTTAGAAGAGCTTAACATAGAAGAATTTAAAAAAATTCTGTACTTTAATTGATGAGGATGTATATAAGGTACTTGACTATAAAAATGCAGTTGCAAGGAGAAAGATATTTGGAGCAACTGGATTTGATTCAGTGACAAAACAGATTAAGGTGTCCAGAAAATGGCTTGAGGACAAAAAAAAATGGCGGAAGCGTATAGGAGTCGAACCTACCGGCGACCTCTCGGCCGCCCACTGGATTTGAAGTCCAGGCGCCACACCGGTGACGTAACGCTTCCGCGTGAGGAAAAATATTTAACTACTTTTTAAAAAAATGTAAATAGTTTAATTTAGGAGGGTTAAGGTTTGAATAATTTTGGAAAAAACTTAGTTGTTTGGATAGTGATTTCCCTTGTATTGGTTGCCCTTTTTAATGTGTTCAATAAGCCCATGAATGCTCAGATGAAAATTTCCTATTCTCAGTTTGTGAAACTGGTGGAGCAGGGAGAAGTTGCTGGTGTCAGGATTGAGGGGGAGAAAGTGGTTGGTAAGATGATAAATAATAATTCCTTTGTTACTTACATCCCAAACAATGATAACACGTTAATTCCCCTCTTACTTAAAAAGGGCGTTTCAGTAGATGTGAAACCAAAAGAGGAATCTCCATGGTATATAACCTTACTTGTATCCTGGTTCCCAATGCTTTTATTAATTGGTGTGTGGATATTTTTTTATGAGGCAGATGCAGGGGGGAGTAGGAGGTGGTAAGGCCTTTTCATTTGGGAGATCCAGGGCAAAATTACTTTCAGATGAGAATAACAGGGTGACCTTTGAAGACGTGGCTGGTGTGGAAGAGGCCAAGGAAGAACTTCAAGAAGTTGTTGAATTTTTAAAAAAAATCCAAAAAAAATTTACAAGACTTGGTGGAAGGATCCCAAAAGGAGTACTCCTTGTTGGACCTCCTGGTACAGGAAAGACCTTGCTTGCCAGAGCAGTTGCAGGTGAGGCAGGGGTTCCCTTTTTTTCCATATCAGGTTCTGATTTTGTGGAGATGTTTGTTGGTGTTGGTGCGGCCAGGGTCAGGGATCTTTTTATGCAGGGTAAAAAAACATGCCCCCTGTCTTATATTTATTGATGAAATCGATGCAGTTGGCAGGCAAAGAGGGGCAGGTCTTGGTGGAGGACACGATGAAAGGGAACAGACCTTAAACCAGTTGCTTGTTGAAATGGATGGTTTTGAGACCAATGAAGGGTTATTTTAATAGCTGCTACCAACAGACCAGATGTTCTAGATCCAGCACTCCTTCGACCTGGAAGATTTGATAGACAGGTTGTGGTGCCAAATCCAGATGTAAAAGGTAGATTGGAGATATTAAAGATTTATGCAAAAAAAAGTGGCCATGTCAGAGGAAGTGGACCTTGAGGTTCTTGCCAGGGGAACTCCTGGTTTTTCTGGAGCAGATTTAGAGAATATGGTGAATGAGGCAGCACTCATTGCTGCTAAAAAAAATAAAGACAAAATTGAGATGGAAGATCTAGAAGAAGCAAAAGACAAGGTGCTTATGGGCAAAGAGAGAAAGAGTGTTATCTTAAGTGAGGAAGAAAAGAAGATCACTGCATATCATGAGGCAGGACATGCGGTTGTGGCAAAGCTGCTTCCAAATGCAGATCCAGTACATAAGGTATCAATTGTTCCCAGGGGACAGGCCCTTGGGGTAACCATGCAACTTCCCCTTGATGACAGACATAACTATACAAAGGCGTATTTAGATGATACATTGGCAGTTCTTCTGGGAGGTAGGGTTTCTGAAGAACTCTTCTTAAAAGAAATGACAACAGGTGCATCCAATGATCTAGATAGGGCAACTAAAATGGCCAGGAGAATGGTATGTGAGTGGGGAATGAGCGAGACCTTTGGCTCCATTGCCCTGGGAGAGAGTGGACAGGAGGTATTTTTGGGAAGAGAACTTGTTCAACATAAGCATTATAGCGAGGAAACAGCCAGACTCATTGATCGGGAAGTTATAAAAATAATAAAACAAGCATATGACAGGGCAAAGGAGATCCTGAGCCAAAACCAGGACAAGATGCACAACATTGTAGAGCATCTTTTAGAGAGGGAGACCTTAAGTGGAGAAGAACTATCCATGATCATGAAGGTAAGGACCTTCCGCCGGCTAAAAAAAGATATAGCTAAAGAGAAAACTATCCATGAAAAAGGTGACGAGGAACAATTTTTAATAGAGGAAGATGAAGGATAAGTTTGGAGCTTTTTGGAGGTAACTTGCATGGATGGTCAACAGAAGTGGAAGATATTGGGTGGAGAAGAGTTAGATCTACGTGATTTTTTTAATAGTAGGAATTTTAAATGTAACTCCAGATTCCTTTTTTGATGGGGGAAAATATTATGATACATCTATTGCAATTGAGCATGCCAGGGAGATGATAGCCCATGGTGCCAGGGTAATAGATATTGGAGGTGAATCCACAAGGCCCTTTTCAAAAAGGGTTAGTGTGGAAGAAGAACTTGATCGTGTTATTCCTGTTCTGGAAAAATTGATATCTCAAATTGATGGTGTTACTATATCAGTTGATACATATAAGGCAAAGGTGGCAAAAGAGTCTATACTAAAGGGTGCTAAGATAATTAACGATGTATCTGCCTGTAGATTTGATCCAGAATTATTTGATGTTGTATGCGAATATAAGCCTGGATATGTACTCATGCATTCTCTGGGCAGGCCAGAGGATATGCAAAAGGACCCAAAGTATACAGATGTTGTAGGAGAGCTCTTGGATTTTTTTTGAAAAAAATTTAAAGAAATTAACTGATGCAGGGTTGCCTGAGGAAAATATTGTAATAGACCCGGGTATTGGTTTTGGAAAACTTTTAGAGCACAATCTGGCAATTTTAAAAAAACATAGAGAGATTTTTTTGTCCTGGGAAGACCTGTATATATGGGATTATCAAATAAATCCATGTGGCAGAAACTTTTGGGACTTCCCTTTGATCAGAGGGAAGTTGCAACCCAGGTGGCAACAGGACTACTTGCCTCAAAAAAATGTGCTTATACACAGGGTGCACAATGTAAAACTTACAAGGGATACCTTAAAGATAGTAAAAGCCATTATTAAGGAGAAAAATTGATGCAAAGGCAATATCATGCTGTAATAAAAAAAAGAAGATGATTGGTGGATTGGTTGGATTGAGGAAATACCTGGTGTAAATTGTCAAGAAAGGACACTAGAAGAGTTAAAAAAAACATTAGCAATTACTTTAAAAGAAGCTTTAGAAATGAATCGTGAAGATGCTATAACTGCTGTTGGAAAGGAATATAAAGAAGAACTCATTACTATATGAAATGTAATAAACTTTTACAATATCTTCGCAGTGAAGGATGCAAATTGCTACGTGAGGGAGCAAAACATTCATGGTGGTATAATCCAAGAACAAATAAAAGATCATCTGTTCCAAGGCATTCAGAAATTAGTGATATATTGGCAAAGAAGATATGCAAGGACTTAGGGGTTAAACCACTTAAATAAATAAGTGCTAACAAAGCAGTGCAGTGGACTGGTTTTTTTCGCTGCGCTCCAAACCAGCCACTGACCTTAGTGGATATAGGGATAAAATTATGGAGAAGATAAAAAAATCTTTTTGGAACCGATGGAATTAGAGGCCTTGTTAATGAATTCCCCATGGAGCCTGAAGTTGCTCTTAGGCTTGGTCTTGCAGCAGGGGAGTATTTTAGACAGGGAAGCAGGAAGCACAAGGTGATTATTGGTAAAGATACCAGGTTGTCAGGATATATTTTTGAGACGGCCTTAACCTCTGGACTGTGTGCATCGGGTATGGATGTATATTTAGTTGGACCACTTCCCACACCGGCCATATCCTTTTTGACCAGGAACATGCGCGCAGATCTAGGTATAGTGATTTCTGCATCCCATAACCCATATTATGATAATGGCATCAAATTTTTTTGATAGAATGGGTTTTAAATTGAATAATGGTGCTGAGGAAGAAATATCGAGGATGGTTATTGAAAAAAATAGAAAATGGAATTATCCCAAGAGTCATGAGGTGGGTCGCGCCTATAAAATCGAAGACAGCCCTGGAAGATATATAGTATCTTTAAAACAGAGTTTTCCTCCAGATATTACCTTAGATGGGATAAAGATAGTTCTTGATTGTGCAAATGGGGCTCCATACAGGGTGGCTCCACTGGTTTTTGAAGAGCTTGGAGCTGATGTAGTGAAAATAGGGATATCTCCCAATGGTCTTAATATTAATGATGAATGCGGAGCACTTTATCCTGAAAAAGTGAGGGATATGGTGTTAAAAGTTGGTGCTGATATAGGTATAGCCTTGATGGAGATGGGGATAGGGTGATACTTGTAGATGAAAAGGGGAAGGTTTTAGATGGTGATCAGATTATGGCCTTTTGTGCCGAGGAAATGATCAAAAATGGGGAACTTCCCCATGGTAAGCTAGTTGCCACAGTTATGAGCAACATGGCTCTGGAGATATTTATGAGAAATATTGGAGGTGAACTTGTCCGGACTCCTGTTGGGGATAGATATGTTGTTGAAAAAATGAGGGATATTGGAGCAGTATTTGGTGGCGAACAATCTGGTCATTTGATATTTTTAAAGTATTCAACAACAGGAGATGGAATATTGGCTGCGCTTCAGGCACTAAAGATAATGATAAAAAAAGGAAAAAAAAATTGTCTGAATTGGCACGGCAACTTGAACTCTTTCCCCAAAAGCTTATAAATGTTAAGGTAAATAAAAAAAAGTTCCCTTTGACCAGGTGGATGAGATTGCAAAGATGATTAAAAGGGCCCATGAAAAGCTAAAAGACAAGGGCAGAGTGCTCCTGAGATATTCTGGTACCGAGCCAAAGGCCAGGGTTATGGTTGAAGGGGAGGATGAGGAATTGGTTGAGACCATCTCAATGGAGTTGGCAGAGGTGGTTAAGGCAAGTCTCAGCAAATAAAAAAAGGAGTAATTATTTTATGAAGATTAATAAAGTAGTAATACCAGTAGCTGGGTGGGGCACCAGGTCTCTTCCTGCGACTAAAAATTTGCCAAAAGAGATATTGCCAGTTTTCAAAAAAACCAGCAATCCAGTACATTGTAGAGGAAGCAATAGCCGCAGGGCTAGATAATGTTATTTTTATTACAAATAAGAATAAAAATATCTTAGAAGACCACTTTGATTATAATCTTTCCCTGGAATGGGTACTTGAGAGAAGTGGAAAAATGGAACTACTCAGGGAGGTCAGGAAGGTTGGAGAACTAGCAAATATTATAAGCATCAGACAGAAAAGGCAACTGGGGCTTGGGCATGCCATATTGTGTGCAAAAGAGGTTATAAGAGATGAGGCCTTTGCGGTTATTCTGGGAGATGACCTTTTATTTAGTAGTGTGCCTGGAATCAAACAACTAATAGATGTAGCTGAGACAGAAAATATGGCCGTGGTTGGGGTGATGCCAGTTGAAAGGAGCAAGGTGAACAGATATGGTATCCTTAATGCTGAGGAGATAGGGCCACACATCTATCGTGTTCGTGACCTCCAGGAAAAGCCAAGGGTGGAGGAGGCTGCGTCAAATCTTGCTGTTATTGGAAGGTATGTACTTACTCCTGAGATCTTTTATCATTTAGAGAAGGTCTTTGATCCAGATCAGGGTGGAGAATTGGAATTAACCGAGGGGTTGAGGCGACTTGCAAAAGAAAATAAGTTATTGGCTGTGAGGCTCCATGGTATGCGTTTTGATGTGGGGCACTGGGTGGATTACTTGATAGCAAATATATATTTTTCACTTCAGGATGAAGAACTAAGAGACGATGTAATAAAAAAAACTCAGGGAGCTAATACCTTGTTCCTAAGATTTGTGTTGATATTTCTTTGTGTGCTACTTCCCGTAAATATTTTTGGTAAACCGCCTGATATAAATGAGATTATTACCAACGTACAAACCCAATACAAGGGGCTTGTATCATTTGATATTGGCGTCAATTTTCCCAGTATAAATGCTTCAACGATTGTGTATAGGTATGTTCAAAAGGGCAGTGATGTAAGGATCTTGTGGGGTAAAAATATTAATGGAACTGTTGATTGTTTTATGTATGGCCGTGTTACAAATGGAAAGGTTATAGAAGATGCGCCAATTATCCCATTGATTCTGGAAGATTTTATAAATCTAGATAAAGAACTAGATTCAATGGGTATAGAAAAAGACAATATATATTTTGATTATGTGGACCATATCCCATGTTTTGTAATTGGAGGGTTAGACAAAATTTATGTGGACATTGAAAACTTTGCCATTAGAAAAAGGGTAGCCCATGGAAAGGAGTATATTTTTAGAGATTTTGTACACATAGGAAATTATTTTTTTACCAAATAGAGTTGAGATTAAGTGTGGAGAAAATAAATACAGTGGAGAGATTTTGTGGAATGGTATAAATAGTGGACAGGAAATTGAAAAAAATTGACTTAAAAAAACAAAAAAAAAGGAGGCCCCGTACCAAAACAGATGCCTCCTTTTTTTTAAGTGTTTGCCCATGGCCTCAAGCTTTTTTAAATGAAGAGCTGTAGTTTGCTCTCTCCTGCTTCTTTTAAAAAAGTGGCAACTCCCACATACTTTAGATCTGGATAATCAATCATCTCCTCAGGACTAAAGCCCATTAGATCCATAGACATTTCACAAATATATATTTTTACGCCCAATTCAGCGGCTATTTTTATTAGCTCATCAAGGTCCTTTACGTTCTTTTTTTTCATCAGGTTTTTCATCATCTTGGTGCCCAATCCCCCCATATTCATCTTAGACAGTTTTACGTCTTTTAGCCCTTTGGGCAACATAAAGCCAAACATCTTTCCCATAAAGTCTTTGATACCTGGCTTTTTCTTTGGATCTCTAAGGGCTGGGGTAGCCCAAAATGTAAAAAAACATACACACTTCCGTATCCATTGCTGCTGCACCTGTGGCAATTATAAATGCAGCGAGCAACCTGTCCATGTCTCCACTAAACACAACCATGGACAATTTGTCCTTTGGCATTAAGCTTTTTTTGCTTTTCGATCTCAACCCTCATATCTTCTAGAGCCTTTTTCATCTCTTCATTATTCATAATGTACCTCCATTTTTAAAAAAAAAGTAAATAGTGTTAACTATATATACAAAAAAAATCCAAAGCAGCCCTATATCATTTCTTTTTTTTACAATTTGCATGCTTTCTATTAGTTTTTCCAGGTAAAAAAAATAGATTAGATCTATCATCTGGATTGATATTCTCAACTAGCTTTTTATGAATTTCCAGCCTGAATTTTTCTATTTCCTCTATTTTTTTTTCACCTTTAGGAGAGAGGCTAAGTAGTTTTACTCTGTTATCCTTTGGATCTTCAATTTTTTTCAACTAATCCCTTGGCCATTAATCCCTTTATTATTTTTGTTATTCTGCTCTTGGCAGCTTCCATTCTATTTGCAAGGGTCTTGACAGTCAGATACCTTTCACCTCTAAAAAAAGAGTAAACAAGTAATTTCGGCATAGGGAATGCCAAATTTTTCTTTGGTATAAGTACGTTTGTCATTACAACACGAGACAATACTATCGATTATTTCCCTTAGCCTATGGGCCTGGTATTCCAGCAATGCATCATTGTTGTTCATGTTATGAATCATTAATGGTAAAAAAATAAAAATGTCAAGATTCATTTTTTTAATTAACCTCTTTTTTAAAAGAGGATTGCAAAAAATAAAACTTTGTTTTATAAGAAGAGCAAGTTTTATCTTAACAAAAAAATATTTTAAGGAGGTGTTTGATGCTTAAAAAAATTATTTCTAATGGTTGTTTTGGCCATACTTATTCCGAGTTTTTCCATGGGTTATGAGATTGCAGGCGTGAGTTTACCTGATACTTTACCGGCTGGTAAGGAAAAACTCATTTTAAATGGTGCGGGTATTAGAAAAAAAATTTTTCTTAAACTCTATGTGGCGGGCCTTTATGTTAAAGAAAAGACTTCATCTGCTGATAAGATATTGAACTCAGATGTGCCTGTTGCCATGAGACTACACATTATATCCAGGCTTATTAGCAGTAAGAATATGGAAAAAGCCACCAGAGAAGGTTTTGAGAAATCCACCATGGGAATCTTGCAGGGTTGGAACAAAGGATCGATGAGTTTATATCTCTATTTAAATCTGAGCCAATAAAAAAACACGATGAATTTGATTTCGTGTATATCCCTGGTGAAGGAGTGCACTCTATTAAAAATGGAAAAGAGTTGAAGCTCATTAAAGGAGAAGATTTTAAAAAGGCCCTTTTTGGTATCTGGCTATCAGACAATCCAGTACAACAAGATTTAAAGGATGCACTTTTAGGGAAATAATCAATCTAGCTTTAAATTGTATGGGCGTTGTCTTTTGGGCAACGCTTTTTTTTTGGAAGGATACATTTAAAATTTAGACTTCTTTTCCCATTGAAAATACAATAACTAGTTAGTCACACTATTATTTTGGAATAATTTGCACAAGTTTTCCAAAAAAAATGTTTTCTCTAGGAGGCGGTCTTGACAAAATTCTGTCAAACAATTACTCATTGTAAGTCAATTTTTTTGATAATTTTTTTTAGAGGGTTAAAAGTCCTTATAATCTTAAAGGAGGATTTTTTTATGCACCAAGTATACCTGTTTGTGAGGGGTCCCTTGGCCCTAATCTCTTTTATTGTGTTTGTGATAGGTATAATTTATCAGGTTATATGGTTTTTTAATCATACCAAAAAACAGGAGATTCCAAAAAAATTTAGGAGCACTTCCATCAAAAAAAGGAAATAAAATCTTATTATCCTTCTGAAGACATAAAGAGATTGGCAAGGTGGGAGGGAAGTTCCTGGTCAATGGAGCCAGCCTTTACTATCTTAACTTCCTTATTCCATATTCTGGTAATACTCACTCCAATATTTTTACTTGCACACAATATTCTTATAAATGAGTCCTGGGGTATTGCACCTCCATCCTTTTCTGAGACCATATCTGATGTTTTAACTATAATAGTCCTGTGTTTTGGGGCATATTTTCTCTACAGAAGGCTTTTTATCCCAAAGGTAAAGGCAATTACAGGTAGTGGAGATTGGTTCATGTTTCTTTTAGTATTCCTTCCCTATCTAACTGGATTTCTGGCATACCATCAAATTTTGCCTTACCTGCCAATGGTCATTATACATATGCTCCTGGGCGAACTCATGCTCATATGTATCCCTTTTACTAGACTCAAACATATGATATTTTTCTTTTTAAATAGATTTTGTATTAAAAGTGAGTATTCTTTTTTTTAAGGCAGGAAATAGGGTTTGGAATCTATGAGATATAATGTAGTATTGGGAGGAAAATAATATGTCAAATATGCCAGATATGTTATCTAAAAATAAATCTCTGATAAAATTTGCCATGTCCCTTTGTGCCAGGTGCTCCATGTGTGCTCAAAGTTGTTTTTTTATATAGGGCAAAGGGTGAGGACCCAACATATATGCCCTCTTACAAGATGTTAAACTCCATTGGGCTCATCTATAAGAAAAAGGGGAAATTATCAGATATTGAAATGGAAAATATAAAAAAATATAGTATGGGAAAAATGTGTCTTATGTACTAGGTGTTATTGCTCATTGGGAATTGATATTCCATACTTAATCTCCCTTGCAAGGGATTTTTGCAGACAAAAGGGAGTATACAAGACATATGATAATTAACATAATAAATTTAGAGGAGGTTTTAGATGATAAAGGTCAAAAGAAAGAAATTTGATGAAATTATAGATTGTATAGATAAATATAACAATATTTTAAATGTAGGTTGTGGGGGTTGTGTATCTGTATGTCTTGGAGGTGGACAAAAGGAAGTGGATATTTTAAATGAAGAACTGAGGCTCTATTATGAAAAAAAATGGTCAAAAGAAAAACATATCTGCTTATACAGTTGAAAGGGCATGTAATGAAAAATGTTTTTTAGATCTTCCAAACATTATCCAGAATGGAAATTTTGATGCAATAATTACCATGTGCTGCTCTGCAGGAACGCAGCTTATAGCTGAGAAATTTATTAAAATACCAGTTTTTCCTGCAGTTGATACCATTGCCATTGGTGTTGACAGGGATATAGGGCTGTATGAAGAAAAATGTAGGGCTTGTGGACATTGTGTTATAGGATATACTGGAGGCATATGTCCGATTACCAGATGTGCCAAAAGCCTTTTTAATGGTCCATGTGGAGGTACAAATAAGGTATGTGCGAAGTAAATCCCAACATACCATGTGCCTGGTATGATATATATAATAGATTAAAGGAACAAAATAGATTGGAAGATATTAAAAAAAATTCATCCACCTGTTGATTGGAAAAATCAGATTCAGAGAACAGTTGTTCAATATGGCTATGAAGAGAGATATATGAGCTCTTAAGTAAGGTAAGGTCAAATTTAGCCACTGTTCGTTCAATTTGACAGTGGCTTTTTTATATTTAATAATAGTTGTCATGTATGTAACTCCAGCCCAACTTTTCTTCTGTGCCCTGGGACTTGCCTTTATCTTTGAAGGAATGATATATTTTTTTATTCCCATCAAATTTAAAAAGATTCCTGGAAAGCATATCTGATATCAAGGTATCTACCCTTAGAAATTTTGGTTTACTTGCAATGGTAACAGGGCTTTTTATTGTTTATCTGGTGTTAAGATAAAAGAAAGAATTAGACTCCAATTAAAATTTTTTTACAATGGGCCTCTATTTTTTAGATTAATTTTGATTTCTGGATTAGGCTTATAAGATTGGATTTTATCATGCTTGAATCAAAGATCCTGGCTGAGATAATTTTTGGATTTACCTATTTAGGTATAGCCTTTGGCACAATACCCGGGCTTGCAATTGACAGGACAGGGATAACAATACTGGGTGCCACAGCCATGATTGCCACTGGACTTGCAACTCCTGTAGAGGCTGCCCACTATATAGACGTATCCACTATGCTGCTCCTCTACGGCCTAATGGTCCTTTCTGCCCAGTTAAGTATAGGAGGTTTCTATACTAGGGTTGCCTTTAGTATTGTAAAGAGGATGAAGAAACCAAAATTGTTTCTTTTGCAACTCATGATGGTATCTGCTGTGTTTTCTGCTATCCTGCAAATGACATCGTATGCCTTGCATTTACCCCTGTTATTTCTGTTTCTATGATAAGGGCAGGTTACAACCCTATCCCTTTTCTCCTGGGACTGGTGATGTCCAGCAATATAGGGTCTGCAGCAACAATTATAGGCAACCCACAGAACATGTTGATAGGTCAGGCTGGCAGGCTCCATTTTGGCAGGTTTATTTTATGGTGTGCTCCTCCCTCCCTTATAGCTCTTTTTGTTTGTTATTTGATTTTGCTTCTGATTTATAGAAATAAGTGGAAATTGGCTGTTTCCCGTAGCATAAATTTTTCTGCTCCAATTGGACCTGAGTTCAATATATATCACTCTATGAAAGGAATTATCCTAACAGTGGTCTTAATAGTCATGTTTTTTTACCAGTGTGCCCAGAGAAATAGCAGCCCTTGGAGTAGCTGGCATTCTACTGTGTAGTCGGGATTTTACCACAAGACAGTTGCTGGAGCGTGTTGACTGGCATCTTATTTTGTTATTTGCCGGGTTATTTGTCATAGTTGGGGTTATATCAAAATATGGTATCCCTGATGAGATAATTGTTTTTTTTAAACTCAAAGGGACTTAATATAAATAACCCTCTTGTCCTTATCCCTTCAACTGTGTTACTGTGTAATATATTTAGCAATGTGCCTGCTGTAATGCTACTTCTAAAAAAATATTACCTTCCACAACGTAGAAAATCTCTACCTCCTTGCTCTCATAAGCACCTATTCAGGAAATATGATTACAATAGGTAGTCTTGCAAACCTTATAACCATTGAACAGGCATCACAATTTGGCATAAAAGTTTCATTTAAAGAATATGCAAGGGCAGGTATCCCTGTATGTATTGCCTCTGTGTTGGTGGTAATTGTATGGAGGCATTATTGTCAGGACCTTAGCCAGGATATTGACAGGAATATAAAAACCTGTTACAGCAAATTTCTGTCTTTCATAGCGGGATGGAGTCCCCCTTAAAATGCCCGTATTTGGGCTGATGACTCCTGCCTAATAAATTTAGGGAGGGCTCCAGATGAGAATTTTTTTCAAATATTTTTATCCCCATCCATTTATTTCCTTTTATTTTCCCCCACTTTTTTTGGTGAAATATTTCCTGAGATTAAAGGTCAGTTAGATCTAAAGAGATTTTTGTTTCTTTTGCTTAACCTGCAACTGTAGGAGTGCAGGAAATAATATTCTTTTGTCTATTTCTTTTGGGGAGGATAAGAGATCATGTTAAAATCTGTTGTCTTTAATTTAATGCAGATGTTTGTTGTAATGGGACTATCCCCACTCTGCGTGTATATTGAATAAATTAAAAGAAATAGTTCAATCAAAGACCGGTCCCAGCATATTCCAGCCCTACAGGGATCTATATAAACTCTTTTCCAAAGACGAAATAGTCCCTACAGGATCTACCTGGATATTTCGTTTTACCCCCTATCTGGTTTTTATGGCTCCTTTGTTTGTAACTTTGCTTATTCCTGTGTTAACAGATTATCCCCTCTTTTGGGCATTTATGGGCGATATGGTTGGTGGAGGATTTGTCCTCGCACTTGCTGGATTTTTTTTCCACCCTGGCAGCTGTGGATACCTCCAATCCTTATGGAGCAATGGGAAGTAGTAGAACCAGAATGGTTGGTTTTTTTGGCAGAGCCAATTTTTATTATCGTATTTTTTTACTGTATCATATGTAGCTGATTCAACTATTCCTTTTATCGTTCAACAAAAATGGGTTAGTCCCATAAGCAATTTTTTTTGAGCCCTCCCACATTTTAATCTTAATTGCATTTTTGATGTTGATCCTTGCAGAAAAGGGACGCATACCTGTAGATAATCCATCAGGTCATTTTGAACTGGCAATGATAGATGATTCAAAGTCCCTGGAATTTTCTGGAAAAGGTGCAGCCTGATGAAATGGGGAAGTTATATGAAGTTTTTTTGTACTTATGTGTATTTTTTTAAATGTATTGGTAACTCCCTGGGGGCTTGCTTCAACTAAGGATTTCATAAAATTAATCCTGGCTATTCCTCTAATTTTTTCTAAGATTGTAATTTTTTTTGGTGGTACTTACCATAATTGAATCTTCCCTTGCAAAACTGAGGTTATATAGAATCACTGAATTTATGGCATCGGCCTTTGTAATTGCAACAATTGCAATGATAATGAGTGCTTTTCAACATTAAACCCGGGAGGAATCATGGATACAAATATTTCTTTACTAATGAATTTAAATGCACTTGCTGGCGGATTTTTTTTCTTGTCTGTGCTTTCTTTTTAGTTGCAGGTCGCCAAATAGGCACATGTATTAAGTTTTTTTATCCTGGAATCCTTTTTTTCTGGCATGTTCTGCCTTTTTGGTTGGAGTAGAGATAAAATCATTTCACCTCATAGGAGTTGGAATTATAAATTTGATAACCAAAGTTATCCTTATTCCATATGTTTTAAAACTCTTGCTACCCTCCACTGTTTATACAAAACGAGAGATTGAACATGTTTTGAATATTCCTTCATCTCTTATTGTATCTCTGATTTTAACAATAATAGGATGGTTTTTTTGCATATCCCATAATGCATCAACTTGGCCCATGGCCTGCACTTTACGTAAATATTCCTATAGGTATTTCTGGATTTCTACTTGGAGCTTTTACTCTGACTATTAGAAGGGAAGCAATACCACAACTATTAGGGATACTGGCCATGGAAAATGGGGCCTTTTTTTGCGGGTATATCACTGGCTCCAGATTTATCTGTGATAACTGAACTGGTGGCTGCCTTTGATATACTTATTCTAGTGTTTGTAATAGGAGTGCTTACCAGAAAAATACATGAACAAACAGGTACTACTTTTGTTGGAATATTAAAATTCCTCAGGGAGGAGGCAAAGTAATGTCCATTTTATATGTTTTAATGTCTATTCCCATATTTTGTATTATTATGTGTATAATATTTAATTGGAATTATTATTGTAAATATATTACAGTTATAGGTGCATTATTTATATTTTTAATTGCTCTCTATTTAACAACCAAATTAAATTCATCCAATTTGTTTATTGGATCTAAGTATGGATTAATTGGAATTGAAGGATTCGGGATTGTTATTTTACTTTTAATTGGATTTGTAAATTTGTGTGCATCTATTTTTTCCATTGGATATATGCAGATAAAGAGCAAAAGGCTAATAAAAAGATATTATTTAAATTATAGTCTTTTTGTCTTTTCAATGTTAATTGTTCCTTTAATTCAGGAGCCAAACGTAGTTTGGATTGCAGTAGAATTGACAACCTTATTCTCAGTAATGTTAGTTGGTTTTGAAAATACAAATAAGGCCCTTGAGGCTGCCTGGAAATACGTAGTATTAACCTTAATGGGGGCAGGAATTGCACTTTTAGGATTTCTCATACTATATGCAGCAGCTAAAAAAAGCAGGAATAGAAAATTATACCTGGACAGGACTTGAGAAAATTGCACCAGCTCTATCTCCGATTTTAGTTAAAACCAGCTTTTTTTTGATTTTAATTGGATTTGGCACAAAAGTAGGCCTGGTTCCAATGCACACATGGCTACCTGATGCACATAGCCAGGCGCCTTCTCCTGTGTGTGCGCTATTATCAGGCATTGAAACATCAGTAGTCCTGTATGTAATTCTAAAATTCATTCCAATTATACAACATGTTCATGGACTAAATATATTTTACCTAATACTTATATTTGGCCTAATATCAACAGGGGTAGCTGCAATCTTAATAATACAGGTTAAGGACTATAAACGCTTATTTGCGTTTTCCACTGTGGAACACATGGGAATTATTTTAGTTGCATTCAGTATAGTTTCATATTCAGGCAATATTTCAGGTATGCTTCAAATAATTGCACATGCAATTACAAAGTCAATGTGTTTTTATGCTGCAGGTGTAGTATTATTTTTATACAATACCAGAGAAATTAGTTCAATTAAATCTCTTATAAAGAATTCACCTTTTGTTGGTATATATTTACTTATTGCAGGACTTTCTATTGCTGGTGCACCTCCATTTTTGGTATTTTTCAGTGAATTTTCTATTATAAAATCAGCTTTATATTCTAGACATTATATAATGATTTCATTTCTTGCAATATTTATCATAATTGCATTCTTTGCTATAATGAATCATATCAGTAGAATGGTTTTTTTCCAAAAATAATATAAAACAAAACTCTATATATATGGACAACATACCAATCTCAATGAAAATAGGACTTTTGTTATCTGGGTTACCAGTAATCATATTTGGAATATATCCTGTATGGATCTATAAAATTGCAAAAATTGCGGCACTCTCAATTGGAGGTTAATCAATGAAATCAATAAATATAGATATATTATCTGATTTTAAAATTGATATTAATGTAGATGGAGACAAGGTAGAGATAGAGTCAACCATGGAAAATAATCCACAATTATTAAACACCTTATTTAATAACAATGAATTACCATTTGCGGGGATAGTATTAGACACTAAAGATAAAAATTGGATAATTTATTATATATTTTTATCCAAAGGTAAAAAGATTATAATTACCACTAAGATGCCAATAATTGAAAAAAACATTTAAGAGCGTTAGCACATACATTCATGGAGCTGATTGGTTTGAAAGGGAACTAGAAGATTTATTCGGTATTAATTTTGAGGGACATCCAAAACTGGGAGATTTTATATTACACGACGATATATGGCCGGAAGATGTTGAACCAATGAGGCCTGATTTCGATTTGTCTTCAATAGTGCCTCTCTATAGAAAGGACATTGGGACAAAAAGAATTGTTAAGGAAAAAGGCTCTTTTATTATGCCAATAGGACCTATTTTCTCTGGCGAAGAGGAGTCGGTGCATTTTAGATTGGAAACAATAGGTGAAGAAATTATAAAGTGTCATCCGAGACTATTTTATAAATATCGTGCTATAGAAAAAAAAAGCCGAAAATAAACCTGTTTATCAGGTACTTTTATTGAGTGAAAGGATCTGCGGAAAAACCGCTGTTTCCCATTCCCTGGCCTTTTGTCTTGCTGTGGAAGAGATCTGTCAGATAAAGATACCAGAGCGTGCTTCTTTTCTCAGAATGTATCTTGCCGAGTTGGAAAGGATTAGACACCACATAGAAGTCATTGGTAGAATTTGCAATTCAACAGGACTTTTAGTGGCTGAAAATCAGGTTAGCATTTTAGAAGAGGGACTTCTTAGAATAAGTCAGGAACTTACGGGTCATAGGTATCTCTTTTCTATTAATCAAATTGGGGGGCTTAGTTGGGATATAAAGGACGAATTAATAATAGAGAAAACCAAGGAGATAGGAAAGATTCTAAAAGAACTTGGAAAAATAAAAAAAATGCTCATATCAACTAGCACTTTTTTAGATAGACTAGAACAGGTTGGTGTCCTGGATATATCTTCTGTAAAGGATTATGCAATGGTGGGGCCAGTGGCCAGGGCTACAGGTTATAATAATGATGTTAGAAAATATATACCTTATCTTGAATATAGAGATATGGAATTTGACGTGAGTTTAGAAAAAGAAGGTGATGGATACGCTAGACTCAGGATATTTTTTTTCTGAAATAGAACAATCCTATAACATAATGGAACAAATTGTAAAAAAAGTTACCTGAGGGGAAAGTCAACACCAATGTCCAATTAAAGAGAGGTAGTGGAATAGGGATTGTGGAAGGCCCAAAGGGACTTTGTGTGCAATTTGTTCGCATAGAAGATGGAGGTAAAATAGGCCGCTATCGTGTAATCTCTCCATCTTTTTTTTAATTGGCATGGATATCACCTAGCTGTTGAGGGTTTTGCTTTTCAAGACTTCCCAATAATTTTGGCAACCTTTGGACTTAGTGCAGCAGATAATGATAGATAAAAAAAATTACTTTAAGTTAGGGAGTTAAATATGAGTAGGTGGGTTTTAACAGGGTTAAGTAGAGGTATAATTACAACAAAGTATCCCAAAAAGAAGGACAAAACCCCAGGAATTACCCCAGGAATTCCAGTTACTTATATGGGGAATAAAATTTATGAAAAAATAATAGAGATATGCCCAACAAATGCTATATATATGAAAGATAATATACCCAGGGTGGATATCTCAAAATGTATTCATTGTCTTAGGTGTATAAGACATGGCAAAGATTCAATATCATGGGCTATGGATTATGAATGGGCCCAGGCAGTTCATGAACACTTTTCCCTTCCCTCGATCTTTAAGAAATCTGCCCACATAAGGGTGGTTGATGCTGGTGATTGTGGAGCATGCTTAAATGAAGTGAAACTGCTTAATAATCCATATTACAACATGCACAGATTGGGATTTTTTTATTACTCCCACCCCAAGGAAGGCAGATATATTGCTGGTGGTTGGTTGCCTTACAGAACATATGAAAATGCCGTTAATTAAAGCATACGAGGCCATGCCTTCTCCAAAGAGGGTAGTTGCTGTGGGCACATGTTCAGTGAGTGGTGGAATATTTCAGCCAGATTTTATCACATATTCATCTGTATCAGAAGTTATTCCTGTAGATATCTATGTCCCTGGCTGTCCTCCTCCACCACTAGCTATACTACATGCAATTATGATGGTGTGTAATAAAGAAATAAATCCTAAATAGTCTAAGGAGGAAGTATGTTTCTAGAACAGACCTTGCTTCTTGCATTATGTTGTTTTGTTTTCGCTATGATGTCCTCAATATTTTTTTCCTAAAAGATATCTTCCCTCTCTAACTTTAATACTTGGTATTATTGGTTCTATATTTTTATTGATATGTTCTTTTTCTGGATGTATTAACAGTCATAATATTGATATATCTCTTTGGAATATATTTGGTAAACAGACAATAAAAATTTCAATAAATACTTTATCTTCTTTTTTTTATGATAATTATATCTATTATATCATTTTGTTGCTCAATTTTTTTCATTTAATAAATTCAAAAATAGATCAGATATTAGAGTATTATCTTTTTTTATTCTTCTCTTTAATTATTTCATGTTTATTGATTTTTGTATCTAATGACGTTTTTTTCATTTATAATATCATGGGAGATTATGTCTATTATAATATATGTAATTATAGCTATATCTGGTAAAGAACGGCCTGGTTATATTATGCTTGCTATTTCAGAAGCTGGCACCATAGCCGTGCTTATAGCATTTGTGTTACTATCAAATAAAGCAGGGTCCACAGACTTTACCCTTATAAAATTATCCTATAAAAATATACCTTCAAATTTAAGAGGGTGGATATTTTTTTCTGTCATTTATCGGATTTGGGATAAAAGCTGGGATTTTACCCCTTAACTTCTGGCTACCAAGGGCATATAAAGCATGTGACAGGTCCCTTATTCCTTTAGTTGCAGGGGTGAGCCTAAACCTGGGAATCTATGGAATTATAAAGGTTAATCTTGATTTGCTTCCCATAAATAATCTTATACCAGCGATAATTGTATTAATTACTGGTGCCATCACTGCTATTATAGGAATTTTGTATGCAACAATTGAAGATGATCTCAAAGCAGTGTTGGCACACAGTTCAATTGAAAATGCAGGCATTATTACCACTGGACTTGGGGCTGGTTTTGTATTTCTGATTTTAAATTTAAAGGCATACGCTGCAATGGCGTTTGTTGTGAGTTTTTATCATATACTCAATCATTCTATATTTAAGACCCTTTTGTTTATGGGACAAAGTGAAGTTGAAGAAAAGATAACTACCTCATCATTGGACAATATGGGAGGATTACTTAAGAAGATGCCATATGTGGGCTCACTGATCCTTATAGGAGTATTATCAATATCAGGACTTCCTCCTTTTAATGGTTTTGTAAGTGAATGGCTTACCTTAGAGGTTTTGTTAAGGAGTGTGGAAATAACTTCTTCAGGTGTAAAACTAGCCTTTGTATTCTCTGGAGTTCTACTTGCTTTAACTGCAGGGCTAGCGGTTAGCTGTTTTGTTAGAGCCTTTGCAATGGGATTTTTGGGAATGCCCAGGAGTAAAAACATTGGAAATATCAGTGAGGGAAACAGATCTTCTTTAATTTCCATGGCTATTTTGGGAGCTTTTTGCCTGGGTTTAGGAATATTGCCAACATATGTGATACCATCGCTGGACAACGTAGTTTTTAATTTTTCAGGGGTAAAATCCGAGGATTCACTCATACCTCCTTTTTTTTAACAATTTTAAAGTAAAGGGTCCATCCCATCTTTCTAGGTCGTTTATAGAAGATTTTCACAACATTGGAGCTCAGATTGGAAAAAATATACTACCTGGAAGGGGACTTGTAATTATGCACAGAGGTGGCACACAAAATCCAGTGGTTTTTGCTGCATCTCCTGCTTATACACTGATTACAATTTTAGCTATTATTGGGATCACCATGATTTTTGTATGGTTCTTTTTTTTCAAGAAAAAGAAAGCTAGAATATCTTCCAAGGTGGGATGGAGGAATTTCAAACTTCTGTCCTGAGATGACTTATACTGCTACAGGATTTTCTCAACCAGTAATGGTCATTTTTAATTCACTACTAAGACCAAGGGTAGTGGAAAAACAAAAGAATATTGGTGGATTTCAATTAGAGATAAAAAGGGAAAAGATTCAACTACATTTAATTGACAGGTATGTTTTTTTATCCTCTAATCAACGTACCAACATGGTTGGCAAGAAAAATAGCCAAGATACACTCAGGAGAAGTGACCACCTACACTACCTATGTATTTCTTGCCTTACTTGTTATAGTTGGTTTGTGTTGGTTTTAAGATAGGGAGTAGTTGTGGTGTTCTTTAGTATTCTGCATCCTAGATGCAGTTTTCAGTATAACACATCAAATGAACCTGATTTCTTTTCTGATCTGCACCTTCACCAGGTGGTAGAGACAATAATAGGTAACAGGCAGGAATATAATCTATACCCTTTTTTTTGGACGCCACTACATGACCCTGACACCATTTGGTTTAGACAGGAAGTAATGCGGGATTTAGAAGATGAAGCCTTATGGGAAATATCAAGGCATTTTGTGAGAGCATGAACACAGTGTATCATTGTTTAGAAGTAGCAGATACACTTGACTTTTCCTATCATAAAAAGGGGTGGGTGCTGGAAGCAGTGCTTATTTACTGTGATGCACTTAAGACCCTGACCCATCAGTTGTCCAGATCTCCTATGAAATCGCGGGGGTTATTGGCGTTTCGTGAATACGTAGAGAGTTATGTTGAATCCCGGGAGTTCCAATCTCTCTTATTTGAGTCCCATAATATAAAGGAGTCTCTCTCAAAGTTAAGATATTGTATAGTAGTGGAGAGCGGAAGATTTAAAGTAAAACCATATGAAGGAGAATCTGACTACAGTCCGGAAATAGAGAAAACATTCGAAAAGTTCCGACAGGGGGATGAGGAGAGTTACCTGGTTAGATTCTCAGAAAGATCGGGCATGAGTCACATTGAATCAAAGATCCTGGAGTTCGTCTCTAAGTTATATCCCGGTCCTTTTGAAGATCTGGATCATTTTTGTGAACATTATTCTAATTTTCTGGATGCAACTATTAGATCTTTTGAAAGAGAGGTTCAATTCTATATAAGTTATCTGGAATTAGTAACAGATCTTAAAATCAAGGGCCTTCCTTTTTGCTATCCCATAGTAAGTGCTACCAGTAAAGAGGTTTACGTGCGGGAAGGGTTTGACCTTGCCCTGGCACTTGAATCTAATGGAAACAAAGACTCAATCGTATTAAATAATTTTTACTTAAAGGATCCTGAAAGGATTATAGTTGTTACAGGTCCTAATCAAGGGGGTAAAACTACTTTCGCCCGTATGTTCGGGCAATTGCATTATCTTGCGAGTTTAGGTTGTCCTGTTCCTGCTCGTGAAGCACGCCTTTTTTTTGTTTGACAACATTTTTACCCATTTCCAGCAGGAGGAAGATATAAGGAATCTACACGGAAAACTTGAAGACGATTTGATCAGGATTTGTGACATCCTCTCTAAAATTACTGGCAATAGTATTTTTATTTTAAACGAGATTTTTTTCTTCAACAACACTTCAGGACGCACTCTTTTTGAGTAAAAAAAATTATGGATCGGCTTACAAACCTGGATGCACTGGGCGTATGGGTAGCCTTTTTGGATGAACTCAGCTCTTTTAATGAGAAAACCATCAGCATGGTGGCTATAGTGGATCCCAAGGATCCAACTACTCGGACCTTTAAAATCATGAGAAAATCTCCTACTGGGCTGGCCTATGCACTTTCACTGGCTAAAAAGCATGCTTTAACATATGAACAAATTAAGGAACGTCTCTCACAATGAAGGTGCTTCTGCTCCATCCCCTTAAAGATTTTGAGACATCATATAAATTGCCGCCTAATTTAGAAGATCTTATACAGGATCTGGATCTTTATCCCCTGCTAGAGGCCATGGCGCAAGAAGACGAATTTATATTTGAGGTAGTCCGATGTGTTTTATTCTCCAGTTTACATACAAGAGAGGAAATTTTTTACAGACAGGAAATACTTAAAGACTGTTTGAAACATCCGGCTGTTGTTCGGGAAATATATTCTATTCCCCTGGAATTTGAACAGAGAAAAAAAGAAACAGTGGTTGTGGCTCTCTCCCCGTCACTGGAGTCCAACCTATATTTTAAATAGTGGTCGTAGATCCTGGAAACTTCCCTTGATCTGTTATGGAAGCTCCGTGAAATAGCTGATAAAAATGGGAGAAAGTTTGAATCAAAAGGATTTCTCCGTTTTTTTTACCATGGTTCAGCAAGAACTGGATAATGATTATCTTGCCCGTGTTGAAGAGCAAATTAAGGCATTGTATTTTAAAAAAAGGCATTCTACTTAGTGCACAATTGGGAAAAGGAAACCAGGGTATAAATTACATGTTATGTAAACCAAAGACTAAGGATTATAATTGGTTAAAACGTATCTTTGCTTCAAGATCGCCCACCTATTCTTGTACCCTCCATCCACGAGATGAGCATGGAGCGCGAGTACTAGGTGAGTTAAGGGATAGGGGATTAGCCAGGGCAGCAAGTGCAGTAGCTCAGGCTGCATCTCATATTGAAAGTTTTTTTCAATGTGCTGCGCTGGGAGCTGGCATTCTATATTGGTTGCTTAAATCTTTATGAACAGCTGAGGCAAGTAGGGGAAGATATTTGTTTTCCCCATCCTCTTGAACATGAAGAACATAATTTTTCCTGCACTGATCTCTATGATATTTCCCTGGCCTTGATCACAAAGAACAAAGTTGTAGGTAATGATATCAATGGAAATGAAAAGGATCTGGTGATAATTACCGGAGCAAATCAGGGAGGCAAAACCACTTTTTTTGCGCAGTGTTGGTCAGGCTCAGTTGATGTTGCAGGCAGGCATGTTTGTTCCGGCGAAATCATTTGAGACCAATCTATGCTCAGGAGTCTTTACTCATTTTAGACGAAAAGAAGACAAAACCCTAGAAAGTGGAAAGTTCGAAGAGGAATTGAAACGAATGAGTAACATCGTTGAGATGGTTAAACCCAATGGTCTTATTTTACTCAACGAGTCCTTTGCATCTACCAATGAACGTGAGGCTCAGAAATCGCCAGGCAGGTTGTATGTGCCTTGATGGAAAACCATATCAGGATATTTTATGTTACCCACCTCTATGATTTTGCCAGTAGTTTCCTGGAAAAGAGGATGAAAAAAGTTCTTTTTCTCAGAGCAGAAAGGTTGGATGATGGAAGACGAACTTTTAAAATAAAAGAAGGAGAGCCCAAAGAAACCAGTTATGGGGTGGATCTGTATAACAGGATTATTACTCAAAGGACTTAAGTAATTTTTTTCAAAGAATTTAATAAGAATTGTTTTATTAACTAGTTGGAGGCTGTGGCAACATAGATATTTACTATTCCAAAGGTCAGGGGAAAATAAAGCACATCCTTAAAACCAGCCTCTAGGAGTTCCATTTGTAATTTTTGTGCCAGGGGGAACTTTTTTTATGGTTTCACTGAGATATGTGTATGCTAAAGGGTCCTTTGAGATTAACTGCCCGATTTTAGGTAATATGTGATTTAGATAGAGATTGTATAAACCAAAGAGAATTTTATTTCGGCTTGACCCAAATTCCAGGATAAGAAATTTTCCTCCAGGTCTTAGCACCCTCAGGACCTCAGAATATGTATCTAAGCGGGGACTGATATTTCTAATCCCAAAGGCTATTGTGACAAAATCCACACTTGAGGTTGAAATGGGTAGTTCTTTTGCATTGGCACATACTGGATATATTTTAGAATTTTTGAGTTTTTTTTTGCCATGACTCAACATTTCAAAAGATAGATCCATTCCAAGAATTATCCCTCCCCTGTGGCCAAATTTTTTTTCAATCTCCTTTGCCACATCCATGGTCCCTGTGGCAAGGTCCAAAAAAAATGGGACCCTTTTTTGAGGGAGTAATCAGGTTAATTAATTTTTTTTCTCCAATAGATATCAACTCCCAGGCTTAAAAAGTGATTTAAAAAGTCATACCATGGTGCTATCCTGGAAAACATTCTGGCTACTGTATAGTCCCTGGACTGTATCGTGGTTTTATTTTTCTCTATCTTCATCATTAGTTTCCCATGGAGATCCAATGGTTTTTAACACCTCCCTATAAATTGGAGCAAAAAAATTGGTCAAAATTGGTAGGAGATATCCTTCCAATTTCAATGAATTTAACTATGATCTCTTTTGTAACCTGGACTGCCATTTTTTTTATTTCTTTATCTTTCATACCAAAATACCTGTTATAATTTCTAGGTTACTAAAAATAAAAAAACCGTCCGGATTGGGGAAATGGCCTGGCCTTTGTGACCTGGTCTTTTCCGGACGGAAAAAAGGAAGAGAAACCTGCTTGGCACCTCCTCCTTTTTATTAATCCTCTTCTAGTTCTTCTTCCAATGCCTTTATTTCCTCTCTCACAATCCTGGCAGCTTCAACTGGGACTAGCCTATGGACTTCTTCTATTAGTTCTTTTTTTTAAGTCATCAAAAAAAGTCTTTAATAACTTTTTGTTGAGACGTTTCAATGTTATCTATTCTAGTGGAGAGGTCTTCTATTTTTTTTGTTAACAATGTCTATTGAAGCCTTAATGTCATCTCTAAACTCATCAAATTTATTTAATATATCATGGACATCTATTTTCTGTTCTACCTTCTTTTCAAAATTGGCGATTTCTTCTAATTTAGATAATAGTGTATCTTCTAATTTGGAGAATCTGTCTTCAAGGTCATGAAGTTTATTTTCCAATGCTAAAAACCCTTCACTGACCACTTTGTCCTCTTCTTCAGAAATGGGCTTTGGCTCTTCTATACTTTGGGTTTCTTCTTCAACTCCTCCTATTAATTCTTCTTCCTCTTGGATTTTATTTTCCTCAATTGAACTATCTTCTGTAGCTTGAGTCTCATCAGGAGGATTAGACTCATTATCTACAGCCGTCTTCTCGTCCATTTGGTCAAAGAGTGAATCTATATCATCTTGATCTACTGTTTTAGAGCCATTTTCACTGTCTGTAGATTTATCCTCTACTCTTTCCTCAGCATTAGAAGTTGCTTTTTCTTGGGCTTCCTCTTCTTCATCAATATTTAGATCTTCGTCTAATTTCTCAAATATTGAATCAATGTCCAACTCATCTTCTTCTGTGGTAGATTCTCCCTTAGAAGCTGTGGAATCATCACCATCTAATAGTGCATTCAACTCCTCATCCAAGGATTTTTCTTCACTTCCATTCTGATTTTTTTGCCAGATCTTCCTCTGTACCGTCAAGAAGTTCTTCTAATTCTTTGTCCAGATCATTCCCCTCATTTGTCCCCTTTACATCGCCTTCTTCAACAATGTCTGTTAATTCTAAAATGTCTTCTTGTTTTTTTTGCCATGAAAATCTCCACTAAGAGGGGGATACCCCCCCCTTTTTTTTTATTTAACGTGGCATTTTTTTACAAGCAATTGGGCCAGTGGCCACATTTTGTTTTTTTTCTTTTTTTTGATGACAACCAATACAGCTGTGGGCGCTGGTTCTATTGTGAAAAGCATTATATGCAGAATTTTTTTGCCCTCATCTGGGCGCCTTTGGCTCCTAATATATCATGACAACCAGAGTCAACACATTTTTTTTGGGGGATTTTTTTTGTCGGTCCACTTGTGGTGACATACAGGACAGCCCAATTTTAGATGTTTTTGATGGGGAAAGTTTACAGGTGCATAAACTGGGTTCTTTGTCTTACCCTGTGATGCATTCATCAATACTGTCTTGGGCATCTTCATGGCTATAATTGAATCGATCCCCATTAATGAAAAAAACAAGAGCCCCTGCTAGTGTTAAGAGAAATACCTTTTTCATGAAAATTACCTCCTTGTAATACATATGTTGTTAAGAATTTTTGCATTTTTTTACTTTAATAAAATTCAATTTGTCAAGGACCATATTTGAATAACCTATCTGTCTTAAAGGCTGAAGTTTTGCACAACCTCTGTAATTTTTTTCCAGGTCCTCTTGTGTATGAGCAAAGGAGGTAAATAGACATTCAAAATTGGAAGGGGCTATAAATATATTTGAGTCCCTCATGTGAACAAAAAAATTTTGAGAACATATTCACATCTGTGGTTGCTGCTTCCTTGAAATTGGTTATTTCGTCTAGTTCGGTAAAAAACACCGTAAATGCTGATCCCATATGGTTGATTTTAGAGGGAATGGATTTTTCTTTGAAAATTGCCCTCATGGTGTCAACCAACTTTTTTTGTGTAGGAAGTAAGTTTATTGTAGTCACTGTGTTTTAAAACTTCCAGGGTTGCAATTCCAGCAGCCATGGCAACTGGATTACCAGAAAGGGTGCCAGCTTGATATACTTCTCCTTGTGGTGCTAAATGTTCCATTATTTCTCTTTTTCCGCCAAAGGCACCTACTGGAAATCCTCCTCCTATTATTTTCCCAAGACAGGTTAGATCTGGTTGTATATTTAAGATATTTTGTATACCTCCATAGGTAAATCTAAATCCTGTTATGACTTCGTCAAATATAAGAAGACTTTTATATTTTGCTGTAATCTCCCTAACACCCTCTAGAAAACCCCTTTTAGGGGGAACGACTCCCATGTTGCCCGCAACTGGCTCAACAATCACGCAGGCTATATCTTCTCCGTGTTTCTCAAAAATTTCATTTAGAGCCTCAATATCATTAAATTCCACAACAAGGGTATTTTTTTACAATTTCTTCGGGAACACCAGGTGTACCAGGAATAGACAGGGTTGCCACACCTGAGCCTGCCTTTGCCAGAAGGTGATCCACATGGCCGTGGTAACATCCATTGAACTTTACAATTTTTTTTCCCTCTTGGTATAACCCCTGGCAAGGCGTATGGCACTCATGGTTGCCTCTGTGCCTGAATTTACCATCCTCACCATTTCTATACTGGGTATAGCGTCGCAGATCATCTCTGCCATGATTACCTCTAACTCACAAGGAGCGCCAAAGCTGGAACCTTTCTCAATGGCTTTTTTTTGCTGCATCCACTACCTCTGGATGTGCATGGCCCAAAATCAAGGGACCCCATGATAATACAAGGTCTATATATTCCTCCCCATCCACAGAATAAATCTTACTGCCATTGCCCTTTTTTATAAAAATAGGTTTAGTGCCAACACTTAGGCATGCCCTAACAGGACTGTTGACCCCTCCTGGTATTACTTCAAGTGCCCTATTATATAATTTTTTTTGACAGATCCATATGGTGTATCTCCTTTTTCTAAAAGTATTTCATTGAGGTCTTTTTGAGTTCTTCATCGCTAAACAAGAGTTGATATTCTGTGATTCCAGTTAATTTTTTTTAATTCTTCCACAAGAGAAATACATTCCTTTTGGCACCTACCATGTATCATTGTATATAAATTATATGGCCAGGTAGAGGAGGTCTTTCTTATATAACAATGGGTTATTTCTGGCCGTTTTACCAATATGTCTTTAATATTATCTATGTTTTCCTCGTCATCGATCTTCCATGCAACCATTACATTGCACTCATATCCTGCTATTTGGTGTTTTAAAGTGGCACCAAACCGTCTAATTATTCCCTTTGTCTTTAATTCGTTTAAAAAAAAGTTATTACCTTATCTTCAGTGGTTCCCACTGTGTTTGCAATTTCCATAAAAGGCATGGGGCTATCTGGAATATTGTCCTGGACTATCTTTAATATTTCAAGTTCTATTCTATTAAATTTTATTTTATCATTCATTTGTATTTAATCCATTTCAATTTATAATGTTGGCACGTTTATACGTTGAGATGTTATCTTCCCATTACCAATTGTTCCATATCCCTCATCCAATTTACGGTTCACGATTCAAGTAGGGGCGCTACTATCCCGGACTTATCAAAACTTGAGGTATCAGAGTTAATGAAATAAGCAACTTTTTTTTAATTATGACCAAAAAATGGTAGAGTATACGGAATGACTTTGTCAAGAAAAGATGGAAATAAACCCAAAAGATAAACCATTAAGCCCTTGACCACTCAATTTAAAAAGGTTAGAAACTCCCGAAAAATAACGTAAAGGAGATATTAAATTGAGAATAGGAGTTTTAGGAGCTGGTTCATGGGGTACTACCCTTGCTAATCTATTGGCATCCAAAGGCCATAATACTACTCTATGGGTAAGGGAGATAGAACTTTTAGAGGAGATAAGGAAAAAGAGAATAAATACCTGGTTTTTGCCAGATATAAAATTGAATAGTGGTCTTAAGTTTACCAATTCTTTAAAAGACGCAGTGGTGAATATGGATTTTATTTTGATCGTGGTTCCTGCTCAGTTTATTAGAGGGGTGGTTACGGAGATAAGACCATATCTTGAGAAGAATAAAATAGTTGTTTCTGCAAGTAAGGGTATAGAGGTGGGAACCCTTAAAACAATATCTGAAGTTATAATGGAAGAACTCTTGGGTCTTGACCCTGTATATGCTGTGCTTTCAGGGCCATCCTTTGCAAAAGAAGTTAGTCTTGGATACCCCACTGCAGTATCCCTGGGATGTTCCCAGAGTCAAATAGGTGAGAAACTCCAAAAGGTTTTTTCAACCAAAAGGTTCAGGGTGTACTTAAACGAAGATTACAGGGGAGTTGAACTTGGTGGGGCAATAAAAAAACGTCATAGCAATTGGTGCTGGTATATGTGATGGTCTTGGCTTTGGGTATGATCCCAGGGCTGCCCTTATAACAAGAGGGCTTGCCGAGATGTCCAGGCTTGGAGTTGCAATGGGTGCAAAGAAAGAGACCTTTATGGGACTGTCTGGATTAGGGGATCTGGTTTTGACCTGTACTGGAGACCTTAGTCGTAACAGACAGGTGGGTCTTAGAATAGGCAGAGGCGAGAGATTGGAGGATATTTTAAAAGGTATGAAAATGGTTGCAGAAGGGGTGAAGACCTGTGAAGCACTGTATCTCTTGGGAACCAAAAAAGATGTAGAAATGCCCATAACAGAGCAAGTTTATAGGATATTGTATGAAGAGAAAGACCCAAAGAGGGCAGTGGAAGAGTTAATGCTCAGGGATTTGAAGTCTGAGCACTATTGATGCTACTTAATGCATAAAGTATATGCGTTGTGCCCAATTTTCAGACCAAGTAAAAAAAAGTTTAAGTGGCTTGACAAACAGATTTTTAGAACATACAATACAGTGAATTTTAAAAGATTGTAAAGGATTTCAATAAGATAGTTGTTTTTTTAAAGTTTTTTTAATTGATCCATAAGGGAGGATTATATGGAAAAGAAGGCCAAAAAAAGTGAAGGAAAAAGAGTTTTCCCCTGAAGAGTTTACAATCTGTGAAGCCACAGCACAGATGCTGGAGAAGGCTCATAAGGATGGCTGTTCCAATGTCTTTGAGCGTGCTGCAGATATGAAGCCCTGTCCAATAGGTTCAGATTCTGCATGTTGTAAGCACTGTTCCATGGGACCATGCCGCTTAAATGCCAAGGATCCATATTCAAAAACAGGCGTTTGCGGGGCCACAATAGATACTATCCAGGCCAGGAATTTTGCCAGGATGGTAGCATCAGGTGCTGCTGCACATACTGACCATGGTATGTCCATGTTGGACCTTTTCAGGGAAGTGGTTAATGGAAAGATAAAGGACTATGAAATAAAGGATCCAATCAAGCTAATTGAGGTTGCAAAATCAATAGACATAGAAACTGAAGGACGCTCCATTAAAGAAATAGCCCAGGATCTTTACGAAGAATTGGAGAGGACCTATACCCAGGTTGAAGGTGAAATCCCTTTTGCAAAGAGGGTTCCACAGGCCACATTGGATACATGGAGAAAACTTGGGATAGTTCCAAGGGGTGCCATGAGGGAGATCATGGAAATCATGCACAGGACCCATATAGGTGTGGACCAGCACTATGAAAATCTCCTTGTTCAGATTAACAGGTGTGCGCTTTCAGATGGTTGGGGCGGCTCAATGGTGGCCACAGAGATCTCTGATATACTCTACGGAACTCCTTCTCCTGTACTGGCAAATGTAAATATGGGTGCATTAAAGGAAGATTATGTAAATGTCATAATCCATGGTCATGAGCCAAATCTATTTGAGTCAATGCTGGCATCTGTAAATGACCCAGCTTTAATTGAGGCTGCAAAAGAAGCTGGTGCCAAGGGAATAAATATTTGTGGTATGTGTTGTTCTGGTGCTGAGGTACTCTCCAGACATGGAATTCCCCATGCTGGTAATTTTCTTTCCACTGAACTGGTACTTGCAACAGGTGCAGTGGATGCAATGGGTGTTGATGTCCAGTGTATTATGCAAGGACTTTCCACTGCAGCAAAATGTTACCAGACTTATCTGTTTACAACCAATCCAAGGTGTAAGATTGAAGGTGCTGAGCACATTGAATTAGATGAGCACAATCCCAGAAAATGCACAGACGAGATCGTAATTAGGGCTATTGCCAGGTTTAAGAATAGAAAGGTAAAGGTGGAGATTCCACAGATCCTAAATCCTGGAATCCATGGATTCTCCCATGAATATATCAAATATATGTTAGGTGGAACCTTTAGGGCGTCATACAAGCCCTTAATGAGAATATCATAAATGGAAGGATTAGGGGTGTCGCAGGGGTAGTTGGATGCACGAATCCAAGGGTAAAACACGACTATGTACACGTGGAATTGGTAAAAGAGCTTATTAAAAAAAGACGTCCTTGTACTCCAGACAGGTTGTTCTCAGATTTCCCTTGCCAAGGCAGGCCTACTTGTTCCAGAAGCTGCTCACCTTGCAGGAGATGGACTTGCTGAGGTATGTGAAACTGTTGGTATGCCTCCTGTTTTGGGAGTGGGTTCTTGTGTTGATAACAGCCGTATCTTGATAGCGGCTGCAGAGATCGTGAAGACAGGTGGCCTTGGAAATTCCATTGCAGACCTACCAGCAGCAGGTGCTGCCCCAGAGTGGATGAGTGAAAAGGCAATTTCCATTGGACAATATTTTGTTGCATCTGGAGTCTACACTGTATTTGGAGTCACCTTCCCAACAACACCAAAGACCAAGTTCCATGATATGTTAATGGGTGGACTGGAGAAATTGGGTCTTGGCTATTGGGGATTTGCTGCTGATCCATATGAGATGGCAAAGATGATGATTGCCCATATAGATAAGAAGAGAAAGGCCCTTGGTATTGATAAGGCCAGGGAAAGGGTCCTCTTTGATATGGCTGCAAGACGTGAATTGGATGCAGTTGCTTAGATATTTGACTTAAACAACTATTGGTAATAAAAGGGAGTCTGCTCAATGGAGACTCCCTTTTTTTATTTCTTTGTAAAGGTGATAGGATATGGAAACAGAAAGAAGAAAGGCAAAAATTTTACTGGAATCCCTTCCATATATTCGGGAATTTTACAAGCAGACCATAGTGATAAAATATGGCGGGCACGCATGATTGATGAGAAACTCAAAAAGGCCTTTGCCTTAAATGTGATTTTGTTAAAATACATAGGCATAAATCCTGTAATAGTCCATGGTGGTGGTCCACAGATTGGAAATATGCTTAAAAAAATTAAATATAGACTCAAAATTTAGAGAGGGCCTAAGGGTCACTGATGAGCAGACTATGGATGTTGTGGAAATGGTACTTGTTGGAAAGGTCAATAAAGAGATTGTAAATTTAATAAATTTAATGGGTGGAAATGGTGTTGGACTCTCAGGTAAGGATGGTTGGATAATTAAGGCCAGAAAACTGGAAATGGTGGTATCCAGGCACGATGCCCCACCTGAGATAATAGACCTTGGAAAGGTGGGAGAAGTTGTGAGCATACAGAGTGAACTAATTAAGACCCTGGAAGATAAGGGATTTATCCCTGTAATAGCGCCTGTAGGGGTGGATGATATGGGAAGCACCTACAATATCAATGCCGATGATGTTGCAGCTGCGGTTGCTTCTGCCTTACAGGCCAAACGGCTTATTTTGCTCACAGATGTACCAGGGATTATGTCAAAGGGTGAGCTTATCTCATCTATTACAAGAAAGGATGCTTTAGAGGCAATATCCAGAGGAGTTATAACTGGAGGAATGATACCAAAAGTTAAGTGCTGTATTGAGGCCTTGGAAGAAGGAGTTGAAAAGACACATATTATTGATGGAAGGATTGAGAATTCAATTATTTTGGAATTGTTTACCAAGGCTGGAATAGGAACAGAGATTGTTAGATAAGATTTTTATTTTTTTTGATGGTCTTCAATTTTATAATTGGTTAAAATTAGTCATATTCAATTTGAGTGGTAGTAGAAATAGTTGTGTTAGTATCTATAATAAAGGGGGGATATCTTGGAGGGGGTTGATATTCAAAAGAATATAAAAGGGCTGGTATCTAGAATTGAGGATAATTTAAAGGGTCCATTTAGATTTATGGAGGTATGTGGAACCCATACAGTATCAATATTTAGAAGTGGACTCAGGTCACTTTTCCCTCCCTTACTAGAACACATCTCTGGTCCAGGGTGCCCTGTATGTGTAACCCATTCAATAGACATTGCAATGGGCATGGAGCTTGCTGAAAAAAAAGGATATTATTTTGGCCATTTTTGGGGACATGATGAGGGTCCCTGACCATAGGGGTATGACCTTAAAAGATCTAAGGGCAAAAGGAGCTAATATAAGCATTTGTTACTCCCCTTTGGATAGTTTGAAGCTGGCAATGGATAATAAGGACAAGGAGGTTGTTTTCTGGGGGATTGGATTTGAGACCACTGTGCCAACAGTTGGAGCTACAATAATTCAGGCAAAGAAAATGGGGATTAAAAATTTCAGTGTGCTATCTCATCACAAAATAATTCCTCCAGCCCTAAAATTTTTGGTGGAGTCTGGGGATGTTGAAATCAATGGCTTTTTGTTGCCAGGACATGTGTCCACAATAATTGGGGTCTCTCCCTATGAATTTCTCGCAAAAGATACAATATTCCTTCAGTAATTTCTGGTTTTGAACCAATGGAAATATTAGATGCATTATATATGCTTACGCTAATGCATAAAAATGAAACTCCTCAGGTAATAAATTGCTATCCAAGGGCAGTTAAGCCTGAGGCAATAAAAAGGCACAAGAAGTAATAAATGAGGTATTTGAGGTGTCAGATGGTTATTGGAGGGGAATTGGAGAGATAGAGGCAAGTGGTTTAGAGATATCAAGAGATTATGTGGAATTTGACGCCAAAAAGAAGTTTGGGCTCAAACCAAGAGATGTAACCCAACCCAAGGGTTGTAGGTGTGGTGAAGTCTTGCAGGGAAAGATTTCTCCAAAGGATTGCCCTTTATTTGGAAAAAAGTGTACACCAATAAGTCCAGTTGGGCCATGTATGGTGTCAACAGAAGGCAGTTGTGCAGCCTATTATAAGTATGGAGTATAAGGGTATGAAAAGGATTTTATTAGATCACGGCAGTGGTGGACTGGCAAGTAACAGACTAATACAGGAGATTTTTGTAAAATATCTGTCAAATGATATATTAAATTCTCTAGATGATGCAGCATATCTAAAAGTATCTGAAAGAGTGTCTTTTAGTACTGATACATACACAATAGATCCCATATTTTTCCCAGGAGGAGATATTGGCACCCTATGTATTTCCGGGACTGTAAACGATATAGCAATGTTGGGGGCAAGGCTAGATACCTTAGCTGTGGCTTTATAATTGAAGAAGGTTTTTTGATAGATGATCTGGAAAAAATTGTTAAATCCATGGCAGATACTGCGAAAAAGGCAGGGGTCTTAGTTGTAACTGGGGATACAAAGGTGGTTCCAAGGGGGAGTATTGACAAGATATTTATAAATACCAGTGGAATTGGTGAGCTTATTGTTGATTGTCCAATGTCTGGAAAAAGGGCAACTCCAGGTGATAGGGTCATAATAAATGGTACCATTGGTGATCATGGACTGGCAATATTTACAGCAAGAAAAGATATAGACCTTGATTTTGAGGTAAGGAGCGACTGTGCTCCATTAAACAGTTTAATCCTGGAACTTGTCTCAAAGATTCCTGAGGTCCATGTTATGAGGGACCCAACAAGGGGAGGTGTTGCCACAACCCTAAATGAAATAGCATTGCAATCAAATGTGTGTATTGAACTGTTTGAGGATGCCCTCCCAATAAAAACCGGGGTAAAAGATGGTTGTGATATCCTTGGATTAGATCCCCTATACCTTGCAAATGAAGGAAAGTTTTTGTGTATTTTGCCTGAAAAATATGTGGATGACGCACTTGAGATTATGAAAAAAAGATCCCCTGGGTAAGGACGCTACCTTAATTGGTCAAGTCAAAGAAACACCTAAAGGCAAGGTGGTATTGAACACTAAGATTGGTGGAAAAAGGCTCCTTTCAATGTTAGAGGGAGAACATCTACCGAGAATCTGTTAAAATTATAGGGGGTACTTATGTCCAGGATTTTTTTATTAGAATCAACAGAGCACGATTCTGAGATATGTTTAAAATTGTATTTTTCTGTTAATGATAAAAAGATTTGTCTGGCAGATAAAATTAAAGATGATGATACCCTAAAAGCAATTGTGAATGAAATTAGATCAAACCTTGATAAGGTCCTGGTTCAAGGAAAAATATTTTTATAGAATTTGAGAAAAACAAAGATGAGAGGTCCAGGGATATATTACAGGACCAAAAAAGATGTGGGATGAGATAAAGACAATGGAAGATAATGAGATGATCTCTTATTTTAATTCCCTGGATTTAGATATGAGAAAAAAACTATCTTCCTATGTGTTTAGTTCTGTTAATATGTTTAAAGGAAAGGGACTTATATTTGCTACATATTTTAACCATGAAAATTCATTAATAGAAAAGGATTAAGTAAGGGCCCACCAATCCCACATTGGATCTGGCTGGTCTAGAATTTTTTTGATTAATTTTTCAGGGTCCACAAGTCTGCCAAAGATACTCACACCAAGGTGAAGGTGCGGACCTGAGACCCGGCCTGTTTTTCCTGAAAGTGCAATTACCTGTCCTTTTTTTTACTATTTGTCCTTTTTTTTACTAAAATTTTTTTTAGGTGGAAATACATGCTGACTATCCCATCTCCATGGTCAATATAGATGGATTTTCCAGAAAAGAATTGATTTATGACCAGTGCCACATATCCAGAATTAATGGCCTTAACTGGAGTTCCTTCTCTTGCCTTTATATCAATTCCAGTGTGGATGGATTGGTTTTTATTGTTTATTATTCTAATTCGTCCATATGGTGAGGATATTTTAAAGGGAATTATTGGGGGAACAAAGTCAGGGACAAAATAGCGCTTTTTTTGTGACTCTCTGTAAAATAGACTCTATAATTCTTTTTTTCCCTGTAATATCTAGTTAGGTCTTTTTTTAGTAAGATAAGAAAATTTCTTGGCTACATGTATTCTGGTTATACTGAGTTTTCTTTTTTTCTAGATAAATTTTTTTTTCTAATCTTTTTGTTGCCATATGTTATTTTAATGAGTTTTACCCCTGGCTTATCTTTTTTTTATGTCACTGCCAAGGAAGATGTTTAGTTTTCTGCTACCTGGTAGTGTTAAATAGATATTCCTACCTAACCAGTAGATATTTATATTTTGTCTAGAGGATCTATTGTATACTTGTATTTCAAAGGGATCACCCACTACAACTTTAGTTGGTATACTGACTTTAATTGACCCCTTGGAGCCTGGATTAATAGTGGTTGCAAAACCATTAGATAAGAAAAGCACCAAACAAAAAAATAACTGAATATAACAAAAATTTTCTCATTATGGCCGTTTCGAGTCCTTGTGATTTTTTTGAAATTTGAGATAGTAACAATAACCATTAAGGCTGTATGTTTCAAGGAATTTTGGTCGGTTTTTTTATGAAACAAAAACATAGAGGGGAGCTTGAATATGCAGGATAAGAAAAATAACTCAATAAAATCATCAAACCAGGCCAAGCTCGGTTCAAAGAAAAAAATCCACAAGTAAAAAAAAGGATTGGAAAGAGGGTAGTACCACCTTTGCCTTCAAAGGAAATGGTGTGGTGGGTCAAGTATCTGGTTATATTGGCATTGGTAATTGTATTAATATGGCCCCTTGGCCTGGGACTTTTGTGGTCTCTAAATGGTCTTTACAGGTTAATAGATCCAACAGAATTTCCAAAACTGGACAATACAATTGTCAATTTAATGAAGACAACTTCATATACTTCTTCTCCAGCAAAAAAAAGGTGTGGCCCTTTGTGAAGCAATGATAAACAGATTAGATAAAGAATTGAATTCAAGGCTTGGGTGGAGTGTGAATGATATTATAATTTCTCCAACTTCATGGCTTGATAATAGGGCCAATAGGCAAAGGGGTGTTATTTTTGCAACTAGAATGCTGACTAATTTTTTTTGCAACCAATTTTGCAAAATATGGTGGAGCTGGTGCTGAAGATGAGGACTTAAAAAAAAGCAAGGGAAGAATATTTTGCCTATACCCCTGATAGTTGGTGGTTTCCTTCTTCAGAAGACCAATACAAAAAGGGCATAGAGATGATCAGAAAATATGAGAAAAGACTCTTGGAGGGCGATGCAGTCTACAATGTTAGGAGTGATAAGTTGTATTCTGTCTTTAGTTTTATCTTAAGTCCGGAGTTTTTAGACCAGCCCCTGGGACTTCTTGTAGAGCCCAATGAAAAAGTAAAATACACTGAGCTAGATGATAGAATATACTATACCCAGGGCGCAATACTTGTTTTAAGGGACTTTTTGCACGTACTTGCCCACCTATATCCAGAAATTGAGAGTAGGGGAGGTAAAGACAATTTAGAACTGGCATTTGATGCCATGAATAAAATATGTACATTTGATCCCCTGATAGTTTTAAGGGGTGCCCATGATTCTATTTTTGCAGATCACAGGGGAAAGATGGCAAGGTATTTAATAACAGTTAGGGAAAGGTTAAGGGATGTAACCAATTCTTTAAATAGATAATTTTAATATGATGGGAAAGAGTAGAAAAAAAATAGCAGTGGTGGGTGGAGGATTGGCTGGATCAGAGGTGGCCAATGTGCTATCCAGCGCAGGATATAGAGTCCATATATTTGAAATGAAGCCTAAAAAAATTTTCCCCTGCCCACAGATCAGATAGGCTTGCAGAACTTGTGTGCTCAAATTCTCTTAGGTCCAAAGAAATAACCAGTGCAGTTGGTCTATTAAAACAGGAGATGACAAAACTAAATTCCCTGATAATGGAGGCAGCATGTAACACCGAGGTTCCAGCAGGGAAGTCTCTTGCTGTGGATAGAGAATTATTTTCCAATTACATTACTGATAAATTAGATTCACAGTCCAATGTAGAAATAATAAGGGAAGAGATAACATCTATTAGCGATCCCCTTTTAACAGGTTTTGACATGGTTGTTATATCTGCAGGACCTTTGATATCAGGGCCCCTGGCAAGGGATCTTATGGGTAAAATTGGCGAAGAACAGCTATATTTTTACGATGCCATAGCCCCAATTGTCAGTGCTGAGAGTATCAACTGGGACAGGGTCTTTTTTTGGTTCAAGATATGAAGAAGGTAGCACAGACTATGTAAATTGTCCCATGACAGAAGAGCAGTATTACAGATTTAGAGAAGAACTTTTAAAGGGAGAAAAGGTAAAACCCAAGGGATTTGAAAAAGAGATACACTTTGAAGGATGTCTTCCAATTGAGACAATGGCCAAGAGGGGGGAGCTTACCCTTGCCTATGGTCCCCTTAAGCCTGTTGGGTTAACAGATCCAAAGACCGGTAAAAGACCTTTTGCAGTTGTGCAGCTAAGGGCTGAAAACAGGGAAAAGACAATGTTTAATTTAGTTGGGTTTCAGACTAAACTCACCTATCCAGAGCAAAAAAAGGATATTTCGCATGATTCCAGGCCTGGAAAATGCAGAATTTTTAAGGCTTGGAAGTATCCACAGAAATACCTATGTAAATAGTCCCAGGGTCTTGACTCCCCACCTGGAAGTAAGATCACTAAAGAATGTATACTTAGCGGGTCAAATTACAGGTGTTGAGGGGTATGTTGAATCTGCGGCGTGCGGACTTATGTTAGGCATAATTTTGTGGAAAAAAATTGTCAGGCCAGGATGTCAAACTTCCCCCTGTCCAGTGTGCAATTGGCGGTTTAATGGCACATTTGAGGAGAGAGGTAAAGGATTTTCAGCCTATGAATATTAATTTTGGATTAATTGCACCGCTAAATGTTAGGGCAAAAAAAATCAAAGAGAAGGCAGATGATAGTTGAGAGGGCAACCCACTCTTTTGACATATGGTGTGAGTCTAATAACTTGAACTGGAGGTAATAGGTGTTTCCCATTCCAAAGTTAAACTCAGTATTGGATCTATATTATGGTAGGGATCCTTATTTAGATGCGTGGCTACTACATTTTATGACTGAAAATAACATTGAGTATTTTGCAAATCCATATGAAAACGCATCCCCTGAACAAATGAGATTTATGGTGGATTTAGATGAGAATCAGGTATTTGTCCCATGCTCAGATTCAATGTTAAGAATCTTACTGAGATCTGAAAAAGACGATGAACTAAAAAAAGGAATATAGAAACCTGTGGAGATCACTGGTAAGGCTGATTTATCACATTGTAAAGGACGATTATTCAAGACGCAAAATAGTCATCCTGTGTAAACATAAATTTCAAAAGGCATATCGCTCTCCTTTTATTATTCCATCTAGACTAAATAAGAGGATGTTGACCATAATCTTGTCTCAATCTGCACAAATAGATCCATATTCCAAAAGGAAGTCAAAATACAATAAAAACGCATTTTCTTTTATAGAATCATCAGAATTTTCAGATTTTGTGGGTATGTGTCCAATTGATAGGTTGGAGTGTAAAAATATCCAGGAGCTAAGATGTGAGTTAGATTTAATGGAGTTAAAACGACTTTTTTTGTTTGTCTTTATGTGAAGAGATATGGAAAAATGGAGATCATTCAAATATACAAACTACCTTGGACCAGATGCAGGGCTTTGAAGGAATTTTGGAAAAGGGCCTTTTCCCAAAGGGACAAAGAGATGCTGAGTTAACAATACTATATCTGCCAAACAGTAGTGTGGAATAGTTTTCGACGTCCTCATTATCAAAAGACTTATAAAGATGGGGCATAGGGTGATTTTGGCATTAAAAGAAGGATTTTATTTTGACTACCCTACTTTTTGGGACATTGACTACTGTTCTGTATTACAACAAATCCTTGAAGATGCTAGATTTATTGATAGCAAAGAAACATCTAAAAAGGAACTTTTAAAACATCTAAATGAGTCCAGACTGGTAGTTATATCTGATGGTACTAAAGAGAGACTGAACCTATATCGTACAACAGTGACCTTTGCCAGGGCATGGAAAGAATCAGACCTGGTAATTGCAAAGGGAAATGGGAATTATAGGAGACTAATACTAAACTCCCATTTTTTTTACAAGGGACATAATATCCATATATAGAGATGAAGAAGGTATAGTTAGTTTTTCATTTAAACAAAAGAGTCCCAGGGTCAGAAAGATAACGGAGAAGGAGATTGTAGCCAAGGCTAGATCCATTATACATGAGATGAAGAAGGCCAGGGCAAATGGACAAAAGATTATGTTCTATAGTGCAATTGTGGGAAGTATTCCTGGTCAAACCCAAATGGCCATAAGGTTTTAAATACCTTTGTTAATTATCTCAGACAAAAGTTAGATGATACTTTTATTATAAATCCAGCAGAGCACTTTGAACCTGGCATGGATGGTGATGACCTCATGTATATGTGGGAGATGGTACAGAGAAGTGGTCTAATTGATATCTGGCGTTCAAACTGTCTCAGACATTGAAAAGAGCTTTGAATTAATGGGCATGAAGGTACCTCCAATCTGGGCGGGGAAAGATGCCACATTTTCAACTGGTTGTACAAAGGAGATGAAAATAGCCTTAGAAGAGCAGAAAAAAACATCCAGAGATGCAGATAATTGGACCAGATCCAGAGAAGTTTTTCAGAAGACGGGAATACGGTGTTGGAAAATACTTTGACGCATCCATTGACAGGTCTAGATAAACAGAGCATAGCTTCCGTGATCAATCAAATTTTTTGTAAGACCCTACTTTTTATTTATATCCAAACACAGCGAATATTTTAGCCAGCTCTGAGAGAAATTCCCCTATAATCCTTATTGGTTTTCTTTTGTGAGAACGCCAGTGCGATTTTATTTGAAAATCTAAAGCATATGTCCCCATAAAAAGACATATGTATTCCAAGATTTTAAAATATATGCTTTAGTATTAATTTAAAATAATCTCCAATGTTTCTTTTAATCCTTTAGCATTAAATTGAAACCCTTCCCTAAGTAGTCTAGTTGGCATCACCTTTGGGCCTGTGGTTAATGCAACTGCCCCTTCTCCAAGCTTTATTTTTATCACAAATTGGGGAATCCTGAAAAATGCTGGCCTTTTTAAGACAGATGCCAGGGTCTTTGTGAATTTTTTATTAGTGGTTATATCTGGGGAGCATAGATTATATATTCCCATGGCCTTTTCATTTTTAATTGCCCATAAAAATGTTCTTGCAAGGTCCTCAAGATATACCCAGGGAAGGCCTTGCTCTCCTGAACCTATTTTTCCTCCAAGTCCCCACTTAAATATTGGAACTAAATCTGAGAGAGCACCTCCTCCTTTGCCTAGAACAACTCCAAAGCGAAATATAATTACCCTCATACCTAATTCTTTAAATTTTAAGGCCTCTTTTTCCCAGTGAATACAGATTTTACTCAAAAAAATTGTCACCATATCTAAAGTTTTCTTCATCCTGAATCCCTTCATAAAAGGGGTCATAAATCCCCACTGCAGAAGCTGAAAAATAGTTTTTGGGCCTGCTATCTAATCCCCTCACTGCTTCAAATAAAGCCCTGGTTGTATCTATTCTACTTGAGTAAAGCATTTTTTTTATATGCATTATCCCATTTTTTTGTTAATAGGTGCCCCTGCAAGGTTAATCAAAGTTTTATTCTGCTCAATTTTCTTCTGTAACATGTCTTTGTCAGCAAGATCCATTCGTCCCAGGGGAGTAACTTCATGTCCATTGTCCTCTAAAAACTTTTTCAAATAACTCCCAACAAAACCACTGCTGCCTAAGATGGCAATCTTCATCTATATTCCTCCAAATTTCTGTCTAATACTTTTTATTTTTGACTATATTAGGCTAAAATCTATAACAATCTAATTTTTAACGCAAGCAGAGGTTAAGGGATTGATAGAACACTGAGCAGTCGTCAGTCCCGGTGGCGATCCTCCCAAGTGACCGGACTAGCTCAACGCGCCGGAGTATGTAAGCGATGTTTCCCCTGCCTGGTTGTTGCATTAAGGAAGCTCTGGCAATCCCAGTTCCTTAAGAAAACCATTGTGGCGGTGTTAATTCCCTCTGAAGCAGAGCAGCAGAGATTGGTGAAAAAGCTCTTTTAGATCTTTAATTTTGCATTAGAGGGAAAAATAGATATTCCTGAGTCAGGACAGGTAATTTTCATACAGGACTTTCAGAGACAAGTGGTTATAAAGGACTTTTTACATAATGATATTAGATTGTTATGATTTTATAGGTTGTAGAACCCAATTGTCATCTACATGGTTGAGTACGTCAGCTTGGAATTTGGTAGGTTCTGCTAATTGTCTGTGGGGTTTTTGGGTACCAGGTGGCCA
>BBBM01000011.1 GCA_001311565.1 Desulfothermus okinawensis JCM 13304
CTTTTGTTACATTGAATGTATATCTATCCTCTACTTTTTCTACAAGTATTTTTATGGAAGGATTTAAATTTTTAACCTTAGATATAAGGTCTTCAATTGTTTCAAACTCCATATTCAAGATATCTATTTTAACTATATCTATTAATTTAAATAGTTTTTCATTTGTAATATGTCCAATATAATCGTCTAATGCCAATATATATCCTTTTTTTCTTTAAATCAATGCAGGTTTTTAGCACTGACTTGTCAATAATTACATCTTCCAGGACCTCAACAACTATTATCTCCCTGGGTAATACTTCTGCTATGCCAGAGATTAAGGAGTTATAAGGAAAATTGATAAAGAAACGAATATTTTTATTTACTCCCCTTTGAGCAAGGGTAAGTCCATCTACAATTACCTTTGATGTGGCCACATCCCCATCTGTCACATTGGCTGACCCAACGTCTGCATCGCGAAAAAGTAGTTCATACCCATATATATTTAGTTTTCTATCAAAAATAGGTTGACGTCCTACAAATATTTCCTGATAGGTAAAATTTTTCCCCATAGCTTAAACCTCACACTAGGGTATAATGGCTAGGGTCTCTAACCCTGTGCTTTCTTTAAGCCCAAACATCAAATTTGCATTTGCAATGGCCTGTCCAGATGCTCCTCTACATATGTTGTCAATGCAACTTATTATCAAAACAGTATGGGTCCTCTTGTCAAAACACAGGGAGATGTCGCAGTACATGGTACCTCTTACATTTCTGGTTTCCACCAGCCTATTCTCTTCATATAATCTAATCCACTTATTTTGTATGTCAAATTCCGTATATGCCTGGTATAACTGTTCAAAAGAGACATTATTTTTGAGCTTTACATACATAGTAGAAATTATGCCCCTTTGAATGGGTAGCAGATGAGGGTTAAAAGATACTGTTATATTTGTGTTGGCAATTTTACTGAGTTGTTCTTCTATTTCAGGGGTGTGCCTATGAACTCCTCCAATGCTATAGGGTCTGAAATTATCATAAACCTCGCTGAAGATTATGCCAAGTTTAGCAGATCTACCAGCACCACTAGTCCCTGATTTGCTGTCAATTATAATTGGTGAAGGACAGATAAGAGAATTTTTTTAGGGCTGGATACAGTCCCAGTATAATTGATGTTGGATAACATCCTGGATTTGCAACAAGGTTAGCAGATTTTATCTTATCTCTATATAGTTCAATTAGCCCATATACTGCCTTTGGAAGTAACTGCTTTTGCTTGTGATCTGTCTGGTACCATTTTTCGTAAATCTCTGGATTTGACAGACGAAAATCAGCACTTAAATCGACAACTTTTACGTCTTTTTCAAGGAAGGAAGGTACATATTCCATAGCACTTTTGTGGGGAACCGCCAAAAAAAACAAGATCTACCTGAATATCCATGCATTTTTCAGGATGAATTATATCAATTTTTCCCTCTTTAGTCCCTTTAAGGAAACCAAATTCATCCAGTAATTTTTTTACCACAATTTTTCCTTGAAGTGGCAAATTTTAGTTCAAGTTCTGGATGTTGTGATATAAGCCTTATTAGTTCTGTACCTGTATAACCAAGTGCCCCAACTATTCCAACTGATATGGTCATTTGGTGTCTCCTAAATATCAATACCTGTTAGTTATGTACGTTGAACATATTTCATCTTAAGCTCAAATAAGATATTTTTAAAAAAATTCTTCTTCTTCCCTGCTTAAATTACCCCTGGTCTTTTCTTCAAGCATTGAAAGGACATCAATTGTATGCCTGGCAAGCTCAAGGTTTACATCAGTTTTTCCAGTAACTGGGTCAGACACTTCTCCTAGGTGAACCAGGGCTGATGAGCTAAGGGACATAACAAATGTGATAAAATCGACCTTTGGAAGTGGCCCTTTTTTTAAGATATTCCTTGGTGATCTTTTCCCTCTTTTCTTCGGACATTGATTTTCCCCTTGAAGTTTCCATACAGAAGTTTCTATTAAATACACTATTTACTTGTTTCTAACAGAGAAATTTTTCTTATGCAATTTGAATTTTGTAGGTCTAAATTTTTGTATAAAAGTTGGTTATCCTTTTATTTGCTTGAAATACAGGTAACTTTTTTTTATTTTTTATAAATATTTACTACAAGTTCAACAAAATGATGGACTTGGGTTAAAGTGTAAGTTATCCTTTTATTTAATTTTAGTTAAGGGTTATTTTATGAAATATAGAACCATTAAGAATGAAATTTTTAAGGTAATTACTTTATTTTCAATTAATATTCTGGTCATTTTTGGGATTTTGTTGGGTAGTTTTCTCTATTTTACCTTTTATTCCAACGTAAAATCATACCTTAGACAGCGCAATCAAGCCCTAAAGTTTCTCCTAGAGGGATATTTTGTTAAGCTTCATAATTATATTGATTTTTTGAGTAGAATTGACGGGGTTAGAAATGTGCTGTTGCTTGGTGAAGAAAATAGAAAAGAAGTGCTTAAAATTTTTAGAGATTTTGAATTGTCAGACCCAGACATTAATTACATCTATGCTGGATTCAAAGATGGTTCCCTATTAATCAACAATTACATTCCGCCACCAGGATTTAATTCTACTGTAAGACCGTGGTACAAGATTGCAATAAAGAAAGCTCCAAATATATCAGATGGCCTTCCTATAGGGAAATAAAAACAAAAGAATGGCTTATATCAATAAGCAAGGCTTTAATAGACAAGAATAATAATATATCTGGAGTAATTGCCATTGATACTTCATTACATAGGCTGGTTCAAAAATTAAATCAAAGCTTAATAGGTGAAGGTTTTAAATCTCAAAATAGTTTTGTGATTACAAATAGAGGAGATATAATTATTCATAAAAAATGAAAAATTGCTGCGTAAAAATTTTTTATGATCTTTATAATATACTGAAAGATAAGCATGAAATTGAATATAAAAATTCCGGTAAAACTAAACTTGCTTTTTTTAGATGATGTTAATGTTGTTGGATGGAAGGTAGTGACTGAAATAGATAAAAAAAGAAATTATAATGTCAATTGTTGTAAAAATACTTGGAAGTTTGGGCGTTGTTATTTTTATCTCATTGTTTCTTGGGTGGTTTTTGAGTAAGCTACTTGGTAATAGAATTGTTAAGCCTATCACAGAATTAAAGGAAAGAGTACAGCATTTAATTGAAGGAAAACATATTGATAAGAGAATTAACACTCCTAAAAATGAGATAGAAAAGATTGCAGCAGATCTGGAAAAATTAAACTGAAAATGGTTTATATAAGAAAAATTTGCAATTAAAGAAATTAACTGAAGAGCTAAGGATTTTATCAATAACTGACCAATTAACAGGAGTTTTTAATCGTAGAAAAATCGACAGTGATTTAAGAAGAGAATTTATCAGGGCTAAAAGATATAACAGGATTTTTTTCTTTGATATTATTGGATATAGATTTTTTTTAAAAAAATAAATGACAGATTTGGCCATGATATGGGAGATTTGGTTTTACAAAAGGTGTCTAACTTAATTATAAGAAATATAAGAGAGTGCGATACTGCTGGTAGATGGGTGGTGAAGAGTTTATGATCATATGCCCAGAGACAAATGGTATCCAGGCAACAGCACTTGCTGAAAAATTGCGAAGGGTTATTGAAAGTTATGATTTTGGGGTTAATAGACCTGTGACAATAAGCATTGGTATAGCTGAATTTTTAAGCACCATGAAGGATATTGATGAGTTGATAAAGATAGCAGATAAAAATTTATATAAGGCAAAGAGGGCAGGGCGAAATCGGGTAGTGTTTACTCCGATCCAGGATACCCCATATCAAGGGTATCACGATATTTAGAAAATGCCTGTTCAAGAAAATCTCTATTTAATGGCTTTATGTGGTATAAAGACTCAAGGGCTTCAGAGATTGCACATAGGGCGAATAGGATGTCTCCAAAATCAACATCTCCCATGTGACCTATACGGATTATCCTTCCCTTTAAATGATCCTGCCCTCCAGCTATATAAAGGTTGAAATTTTTAGCCAGATATTTAAGCAGGTTTTGTCCATCAACTTCTTTGGGAAGTCTTACGCTGGTAAGTCCCCAGGTATAATTTGTCTTTGCAAAACATTGAAGTCCCATAGCCTCAATACCATATCTGGTCATCTGTGTTAGTGCCCAATATTTTTTTATAGGTCTCATGCAAAGGACGTTCAAAAAGTATCTCCATGGATGCCTTTAATCCATAGATTAGGCTAACAGGCGATGTGTACAGGGTTTGTCCATTTTTTTATCTTTTCCCTCTCACCTATGAGATAGAAATAAAAGTCCTCCCTTTTTACTTCTCTTGCCTTTTCCCATGCCCTGTTACTTAAGCTAATCAATGCTAGTCCTGGTGGAACCATTAGCCCCTTCTGAGAACCAGTAATAAGACAATCAATATGCCACTTATCCATGGGAAGGGGGGATATGCCAACTGCTGAAATGCCGTCTACAATAAGTAAAATATCATTATCCCTGACCAGGTTGCCAATATCTTTAATTGGATGGAGTACCCCTGTGGAGGTCTCTGATGCCTGGACAAGTATTCCCTTAATATCTTTATTTTTTTTAATTAATTCTTTTAATCTTTCAATATCTAGAGAATTTCCCCATGGAACTTCTAATTCTATTACATCCAGCCCCTTTGTCTTGGCAATCTCCAGCCACCGCTTGCCGAATTTCCCCCCCTGGATTACAACTACTTTTTCTCCTTTGTTGAATAGATTAAACACAGCTGCTTGCATGGCCCCTGTTCCAGAGGATGAGAGTATAAGCACTTCATTTTTTTGTCCCAAAAAGGAGTTTTAACTTTTTCTGGAGTTCAACCATTATGGCTTTAAATTCTTCTTTTCTGTGATGGGTCACGTGTTTTGCCATTTCCAATTCAATTTTTTGGGGGATCATGGTAGGTCCAGGTGTAAGTAGTCTAAATTTGCAAGACATATTAACTCCTTATATAACTTCTATAAAAGGTTCAACGTCCTTTGCTGTGTCTGTGATCTGTAACTTCCATATATACACACACTCACACATACACATACACACACTTTCACATACACCCTTCATCCTTCAATGTGCTTCTGCCCAGTTTTTCCCAATTCCTATATCAACAACCAGGGGGACTTCCAGTTCCCATACTGAAGACATAATCTTCTTAATTATTTTAGCGGCATCTTCTCCATGTGTTTCAGGACATTCAAACAGGAGTTCATCGTGGATTTGTAAAAGGAGCTTAACTTCCATTTCTTTTAGGTTTTTATTGGTTGCAATATTTATCATTGCAATTTTTATTATGTCAGCTGCACTGCCCTGAATCTTTGTATTAATTGCCATCCTCTTTGCCTGAGATGCAAGATTGTTGTTTCTGGAAGTTATGTTAGGCAGGTGTCTTTTTCTTCCAGAAAGGGTTGTTACATAAAGATTTTCTTCTACCTCTCTCTCCACCTGTTCAAAGAAATCTTTTACACCAGTTAGCTTGCTGAAATATTTTTCAATGAATTTTTTGGATTCTGTCATGGATATTCCCAGTTCATTTGAGAGTTTTTTAGGCCCATGCCATATATTAATCCAAAATTTATTGTCTTAGCCTTTCTACGCTCGTCTTTTGTAACCTCTTCTGGTGGTTTGTCAAAGAGTGCTGCAGCTGTTGAGGAATGTATGTCTGAGCCCTTTATAAATGCATCTACTAGATAAGGATCTTTTGAAAAGTGTGCAAGGACCCTTAACTCCACCTGGGAATAGTCTGCTGATATAATTAAGTTTCCCTGCTCAGGGATAAAACAGGACCTCATCTTTGGCCCAAATTCGCCTTTTATGGGTATGTTTTGAAGATTTGGGTTGGATGATGAAAGCCTTCCTGTTGCAGTTGCCAGTTGATTGAAATTAGTATGTATTCTGGAGTTTTGATCTGCCAGCTCTGGCAGAGGTATGAGGTATGTGGAGCGGAGTTTTTCTAATTTTCTATATTTTAAGATGTCTTCTATTATTGGATGTTGATTTTTTTATTGATTCCAGGACATCGATTGATGTGGAGTATTCCCCCTTAGGTGTCTTTCTTCCTGGCTTTAACCCCATTTTTTTTAAATAGGATATAGGAGAGCTGCTTGCTTGACCTTATATTAAATTCTTGTTGTGCATATTTGTAAATTTTATTGGTAAGTTTTGTTAATTCACTTTCAACTTCCTGTAGAAACTCTGAAAACTTTTTTTTTGTCTATTTTTATCCCATTTTTTTTCCATGGAGATTAAGATAGGCACAAGTGGCCTTTCTATATTTTCATATAATTCAAATAAATTATTTTCTTTTAGCAGCTCGAATATATATTCTCCCGTATCTATGATACTGGCTACATAAGATAACTCTTGTTTGTTTGGTGAAAACCTTGATACAATGCTTTTTAGGGAATAGTCCCTGAGTTCTGGTTCAATTAGATATGAACCTAAAGATAGGTCAAAGAGGTTATCCAGGGGAAGGTCATATTTTTCAATATCATAGAGTAGTTTTTTTGAGGGATGGCACATATACTTTTTTTAGCTGCCCTAATAATTTTCAAGATTTCATGTTGTTCCCTTGTGGAGCCTTCATGTTCCCTTGTGGCAACAAGAAAAGATCCATTGGGCAAAACAGCTATATCTTCTCCCTGGGCCTCTTTTTCTAGATCTTGAGTTTTTATTTTATGGTTTTCACTGTTTGAGGTATGTATCTTCTGGAGGTTAGCTGGATCCAGTTTAAGCTCTTTTATGAGACTAGAAAACTCATATCTTCTTAAAAACGGTTTTATATTTTCCTCATCTATTTTTCTTACCTCATAAGAGTTAAGGTCAGTACAAATTGGTACGTCCTTTTTTTAATATGGTGAGTTTTAAGAATTTCTCAAGATTTTCCCTTTGACCCTTTAATTTTTTTGTGAACACTTGGTGAAAGTTTATCCAAGTTGCTAAAGATTTCATCTATGCTGGAGAATCTCTTAATGATAGATAGTCCTGTCTTTGGCCCAATTCCTGGGATCCCTTTGATATTGTCACTACTATCTCCAATAAGTGCCTGATAAAGTGGCCATAACTCAGGGGAAAATCCTCTTTGTTTTAGGAAGTTCTCTTTAGTCAAAAGTTTTTCTTTTTTTCCCCGATGGATCCCATAAGAGCACATTTTCATCTAAGAGCTGAAATAGGTCTTTATCTGAACCAACTATTACAATGGGCAACTCTTTTTTTAAACAATTCACACATTGAGGCAATGTAGTCATCGGCTTCAAAGCCTTGTGCAACAACGGTCTTGATTCCCAGGAGGTTTACCCCCTCTAATATAGGTGGGATTTGCATACTAAGTTGCTCTGGCATTTTGAGTCTATTGGCCTTATAGGTTGTATCAATGTCATTTCTAAAGGTTGGTCCCTTTCCATCAATAACAAAGCAGGCAAATTTAGGGTTTTCTTGTCTCAATATCTTTAGGAGCAGTCTCAAAATTATAAATAGTGCATTTGTGGGAAATCCATCTTTTGTCTTTAAATCTGAGAATGCGTAAAATGCCCGGTAAATATATGATGATCCATCTATTAAATAGATGGGATGTCTGGGTAAGTTTAGCCTATTAAGAATACTCTTTGTCATTTTGCTTTTTCTTAATCCTTTTGATTAGTTGGCAACCTTCCATCCTGTCCCACAAAAATTGCTGTGGATGTTCTTTTAATCGTTCCATATCTACTTCAGCCCTGGCCATTGCCTTGTGTCCTCCAGCACTTCCAACATCACCAAAGAGTTTTTTTTGCCAGGTTCCCCATATTGTGTTTTATCCCATCTCCTCTAAATATTGCAATTAATTTGCCTTCATATATACCAATTACAATATCCCATGATATGTCATGGATCTTCATAAAAAAAATCTGCCAGGATAACCAATATGTCGGTGGAATCCACCTCTCCCATAAATACAGTTAGTCCATCACCAATAACCCGTACCTTTTTTTAAGGCCTGTGAGAAATATTTTAGCCACTCTAATTTGTATTCACTTCGAACTATCTTTCTCAGTAGATTCTGATGGGCAAATTTACTCAAATACCTGAAGGCACGCATATCTGCATCGTGGAAGTTGTTCTCAAAGCTATGGGTGTCCGTCTTTATGCCGTAGAGGAGTGCAGTTGATAAAAGACGACCTGGTCTCAGCTTTAAGTTATATAAAAATTCAGTGAGTATGGTACTATTGGCACCATATTCTGGCTGAATCTCTACAAAGTCTGCTTGAACAGGATTTTCCTTTGATATTGGATGGTGATCAATCACAATACTGAATTCAAAGCTTGAAAACTCACTGTTGTGGTGGGGTTGGGAATCAACAAGTGCAAATTTATCATATTGAGCAGCCAGAAGGGGGGTTAATTTTTTTTATTGGTATCTTCAGGTATTTTATCATTGCAAGGTTATCAGGTCTGCTCACCTCATTTACCATTGCAATACCAACACTTTCCACTTTCCTCACTAATATTTTTTTTTAAGGCCATAGCTGAAGCCATGGCATCTGGATCTGCAACACACATGATCAGCCACCTCTGCTTTTTGTTTAAAAGTTCCAGGAGCTGATCTAGTTTGCTATCTAATTTTCTAAAATAAGACATAACCAAAGTCCTTGGGTAATACCTATCTAGATTCCCCTACACAATGACTTGAAAAAGTCAAGGGAGGTTAGAAGATCCTTAAAATCAAATACTTCTATGGTGACAGTTATTTGAGATAGGGTGTTGGATACCTTGCTTAAGATTTCTTTTAGAATTGAGATTCCTTTTTTATCCAACAATTCCAGGGAGTTGTGCAGCCCATTTTTGGGAGAATATATGTGGAGCATCTTTGTCTTTGAATATAATCCAGGAATGTGTAACATATTAAACTGATTATATTCAATTAAGTGACCTAAGTCCAGACAAACATTAAATGGTGTACTGTAAATGACATCCCATATCTCCATTAAGTTATTTTCTCGTATGTTTTCAAGGAGGATTTTGTGCATGTCCACATCCATATCCTGGATTTTTTTTCGTGAATTCAATGAATTTTTTTTAGATGGAGGGGGATGCAAAATATAAAACGTGGGTGTTAAAAATTTTGTTTTATCTATTAATTTTAATATGTTGTCTATCACATCACTTAAACCTTTTTCCCAGGGCAGATCCAGGGGAAGGTGAATATTGTAGGATAAATCAAGTTGTTTTAGTTGGTCAGGCAGGTCTTTTTTTTGTATAATTTAAACATGATGAGGTTTCAAACATCACTATTGAAACTTCATCAACTAGCTTTTCCAGTTTTTTTGCAGTTATTGTAAATTGTATCTGGAAATACAAAGGAGGTTGTTCCTATTTTAAATGTGTCCATGTTTTTCCCCAGGGTTAAATTTTTTTTGCTTATTTCCATTAGCTACGAAGTTTTAAGCTTTTGATGTGTCTGTGATCTGTAACTTTCTCACACACATACACATACACTCACACACACCACTAATCACTATTCACTAATCACTTGATCCATAACAGAGCTAAAGAAATAGGCAGATTTTTTTTATTCAAGATAAAGGGATATCCACAATTTTTTTTTCTTTTTTTTTAGCCTGGCCCTTATCTTAACAGCCAGATCCAGTTTCAGCTTTTTTTAAAAAAAGGGGATGGTCCAAAGGAAAACTTTTTTTCCAAAGACTTCTCTTTTTTTTGGGCATAACTTAAAAAAAAGTTTAGCTTTTGCCCTGGTTATTCCAACAAACAAAAGACGTTCTTCTTCATACATATCAACAGTTGAAACAACATTTTCATTTCTTGAAAATTTTTCCCTGGAAAAAGGAATTATATCTTCCTCTAATGCCGGCAAAAAGACAGCTTCAAACTCCAGGCCTTTTGATGCATGTATGGTGGTTATGCACACCTTTTGTGCCCTATCAGATATTGCGTCAAATTCCCTTTGCAGGGCTACCCAACCTAAGACTTCTTTCCACGATTTTAGCCTATTAAATGTATTTTCTAACTTTTTAAAACTATTGGACGAGAAAAATAGGGGGTCGAATATTTTATGCTCTACTAATTTTTCTTTGACATCCCTTAAGTTTGAAAGAGTTACTCCATTTAATGGTCCCTCTTTATCTTCTAGCCAACTGGATATTAATTGCAAAAATTTTTCAACATTTGGGTCGTCATAGAAATTTATCTCTTCTGGGGTATTGCAGGGGATCCCCATTTTATCCAGGGCCTTTTTTTATGGGAGGGATTAAACCCTTAAATCTCACAAGTACTGCTATATCTGAAGGAGACATAGGACCTGTTTTTCCTAAATCTGCCTCCATGTGGGATGTTGCACCAATTAATTTTTTTTATTTGTTTTGCAATCCAATTTGCCTCCATGGTGGATGTTGGTGCTTTATATAAAAATATCTCTCCCTTTTCTCTAGACTCTGCTATTGTGGGTTTGCCAAATTGAATAAGGGGGGAACACAGTTTTATAATTTTATCTCTGGTCCTGTAATTTTTTTTCCAGAGATAGGATTTGCAAATTGGGATATATTTGTTTTAGGGTGTCAATAATATTTTTTTACTCCCCCTCTAAAAGAATATATTGCCTGGTTTGGATCCCCAATTCCAAAAAATCCCTCTCCCCCATTATTTGCAAGTAGCCTTATGACTTCTATCTGTATTGGAGATAGGTCCTGTATTTCATCAACAAGTATGTGTTCAAAATTGAGATTTTTCTTGTTGTTCCTCAAGTAATTTATTAGAAATTCCACGAGGTCAGTGTAGTCAAAAAGTCCCTTTTTCTTTTTAAGCTGTATGTATTGTGTGTGAAGTTCCTTAGAGCTTGGGGGCAACAATTGTTCACGCTCATATTGATATCTCTCCCAGAGTCCTGTATCTTTGTTCTCCTGCAAAAAAAAGTTTTTTTGCATCTATCTCACTTAAAATAACAGGGGGTTGTCCAATTTTCTCTTTTAGTATTTCAAATCCAAGGCTGTGAATAGTGGATATTTTTGGCGCAAAGATATTTTCTTCTTTGGAGAGCCTCTCTTTTAGCTCCAGGGATGCAGCAATGGTAAATGTGAGGATGAGTATTTTGGACGGGTCGACCCCCTTTCTTCTATAAGGTATTTGGTCCTGCCAATTATGGTTCTAGTTTTACCTGTGCCTGGACCTGCAATTACCATACAGGGAGTATTATTAGTTGTTATGGCATGGAGTTGTTCTCTATTAAAGGTCAGTCTGGAATCTTTTGTAGGGGGCAGGGTGGTTTCTGATAACCCTGGAGATGTTATTTTTTTTCGCTTTATTTTTTTTTTGTAGAAAAAAAAGTGAAATCTTTCCATACTGCCCATCAAAACCAGGTTCTTTGTACACCTCTCCCTTCCTCATTTTATCAATACCCATTGCCAATCTAGGAGAGAATTTTTTTGAGTTCCTCAACTGGGACTTGCATGAGGATCTGGATTTCAGACCTAAATTCTTTGATAAGAGATTTATATACTGTACACTGCCTTTGTCTTTGGACCCCTTTTCAAGATCTCAGAGATAATTTCTGTGAGTGGTATAAGGGAGTGGAAATCTGGGGAGCCTTTGGGTTTTTGGGGTTTCTTTCTGTCAGCTAGGGATAGAATTCTATGCATTACTCCAATTGTTAAGGGTTGTTTACATACAGGACATATGTTGTTGAATTCAATTGCCTTTTCTGGTTCAAGAACAATTCCACATTTTCTGTGTCCATCAAGGTGGTACTTGCCTTCTTCTGGGAAAAATTCAATGGTACCTAAAAAGTCACCAGTTCTAAATTTTAGTGCATTGTATATTGTGTCATAAGACACGTCCCCTTTAAACAAGTTGGCCTCCCTTCCCAATTTTTCTCCTGAGTGGGCATCTGAATTTGATACAAGGTAGAATCTATCCAATTCGCTCCACATCCAGTTCATTGGTGGATCAGAAGATAGACCTGTTTCAAGGGCAAAGATTTCACTGGTATAAGATCCAAAGCATTCTTCAATTGAATCAAATCCTGACCTTGAACCAAAAAGAGAAAACCACGGGGTCCATATGTGGGCAGGGATCAAAAAGGCCTTTTCATGGGTTTCCAACACCATCTCTATGAGGTGTTGACAATCCAGCCCTAAAATAGGCCTGCCATCTGATTCCAGGTTTCCTATTTGGGCAAGTTTTTTTTATTGAATTTTTTTTGGCCGCATCAATGCTCGGCATTACCACCACATTGTGTATTTTTCTAACCCTATCCCCTTTTTTTATATATGGAACTAATTTCTGTGGATAAAATAAAAGATATTTTAGGTTCTATTTTACATTCCAGGGGAAAATCTATTTCAGACTCTAAATTTGATGGTTCTTTCAGGTGAAGGAGACCATCTTCCCCTTGAAAAAGGCTTTCTTCTATCTCCCTCATCCATCCAGGGTGTGTAAAATCACCGGTTCCAATTACATCTATTCCCTTAATAGCCCCCCATGCTGCCAAATTTCTTATAGTAAGTCTTTTGCTGGTTGCACGGGAATATCTGGAATGTATATGAAGATCTGCTATAAACAAATCTATCCTCCATTATTTTTGCTTTCAGGACTTAACCCGGGTTTTGATAAATTTGGGTTGATCAGTTTTACACTCACAATATATCTTTGCAATTGTTCCTGTACTTTGCCTATTTTTTTATCTCAATCCATGAATTGTTTTGATTTGATAGGCGTTGGGCAATGGCCAGTCCAAGACCTGACCCCTGAGGCTTTGTGGTGTAGAAGGGATCAAAAATGTGTTTTATATGATCTAACTCTATTCCCATCCCTGTGTCTTGAATAAATATCATTGAATTTTTGCTTTTGTCCCTACCAAAGCCAATTGTAATTTGTTTTTTTTCAGAATCTTCCATTGCCTGAATGCTATTTATGATTAAATTTAACATAACCTGTTTTAGCTGGTCCTGATCCCATATGATCTTTTTGCCCCTGATTGAAGGGGTAAGTCTTACTTTTACATGGGGATAAGCACTCTTTATATAGAGTACTATTTGATTTAAAAAAATCTTCTAAGTCAATATTATCTGGCTCTGGTTCCTTTGGCCTTGCAAAATATAAAAAGTCCTTTAGTAAATTATCCAATCTGGTTATATCCCTGAAGATTATTTGATTTAATCTATTTCTTTGTTCCTGGGTTATACGGCTATTATTTAATAATTGCAGGGAGCCTTTTATTCCAGATAGGGGATTTTTTTATTTCATGGGCTAGTCCTGCTGCAAGCTCACCAACAGCGGCCAATTTTTCCATCTGAACAACTCTATTCTCCAGTTCTTTAATCTTTGTTATATCAGAAAAAAATTATTAAATATCCCCATTATTGGGGGCCTTAGATACAGTAACTCCCAGGATCCGATCTTTATCTCTGACTTCCTCCCTAATTAGTTCCCTTTCCTCCCATTTATCCAAAATCTGAGAAAAAGGATGAAAGACTTTTTTTTATTGGCTTTGTTAATACATATCTGTCATCAACACCTAAAATTTTGGCTCCCATTTTGTTTATACTTTCAATGTTTCCATATTTGTCCAATACAATGATTCCACTATTTACCCAGTCAAATACCTTTGTCTTTAATATGTTTGCCTTGTTTAGGGCATCTTTTTGTCTGGCTATTTCCCGTAAGAGAATATCTTCCCTTGACTCTCCTAATCTTATAAGAAACAGGATAAGACAAAGCTGATAACTGTAAAGAATAATAATAGATAGCCATATGGATTGTAAGTGTTTTTAAATTCAGAAATTGTATTCTTTTTAATTGAAATATAGTAATTATCGAAAGTATAAGTAAACTTGATAAAAAGATATGTAGTGATGCCCTTTTTCCTAATATCCTTCCATATAAGAATAGAATTGCAAGGAATAAGAAACTTCCATTAGAAGAAATGCCTCCAGTTATAAGTAAAAAAATAAGTTGCAAGTATTATATCTGTTATTAGTTGGAGTCTAAAAAATAAGAGGATATTTTTAAAAAAAACGCCAGGTTAAAATAAAAAAATAATGTGAAAAATAATCCGCTGATAATAAATCCAATGATGTCTTTGTGTTCAAAAAGAACAGCAATGGAATGTGAAAATTGGAAATTTTCAATATTTATAACTAGAATTGGTAAAGAAAGAACAATAAATACAATGAGTCTAAATACACATATCTTTATGACAGTATTTTCAAGGTGTTCTTCAAGGTTTTTAGGGAGGTCTCTAGATCCCACATTCTTTTGGATCATTTTGTATCTTTTCAAGGGTATGTTTTAAGGCTGGTAGTAGCGTTGACAGATTTTCCAATACAGACTTTTTGCTGCCAGGGAGATTAATTATAAGTGATTTATTTGCAATACCACAAACTGCCCTGGATATCATTGCATGTTTGGTCTTTTTCAATCCCTCTGAAAATATTGCATGTTCAAAACCCCACAGCCTTCTTTCTATTACTTTACCAGTGGCATCTGGGGTGATATCCCTATCAGTTACCCCTGTCCCCCCAGTAGTAATGATCATGTCAACTTTTTTTTAAAAAGGCCATATCTGTTAAAAGATTAAATAGTATATAATAGTCATCTGGAATTATGGTGCTGAGGCAAAGGGAAAGAGGTAACTCTTTTTTTTATTAGTTGTTCAATTAAGGGACCACTTAAATCTTCCCTGTTTCCTAAAAATCCCTTATCACTAAGGGTTATCCTTGCAAGGGAAAAATGTTTTTTCCATAAATAAAAGGTATTTTTCTTATTTAGGACAATGTCATTAAGTATTTTTAGTTTTAGACAAATTGTTTGTACATATGTATTTTTTTCCAGGAAGATATCTATTATTTGTAATGTTGAATTATCTATATTTTTACCCAAATAACAACCAATAGATATTTTCTGGATATCTCCAATAAATTTTATCTTAGTACCAAAGGAATAAAAAGGAGCCAGTATTACTTTTATGATTTGATTTTTTTTGAATTTAACTGGCCCCTCTTCTAGTATAATTTCTACAGACTCTAATTCTTCTTTTTCCATGTATTTTCTTGTCCTTTTAATACTCTAACAATATTGTCTCTGTGTCTGTTTAGTACCAAAAGCATAATTAAGATAGATAGGATAAAATATACAAATCCCTTCTGGAAGATCATAAAAATAGGCATGATCAAAACAAGTACTATTGATCCCAAGGATACATATCCAGTAATTAAAATTACTAAAAGTGTAATGATTACAGAAATAATTAATCCAAATGAATTTAGCATAAGATAAACACCTATGGTAGTTGCAACCCCTTTGCCCCCTTTGTAATTTAAAAATACAGAGTACATGTGTCCTATTATTGCAGCCAGTGCAGTCAACGATATAAATATAGAACTTGGAGATATCTTGAGTCCAATAGCTATGGGGATTACACCTTTTAACACGTCCAATAAAAAGGTGCAGACCCCGTAAGAAAAACCACAGCTTCTTGCTACATTGGTAGCCCCTATGTTTCCACTTCCCACATCTCGTAGATCAATACCTTTTTTTGATTTGGCTATTATAAGTCCAAAGGGGATGGAGCCAAAAAGGTAAGAAATACCAATCCATATTAGTTGGGCAATTAATTTTTCCATTCTTCCTCCTCTACTTTTTGTACCTTTATTTGGTTGTTTAATGGGTCTATTTTGTTAAACCTCAGCCAAAATTTTTTTCCCCAAATATATGTCTCCTTTGATAAGGTTATGGGGTACTTTTATGAGGAGCTGTTCAATGGGCAGGATCATGGTGTAGCACTGGGGATCTTTATCCACCACTATGGCCTGCCACCAGCGCTTTTTACTATATCTTTTTAGATATAGCAACTTCCAGTATCTGCTTCTGAATTTTTGAATCTTGGAAGCTTCCTGTAGTCTCACATTTAGATATGGCAGGAGGGATTCTAGCTTTTCTTTTGTCCATGGTTTGTGTCCAGAGACTATCCTATCTATTTGGGCCAGATTGAGGAAATCTATATATCTCCGTAAAGGAGATGTTATAGGTGCATATCCATGGGTTCCTAAAGATGCATGTGGTTTTGGAGTTGTCTCTAAGGAGGTTGCGCTAAGCAGTTTAATGATCCCGTAAATTTTAACTGGATCTTTCCATATACCACTACTCTCCTTGGGAAGTGATATGTCCTGGGTTCGGTATATAAGAGGAATTTCATTTGCCTGTGCCCATCTAGCGGTTATGGAATTAGCAAGGATCATAAATTCCGAGACTATTAGTTGTGCATTGGGGCACAAATTGGGCTGAATTAAATCCACCTGGTAATCATCGCCAGCTGGGGTCAAGATGATTATGGCTCCTGCCTTTCAATTATTACTGCCCCTCTGTTTATCCTTTGTTCCCTGAGTATTGAAGCTATTTTATAGGCATTGGTTAGTTGTGGGTCATTTCCCTGCTCTAAATATTGTTCCACTTCTCTATAAGTTAAGTTAAATGCCACCTTAATCCATGATTTTTTTGAATTCATAGGATGTAATAATCCCCTGGGGGATATATCAATTTTAATTATAAGACCAGGCTTAGGTTTTTTTTGCATGGAGACTAAATAGGTCTGTTCCCAGTTCTTCTGGAAGCATATGGGATGTGCCTTCAGGAAGATATAGGCTGGAAGTCCTTTTAAGGACTTCTTTGTCTAACTCCGTTTCAAATTGCCAGCCCAATACTGGATATGCAAAGGCCAGGTATATGGTATATCCAGTTTGTTCTGAGCCCTCTATATAAAAGGCGTCATCTATATCCCTTGTTGATGCTGAGTCAATTGATATGAACGGGATCTCTTCTGTGATCCCTTGTGAGGAATAAAAATTTTCCTTTATATCCTGTATATCTTCCCTGTATTTTTCACACCAATCATTACCCCACGTGTAATCGGCCTGATCTAAGAGGTAGTTATAGTGTTTGGGTAAAAGTTCCCACGTCTGGGCCAATATAAGGGGGAGGTGGGGTTGGTCTGGGATGTCTTGGGTTAATTTTTTTCCATTTATTTTGAAAAGATTTGTTGTCTGGATTGGCAATCCCTTTTTTTAAAAAAAAGAGTGAGTTCTTTTTTTTATTTCACCATCAATCTCTGGCAACTTTACCTTTGGGTTTTCTCTTTTTTCCCAGAGGATACTAAAAAAATTGTCTCCCAGTCTCAATTAATTTTTTTTTCTGTTTCAGCCCTTTTTATCTCATTAATTTTGGCTTCAACTATTTCAGGTGAAAATATTTTAAAGTTTGGATTTAAGAACTTAAAGTGGATTTTGTCTTCAACCAATGCCCTTCCCAGTCCAGCCACGTGGTTGGGGTCAGGTCTTTCCCACAAAAGCTCTGCCAACCAATGAACTGAGCACTCCTCCACCTCTTCGTGTACAAGTTGCCAGATTTCCTCAGTACTTATTTCTGATTTGATCCTCTCCCTCTGGGTATCAATAACCTGAATCTGATCTAAGATCTCTTGGCGAAGAGAATCCTGTCCTAGATATGGGCCAACCCAAGGCAGTACACGGCTTTTGGTAAGTTTAATGGTCCTGTTATTTGGAGTTACTATGGTGAGATTTTTTTTCTGTGGACAGAACACTTCCTATATTCAACTGATTTGAATGAAGGTATTCAATGATGCAACCTGGCTTTAAATTCACTTGGTTATTCACAATCTCCCTGGCCTTGTTTTTTTGCCGGGAATTAGAATCTATTCCCGGCCATCAAGATTAACTTTACTTATATTAGTGTTTAAAAGATCTCTGTCCTGTAAACACCATTGCTACTTGTGGGCTGGCTTCACACGCTGCTGGATGACTTCATAGTCATTTAAGGAACCACCAGGCTGGGCTATGGCAACAACTCCTTGTTCAATTGCCAGGTCCACTCCGTCCCTAAAAGGGAAAAATCCATCAGAGACCATTACTGACCCAGTAAGTCCCCCCTTATCCTTCTCTACTTGGTAGTTAATTTCTTTAAGGATCTCTGAGTGTTTTTTTGTCTGATCTAGCCTTTTGCCTTAGTTCGTAAAAGGACAGCCCTGTCTTTTCATACGTCAATCTGTCAGCATATTTTACATATGCCTTGTGTATGGTCAAGTCTACGCATCCAACTCGGTCCTGTTCCCCTGTGCCAATTGCCACAGTTGCCCCATCTTTGGCAAAGAGTACAGAGTTAGACGTAACACCTGCCTCAACAGCCCATGCAAACACAAGGTCTTGAAATTCTTTTTCAGTTGGACGTCTGGCAATTATCCTGTCTCCGTCCTTGGTCGCTTCTGCTGGCAAAAAATCTTCAGGAGAAAGGATCTTGCTTCTAAAGGAAAATTGTAGAATCATTCCACCATCCACCAATGATTTAATATCCAAAAAAGGCTCATTGATGAGCTTATCTAGGTTAGCAAGACCTTGGATCTTTAAGATTCTCAGGTTTTTTCTTCTGGAGAGAATATCCAGGGTACCCTCCTCATACTCGGGGGCAGCAATCACTTCAAAATAGTATTTGTTGATAAACTCAGCTGCCTCTTTATTAATCGGGCTATTTGTAACCACTGATCCCCCAAAGGCTGCAATTCTATCGCTGAAATAGGCCTTTGTTAGGGCATCTAATATGCCATTATCAGACCATGCTGCACCACATGGATTATTGTGTTTTAGTATAACACATGCGGTTTTTTTTGTTAGATATTGCAGTATATTAATTCCATTATCCACATCTGTGAGGTTTATTTTCCCAGGATGTTTTCCAGCCTGAAGCATGTTTTTTTTCGTTTATGGTAGAAACCAGGTTATAGTTTTTTTGAAGGCACCCTGAATTTTACATCTCCAAGTTCCAGGGTTCCTTGATAAAGCTCATATAGGGCCGCAGGTTGATCGGGATTTTCTCCGTACCTTAGCCCTTTTTCCTCTCCACCTATTACCCAAGTGCGTTTTTTTGTAAACAAGTTCCTGGTCACCTACAGTTATATGCATCTCCCTTGGAAATGGGTCCTTTAGGATAGAATGATACATCTTTTTTTATCTCTTTCATGTCCAAGACTCCTTGTTTTGAATTGACTTTTTGGCTAATTCCCATTGTTTTTGGCAGTAGTGGTTATGCTCTTAATAGACAACAGTGAATAAATCAATTGGTTGTTGGAAAAAAATTTTATTTTTAACATTACTTGTTAATGTGTCAATGGTCTAATTCTCATCCAATATTTGACAGTAATCAATACTTGAATGATTACTTGTTAAGGGTTATTGTAATTTACCTTTTGTGGTGTTGAGGGAAATTTTAATCTTTATGTGTAAAGAGGTGAAAGTTGGATAAGATATTGGAAAAACTAGCAGATAAGTTGTTGTCCCTTGATGAGGCCTCACTTGCCTGTCTATGGAATAAATATTACCAGCAGGTACAGAGATTTGAGCCATCAAAAAAAATGGGAAAGGTCTGTAATTATTTTGTCAATGATCCAGGCCGTTAGATGGAAGAATCAATTGTTTAACTTAAAATGGCTCCACTTAACACGCCTTGAAAAGAGATTTAATAGAAAGTTCCCAATGGAAGTTAGAGAAAAGAAAGATATAGCAGGTCCAGTATTAAAACCTGAGAAGAGACAAAAGGACAAGGGTAAGGTTATTTTCTTAAATATTAAAGATGAGGATAAAGGTAAGTAGGGGTAATAGTATGGGAAAGAATAGAGTAGTTATAGGAACCAATGGGGAGATGAGGGAAAGGGAAAAATTGTAGATCTATTAAGTAAAGACGCCGATGTCATAGCCCGGTTCCAGGGTGGTGCAAATGCTGGTCATACCCTGGTAGTGGGGATAAAAAGATTATTTTACATCTCGTTCCATCTGGAATTCTCCATAAGGATAAGCTCTGTTTGATCGGGAATGGGGTTGTTTTAGACCCAGAGATATTTTGTGAAGAACTAGCTGAACTTGAGAAGGCAGGAATTTCAATATCTCCAGATAGACTGAAGATTAGTTACAAGACCCATCTTATTATGCCTTATCACAAGATGTTGGATAATCTCCGTGAAGCTAAGAAAAGTGGTGATAATAAGATAGGCACAACTGGAAGGGGTATTGGACCTGCTTATGAGGATAAAATGTCAAGGGTGGGAATCAGAGCATGTGACGTGTTGGATGAAAACAAACTCAGGCAAAAGATTGAAAGGGCACTACTGGAGAAAAATATACTTTTTAGAAATTTCTTTAATTCAAAAGAGGTCTCTGTAGATGAGGTTTTGGAAAAGGTGGGACTATGTCTTGAGAAACTGAGACCTTATCTTGCAGATATTTCAACAGAGATATATTCTGCCATAAAAAAAGGGCAAGTCAATTTTATTTGAGGGTGCACAGGGGACACATCTGGATATAGACCATGGCACCTACATTTGTTACGTCTTCCAACACAGTAGCATCAAATGTGTGTGCTGGAACAGGGTGTGGGATGGCTGTATTAGATGAGGTATTGGGAGTGGTCAAGAGTTATACAACAAGGGTTGGGGGAGGTCCATTCCCAACTGAATTAAAGGATAAAATTGGAGATTATATCCAACAAAAAGGTGGTGAATTTGGTGCTACAACAGGGAGGCGTAGAAGGTGTGGGTGGTTGGATATGGTAATCCTAAGAGAGTCAGTTCGTCTAAATAGTATCAATTCAATTGTGCTTACAAAATTGGATGTTTTGTCTGGATTAGAGACCCTAAAAATTTGTATTAAATACAAGTATAATGATGGGGAGATATTCTACCACCCCAAATAGAGAATGGCTTAGCCCATGTAGAACCAGTTTATGAGACTTTAAAAGGCTGGGATGAAGATATTTCAACTATAAAGAATTTTGATGAACTCCCAAAGGCTACAAAGGATTATATTGGATTTATAGAAGATAATCTTCAGGTTAAGGTGAAAATTATATCTGTTGGTCCTGAAAGGTCCCAAATAATCTTTAGGTAATTTGATTTCTGTGGACAAGGATTTTTTTTACAGAACACAAGAGAGCTATTGGAATCCTACAAAATTTAAAAAAAATAGCCCCCCTAGGGTCTTAATAATACAAGGGGGCTTACTCAAAGATCGCCTTGGGATTGCAAAGTACTACTCAACCCTACTGAATTGTCCATCTAAAAGGCCTCCTTGCCTTAAGTGTAACATTTGTAAAGGAATACTCACTGATAATTTCCCAGATTTGTCTATTTTAGACGGTGAAGAAGGTTCCATAAAAATCGATGATGTACGCTCAATTCAAAGGGATAGGGACCTCATCCCAAGGGAGGGGAAATACAGGATTTATCTGTTTAATGAGTCTCAAAACCTTACCCTACAGGCTGCAAATTCACTGCTTAAGATTTTAGAAGAACCTGGTGACCAAAATCTATTTGTGTTACTTGCTCCCCAAAAAACTCTACTGCTCCCCACTATAAGGTCAAGGAGCTTTGTTCTTACCCTTAGATGGAAATCAAGGACTTTTGCAGGAGAAGATATTGAGAAAATAACTAAAGGACTTTTAGATTTTTGGGAAAATGGGAAGGGACTTTTTAATATATTAAAAGGCAAAAAGGTGGACAGGGACCTGGTTAAAGAGGTGTTTTTTTTCCTTGAGAGAGCTTTAATTGATAGCTTAGAGGATCAAACCTGGACGGAAATAGCAAGATTTTTTTTGAGAACAACGTGTCGTTGGATAATTTCTGGAATGTAAGTTATGTGTTAGAGAAGGCTGTTTTAATGGCAGATTCAAATATTTCCCCTGAAGATGTATTTTATTGGATGGCATTTAATTTATATAGTATTTTTAAATTAAATTAACCCAAGTTTGTCAAAATGCTAAACTTGGGCTAGCTTGTCCTTACGCTAGGTATGATTATTGGGAAATCCTTAGGGCCTTTTTCTTCTGTATAAGGAAGGATAAAATCATAGCTGGATATCAAAATATTGTTTGTTGGTGAAATTATTTCACAGTGGATATAAATTTTATTTTTTTTATTTTTGAATAATGACCAGTGAGTATCAAACCCACAGGCTGTGCTGCTTTTAGTTTGTTCAAATCCCTTGTTAAAACAAACTCTCCATATCCGGGCTTTATCTCTATGTCATTATCTCTCAATCTAATGTCCACTAGTTTGTAACCCATTTGGGATAGTCTTGACCCAATAAGATATGGTATTAATCTTCCAAGGGTATTGGAGGATTCTAAGTTGTCATTATCACTGAATGTGGTGATTAAGATGGATTTGTCCTTCATGTTTAGTCTTTGTAAATTTTTGTTTAAATAATTTGCAGCTTCATAACTTTTACCAAGTAAAATATCGTTTGTGATCATATGTGCCTTTCTCTGTGATTCAACCTCTTGTTTTTTTAAATATTTATTGTTTGTACAACAGGCTAATAATAAACAAAAGAGTGTAAATATTGCTGGTATCTTTATGATGTTTTTATGCATAGCTTGAATCATCCTAGATGTTTGTTCCTTTAAACAATTTTTTTTGAGTATTTATGTCCCACTGATTATATGGAGACAAACCAATTACTTTTTTTAAATATTTCCATTGCTTTTTGTGTCCTTTTTCCCCAAATACCATCTATTTTCCAATTATATAAACCCAAATCCTTTAGTCTCTTTTGTATTAACTTTACATCTTGTTTGTTTTTCTTTGATAAAATTTTTAATCCCAATTCTACTGGTCCCCCAATAGGTTTGGGATTAATTTTTTTGTTGGAGTTTACTCTTATCTATATTTTTTTTCAATTTTTTTCTGGGATCATTAAAGATCCATATGTTTTAGGAATATAAATGGAAAAAGATATAGAAGACAAGATAGCACTATCTTTTTGGGATATTATTTTTATAGTTACAAAAAATAAATTGTTGGTGATCTCTGAATAAGTTCCTGTTACTATTCCCTGTACACTATATTTATCCATGAGTTTGGATAAATCCCTTGTGAGTACAAATTCTCCTCTTTTCTTTTTTAATTATAATAGAATTTTTTTCTTAATTCTATTTCCTTCACAATATAACCTTTATTTGTGAAATAAGATATTAATCCATCTTGTATTATCCTTGCAAGTCTACATGTATTGTTTAGGTCATTCAAATCTGATAGAGTTGTTATTAAAAGTCCACTAGATGGTGATATTAAATAGTTAATATTATTTTCAAGTTGTCTGGCAATTAAACTTATTACATTTGGTAAGTTAATAGTTCGTAAATCAAAATGGTTAATATTTTGGTATGGGCTTATATATGTCGTTTGAGTGATTGTTGTATATTTTGTTTGCTCAGAAAGACCTAATGAAGGACTCAATATAAACAGGATTGGTAGCGATATTAGTATAAATTTAAGTTTCATATTATTGTCCTTTATTTGTCTACTAGCTTATAAATTTTATAATCGTTTTTTTATGGGAATTTTTCTATATTCCAAGACTTTTATTTCATACTCAGTTATAGAATGTGAGTTGTTTTTTTAAATTAAAAATAGATGAATCTCTAAAGATTATAGATCCATTATTATAGAGACTTGTATTTACAAGTACTTCACTTAAATCAGGAATAACATATGAGTTAAAGATAAGAATTAAGCTGGTATCAGGACTTTTGGAAACAAGAAAATTTTCTTTTACCATGGCGGTGGCCAGAAGTTCCCTGTAATTTTTTTTCAAAAACAGTATCTTTTCCAGGCACAATGTATACTCCATGTATTTTGATGAGGGATCTAATAGAATCAGTTTTTGCTATTGGATTTTGCCACTGTGTAGGCCAAGTTGGCCCAGGCTTTTACAGGAGAAGTGTCCTGGGTAATGTAAAAATATGATCCTGTGGTCACCATATCTTTTATTGGAGAATAAGCAGACTTGACACAAGAATTGAGTAACAACGAATAGATAATTAGTGAGGCCATAGACCATTTCTTTAGCTTCATGGGAGTTTTGTCCTTTTTTTATTTTGTTTTTGATTCCTGTTATGTATTATATCGGAAAAATTTACTTCCTACTTTAGTCCCATTTACTTAAGTTTGTTTTTATTTAAAATATGTCCTTTCTTGACACAGATTTTTTTATGTGATTACATGTGAAATGAAATATTGTAATAATAGGGGCTAACTTATGGATGAGAGATTAACTGACAGAGAGTTAGATGTTTTGTCAATAGTTGTTGAGACCTATATTGAGAGTGGAGCACCTGTTGGATCCAGGTTAGTTGCCAAAAAAATCCAGATTTAATCTGAGTCCTGCTACCATGCGAAATGTCATGGCAGATCTCACGGATAAGGGTTTTTTTTAAAACAGCCCCATACATCTGCTGGAAGGATTCCAACAAAAAAAAGGACTTAGATTTTATTTAAATCATATTTTAAAACCAGAGCCTTTATTTTATGAAAAGAAGAAAATAAAAGAACATTTCAATAATACAATAGGTTATGAATTATCTCATATCCTGGAGAGGACGTCAAAGTTTATATCTGATGAAACAGCCCTGGTAGGTATTGCTGTCTCCCCTGAGGTATCCTTTATGAAATGGAAGCACATAGATTTTGTGTTGGTTAAGCCAGGGCTAATTATGGCCATTTTGGTGTTTTATGGTGGCATGGTTCACAGTCGCATGATATCTTTAGATGGTTCAAAAATAGATTCCAATGACCTGGTTAAGTTTAGCAATTTTTTTAAATGAGAGGTTTTCTGGAAAGCCCCTTTTTGAAGTCAAGAAGGAACTTTTAAAGGAAATGGAAGAGGCTAGAAAAAAAATTTAATGAATTATACCTAAATGCCCTTACATTGGCACAGTATACTTGTGACGCAGAAGATGAGAGGGAGATATTTGTGGAAGGTACCCACAATGTAATTGGCAGTATAGAGCCAAGGGATGTGGAGAGGATGAAGTCTCTTTTGGAATATATAGAAAAGAGGTCAGAATTTTTAAAAATTCTGGACAAAATAGGTCAAGGTAAGGGAATTTTTATTGCCTTTGGAAACGAACTCTTTGATTCTGACCTTGGGGAATGTCCATAATCTCTTCTCCCTATGGTGCATTTGGTGAACCTCTTGGAATAATAGGCACCATTGGCCCCATCCACATGGAGTATCCAAAATTAATTCCCATGGTTGACTATATGGCCAGGATGCTTAGTAGAATACTTGAGACCAGGCTGTAAGGCCAATTTTAATATTCCCGCCAATTTTTCTCAAAAAATAAATAGTGGAGGTAGGTTCATGAGTGAAGAAAAAAAACAAACACAGGTGATTTGTGAGGATGAACAAAATTTAGAAACCACAGACAAAGAAAGAGAATCTAAAGAAAATAAAGAAGAGATAGATATAGAAAAATTAAAAGAGCTCTGTATGGAAAAAATATGTCCTGAGTGTCCAATTAAAGATGAGATGCAACAAGAGGTCCTCAGGGTAAAGGCAGATGCAGACAACTTTAGAAAGCGTATGGAAAGGGATAAGGAGAATTTTTGTAAATATGCAACAGAAAAGGTTTTAGAGGATATAGTGCCTGTTATTGACAACCTTGAGCTTGGTTTAGAACACGCTAAAAAGGTGGAAGCATGTAAGGATATAGTAGAAGGTATAGAGATGACTTTAAATATCCTTTTAAATACCTTAAAAAATCATGGATTGGAGCAGATCAAGACTGATATAGGTGAGCCCTTTGATCCAAATTTTCATGAAGCCATGGCCCAGCAAGAAAGGGAAGATATGGAACCTGGTATGGTGGCCACAGTTATGCAAAAGGGATATAAGATAAAGGACAGGATTTTAAGGCCCGCAAAGGTGATGGTAAGCAAAAAAACAGGAAAATTAGAACTAGCCCCTTTACAAGGGGAAAAATGGACTTATTTTTTTGTATGAAAGAAAATTTGGTAAGTTAGGAGGACAAGAAAATGGGAAAAATAATAGGAATAGATCTGGGAACAACAAATAGTTGTGTTTATGTAATGGAGGGAAAGGAGCCAAAGTGTATACCTAATCCAGAAGGTGGAAGGACTACCCCATCAATAGTTGCCTTTACTGACAAAGAAAGGCTGGTTGGTGAGCTGGCAAAGAGGCAGGCAGTTACCAATCCAAAAAGGACAGTGTTTGCCATAAAGAGGCTTATGGGGCGTAGTTATGATTCAGAAGAAGTGAAAAAATGGAGGGAGAGATGTCCTTATAATATAGTGCCTGGACCAAATAACGATGCTTATGTGGAAATTGAGGGAAAGAAGTATAGCCCTCCTGAGATTTCTGCAATGATTTTGAGAAAATTAAAAGAAGATGCAGAAAGTTATTTAGGAGAGCCAGTAAAAGAAGCAGTTATAACTGTTCCTGCATACTTTAACGATGCCCAGAGGCAGGCTACCAAGGATGCAGGCAGGATAGCTGGACTGGAAGTAAAGAGGATAATTAATGAGCCTACAGCTGCATCTCTGGCTTATGGCTTTGATAAAAATGTAAATCAAAAGATAGCTGTATATGACTTAGGTGGCGGTACCTTTGATATTTCAATCCTGGAAGTTGGTGACAATGTTGTTGAAGTTAAGGCCACCAACGGCGATACCTTCCTTGGTGGTGAAGATTTTGACCAGGCCCTTTTAAATCACATAATAGAAGAATTCAAAAAAAGAGACTGGGATTGATCTTAGCAATGACACAATGGCCTTGCAGAGGCTCAAAGAGGCGGCGGAAAAGGCCAAAAAAAGAGCTCTCCACAGCCCTGGAAACAGATATAAACCTTCCATTTATTACGGCGGATCAAACTGGTCCAAAACATTTGAATATGAAAATCAGCAGGGCAAAGCTAGAGGCACTCACAGAACATCTGGTAGACAGGACCTTGGAGCCATGTAAACAGGCACTCAAAGATGCTGGACTTACAGTAAGTGACATAGACGAGGTGATTCTGGTTGGTGGTATGACCAGGATGCCGCTTGTGCAGAAAAAAAGTAAAAGAATTCTTTGGAAGGGAACCCCATAAGGGTGTAAATCCTGACGAAGTGGTTGCAATGGGTGCTGCTATTCAAGGTGGTATCCTATCAGGTGATGTGAAAGACGTGCTTCTCTTAGACGTAACTCCACTTTCCCTTGGTATCGAGACCCTGGGAGGTGTATTCACAAAACTCATTGAAAAGAATACTACTATCCCCACAAGAAAGAGTCAGATATTTACAACTGCAGCTGATAATCAGACTTCTGTTTCAATTCATGTTTTGCAGGGTGAGAGGCCACTTGCCAAGGATAATATGAGCCTTGGCAGATTTGATCTAGTTGGCATTCCACCAGCTCCAAGGGGAGTTCCTCAGATAGAAGTTACCTTTGACATTGATGCCAATGGTATTGTGAATGTTTCCGCCAAGGACCTTGGAACTGGAAAAGAACAGTCAATTAGAATACAGCCATCAAGTGGTCTATCAGAAGAAGAGATTCAAAAGATCATCAAGGAAGCAGAATCGCATAAAGCAGAAGACGAGAAGAGAAAAAGGCTGATTGACCTGAGAAACCAGGCAGATACACTTATCTACTCAACAGAAAAGTCCATGAGGGACCTTGGTGATAAGGTAGATAGTGGTCTAAAAGCTGAATTAGAACAAAAAAATAGAAGAGTTGAAAAAGGTAATGGATGGTGAAGATGAACAGGCAATTAAGAATGCAATGGATGCACTCACCCAGACATCCCACAGGCTGGCAGAACTGCTTTATCAACAGCAACAGGCAGGTGGTCAGGCTGGGGCAGGAGCCCAGTCAAGTGATGCCAGTGCTGGCGCAAATAATCCAGATCAAGACGATGATGTAGTAGATGCTGAATATACAGAACAAAAATAAGTGTGCTTGACAGAACAAATCCCCCTCCTCTAATCTTGAGCCTGGGCTTAAAATTTAAGTCCAGGCTTTTTTTTCTTATAAAGGGTTTAAGCTATGAAAAGATATCTATATGGTCTGTTTTTTGTATTTGTAACAGTTGCTTTTTTTTAGTTGTGCTCCAAAAAAAGGAGATTCAAATATCTCAGAAATCCCCACTTGAGGTTGGTGACTATCTTTGGGATAAGGGGGACTATCAATCTGCGTGTAAAAACTATGAAGAGACCCTGTATAATTACCTGGTTTCAGGGCAGAGAGAGGTCCTTTTGCTACAAAGAATGGTTAAGTGTGCCCTGGATAATAAAGAATTAGATAAGGCCAGGTCGTATCTATATAAGTGGAAGTCTCTTGATCCAGATTACAATAAAAAGTGGAAATTTCATAAGTATTACCTGACTTATTTGCAATTTAAAAATAAAAAAGATAAATATTATAAATATTTATCAGATCTGCTTATTAAAGATTTCCCTGTTGCGGTGAAAAAAAAGGGTTTTATTTTGTTGGAGATATCCCATCTAAAAGAAAAGGATATAAATGGTGGTCGATCTGTATTTGAAAATTACTATCACATGTTTGGTGCAGAGGATCAATATGATATATTAAACCATTTATATAAGGTTATAAAAGAGAATAAGATTGCAACAGAATATGAGATTTCAGCCCTAGATCCAGAAAAACTTCCAGATGGTTTGATTTTGTGGTCAAAGGTCTTGTCCCTGTTTGGTTCAGGGGAAATTACCTGGTCAAGATCTTACGGATTGTTCCAAAATATATTAAATAAAAATCCCGGTTAAAGATTATTTTTAGAGAAGTTTAGGTCTTTAGTTGCAAAATATGGGCTTCCTCGTATAGAGCTTGCATTGGTTTTGCCCTTTGATCCTTCGTATAGGGAAGTTTCCTTTGGGATTTTGAGGGGTGTTGAGGCAGGTATATATGAGATGGAGTCCATGGGTATTGAGACCCATGTAACTGTCTTTAACTCAGCAACCAAGGACTTTGTCAGGGAACTGAATGATATCGTGAGAAGGGATCTAATTATTGGGGGGTTATTAAAGGTAGAGACGTGGAATGAAATTTTAAAAACAGATATACCCCAAAAGGCCCATTTATTTGCATTTAGATCTTCTATTCCAGATGAAGGTGTGGATGGGTTTAGATTTTTTCCCTCCCATAGGGATCAAGTGGATTCTTTAATTAAATTTTTTTATGGGCAATTTTCAGATAGATTCTTTTGGTATTTTTTACCCAAAAGGGGAGTATGGCAGGGTATTGGGGGAAGAGTTTTTTAATGAGGCAAAGTCCTTAGGGGCCAAAATTCAGGCTATTTCCTGGTATGATCCAAAAGATACCAAGGGTTGGCAAGTAAGAGTGGGGAAATTTTTGGGTGTTCCAGATGATGTGTTTGAAGACAAGGATAAGGAAAAGATTAAAGAATTTAAGCCTGAAATAGATTTTTCTGCTGTTTTTATTCCAGATTCCCTTGAAAATGCCAGAATAATTATTCCCAATTTCTTTTATTTTAATGCATCTGATATCTATTTTATGGGGCCTGCACTTTGGGGAACATCGAAGCCAGAATTTTCAGGATTGGAGACTTCAATGTTCAGACGTGCATATTATCCAGCACCATGGAAGGATGATAGTAGTAATTATGTGTTAACTAATTTAAAGAAGTTGGTGTTTGATCTAAGCAAAATGGATGTAAATTTTTGGACCTGTCTGGGCTATGACTTTTTCAGGTATGCAGTATATCTCCAGGACAGATTAAAAGATGGGTCTAATATATACTCGATTTTAAATAACCCAAAATTTATGTGGACAATGGCACCCCTTGAGTGGAATGAAAAGGGGATAGCGTCTCAACATATGTTTGTTTTTAGAGTTTATTAAAATGGTTGAGAGCTATGAGTTATATGGATCAAGTGATTAGTGAGTGGTAAATAGTGAAAGGTAGAAGGATGTATGTGAAAGTGTGAGTGTGGGTGTATGTATGTGTATGAGAAAGTTACAGACCACATACACAGATCACATACACATACACAACAAAGCTTGAGACTTCGGAGTTAGTGGAATAAGCAGATTATATTAAAACGACCAGCAAGACTCAATTAAATTCAACACCAGGAGAAGGACATGAAGATATCAAAGGATCAGGTTAAAAACATAGCCTATTTAGCAAGACTTGATTTAGATACCCATAGGCTAGAGCTTTTTTTCAAAACAGCTCAGTCAGATACTGGATTACATGGAACAATTATCAGAAGTAGATACATCAGGTGTTGATCCCCTATATTCACCAATAGAACATGTGACACCATATAGGGAGGACAAAGTATATAGTGAATATAATAGGGAAGATGTATTGAAAAATGCCCCAGAGGAGGATGGGGAACACTTTATTGTGCCAAAGGTAGTTAGCTAAAGAAATAGGGAGTTATATATGGATGTTAGAAAATATTCAGGTATAGAGATACGTAATATGGTCTTAAATGGTGAGGTCAAAGTGGAAGAGGTTGTTAGGGCCTATTTAAATAGAATTGATGAGACCGAGGGAAAAATTGATGCCCTGCTCCATGTGGACAGGGATGGGGCCATTAAAACTGCAAGGGAAATGGACAAAAAAAGGACCTGATCCTCAAAAAAAAGCTATGGGGAATACCAATAGTTGTAAAAGACGTTTTGACAACAAAAGGTATTCCAACCACGTGCGCATCAAAGATCCTGGAGAATTTTATACCCTTCTATGATTCAGAGGTCGTGAGGAGGATAAAGGCTGAGGGTGGAATTGTAATTGCTAAGTCTAATATGGACGAATTTGCAATGGGGTCATCCACTGAAAATTCTGCCTTTAAAAAGACCAAAAATCCGTGGGACCTCAAAAGGGTCCCTGGCGGGTCCAGTGGGGGATCAGCAGCAGCCACATCTGCCTGTCAATGCCCAATCTCAATTGGGACTGATACTGGTGGCTCCATTAGACAACCTGCAGCATTTTGTGGTGTTGTGGGTTTAAAACCCACTTATGGTAGGGTGTCCAGGTTTGGTCTAATTGCCTACGGCTCTTCATTGGATCAGGCAGGACCAATTACCAGGAATGTAAAAGACGCTGCACTAATGCTTTCAGTTATTGCTGGTAAAGATGAAAAAGATTCCACGTCCTCACCCAATCCCACCCTGGACTATCTAAAGGAAATGGAAAAAATTAAGAATTTAAAGGGAATAAAAATCGGACTTCCTAAGGAATATTGGCAAGAAGGACTGGACATAGACATTCAGAAGAAATCAGAGGAATTTTTTTAATCTTCTAAAGGAACTGGGAGCTCAGCTAAAAGATATATCCCTGCCACACACCAAATATGCAGTGGCTACTTATTATATAATAGTAATGGCAGAGGCCAGTTCAAACCTGGCGAGATACGATGGGGTGCGATATGGTTACAGGGCAAAGGACGCAGAAGAGCTAATTGACATGTATGTGAAGACCCGAAGTGAGGGATTTGGGTTTGAAGTGCAAAGAAGAATTATTTTAGGGACATATGTGTTGTCTGCTGGATATTATGATGCCTATTACAAAAAGGCTGCCCAGGTAAGAAGATTGATCAGAAAAGACTTTTTAGATGCTTTTTCAGATTGTGACTTGATCCTTACCCCAGTATCGCCAACACTTCCCTTTAAATTGAGAGAAAAAAATTGATGACCCCTTGAAGATGTATTTAGCAGATATATTTACAACCCCACTTAATTTAAGTGGACTTCCTGGAATCTCCATGCCTGTTGGGCTTGGAGATGATCAAAAACTTCCTGTGGGTTTGCAATTTATTGGTCCACCATTTAGGGAAGATCTGCTATTTGGGGTATCAAATGTGGTTGAAGGACAACTGGAACCCCTGCCAGAACCTTTTGGACTTAAGTGATAATTAAGTAAGTTGGCGTCATTAAAATGAAGGTGGCTGTAGCTGTTAGTGGAGGTGTGGATAGCCTTTTTTTCAGCATTATTGCTCAAAGAAAAGGGCTACGAGGTAGTAGGGGTTTTTGGAGTTTTCACAGAGGAGTTAAATAGTATCAAGGAAGTGGTGAGGGATAAATTTTTGTCCCTTGGCATTGATTGTATATTTTTTGATTTAATTTCTGAGTTTAAGACCCATGTGATCGATAGTTTTGTCAAAACCTATGTGCGTGGACTTACACCAAATCCATGTTCCATATGTAATAGACACATAAAGTTTGGAGTGTTGAGAAAAAAAGGTATTTAATATGGGTTTTGATGCCTTTGCAACTGGTCATTATGCCCAGGTTAGATTTGAAAATAATGAAGTTAATTTACTTAGGGGCACAGATAGAGCAAAGGATCAGAGCTATTTTTTTGTCTCTTGTAGAAAGTGAAGATTTTCAAAGGGTTAAGATGCCCCTTGGGGCTTATAAAAAGGATGATGTATGGGAAGAATTAAAGAAAAGGGGAATTGAGCCAGCTCTCACATATGAGAGTCAAGAGATTTGTTTTATAAAGGATAATTACAGGGATTTTTTGAAAAAAAATGGGGAAAAAAACTCCCAGACCCAGGCAAAATTATTGGGGTCTTTGGAGAGGAGCTTGGTACCCACAAGGGTCTATTTTCCTATACAATAGGTCAACGTCGTGGACTTGGAATACCTTACAAAGAGCCCCTGTATGTTGTGGATAAGGATATAAAAAATAATTTATTGATTGTGGGTACTAAAGATGATCTTTTAAGGGATTGGTGTTGGGTCCATGATGTAAATTCCTTGATTAGCATGGATAATTGGCCCAGGGATGTAGAAGTTCAGGTAAATTATAATATGAAGCCAAAGAAGGCAGGTGGAAGATTAATTGTTCAAAAATCAAGGTGATATTTGAAGAAAAGATTCCAAGACCTACTCCTGGCCAGATATGCTGTTTTTATTCTGGAGATTTAGTCCTAGGGGGTGGAATAATAGGGGATGGAGAATAAGAGTTTTTATATATTGACCCTTGGGTGTAAGATTAATCAATATGAATCTGAAGCCATTAGGGAGAATTGGATTAAAAAGGGTTTTTCGGAGGTAGATCATCCCAAAAAGGCGGATGTGGTTGTCATAAATAGCTGTGCTGTTACCCAAATGGCTGTGTCAGATACAAAGAAATATGCCAGGAGATTTGCCAGGGGAAATAGCCATTGTAAGATAATTGTAACAGGTTGTGCAATCCCTAGGTGGGAGAAGGAAATACGTTCAATAGATGGTGTGGTTGTAACCATTCCCCAAAGGGAAAAGGCAAAATTGCTCTTATATCCAGATGGAATGTTAGATGGAGATATTTCAGTAAGGGATGATTTTTCCCTTGAAATAGAGAGTTATTATAGGGCCAGACCCTTAATAAAAATCCAGGATGGGTGTTCCCACTATTGTAAATACTGTATAGTGCCCCTTACCCGGGGCCCTTCCAGGAGCCGGGATATAGATTCTATTTTTGATGAGGCAAAGAGGATATTGGATGCTGGTTTCAAAGAGATAATAATAAGTGGAATAAATTTAAGGGAATTTAAAGGGGATTACCAGGGAAAAGAGATAGATGTATGGGATTTGATTTACCTGATGTCAAATAAAATAATCAACAAATATGACAGGGCAAGGATTAGAATAAGTTCTTTAGATCCTTCCCTGCTAAATGATAGGGCCTTGATGTGTTAAGAGAGTGTAAAGAAATTGTACCACATTTACATTTGTCAATACAATCAGCAAGTGAACGCATCTTGAATAGAATGGGAAGGTCCCACTATTCTCCAGATAATATTTTGGATTTTATTGATAAATTAAGGGCTATTTGGCCTGTCTTTGGATTGGGTTGTGATGTGTTAGTTGGATTTCCTGGTGAAGATGATGAAGACTTTATGGCCACATATAATTTTTGTAAAAAAAAATGGCCTTTACCTATGGCCATGTATTTAAGTACTCAAAAAGACCAGGCACTCCTGCAGCCAAATACAAAGATCAAGTCTTAAGGGATATTAAACAAAAGAGAAGTTTGTTATTAAGGGAGCTATTTGCTCGAAAAAAACAGGAGTTTTTAAACAAACTCTGTGGAATGGAGTCTGTAAATATGGTAGTTGAAGATGCAGACAAACTGGTTGGAATGAGTGAGTATTATGTTATTTGTAGGGTAGAAAATAAAAATTGTATGCCAAGGAAGGGAGATTTAATTGAAGTACATCCAGTTTCTGCTGATTTAGACAAATATCAACTTATAGTTAGAACAAAATAAGTACCGTTAATTTACTTTCTTAGGTTGGTTTATGAGTGTACCCAAAAAAAACAAAAGACACACTTTTGGTATTGTCCATTTTAGGGAGCAAGTGGGACCTATTTTGGCCAAAAATAAAAGAGGACCTGCAAGACGTTTTAGGGGAGATAGATTATATATCGCCCAAGATTTTGTTTGAAGAAACCTCATACTATGACAGGGAGTTGGGTACTCCAATATACAGGAGGATCTTGTCTTTCAAAGATTTGGTAGCACCAGATAGGCTGGCAGATATAAAATTATCTACAAATAAGATAGAAATAAAATATGCCAGGGATAATGGCTCCAGGATCTTTAATTTAGATCCAGGAATCTTGACTTTTGAGAGGTTTGTCCTGGCAACAGGTAAAGAATATACCCACAGGATTTATCTAAAACATGGTATTTGGGCTGATCTTACCTTGATTTTTCAAAAGGGCGGGTGGCAAAAGCTTCCCTGGACATATCCTGACTATGTGAGGGAAGATATACAGGACATTTTGCTTTTCTTAAGGGAGAATTACAAAAAAAAAGTTAAAGGGAAATAGATGATTAAATCAATGACAGGATATGGTTCCTATGATGAGTTAACTGAGATTTGTATGCAGTGTTGGGAGATAAAGAGTGTTAACTCCAAAAATTTAAATGTTAGATTTAAGATACCTTCTTTTTTTAAGGTCTGCTGAGGGCATATTTTTAAAACAGGTAAAAAAAATACGTAAGTAGAGGAAACATAGATATCTATCTTGGGATTAAAATATTAAAACAAGATTTTTTTGCCGTTTCAGATAAATGAGACACTTTTGGATGTTTTGTTTGATTTTTTTAAATTCCTATGCAAAAAAGGGGAGAGTTTTTGTCCCTGACTATAACAGGGTGTTTTCCATACCTGGTTTGTGGACAGAAGTCCCTGTGGATACAGAGTCGGAGTTAGTGGAAATGCTAAAAAACGGTCTGAACAGGGCCCTTGTTTCATGGAACTCATTTAGAGAAAGGGAAGGGCAAGACTTGGTCCATGATTTGAAACAACGGATTGACAAACTTATTGATATAAAGGAAAAAAATTAGTGAAATCAGTAAAAGACTGGTGGAAGAAAAATTTGAGCTATTAAAACAAAGGGTTGGTGAGATCTTAAAAAAAGGTAGATGTGGATGTTGAAGAAGACAGGCTAACCCAGGAACTTGCTATTATGGCAGATAGACTGGATACATCTGAAGAATTGGTGAGACTTAACACTCATTTAAAGGCAATGTTAGAGTTTTTATCATCAGATGGTCCTGTTGGAAGGCAACTTGATTTCTTGTGCCAGGAATGTTTTAGGGAGATAAATACCTGTGGCAACAAGGCCCAGAGTGGAGAGGTAAGTGCTCTGGTGGTTGACTTTAAGACAGAGTTAGAGAGAATCAGGGAACAGATACAGAATCTAGAGTAGGGATATGGGTGAAAGATTAATAAATATAGGTTTTGGAAGTTATGTGGTTGCATCAAGGATTGTGGGAATTTTTAGTCCCAACTCTTCACCAATGAGAAGGCTAAGGGAAGAGGCAAGGGACGACCACAGGCTTGTAGATGCAACCCACGGAAGAAAGACCAGGTCTATAATAATAACAGACTCAAACCATGTATTTTTATCTTCCCTTCATCCAGAAACCATATCCCAGAGGTATTTGGCAGAAAAAGGAGATGGCGATGAAAAATAGGGGAATTGCCTTGATCATAAGTGGTCCTTCTGGGGCAGGAAAAGGCACACTTACCAAGATGCTAATGGAAGAATTTCCAGATATACAATTTTCAATTTCCTATACAACCAGAAAGCCAGACCAGGAGATAGATGGAAAAGACTATGTATTTGTGTCAAAAGAAGAGTTTGAGAAACTCATAAAAGAGGATATGTTCGCTGAATGGGCCAATGTGCATGGAAATTATTATGGCACTCCCAAAAGGGAGATTGAGGAAAAATTGAATAGGGGATTTGATGTGGTGTTTGATATTGATGTTCAGGGAGCAAGGAACCTTAGACAAAATTTAACTGAGGGGGTGTTTGTGTTTATCCTTCCTCCTTCAATAGAAGAATTAAAGCAAAGGTTGAAAAAAAAGGGGTGGGGACGACCCTGATACAATTGATACAAGGATAAGAAATGCCAAAAAGGAAATGGAAACATCACAAGAATTTGATTATGCAGTTTTAAACGATGATTTAAGTAGGGCATATGAGATGATAAGGTGTATTTATTTATCTTCAAAATGTAAGGTAAGGAAATAATTATGGTTAATGGAGAAAGAGATACAAAAAAAAGAAAGGATCAAAGGTGTATTTTCAACTCAGAGCTTGATAAAAATAGGTACAGGTACAACCCAGAGAAAGACTGTTCAAAAGAGTTATTGGTTTGCAACAGAATTAGATGATGGAAGGATAGAGATACAACCTCTAAATAAAAATTATGTTCCATCTGGGCCTAAACGGATTATAACCAAAGAAGAGCTCCTTGAAAAGTATGTTCCTGAGCCAGAATTCTACACATATGAAGTTTATCCTAAAATACGGGAGTTAAATAAGACCATAGCCAGGGCAGACAGACACAGGATTAATGGGGAGACATACAGTGCAGAGTTTGAATACAAGAATGCACTTAAGGTAGATGAAGAAAATATCAGGGCAAATTTTGGACTGGGTCTAACTTATCTGGATAGGGGTGAAACAGATAAGGCCCAAAATATATTCGAGAGACTGGTTAAGTTAGACGCAGCATTTGAACAACAGCATAAACACCTATTTAATGAATTTGGAATAAAGCTTAGAAAAAAACAAGATGTACAAACAATGCCTGGAGTATTACTTTAGGGCCCTTGAACTCTCTCCTTCAGATGACCATCTGTATTACAATATTGCAAGGTGTTATTTTGAAATGAAGGATTTTGAAAAGTGTAAGGAGTATCTACAAAAGGCATTGGAGATAAATCCTGAATTAGAAGAAGGGAAGAAATTTATGGAATTTCTCAAGAAAAAAAGGTCTGGTATAAAGGTTCAAGGGGTTTGATTTGTTGTATAAATGGAAAATATCTTCGCCAGTTGAATCAGGGTCAAGGAACTTAATAGCCCAGATTGCAAATAAGTTAAACGTATCTCAAGTTATTGTACAGTTCTTGTGGAAAAGGGATATTCGGGACATAAAAGAAATCTCCATGTTTTTGAATCCAAGTCTAAAATATTTACCTCCCTTTCTTCCATTGGTCACCTTACCTCAGCAGCAGAATTTATAGTAGAAAAATTAAAGTCAGGGTCAAAAATAGCTATTTGGGGTGACTATGATGTAGATGGAATAACATCTACTTCTATTTTAGTGGATTTGCTTAAGAGAAAAGGTTTTTTACCTACCTATTATATTCCAAATAGGCTCACAGAGGGATATGTTTAAATTTAAAGGGCCTTAAAAAAATTGGTTTCAGAGGATGTTGATTTGGTTGTTACTGTTGATTGTGGAATAAGCAACATAGAGGAAGTCAGGTGGTTAAGAGAGCAAGGTGTGGATGTTGTGGTTACAGATCATCATATGCCCTTGGATATCCTGCCTGATGCAAATTTTATTATTAATCCAAAAGTAGATAGCAGTAGATATAAAAATGTAGCAGGGGTTGGAGTGGCGTTTTTGCTTGCAGCAGCAATAAACAATGGGCTAGGAGAAAAGATAGATATAAGGGGTTATTTAGACCTGGTGGCCCTGGGCACAATAGCTGATGTGGTACCCTTGGATATTGATAACAGGATACTTGTAAAAAAATGGTCTTTTGCTGCTTTCTGAAAACACCCGTCCTGGTATAATTGCTTTAAAAGAGGTAAGTGGACTGAAACTGGGGTCAAGGTTAAGGACCGAGGAGGTTGGATATATGTTGGCCCCTAGGATAAATGCAGCAGGCAGGATGGGTAAAGGATATTTGGGAGTCGAACTCCTTTTGACTGAAGACATAGGGGAAGCAAGGAAGTTTGCAAAACTTCTGGAAGGATATAATAAGGAAAGAAAAAGAGAAGAAGACAGGATATTAAAAGATGCTATTTCTCAGGCCCAGGAAAAGATTCATAATCCAGGATTGGTACTATATGGAGAAGATTGGCACGAAGGTGTGGTGGGTATTGTTGCATCCAGGATATGCGATAGGTTTTATAAACCACCTTTGTATTAACTGGTAAGAATGGGAAAATAAAGGGATCTGGAAGGTCAATACCTGAAGTTAACCTCTACTTGGCAATTAGTGAGTGCAAGGACGCACTTTTAAAATATGGGGGACATCCCCAGGCAGGGGGAATTACTTTAGCCACTGAAAAACTTGATTATTTTGAAAAACTGTTTATTAAATCAATTGAGAAATTAACCAAGGGTATGGAATTTATTCCAATTTTGCAGGTGGATAGTTATCTTCCCCTGTCTTATGTTGATTATAGATTTATTAAGGAATTGGAATTATTGGAACCATTTGGGCCAAATAACCCAGAACCTGTTTTCTGGACAAATGGTGTGAAAGTCACAAAGCAAAAGATTGTGGCAAAGGATCATGTTTTTCTTGAAATAAGAGATGAAAAGGCAAAGAAGACCATTTGGGCCAAGGCCTGGAATATGGCTGAGCTTATTTCAGAAGACCTTACCAATAGACATGTAAAAATAGCCTTTTATCCAAGGATTAATACCTACAATGGACTAATTGGTGTGGACTTACAGATAAAAGACCTGGATGTTTTGTAATATGAAAAAAGGAGGATTAGGTTATGGAGATCAATAGAATTATTAGAGGAGTTGCTGGTTTTATAGTGATTTTGAGCCTTATTTTGGCAGTTAGTTTTTCCCATTGGTGGCTGCTTTTGACCCTTGTTGTGGGAATTAATCTGTTTCAATCTGCCTTTACCAACACATGTCCCCTTATGTGGTTGCTGAGAAAGTTGGGGGTTGATGAAGGTTGAAAGATAAGTTCAAACTAAGTGGGTAGGGGACAGTGTGTCCCCTTTTTTATTATATGGAGAATCTCCAGGCACAGAACCAGTCATCTGGATGCTCATCAGGTGGACATCCAATACACTGGGTCTTTATATTTAAGTCTATTGACTCAGCAAATCTTCTGTATTCCACTAGTCCAGCTGATTTACATGGATAATCAGGAAGTCCTTTTCTCTTTCTAGCGTATTGGACCCTGCATCTTTTCATGTAGAATTCCAGAGTGTTGTCGTCTACCCATTTTATCTCCTGGATATTTAAAAAGGCGTACATCCTGAACTTAAGGGCCTTTTCCAATCCCTTTAATCCTGGATGATCATCCATTTTTAAAAATCTTTTAATGTGCCATGCCTCAATGGGAGAAAACCAGCACCAGCAAGAGTCATTGCACCTTTTGGCATCGTTCATATCCCTTTTGTGCTCCACGCTGAGAAACCACAACCCGTCGTTTGCAATCCACATCTTAGATACAGTTTCCATGATTTTGTAGAGATTCTCGTCATCCATATTTAATAAAAATTCAGGTAAACAGTCACTGAATGGTATATTTAATTCCTTTTGAATCCTCTTTGAGTGTACCTTTTCTCCCTGGGTGAGGACATCATTCAAAATATTTAATGCCTCTTCAAACCCAAATTGGTGTTCCACTTCCTTGAACCAGAAGACATGGTGGAATATTAATCTGTGTACCATGTTAAGAGTAAACCTGGCCTTTTCTTCCTTTGTGAGATTCAATTCCTGAAAATTGATCATAGACATAACTCACCCCTCCAATTGGTTTACAAGTTGAATCAAATATTTTAAGTAACTTTTTCAAGACATGTTGTGTAATTCAATTTTTTTTTATTTGCAATAAAATTAAATTATTGGAGATATCCTATGAGGGGTTTTATTAAAAAAAGAGTTTGCCCTGGAGGAACCTGATCTGAAAGCTGTGTATAAAATTGGAGGAGCAAAAAGGGGATGGAAATTTGATCCAAAGAGCCACAACATTTTTTTTTATTGGACCAAGGGCCAGTGGTAAAACTACTCTTGGCAAGGTGGTGGCAAAAGAACTTAATATGGATTTTTGGGATACAGATGAGGAAATAGTAAAGCAAATTGGAATGGATATTGGGAGTTTTGTAAAAAAAATATAGTTGGGAAAAATTTAGAGAAATAGAGAGCCAGGTGTTAAAAAAATTTAACTTACAGGAAGGCCTTTGTGTGTGCAACTGGAGGAGGGATAGTACTCAAAGAAGAAAATAGAAATTTTATAAAGGAAAAAGGGTTTGTGTTTTATCTAATGGGAGATGTCCTGACCTTTGAAAAAAAGAATTTTGTCCAATAAAGATAATAAAAATAGGCCTCCCTTAACAGATTTGTCCCTTAGGGAAGAGCTGGTGGCTACCCTAAGGGAGAGAGAGCCCCTGTATTTATCCATTGCCCACTTTATATTGAGGGCTGATAAGGATATAGAAGACCTAAAAAAAAGATGTACTTACCTTTCTAGGTGTTTGAGGGGAGATGAGTATATGAGAGATTTTCATACCTGGCCTTTTGGTGTTGGTGTTAGCGATGGATTTTTGTTTATAATTTTGAAATTTTTGTTTATTGGACTTATTCTTGGAGCTATTATATTAATTTTAAAGTTGATTTTAGGTGATTCTTTTAAAAGGGATACTCCACCAGATCCCCTTGAGGTTTTGAAAATAAGGCTTGCCAAAGGCGAGGTTTCAGAGGAAGAGTATAGTAGATTACGTTCTATAATAATTGACAAAAAATAGAATCAGTAGTCAGGGGGCTTTTCCCTTGACATGTTGGTAAATAGGAAGTAAAAAAATGTCGTTTCTGCATCCAATTTTTTTTGAAACCCACAAAATTTTTTTTGTTTAACCCTATTTTAGGCCTTTATTTATCTGCACAGAGGCCTATTTTTGTTTAACGGAGTTTTTTTATGGAATGTCTAAAAAAAAATATTTAGGCGGGGGGTGTCTTGCATGGGTTTAACCTTTAACTTTTACTAGGTATAGGTGGTGGCCATGGTAGTAGGAAGACATATTATTGCAGAGCTATATGGGGTCAATAAGGATCTCATCTCCTATGAAGACAAGGTAAGGGAGATCTTAGAAGAGGTTACAGATGAGGCAAAATTCAACAAAGTTGGATCCATGTACAAACAATTTCAGCCTTATGGAGTGACTGGTGTGGTTCTTGTAGAAGAATCACACGTATCCATACATACCTGGCCAGAATATGAATTGGTAAACTTAGATGTTTTTACCTGTGGTGATGTGTCAAAGGTGGACAGGGCATTTGAATTGTTTCTGGAAAGATTTAAGCCTACTTCTTATAAGCATCAGGTGATTGATAGGGGTTAAAATGGACAGATTTAAAAATCAAATACTACAATTTTGCAGCCAGGGTGATATTTCCATATATGAACTTATTGAAAAACAGGATTTATCCCTCAAGGAATTTTTTTGTTAAGATTAGGGAGATGGAGAAGGAAGGGGTAATAGAAATTGACGGTGGTATGGTTAGACTGAGTTCCAAATACCGAGAAAAATACAGTTCCCTTAAAGGCATTGATGATATAACCTGCAGTTATTGTGAAAAAACTGGTGTTGAAATAAAGGGATATTTTAAAGATCTTTTAGATAAATGGAAAAAGGTAACAAAATCTCGTCCAGAGGCAGTAGAGGTATTTGACCAGGGCTTTATATCACCAGAAGGTGTGATCAGAAGGGTTGCATACATCTATGAAAGGGGAGATCTACTGGATTCTGAAATTTTTATAATGGGCGACGACGACCTTCTTTCCATTGCACTGGCACTAACTAAACTCCCAAAAAGGGTGCAGGTGGTAGAGATTGATGAGAGATTGGTAAGTTTCATTAATGAAGTTGCTGAGAAAGAAAATTTACCGTTAAAAGCAAATATTTTTGATGCCCAATACGCACTTCCTGATGAATTTAAGGGGAAATTTGATGTATTTATTACAGACCCAGTGGAGACACTACCAGGCTTCACCCTTTTTGTATCCAGGGCAACTTCTTCATTAAAGGGAATTGGATCTGCAGGATATTTAGGGCTTACTACCATTGAGGCATCAAGGGAGAAATGGTTTGAGATTGAGAAAAGATTTCTGGAAATGGGATTTGTGATAACAGATATTAAAAGGAGATTTAGTGTATACCCATTAGATGATATAAGTTTTTCAAGGTATCAAGAAAAGTGTCAGGTCTATCAGAAGATAGGTGTCAGGGCGGACAAAGACTGGTATACATCTTCTTTTTTTCAGATTAGAGGCTGTAAAAGAGCCCAAATCCATTGTAGAGGGGACCCGGATCATAGATGAAAAGGTGTATAAAGACGACGAGAGTCTTGCAACACCTTATTAAATTTAAATAATCCAGTTGGTAAGAATATAAAAGCAAAAAGGCAACCTGTGGTGTGGGTTGCCTTTTTGCTTTTGTTTGGCAACAGTTACAGATAGCCTATAATATATTAAAACACACATATGCCTTTTTCAGTTGCCAATTTTGAGAATAGTTATGGATAGTCTAAGCTCTTTTTTTAAATACCCCTTTAAAAATAGGCCATAAAATAATAAAAAAACAGGCTTATTCTCTCTCCCATGGCAGGGCTTACAACAATAGCCCTGAGAAAGGTTATATGTAAGTTTTCTGTACCAGGATTATTGTATACAGAGATGTGTCTTGCCAGTGTCCTTCCAACTGAAAATAAGAAAAAAATCCAATGTATTTCGGTGGAGAAAAGAAGAAGAAAATATTCTTGTAGGTCAAATCGTTGGTTGTGATATAGAATCCATGGTCAGGGCTGCAAAAAGGATTGAGTCTGAGAAACTTTTTGGGGTGGACATAAATATGGGATGTTCCATCTCCCGGTTGTGTAAAAAGGGTTATGGCGCCTCTTTATTAAAAGAGCCAGATAAGGCCATTCAAATAGTTTCATCCATTAGACGGGCAGTCAAATGTCCATTAATAGTCAAGTTCAGGACAGGGTGGGAGGAAGGTCCCGAATTTCCCATGGAATTTGCAAAGAGATTAGAAGATGCAGGGGTAGATGCACTAATTTTTCATCCAAGGGTGGCTCCAGATAGGCGAAGTAGGGCTCCTAGGTGGGAATATATCTCTATGGTTAAAGAATCTGTTTCAATTCCTGTATTTGGTAATGGGAACGTGTTTACCAGAGAGCATATGGAGAAAATGGTCCAACTAACAGGATGTGACGGTATAGCCTTGGGCAGGATTTCTGCTGCCAGACCATGGATCTTTGCACAAGCCTTAAGCGACTTTGTGCCAGACAAAGATACCTATTATCTTGTGGCAGACTGGATGTTAGATGAAGTTTTTAACTACTTTACCCCCAATCGGGCCATAAAACTATATAAAAGATGGTTTGTTTATTTTTGCTCCAATTTTTTTTTACGGACATTATATACTAAAAAAATATTTTAAAACAAAATGAATATGGACAACTTAAACACACCTTGAAGAACTTGTTAACTCCCCTTCCAAGATTAAATACCATGCCTAATCTAAATTTTCTTCATTGAGTTATAAAAACATAAATTGACTATTGCTAATGTTTATAAAATGGTCTATTCTGATACATAATTAGAATATCTTTCTAGCTACATTCTCTTATATTACCAATGAGCTATTTCTCCATCTCCTACAATTAAGAAGACCTTTTATATTAAGGAGGTGGTAGATGAATAAAAGGAAGGGAAAGATTTTGGTGATAGAAGATGAAAGGGGTGTTTCAGAGACCCTGAGTCTTTTGTTGGAGGATTATGACATTGAGTGTAAAATAGCTGCCAGTGGTGAAGATGGACTTGAACTGTTGAAAAGAGAGAAATTTAGACTGGCACTTGTGGACATAAGGCTCCCAGGAATGAATGGGGTACAATTTATTGAGCAGGCTAAGCAACTTGATCCCCACATGCACTTTCTAATCCTAACTGGCTCCATGGATTTCCACATAACAGATATCTCTCACATAGGTAAAGTAAGGAAAAGGATATTTCACAAACCAGTTTTAGATTTCTCAGAACTAGTAGAAGAAATTTTGAGTTTACTAGGGTGAAACAATGAGAAAACTTATATGGTTTACTTTACTCTTTGTATTCTTTTGTGTGACCCTAACTTTTGGACAAAAATTAAAACTGTTATTTTTTTCACAGACCTCCATATTACGTTTATGCCAACAAAAGAGCCAGTGGAATAATTTTAGAGAGGGCTATTTTAGTTTTAAAAAAAATCAGGTGTACCATTTGAGGTCAAACTCTCTACCCAAACAGAATTATAGTGTCTTTTAAAAAGGGGGATAAGGGTTTATGCTCTCCTGGGTGGTTTAAAACAAAAAACAGGTTAAAATGGGCAAAGTTTTCTCTTCCAATATTTGAAAATAGGCCCCTTGTGGTTCTAACTGGAAAGTGGAATCAAAGGCTAATAAAAAAAACATAAACTTACCGATATATTCAGAGATAGGTCATGTACATGGGGAAAGATTAATAATTTTTCTTATGGAGAGGAAGTGGAAGGGTATCAAAGGATTTTTAGACCAAAAATCGTCAATGTGGATGGGACTCAACTGGATTTGATACGTATGTTAAGGTTTAAAAGATTTTCTTATATGCTGATATCTCCAGAAGAAGTAGATTTTTTTAATTTCTTCAGCTGGATATAAAAAAAAGATTTTGTTGTTTTACAGATGTCTGATGTTAAAAAGGGAAATAAAAGATATATAATGTTTTCTAAGGATGTTTCAGATGTTTTAATTGAAAAAGTAAATAGAATGATAATTAAGTTATATAAGTAGGCTCTTACTATGAAAAATAAAAGTATAATAAATATGTTACGATTTAATCTAATCTTTATAGTCCTATCTGTATCATTGGTGGTTGTTTATTCCAACTACTATATACTTCAATCAAATATTAAAAATGAATTTTTATCGCAGAAGAATAAGGTAATTGAACATATAAAAAAAGCATACATATATCCAATGTGGGAATTAAATGTTGAAGAAATTAATACCATATCTAAAAGTTATCTGCAAAATGACTTAATAGATGGAATAGAAGTAGTATCCATGCCAGATAAATCTATGTTATTTAAATGCAACTTGGGAAAGCATATAAATATAGAAACTGTTAAGGTACCAATTGTATATAAAGGTGGTATAATAGGATACGTATCAATAAAGTTTAATAAGGATGTGGCTTCTATATATGCTAAAAATTTTTTTATTAACTAACATATCTTTAGTATTATTCATAATAATTCTTATTTATTTTTCTACAGACATGATATTAAGAAATAAACTCCAAGAACCAATGTCCGCTTTAGTTAAATCAATCTCAAGAGTTAAAGAAGGAGATTATGATTATCCTGGCACATATGGAGGTTTTGTAGAATTTAAACCTATATTTGATTCAGTGAAAGATCTAGGCTTGAAGATAAAGAAGAGGGAAGAAGAGCTTAAGAAAAGTGAGGAAAAATTTAGAAATCTTGCGGAAAATGCACCTCTTTGCATTTTGATTTATCAAGGAGAAAAGATCATGTATTGCAATAGGGTTTGTGAGTATCTCTTGGGGTATACAAAAGAAGAGATGCTCTCTAAAAAATTTTGGGAGTTTGCACCCTGTGAAATATACGAAATGATCAGAGAGCATGGAATTAAGAGACAGAAGGGAAAGGAGGATTTGATAGATAGATATGAATTTCAGATAATTACAAAGGATGGAGAGAAGAGGTTACTGGACTTCACAGTTTCTGTAATTGATTATGAAGGTAGTCCAGCAGTACTCGTAATAGTGCAAGACATAACAGAGCAAAGAAGGAATCAAATTGAAGTGGAAAAATTGAGAAATATGCTACAAAACATAATAAATTCAATGCCATCTATGCTAATTACTGTTGATGAGGATTTTAAAATTGTTTATTGGAATAGGTTTGTAGAAAGATTTTTAGGATCCATAGGCTTAAAAAGATTTAAGGGATAAAAATCTTTTTGAAGTTTTCCATATGGGCAGTGAGTTAAAGGATAGGTTAAATAAGGCCATAAATTCAAAAGATGTCCAGTCTTTTTTTAGGAAATCAGAGACAGATAATGGAGCTGAAAGATTTGAAAACATAACCATATTTCCTTTAAAGTCTAATGGAATTGATGGTGCAGTTATAAAGATTGATGATATTACAGAACAGATAAGGTTTGAGGAGATGTTGATACATTCAGAGAAAATGATAACCATAGGGAATATGGCTTCAGGGATAGCCCATGAAATAAATAATCCACTTGCAATTATTATGCAGGCTTGTGATGTTTGTTGTAATAGACTTAAAGATTCCCCTAAAAATAGAGAAATTGCAACAGAGATGGGTATTGATTTTGATGCCCTCAAAAATTATATAACCCAAAGAAAAATAGATAATATGCTGTTTAAGATAAAGGAAGCAACAAAGAGGGCTTCTGACATCATTAGAGGACTTTTGACATTTACACAAGGATCCTCTGCTAGAATGGATGGCATAGACATAAGAGAGGTTATGGATAAGACCCTTATCATGGCGTATAGTGACTACAGTTTAAAGAAAAAATATGATATGAAGAAAATTAAAATAATAAAAGAATATAAAGATGTACCAAAGATTTGTTGTGATCCAACGAAGATGCAGCAGGTTTTTCTAAATATTATTAAAAATTCTGCCCAGGCAATGGCTAATGTGGATCACCCTGAAATCACAATAAAGATTACTTATCACGAGGACATGGTTAAGATAAATATAAAAGACAATGGACCCGGTATTCCTAAAGATGTCATAGGCAATATATTTGATCCTTTTTACACCACAAAACAGGTGGGTGAAGGAGTGGGGTTGGGATTATATATTTCCTATTTTATTGTAACCAAACAGCACAATGGAAAGATTTTTGTAGACTCTGCCCCAGATAAAGGGACATCTGTATCTATTTATTTACCCATTTCTCCTCCAAAAATTTCCGCCCAGTAGTCTTATTTTTAAAATTATCCATTATCCTTTGACAAAAGGTTTTGGCTAATTATTATTTTAGTAAAATTATTCTTATTATTTTATTACTAAAAAAATAAGGGGTGATAGAAATGCGTATTGCATTTGTCTCAACATACCCTCCAATTGAATGTGGGATAGCCACTTACACCAAATTTTTGACAGAGGCATTGAGGGCCAAGGAAGTTGATGTTTACATTATTTCTCACTATGGAGGACAGGGGAAAAATGTATTTAGTTGTTTTGATTATGAAGACAGGGATCTGTCATACAAAATATTTGATATGGTTGTTAGATTGTCTCCAGATCTTGTGCACATACAGCATGAGTTTAATTTGTTTGGCAAATATTATGGTGTTTCTATAGTGCCCCTCTATTTACAATTGAAAATGAGTAATATACCTTGTGTCACCACCTTACATACCATATATGAGAAAAATATCTTTGAGCACAAGATACTTTTTTTCTTCTTTTTTTGAATTATTCAGATAAGGTGATAGTTCATGAACAGTTTCAAAAACAGGCATTGACAAATGATCTGGGCAATATAGACGGGCTTGATGAGAAAATTAGTGTGATCCCCCATGGGGCCAGAGAATTAGATGACATAATAGATGCCAAAACAAGGCTGGGGATTGATGAAGATACAAAAATAGTTCTAATGATAGGCTATTTTAGCCCTTATAAAAATTTTGAGAAGGTAATAGATCTGTGGCCAGAAATAGTAGCAAAATATAATGGAAAGGTAGTATTAATAATTGCAGGGAAACTCAGGACCATGGCATATTTAGAATATAGAAATCTTTTATTTGAAAGGATAAATTCATCTCCAGCAAAAGACAACATTAAAGTCATAAGGGGGCAGATCTCCCAGAATTCTTTTGATATTATCCTTTCTGCTGCAGATGTAGTTGTATTGCCTTATAAGAAGATCTCTCAGAGCGGAATCTTTGCTAACTGTATGTCTTTTGGAAAGCCTGTTGTAACTTCTTACAACAAGACCATGGAGTCTATTTTTTCAGAATATAAATCTGGTCTTATGTGCAAAAATGACCATGAATATGTTGAGAACATTTTATACTTGTTAAAGGATGAAAAAAAATTTATAGGGAACTATCTGACAATGCAAGATTATATGTAAAAGAAAAAAATATCCTGGTCCTTGGTAGCTGACAGACATATATCTATATATAGAGATTTAATTGAGCCTTCGGTATTAAATGTTTCCACTATCTGGATGGATTAATATTTTCTGCCAATAGGAAAAAAAGGAGGTCAGATGAAAAAGAAATATCAGATGGAGATAATCAAGAGACATCCACTGAATCCAATAATAACCAGGGCAGATGTACCGTATCATTGCAACACAGTTTTTAATGCTGCATCGTGCAAATTTAACGGGGAGTACTTGCTTCTTCTACGGATAGAGGATTTTGAGGGAAAGAGCCATCTTACATTGGCCAGATCCCATGATGGATTGGATTTTAAGGTGGACAAAAAAACCATGGATAGTGTCATCAAAAGATCCCTATTTTGAACCCTATGAAAGATTTGGGTAGAAGATCCAAGAATCACCAGGATAGATGGAAAATACTATATAACCTATACTGCATATGGCCCATATGGGGTGAGAATAGGTATAGGGGTGACAGAAGACTTTGAAAAATTTGAGAGAATTAGCCTGGCAACAGATGTGGACAATAAAGATGGGGTGCTTTTTCCCAGAAAGATTAACGGTAAATATGTGATGATAACAAGGCCAGCTGGACGCGGTGGGAAAATGAATCTCATGTGGATAACCTATTCTCCAGATCTCATTCACTGGGGAGAGAGTAGGGTACTTATGTTTTTTTTCTCCTGGTGCATGGAGTGCCTTTAAAATTGGTGCATCTACTCCGCCAATACCCACAGAAAAGGGGTGGTTGGTCTTTTTTTCACGGAGTGAGACTGGCTGGCGGTGGTTTGATATATCGTGTGGGGGCTATGCTCCTTGATTTAGAAGAACCTCACAAGATAATAGGATATACACCATATTATATATTTGGACCAAGTGAGATGTATGAAAGAGTTGGGGATGTCCCAAATGTGGTGTTTCCCTGTGGTACAATTTTAGAAGATAATGGCGAATTAAAGATATACTATGGGGCAGCAGATACCTGTATTGCCCTTGCAACGGCAAATCTAGCTGAATTAGTAGAGAGTTGTATAAAACCCCCTAAGGAATACAGAAAGCCTTAAATAGGGGGAGGGCGATCCTCCCTCCTATTTTTCTAGTCCCAATGCCCTTCTTATGAGGGACCAATTTATATGTTTTTTTAACTAAATTAAAGCCATGATTTATTTTTTTGCTGGTCTCTCAGTTTAATTGTCTGTAGAATAGAATCCATTTTCTTGGCTACAGTATAGGTATCTTCTTTGACCACAAGTATTGGGATATTTAGATCTTTTGCCCTATTTAATATTATGTCATTGGGGTATATGTTACCAGTTAAAATAAGACATTTACACCTGCCTTCTAAGGCCACCAATTGAAGGTCTGACCTGTCTCCTCCTACAATTACAGCTGGATTTTTTTTCTTTTGGTAGTGGAACATAAAGTTTTCCACTTGCATGGTACCTATAATAAAGTCAATAACCAGTTCATCCTTTTTGGTTTGACCAGATATAATATTTCCTTTTAGCCTTGCGGCCAATTCCTTTATGGGTATTGAGTATAGAACAGGATCCTTTGGTATTACTCCTAAGACATCTATGCCTTTTTTTGTTCAATAGGGGCGTTAGTAAATTGTCCACCACATCCATTATACGCTCGGGTACAGAATTCAAAATACAACCAATAAGCCTGTCTTCTAGGAGTTCTTTTGCACTAACCAAATAATCGTAGTAGAATTCTTTAAAAAAACCTATCAATTAATATTACCTTTGCTTCCAGTGCATTTGCCACGTCAATGCCTGCAACATTGCAATATTTACCTGCATGTAAGAAGCTTCCAGAACCACATACTAGCATTATGTCCTTGCCTTTTTTTTAGCTCCTCAAATGATTTTAATATCTTGCCCATAAAATCAGGACATCCCTTTTTAAACACAGAAAGTTGTAAATCCCTGGTGACAACCACCGGGGTAACCAATTCTGGGTCATTATCAAGACCAAGAATATTTTGCACAAAAACTGCATCTTGGTCTACTGTTTTGTCTAGATTTTCACTGGAGGGCGAAGTACCAACTGGCTTTATAAAACCCACTTTAAGTCCCATATTTTGGAAATATAGGCCCAGACTTATGGTGATTAATGTCTTGCCAGCATATCTCGATGTGGAACCAATATAAATTGTTCTCATCCCCTGCTCCTTGATTTTTTTATTTTTCCTTTGCAAAAGATTACCAAATTGTTTAAAAAAAAGCCAAGCAATGAAATGTGAAACATACGAGTCCGAGTTTATCATTTTAATAAACCTGGGCTAGAGGGCTTTGGATATAAAATGGATACAAATAGGAGATATGTAGCTATGAGACCAATTGGCATAGATGTGGGATTTGGTTTTACAAAGGCCACAAATGGTGAGGAATATGTAATATTTAAATCAATTATAGGGGAATACGCAGATATTCAATTTGATTTTTATTAGAAGAGGATAGTTTTGAGGAAAACCTCCAGGTAAAGCTTGAAGACGACATGTTTTTTTTAGGAGAGCTGGCAGAAAAGCAGTCATTGGTCAGGCAATATACCTTGGACCAGGAAAAGCTGGTCAGTGAGTTTGTAAAGATACTCGCCATATCATGCTTAGGTATGCTTACTGATGACGTGGAAACAGTAAGCGTGGTCACAGGACTACCTGTTGGATATTACAGAAGGGACGCGAAAAAAAATAAAGGAAATACTCCAGGGATTTCACAAGGTTGAGTTTTGTCCAAAAATGGTAGGGGAAGGGAAAAGAGAATAAATATTGCCAAGATAAAGGTGGTTCCCCAGCCAATGGGTTCAGTGTTTAACCTTTTATTTAATGAGCAGGGTATAGTTACAAACAAAAAAATTGGCAACCCAAAAGGTTGGTGTAGTGGATATTGGTTTCAGGACCACTGATTTTGTCCTGCTGGACCATTTAAGATATGTTGAAAGGGGTAGTACTACCACAGACAATGGGATGTCAAAGTGTTTTAGTTTAATATCAAATAAATTGAGACAAAAAACAGGTGTTAGCATTGAACTTTTTAGATTATACGAGGCAATTTTTTTCTGGTTCAATCAAAATTAAAGGAAAAGAGTATAAGATTACAAATTTAAAGGAACGTGTGTACTCTCATTTTGCTTCCCAAATTGCCAATGATATAAATAGGGTATGGGAAAATGATTGGGATATTGACTTGATTGTCTTAACAGGTGGAGGGGCAAAAGAGCTGTTTCCATATGTAAAACCCCTGGTGGAGGGGAATATGATTTTAGTTGAGAGTAAATCTGATCCCCGTCTAAACAATGTAATGGGCTACCTAAAATATGGAATTTATGATTTGAACAAGTTAAATAAGGAATCTTCCACTGCATCTACAAAGGAAAAAAAAGGCGGATGAGCAAAAAAAAGGATTAGTAGTTTTAGCCCAAGGTTATAAAATTGATAAACTTGGGCTAGGAGCTACTTGCTAAGATACCATAGGACTTTAATTTTTTTATGCAAATAGCTCCTCTCCAGGCCAATTAGTTCTGATAATCTGGAGATGTTTCCATTTGCTTCTTTTAATTTTGATGCAAGGTACTGTTTCTCAAACTCTGATTTAGCTGTTTTAAAGTCCATATCCATAAATCCAGTTTTAGAACAATTGTTTGTAGGTGAAGCTGAATTTTTATAATCCTCAGGTAGATCAGACACATCTACTTTCCTACCTGCATATAATATTAACATCCTTTCTGTAAAATTTTTTTAGTTCTCTAACATTTCCTGGCCAGGGATAGTTAGTTAGTCTGGCCAGGGCAGATTTTGTAAATTTTATAGGTTGATAGCCATTTTCTTTGCAAAATGAATCAATAAATTCTTCTATTAAAATGGGAATATCTTCTTTTCTGTCCTTTAAGTCTGGGACATGAATTGGAAATACATTTAATCTATAGTAGAGGTCTTCCCTAAACCGACCTTCTTCAATTTCTTTTTTTTAAGTCTTTGTTTGTTGCAACTATGACCCTTACATCCACCTCTATTGTCTTATTTCCTCCTACCCGTTCAAATTTCTGTTCCTGTAATATCCTCAGGATTTTTGCCTGGGTCTTCAAGCTCATATCCCCTATTTCATCTAGAAATAGCGTACCCATATGCGCTAGCTCAAATTTTCCCATATGGGACTTATGGGCTCCAGTAAAAGACCCTTTTTCATGGCCAAAGAGTTCGCTCTCTATTAATTCTTCTGGAATAGCAGCACAATTTATTGCAATAAGTGGTCTGTTTGCCCTTTTACTTTTTTTTGTGAATTGCCCTGGCAACTATCTCCTTTCCTGTTCCATTGGATCCGGTTATTAGCACCCATGCGTCTGTAGGTGCTACTTTTTCTATTTGTTCTTTTACCTTTAATATCGCTTTGCTTTTGCCTGTTAGTTCTTCTACAATATCTTTTTTTGACCCTATACTTGAGCCTCTGATTTTCAACAGTTAGTTCTTTAAACTCCAGTGCCTTTTTAGCAGTCACCACTACTTTTTCCAAAGACAGGGGCTTTTCAATAAAGTCAAATGCCCCCAGTTTAATGGTCTGAACTGCTGTCTCAATGTTTCCATGTCCAGATATCATTATTACAGGGATGTGGCCCATATCCTTTTTCAGGACCTTTAAAACTTCTACTCCGTCCATTCCAGTGAGCCATATATCCAGAAAAATTGCATCAGGCTCTACCTTTGACTTGATAAATTCAATGGCCTTTTCACCACATTCAAAGCCAATACATCTGTAACCTTCGTCCTCTAAAATTCCTGTTAGGGAAATCCTTATATCTTCTTCGTCATCTATTATTAAAATCAACGGTTCCATCACAAGTTCCTTAAACTGGAAGAGTTATCCTAAAACAAGTGCCTTTGCCCACATTGGAAAAAAACAGTTATATCCCCCCCATGTTCTTTTACAATGGATCTGGCAATTGTGAGCCCCAGACCAGTACTCCCCTTTTTCATGGAAAAGTATGGTTCAAATATGCGGGAGATCTCTTTTGGGCTTAATCCCGGTCCATTATCCTTTATTTCCATTACAACACAGGAATTATCTTTATCATATGTACAAATAATTTCAATTTTGGGGTTCTTCTCCCTTGTCATAGCCTCCACTGCATTGTTTATCAGGTTGATTACCACCCGTCTAATGGCAAGGGAGTCAAATTTAAAGGGAGGAATTTGGGGATCAATGTGTTGCTTCCATGATATTTTGGGATAGCTTGTTGTATACAGGAGATATATTTCATCAATCAGGGGTTGTATCTTGTTTTTTGTTGGGACTATTTCAGGAAGTTTAGCAAATTCTGAGAACTCCCTTACCAGGCTTTGTAGGTGATCAACCTGTCTTACTATTACCTTTATACCTTCCCCAAAGGCAGGATCGTCTATTAATTTGGAAAATTTCCTTTCCAATCTCTGGGCAGATAGTTTTATGGGGGTCAATGGGTTTTTTTATCTCATGGGCAATTCTTCTTGCAACTTCCTGCCATGCAGCAAGCCTCTGCATCTTGTCCAGCTCTGTAATATCCTCAAATACTATAATGGTCCCAACTTGTTCATTCCCATGTCTCTTCAAGCTAACCAGGTTTAATAAAAGTCTTTTTTTCTTTTTTTGTCCAAAGAGATCAAAAGCTGGGTCTGGACCACCTTATGGGGGAACCTATCTAGTTTGCTCAGCAGATTTGAAAATTCATCTGCATGTTGTTTGGGAAGGATTGCGAATAGCTTTTTGCCCACTATGTTTTTCTCTTTAATTTCTAAGATTTCCAGGGCGGACTTGTTTATGGTGTTAATTTTTAACTGGCTGTCTAAGCTGATCACACCTGAGGTTATGGTATTTAAAACTGCCTCCATGTATTGTCTTCTGTTCTCAAGCTCCTGGTTTTTGCTGGAGAGTATTTCATTTGCCTCATTTAGACGCCTTTGACTTTTTCTAAGTTCCTCTGCCATTAAGTTGAAGGATTTTACCAGGGTCCCCAACTCATCCTCTGATTCGTCTTCAATCCTTACTTCAAAATCTCCTAAGGCTATCCTCTTGGTGCCTGAGGATAGGGCCTGGATAGGATAAGATATTTCTTTGGCAAGCTTTAGACCAAACCACATTGAACCAAAAATTATCAAAAGGGTCATTACTCCTAACAGTATGTATAGAGATGTTTTAAGGGGTTTTTTTTAAGGATTTAAGCTGGTTGTATTCATAGACCCCTTGTACAACTTTTTCCATCTTTTTTTGTGATAGAGTATTTAAGTTTTATCCCCTCTATTATAAAATCGTAACCTAGTATACCTTTTTTTTGACAAAGGGGATACACCTATAACATAGTCTGATTCTTCAAAAGAATATATATTTACCCAAAATTCTCCTTTCTTTTCAATGGAGTCCCATTCTATCTTGCTATTTAATTCATCCCAGATTTTTTTCCAGTCCTCACTTATATATCCAACTACTTTTTCGTCTTCTTTTAAAATCAAAATTCCAATGTTATTCTCCTTGGCAAAGGCAGATGTTATTTTAATTAATTCTTTTTCACTGTGTTTATTAAAATTTTTATTTGTAAATCTGTCTAATAAGTGTTCCAGGTTGTCCTGGATGTACTTGTAATTTATTTTACCAATTTCAAGGGCTGTTTTTAAAGAATTATCAATTTGATTCCTAAACCAGTAATCAACTGATGTTTGAACGAATTTAACAGAGATTAGAAACATTAGTATTGTAGGTATAAGGGATAGAGAGATAAATGAGAGAACAAGTTTTGTCCTTAATCTTGACCCTCCTACTCCCCTTTTTCTGTCTAAAAATAATTTAACGCTGTTTCGAATGACCAGAAAAAGTATTACCAATAAGAGAATTACATTTAAGTTAAATACTATTAAAAAAAAGATATGAGTTCACTCCAAAAAAATTTCAACTCAATCCAGCTAAATAGAATGATCAAAATTATTGAAATGATTATGATTAGAAATTCTACTTTGGTTTTTTTTGGTATGTTTATATTTTTCATGGGTAAATTTAGAATTTAAAATCAATATAGTATTCAGATGGTGGTGTTATATCAAAATTCCAGAAAAAAAAGTGTTTTCTCAATCCAGTATGGGACTTTTCTTTTCAAAGAAAATTGAAGGATTAAATGATATTTCCCTTTTCCAGTGGGTGTTGTCCAGATTGGGAATTTGAGATTTAAATTGGATATTTTTTTTCAGTAGTGTGTCCAGGGAATTAGTAGAATAGATTTTTCCATTTTTATCCTTAAGGGTAAACTGGTTATTTATAGGATTAAAAAATATTAACCATTCCAGTTTTTTTTACTTATAATTGTTTTGTCAAAAAAAAGTTCCCTATCCTTTTGAATTTTTACATCACAGGAGAACACTGCCTGGAGTTTATTATCAGTAATTATTTTCTGGAGTTTATTTGGGTCAATTACATTTAAGGATATTTGTATGTTGACATCTTGATTGTTGGCATTCAAAATAACATTTTTTTAAAGTTATTCCTTGGGAAAAACTGTTTACAGGGAATAAGAATGAAGCCATAAAGACAGAGTACACCATGAACATAAAAAAAAATTTTCAAACTAATTTCCCTCGACATTGTTTTCCTTTTTCCTTTGAGTCAATTACTTTAATTTTTTTCGTATCCTAGGACAAGAGAATATAGAGTTTTTTTTATACATGGCAAGACGCATAAAACTTATTTTCATAGGCAAAATGAAACAATCCTTCTGGAAAAAGGCTGAGGAATTATATCTGGAGAGGATTAGAAATTTTTTTTAAAGTTGACTTAGTATTAATTAAGGACTCTAAAAAAAGGTTCAATTGGTGATAGGATAAAATTAGAGTCCAAGGAGATCTTAAAAAGATTATCTCCTTCTGATTTTTTTAATTTTACTTGATGAAAGGGGAAAGTTACTTAACTCTATGGATTTTGCCAAAAAAACTGACAGTATGGATAGACTTCCCAAGTAAAATTCCCTGTTTTGTAGTTGGCGGTTCCTATGGCCTTTCTGATGAGATCAGGAAAAGGTCAGATTTTTTTTATTAAGTTTAAGTCCTCTTACATATACCCATGAGATGGCCAGAGTTATCCTTTTGGAACAAATATATAGGGCCTACCAGATATTTATAAATTCTTCATACCATCACTAATTTGGTATTTTTTTTGCTTAAAATTATATAAGGCAAAATTCCTTGTTTTCATATTTTTTTTTAATTGATCGTACTAAATTATGAGGGTCATGTGTATGACAAAGACATTCCAATCCCATGGAAAGGTCATTGGTATTGATTTTAATGAAGTGGAAAAAAATAAGATCCTTAGCCTGATAAGTAACCAGGAGATAATGTTTATAGAGTCAAATGAAAAGGATACCTTTGATCAAATAATAGAGAGCGATGCTTATGTTATCATGATTCCTTGGAGGCAGTGGACAAGATTATCTAAAGACAATAAGGGATATTATGGGAAAAGTATTCATATAAAAAGGGTAGAGGATTCTTTTTTTAAGTGGTTCAGATATTTTTAGTGAATGTCTAGTTGCAATATCTTCCAAGATACTGGAAAAGGATGATGAATTGAGAAAGGTTATTGATGATGCTAAAGGGTTAAATAACTATGTATTAGATTTAAAAAAAAGAAATCGCTTTATACAGGGAGCTATATTTTAGAAAGGCCTATCAACTGGATTTTTTAAATGAATTTTTTGGGACAGTGACTCCCTTGAGGGAGGTAGAGGAAATTTTAAAGAGCGGTTTTTTTTAAAATTAAGGAATATTTTGATATCCAGAGCCTTTGTGTATTGATTCCAGAGGAGAATGGTAGTTATAAATTCTATATAACAGATGCTCGCAACAGAGAATTTTGGATTGATTATGTATTGAAAAGGCTAAAATTGTGTGAAAGTAGTTTAAATATAATCACCTTGGGTATAGATGTCTCAGATAGTAAAACAGTAGATGTGTTAGATGTATCGCCTAGTAGAGAGAATTTTAAGGTATACCTTACAGGAGATACCAACCATATGGGTTCAGATGAATTTTCTGTCCTGGAGATGGCCATTGAACATCTATGTTTACTCATACAACGGGCCATGGAATATGAAAAATTGTCTTCTTTTGCCTATATTGACTTTTTGACTGGAGTGGGAAATCGTCATTATTTTGACAGAATTATCAGGCAGGAAGTAAAGAGACATGAACGTCTTGGTTCAAAATTCAGTATGGTTATGATTGATATAGATCATTTCAAAGAGATTAATGACAGATTTGGTCATATTGCCGGGGATATGGTCCTAAAACAACTGGCAAGTATAATAAAAGATAATGCAAGGGAAATTGACTATGTGATTCGTTTTGGTGGTGAAGAATTTCTTGTGGTGTTGCCCCATACAGATAAGAATAGTGGGTATGTTTTTGCTGAGCGATTGAGGCAGAAAATAGAGGAGTATAATTTTCAAATAGATGGGGAAAGGACAATAAAGGTTACTGTGAGTATGGGTGTATCAGAATTTGATCCCAAAAGTGGTTACCATATCAAAGATGCCGTCAAATGGGCAGATTCTGCCTATATAAATCCAAGGAAGGAGGAAGGAACAAAGTAAGTGTGGTTTAAAATGCCTTGACCTTGCTCTACAAGGTGCTTAATGTCTCACCTGGTGGAAATAATTAATGGCGGGGGTATACTTAAGGTGAGACAAACAGATAGAGAATATGCAATTGTTTGCCTATCAGGGGGGCAGGATTCTGCAACCTGTCTTGCCTGGGCAAAAGAAAGATTTAAAAAGATTTTCAGTGTCTGTTTTTTTATATGGTCAAAGGCATATAATTGAGGTTGAGTGTTCAAAAAAAGCTTTCACAGCTTGCTGGATGTGAGAAACATTTTGAGATCAAAATAGATGGGCTATTCTCACAGATCTCCAAGAGTGCCCTTTTAGAAAAAGCAGGCAATTTTAATAAGTCCTTTGATCTGGACGAAAACCTTCCAGCTTCGTTTGTCCCTTTTAGAAATCTATTTTTTATATCTTCTACTGCTTCCATTGCCTATCTCTATGGAATAAAGAACATAGTAGTTGGGGTATCTCAGACCGATTTTAGTGGATACCCTGATTGCAGAAACACCTTTATAAAATCTCTAAATGCCACTTTAGAGCTGGCAGTGGATTCTTCCTTTGAAATACACGCACCCCTTATGTATCTGTCAAAAAAAAGAGACAGTGCTCTTGATGAAGGATTTAGGGAGACTTGATTGGTACAAATACACACATACTTGTTATGAAGGTAGAAGACCTGCGTGTGGAAAGTGTCCTGCGTGTTTGCTTAGGCTTAAAGGATTTGAAGAGGCAAATATCAAAGATCCCATTGAATATAGGAACTAGGCCTGTAATATTAATAAATTTACAATATTAAGAGGGAGGATTGAAAATGGATGAGTTGGATGAATTTTGTCAGGGGCTTCAATATGATATGGATAAAAAAAGTAGAACAGACCTATGGGAAGGAAATAGCTGAGATATGGAAAAACTTAAAATATTTTAATGTGTTGGAAAAAGGTGATGGTGAGGGAAAGGTTACTGGCACATGTGGAGACACTGTGGAGATCTTGATAAAGGTAAAAGATGGAAAGATTGATAAAATTTCATACTGGACAGACGGTTGTATCGCCACTGCTGTGTGTGGGTCTGTTGTTTGTGATATGGCCCTTGGTAAGGGTTTGGAGGAGGCAGAAAAGATATCAGGGGAGGATGTTTTAGATAGATTGCCTTCTTTACCTACAGATCACAAACACTGTGCCTATCTGTCTGCAAATACCCTGCACGAGGCAATTGGTGATTATTATAAAAAGATCCAGAAATGAGGGGAAGATATCTTTTATATATTCAAGGATAAAATTTTACTTATTTAAAAAAAGTTAGATAAGGCTAATTTTTCCCCTTTACAATGTGTTATTATGAACTTATATATTTTTCGCTTGGCTAGTTGTGTTGATTTTGTTGGACAGTTTACGGAATTTGGATAGATTAGTAAAATCAGGAGGTTTGAGTTTATGAGTGAGAAAAAAAATGTGATATGGAGAAAAAAAGAGTGTGAGAGTTGTTCAAAAAAAAGGGTTCTTGCGAGGAATATCAGGATGAAAAGTTGAAAAAGGCACTTAGTAGAATAAAGCATAAGATTGTAATACTTTCAGGTAAAGGCGGGGTTGGGAAGAGCAGTATAGCCACAAATATAGCTGTTGGTTTGTCTATGCAGGGCAAGAAGGTTGGACTCATGGATGTTGATGTTCATGGTCCATCTATTCCCCGTTTACTTAAACTAGATGGGGCAAGGCCGGAGGTTGGTGCAAGTGGAATGTATCCAATCCCATGGTCAAAGAATCTTTCTGTAATTTCACTGGGATTTTTACTGCCTTCCAAAGAGGATTCTGTAATCTGGAGAGGCCCACTTAAGATGGGTGTGATAAAGCAGTTTATAGAAGATGTTGTCTGGGGCATGCTGGATTATCTTGTTGTGGACTGTCCTCCTGGTACAGGAGATGAGCCTTATCTGTTATGCAGCTTCTTGGAAAAGATGCCCATGCAGTTATAGTAACCACTCCCCAGGATGTGGCAGTTGACGATGTTAGACGTTCAATAAATTTCTGTCGTCATACTGGAAATCCTGTAATAGGTGTTATTGAGAATATGAGTGGTTTTGTGTGCCCTCACTGTGGCAGAGAGGTAGATATATTTAAATCAGGAGGTGGTGAGGCCCTGGCAAAAGAAAGTGGTGTGCCATTTCTTGGAAAAATCCCCCTGGACCCCAAATTGGTGGAAGCTGGAGATAGTGGAGATGTTTTTATAAAGTATCACCAAGATTCTCCAGCAGCCAAAGCACTTTCTAAGATTCTGGAACCAATACTAAAATTAGATGAAAAATAGGGTTTTAAAAACAATGAAACTTTGATAAAAAGGGCGTGTATACACGCCCTTTTTTTATTTTAAACAGGAGGTTTAAGCTATGGGGACAAAAATTACAATACTCTGCGAAAATACTGCCGGTTCCATGTTTGGACTAACAGGTGAGCATGGATTTTCTGCTAATTGAAAAGGACGGGAAAAAGATTTTGTTTGATACTGGACAAGGGTTTACCCTAAAGCACAATGCATCTATACTGGGAGTGGATTTTAAGGAAATAAATAAGATCGTAATTTCCCATGGACACTATGACCACACAGGTGGACTTGCAGATGCACTGTACCCACCAAGGGGAGCAAATGTGTATATGCATCCTGATTGTTTTGGTGCCAAATATGCAAAATTGGAGACACCATTGGGACCAAATTACATCTATATTGGAATTAGATTTAAAAAGGAACTCCTGGAAGATTCCCTCAAGGCAAATTTTGTCTATTTAAAAGAATTCACAGAGATCTCAAAAGGTATTTATTTCTCAGGTGAGATCCCAAAGGAGGAGGAATTTGCAATAAAAGATAGACGCCTTTTGGTAAAAACAGAGGATGGAAATTATATTGAAGATCCATTTAATGATGACATAAGCCTGTTGATTGAAACAGACAAAGGACCTGTTGTCCTCCTTGGGTGTGCCCACAGTGGAGTTGTGAATATCTTGAGATACCTTTCAGAAAAGACAGGTCATAAAAAGTTCTATGCAGTAATAGGTGGCACCCACCTTGGCTTTTTCCCCCCAGGTGAGGCATTAAATAATATCTTAAATGAGCTTGAGCGCTTTTCAGTTGAGCTTGTTGCAGTTTCCCACTGTACAGGTCCTGTTGCAGCAGCCCACTGTTATATGAGGTTTAAGGATAAATTTGAATTTGCAAATGTGGGCTGGACAAAGGAGTTTTAATTATATCTATTTTTATTGTTATTTAGACTTCTGCATTAACCCGAGTTTATCAAAATAATAAACTCTGGTAAGATATTTTAGTGTTCACAGTGATTTTTTTCCGCATGGTTCGCTTCTGCCACAACAGGTCCTACCAGTGGCCTCGAACCTACATCCATTGCCTCGATCCCTTCTGGGAGTATGGGTTCTTGATCCCTCTAAAATAAAACCCATACCCCCGCTAATTAGACGTTTAACAGTGGATCCACATTTAGGGCACTTATCTATTGGTTCATCTGTGATTGACTGCTCCATCTCAAATCTATAACCGCACTCTTTGCATTCATATTCATAGGTGGGCATGCATCTACTCCTTTTTTTAGATTTACAATAATATTTTCAGCAGGTAAATTTTTTTATTTATTTTTTATTGGCTGTGTCAAGACAAATGAGTTCAGTTTAACTTTTGCATGTGTTGCTATAACATCACATTTTGCCTTAAATAAGAAAAAGATGTTGTGTTCCACACTACTTAAACTCTCAAAATTCCCCTGACCTTTTGAAATAATTAAATCTGCATTCCAGAATTCTTCTAAAAATTCCTTTTTGCAGTCTTCTAAAATGGTGCCTGGGGCATCTGAGCCATTATCTATTATCCTGACAAGTTTATCTAAATTACAGAAATTAGCATCAGAGACAGTTGCATCGTTTATAATAGGTTTACCCCTTACAGCCAAAGTGATTTTATCAGGTCCTATTTCTTCGATAAACACCTTGTCAAATACTATTTCTCCAGCATTGTCAGCTAGATATAATATTTTTTTTTGCTCTCACTATTTGATTTTTAAATAGTTCAAAATCTCCAATAACTGCTTCAGATAAGGCATTAAGTATGGATTGTTTTATTTCACCTGGGGTTATCTCATTTTTCACCCCAAGATCTATTACATTTCCAGCCATTGCAAGTCTCATGGCTGTATTTAATGGGTCCTGGGAATTATATACCATGGACTTTAGTTTGGGATAATTTTCAAGTGCCAGTTTGTTGTGTCTATCTTTTATTTCTTTGTATGGGTCAGGATTGTTGGTTATTTTTCTAATTAAGGCATGAATGTGTTTAGCTGTATATGGAGGTGGTTTTGACATATCTATCTGGCTTAATGTTAAAAGGACTTCACGCATTAAATGCTCCATAAGACCATCATCTATACCTATCATTTTCCCAACATCAAGGGCATGACGAACAAAGCAGGGAATGCAATCTAAATAGGTCTTCATCTTGTTTCTCCTTATCTAAAAATCAAGTTGATTTTTATACTAACCATGCTTATCCTTTGCAAGGAATTTATTTGGTTTAGACTAGGTTTATCATTTTAATAAGCTTGGGTTTAAGTTTTGCTTGAAGAATTTTATTATCTCTATTAATAGAAAATTCATCTGATGAACATTCAGGTGCCCATTTGGGCTTAAAAGGGAATCCCGTGAAAATCGGGAACGAACCCATCGCTGTGATAGGGGGACGAAAGCTGCAGTGGGCCACTTTCCCCCGCCACCTTTTCAAGTGAAGGACTTGCTATTTGCTAGTAGCAGTGTGTGAAGGTCAAAAACTTTTTGCTTCACCTACGTCCTTGCTTAAAAAGGTGGCGGGGAGGGGGGAAGGCGCAGTGAGTAGATTGATCCCTAGAGTCAGAAGACCTGCCTGAATGGAGCTGGATCTCGCCCTGGGAAGGTGAGCATCCTTAAAAAGACCTGGATGAAAATGGGACATCCTGGTTTGTCAAAGGATATAAGACAAACTGGGATTTTTTTTATGAAAAAATTTTACTTCCAACTTGTTTTAGCAGCTTTTTTTTCTTCTACTAACCCTGTTTTTTTTCTCTATCCCAAGGATTTGTAAAGATTCCTTTCTTGGAAGTTGTAAAGATAATCTCTTCCAAACTTACAGGCATAACCTGTAAAAATATTTCCACTATCCACTATTCCATTATATGGGATGTAAGGCTTCCTCGCATAATATGTGCTGCCTTAGTTGGTGGGGCCCTGTCCATCTGTGGGGTTGTTTTTCAGGGGATACTATTAAATCCCCTTGCTGACCCATACACCCTTGGAATCTCTGCAGGGGCTGCATTTGGTGCATCTTTGGCCCTGTTATTTGGTATGAGTTTTTTTGGGAATCTATACTGTACCTTTTTTTCGCCTTTGTATTTGGTCTTGTTACACTCCTGGTGGTTATATACCTTTCATCCACCTCCAGCAGTGGGATATCTTCCAACAATCTTATCCTCTCAGGGGTTATAGTATCAGCAATACTTTCAGCAGGGATCAGTTTTTGTAAATACCTGGCACAGGAGAGGGTCTCAGTGATTGTATTTTGGCTACTTGGCAGTTTTGCCTCTTCAACCTGGACAAGTGGACTGCTTATATTGCTCTGTTTAATTGTCTCTTTTGCAGTATTTATATTTTACTTTAGGGATCTAAACCTGCTCAGCCTGGGCGGAAAAACTGCATCTTCAATGGGTGTGGACCCAAAAAAAGGTGAGGATCTTACTACTTGTCTTTTCTTCTCTTTTAACAGGGGTTTGTGTTTCTTTTTCTGGGATAATAGGATTTGTGGGACTGCTTGTTCCCCATATGGTGAGGTCAGTAGTAGGTCCAAATCACCTGAAACTTCTGCCTGCATCCCTTATTGCCGGCGCAATAATGTTGACTCTGGCAGATACCTTGACAAGGGCGTATCTCCCCACTGAAGTCCCAATAGGCGTGTTAACAGCCCTGATTGGTGGTCCATTTTTTTTGCTATATCTTTAGGAAAAAAACAGGTGGGTTTTTGAAGGTGGATAGACAAATCTTAGAGGCAAAAGACATCTCTTTTTCATACAATAATGAACCAGTTTTAAAAGATATATCCCTTAAATTTTGCCAGGGGAAATTTTATGGTATTCTTGGGCCAAATGGAAGCGGTAAATCCACATTGCTTGATATATTAATGGGCTATAAATTCCCAGACAGGGGCAGGGTCCTTTTATATGGTAAGGAGATAAGATCTTTAAAAAAAATCAGAAATAGCAAAAAGGATTTCATATGTACCCCAGAGTTTTAGTGTCAACTTTCCCTTTACTGTAGATGAGATAATAACCATGGGGAGATATCCCTATGTGAAGAGATTTTCCCTTCCATCTATAGAGGATATTGAAATTGTAAGGGAGGTGGAAAGGAAGGTGGATGTATTTGACCTTAGAAAAAAACTCATAACAGAGCTAAGTGGAGGTGAGAAACAACGTGTTATGATAGCAAGGGCCCTTGCCCAGGATACTCCAATCTTTCTTTTAGACGAACCAACTTCTAACCTGGACATAAAACACAGTTTGAAAATACTCTCTATATTTAAGAAAAATGTAATCTATAAAAGAAGTTGTGTAATATGTGTATTCCACAACATTAATGAGGCTACCTCTTTTTGTGATGAACTTATATTTTTAAAACAGGGAAAAGTTATTGAGTCTGGTCCTTCCAGCAAAGTAATTAGTGAAGATATTTTGAAAGAGGTGTTTGAGGTAGATGTTAAACTAAGGTTTGAGGAAAGATTAAATTGTTATCAGGTGTTATTTTTAAATGGAGGTTTTGAAAATGAAAAATAGGTTACTCGCTTTTTCATTAGTTTGCATTGTTTATCTAGTTGTAGGGGTAAGCACAATATACGCATTTAAGCTGGATAATGATATTATAATTGATGATAAAGGAAGACATGTAAAAGTAATCAGGCCTTACACAAGGATAATATCTTTGTATCCTGCCCATACTGAAAATATTTGTGCACTAAATAGTGCTAAAGAATTAGTTGGAATATCCATAAGTGATACCTATCCAAAATATATTTTAAATAAAATTAGATTCTCATATCATTTTGGAGTAGAGCGATTTCTGGCTGTAAAACCTGATTTGATATTAATCAGACCAATGATAGATTTTGCCTATCCTGGTTTAATAAAAAAAATTTGAAAAAGAAAATATAACTGTTATCTCTCTTCAGCCAAATAATATATCTTCCTTATATACGTATTGGAAGATATTGGGGAAGATTACTGGTCATGAAAAACTTTCAGGAGATATGATTTCTGATTTTAAAAATAGTATTTTATTTTTTTAAATCAATTAATAATAAAATTAAAAATAAAAAAAAAGGTCTATTTTGAATCAATACACAGAAAGTTTAAGACATTTTCCAGAGATTCTATCCCAATTTTTGTCTTAACATGTGCAGGGGGAATAAATATAGCAAAGGATGCATATCAGGTAAGACATTCAAATATTGCTGATTATGGAAAAGAAAAATTACTATCAAAAGCATCTAAAATAGATGTTTTTATATCCCAATATGGACGTATGAATAGAATCAGGGTTGAAGATATTATAAAAGAACCTGGATTTGAAATAATCAAGGCAGTGAAAAATAAAGAAGTATATACAGTTGATGAGGAATTAACATCAAGGCCAACACTCAGGCTCTTAATGGGTATTTATGAAATTGGGCATATTTTATATCCACATTACTATAATAGCAAAGTGAAACAAAAGGTAGAGATGGTATTAAAAAAAATATTATAAGAAATAGATATTATTAATTTTAGGAGATTACTATGGGCAAACAGGGTAAATTGTATGGAATAGGGGTAGGTCCAGGAGATCCAGAGCTTATTACAGTCAAGGCAGTAAAGATTTTAGAGAGAGTAGATGTAGTGTATTCTGCGTGTTCAACCAAGAATAAACACTCCCTTGCCTTTGAAATTGCATCTAAATATATCCCTGATAAAACCCAGTGTGTTTTTTTTGCCATTTCCTATGGTATTGAATAAGGAAGAAGCAAAAACATACTGGGAATCCCATGCACAAAGAATTGTCAAAGATATAGAATCAGGAAAAGATATTGCATTTTTGACCCTTGGAGATCCACTGATATATTCTACTTTTGGGTATTTACTAAGATATATTCAAGAAATAGCTCCGTCTGTGGAAATATGTATAGTTCCTGGCATCACTTCCTATCAGGCTGCAGCAGCTGTGACAAAGACTGTACTTGCTGAAGGAGAAGAACTACTTACTGTTGTATCAGGGGTAAAGGGGGGTGATCATTTAAGAAAGGTTTCAGATTTGTGTGAGAATATTGTTTTTTTTAAAGGCCTACAAGAACATAGATGACATACTTTCCTCCCTAAAAGAGACAGGCAGGATAAATTCCAGTCATGCTGTTATAAGGTGTGGCTTTAAAGATCAAAAAAATTATAGAAAATATTCAAGAGTTAAAGGGCAAAAAGCCCGTATACTGGACATTAATAATATCAAAAAAAAGGCTGTTTAAAATAGTATGAAAAAAAGGCTCCAGTTCCATTATCCTATCTTTTGCTTTGAGTATAGTGCTTATCTATTTTATATTTAGATTTGGCCATGTAACAGGACCAGTTTTTCTTAAAAAAGTATTATTTCCTCTGGTTAGGATGCTATTTTTTATATCAATAGGGCTGGTAATAGGAGAGATAATTGAGGCCACTGGATGGACCAGGTATCTTGCAGTTATTGCCAAGCCCCTTTTTAAGTTTGCCCATTTGGATGAGAGGTGTGCTGCTACATTTACTGTGGCATTTTTCTCTGGGGTGGGTGCAAATACCATGCTCTATAATTTTTATAAAAATGGAAAGATAGATAAAAAAGAGGTGATTTTGACAAATATTATGAATCAGTTACCTGCCTTTTTTTTGCATCTTCCATCAACAATCTTTATTATCATACCTTTGACTGGAAAAGCTGGGATTGTGTACCTTGTCCTGGTCTTTACAGCAATTATCCTCAGGATATTTTTGCTATCTTTATTTGGACATTTTTTTTCTTGAGGAGGAAGAGTCATCTATTCAGTTGGATAATAAAGAAATTATCCAAAAGACTTTTAAACATAAACAGGATATACCCAGAAGGATCTTAAAAAAAGGTTCCAAAAAGGATACTCCATATAGTAAAATTTGTTTTTCCAATCTTTTTAGGGGTATTTTTGCTAAAACAACTGGGAGTATTTGATGGTTTGAGAGATATAATAGCATCTACATTAATTGGTAAGATTATGCCTGTTGAGAGCCTTTCCATGGTTGTTTTATCTTTTATTGCAGATTATACATCGGGATTTGTTACTGCAGGGGCCCTGCTTTCACAACATGTACTTACATTTAAACAGGGGGTTATTGCCATTTTGCTTGGCAATATAATTGCCATTCCCATGAGGGCATTGAGACATCAATTGCCACGTTTTTTTTGGGATATTTTCACCTGGTCTGGGGACCCAGGTCCTTGTTATAGGACAGCTTACAAGGGCTATTTCCCTTATAGTTGTGGGGACTATATACTTTTTTTTGTTTTTTGAGTATAATCTTAACCTGAGTTTATCAAAATGATAGACGTTGGGTAAAAGAGATAGCTACAGGAGTCAATATGATAAAGATTATGGATCCAATGGAGATAGAAAAAAGATCTTTTGAGATAATCGAGCAGGAGACCAAAAAAATTGAAAGGGGATATTCCCTTTTCAGATGAGGAGTGGATAATAGTTAGACGTCTTATTCACACAACTGCGGATTTTGATATCCTGGACAACGTAGTTTTCATAAAGATAGTATATCTGCAGGAAAAAAGGCAATTAAAAATGGATGTGTGATTGTAACAGACACAAATATGGCAAAATCAGGAATAAGCAAGGCCAGGCTATCCAAATTTAATCTGGAAGTCCATTGTTTTGTATCAGATGGTGATGTGGCAGAGGAGGCCAGAAAAAGAAATTGCACAAGGTCTATGATTGCAGTAGAAAAGGCCTTGTCAATGGATAAGGATATAATTTTTGGCATTGGAAATGCGCCAACTGCATTGTTTCATCTCATTGATTTAATGGAAAAAGGCCAGGCAAAACCTGCCTTATTTTGGGGATGGTTGTGGGGTTTGTAGGGGCTGCTGAGGCAAAGGATGAGCTTATATCAAAATCCAGTGTCCCATATATTGCACTTAAAGGTAGGAAAGGTGGATCACCCCTTATTTCTGCCACAATAAATGCACTTTTGGATCTGTGTTAATTAAATGTAGTGTAGATAAGTTATATTTTAATTTTTGATAAACACAAAAGAATTTTGATGGTTTTAGTTAGGAGCATTACATGAAGACTACTAGATATTTTGAATATACAAAAAAAAGAGACCTGATAGAGCTCAAATTAAGCAAGAATGGATAGAATATGTAATAAAATATCCTAAAAAGATTGAAATTCAATCTGATGGAAGGATTAGAAAATGGGCCAAGATAAAAGAGATAAATAAGTATCTTAGAGTAATTTTATTAGAAGATGGAGAAACTGTTCATAATGCATTTTTTGATAGAACGTTTAAGGAGGATTAAAATGAAGGTAAAATATTTCTCAGATACTGATACAGCTCTAATAGAGTTTACAGATAATGAAGTATATGAGACTAAAGAAATTAGTGAAAATATTTATATTGATTTAGACAATAAAGGCAATCTAGTAAGTATGACCATTGAACATGCAAAGGCAAATGCAGGATTGGGCGAGATTTCCTATATGGAAATCGTTTCTTCACAGGATGATGATTTAATTGAACAATATGTTTAAATTATCTGCTCCTATTTTTGGATTTGTAAAAAAACATTAGTTTTTAAAATGGCGCAAAAAAACAAAATTAAGAATAGGTTATACTACAGGCTCATGTGCCACTGCTGCTGCAATGGCTGGTGTTATGGCTATTTTAGACAGGGAACCGGAGATAGTCCATGTGCCAACTCCAATTGGGAAGAAACTCAGGATACCTATTTTTCAGGTTTATAAAAAGGGATGTTTTGCCAGAGTATGGGTAAAAAAAGGATGCTGGAGATGATCCAGATGTAACCCATGGAGCCCTTGTTGGTGCAAGGGTGGTTGTGGAACCCTGGGACAGAGAAAGTGTTGTTGAAATTTTTGGGGGAAGGGGAGTTGGAGTTGTCACAAAACCTGGCCTTCCAGTAAAAATGGGCTATGCAGCCATAAATCCAACGCCCAGGGAACAGATAGTAAGGGGTGTTTTGTATACCCTATCCACCTCGGTGTTAGGGCCAGGGTATGTGTTATTGTGGAAGTTGAAGATGGTGAAAAAAATCGCCAAAAAAACCTTAAATCCAAGGTTGGGTATCCTTGGGGGTGTGTCCATATTGGGCACCAGGGGTACAGTGATTCCATATTCTGCTGAGGCATATAAAGAGACAATAACCTTGGCAATGGATGTTGCAAAAAAAAATTGGTGTGGCTCATATAGGGCTTACAACGGGTGGTAGGAGCGAGAGGTTACTTATGGGGAAGCTTTCCCATCTTCCAAAGGAAGCATTTATCCAGATTGCAGACTTTTTTTTATTTTGCTCTAAAGTGCGCTAAAGATAAAGGATTCTCAACGGTTAGTTTTGGTGTGTTTCCTGGAAAATTAATTAAAATGGCACAGGGATATAAATATACCCATGCAAAACACACCAAGATAGATTTTAATCTACTATCAAAATGGGCAGAAGATGTTGGTTTTTCTAAAGATGTGTGCTATGAGATAAAGGGAGCAAATACAGGAAGACATGTGATGGAGATAATAGATAGAGATAAACAAAAAAAGATAGCCTTTATAGAATCTCTTTGTAAAAGGGCCATTTTAGTTGGAAAAAGATTCTCTGATAATAGTCTTAATATTGCATATTATGTATTTGACTACTCAGAAGATTTTATATTTTCCTATGCAGGATAGAGTTATGGATACTTTTTCAAGGATTAAAGATGCAAGGAAGTTACTTAATATTGAAGAAAAGTCCTCTATAAAAGAGATTAGAGAAAATTACTTAAAGCTATTAAAAAAAATTTCATCCAGATACTGGAGATGGGGATAAAGATAGGTTAAGAGAGATTACAAAAGATATTATAGATGCATATAATTTACTTATGGATTATTGCTATAACTACGAAATTTCTTTTAAAAAAAGAGGATGTAGAGAGATTTTTAAAGGACGAGGAGTGGTGGTTTTATAGATTTGGTGAAGATCCCCTGTGGGGAAAAGCAAAAAAAATAATATGGAGATATATGATAAAAGTTGTTGGACTTGGTCAAAATTTTTGGGATCTGCCTCCATCATATGAAAAAAATAATTAAAGGTGCAGATGTGTTAATTGGAGGAAAACGTCAGCTAGAGCCCTTTGCATGTGTTCAATGTGAAAAAAATACCTATAGTGCCTCCAATTGAAAAAGTAATATCTTTAATGGAAAAATATAGGGATAGGGAAGTAGTGGTTCTGGCAGATGGAGATCCCCTTTTTTTTGGAATTGGACAAAGACTCATTAGAGAATTTGGAAGGGATTTTGTTTGTGTATATCCAAATGTATCAGTAGTGCAGAGGGCTGGAGCAAAATTGGGAGTTTCTACAAAAGATATCTTTGTTGTATCTCTGCATGGAAGGGACAATCTATTTGAACTCCTATCTGCAATTTCATGGCATAGATTTGTAGGTGTATATACTGATAGATTTTTTTACTCCTTCAAAATTGGCGCAGATTTTTTTTACAGCGTCAGATATATGAATTTACTTTCCATGTATTTGAAGATCTCACTGCTCCAGGGGAGAAGGTTAGACATTTATCTGTAGAAGAAGCAGCTAAAATGGATTTTAGTCCCTTAAATTTTTTTGATCTTAGAAAGAAGTAAAGAAAAGGAGATAGATCCATATCCTGGAATGGATGATGGTCTGTTTTTTTAAAGACAAAAATCAAATAACCAAAAAAAGAGGTAAGGGTGATTTCTCTTTCTCAGATGAAACTTTATGATGATTCCATTGTCTGGGATATAGGGGCAGGATCTGGTTCTGTATCAATTGAATCTCTGGTTCTGGCAAAAAAAGGGTAGGGTATATGCAATAGAAAAGGATCCAAATAGGGCAAACATGATCAAAGAAAATAGAAAGCGCTTTGGCCTCCATGCAATTGAGGTCATAGAGGACCTTGCACAAAACGTGGTGTTGTCTCTTCCTTCTCCAGATAGGATATTTATTGGTGGAGGTCTTTTAAATTCACCTGAGCTCTTAGGATTGTGTTATGGGAGACTAAAACCTGGTGGCAGGATGGTTATAAATACAGTACTCTATGAGACCTTAGATAGGTGTGTAAAATTTTGTGAGGAAAATAAAATCAAGTTTGATGTTATTTATGTAAATGTAAGTAGGTCTGAGAGTCTGTCTACCACCTTTCGCTTTGTACCCGTTAATCCAGTTATGGTAATAACCATATTTAAACCTAATACAGGTTTATCATTTTGATAAACCTGGGCTAAGGAGAAATAAATGGATGCTAAAGTATATTTTATTGGGGCAGGCCCAGGGATCCAGATTTAATTACCATAAAGGCAGGCAAAATACTTGAGAAGGCAGATGTGATAGTTTATGCAGGTTCCCTTGTGCCAGAAGGTCTGGTGAGGAGATTTGCAAAAAAAAGGGGCACAGATAATAGATTCTGCACCCCTTAACATAAATGAGATACATTCAATTATAAAAGATTCAGTCAAAAAAAGGACTTATTGTGGCCAGGGTACATACAGGTGATCCCTCAATCTATGGCACCATCCATGAACAGGTCTATCTCTTAAACAAAGACAACATTGACTATGAAATAATACCAGGTATTAGTGCTGCCTTTGCAACTGCAGCAAGGGCAAAGGTATCTTTTACAGTTCCAGAGGTAGCCCAATCCCTTATAATTACCAGGATGGAGGGAAGAACTAAAGTGCCAGAAAAGGAAAGTTTTGACAGCCTGGCATCTCACAATTGTCCAATGGCAATATATCTTTCAGCATCTAAGGTGGATGATCTGGTTGATAAATGTATAAGAGCTGGTTATCCAGAAGACACAAATGTTGTTGTGGGATATAAGGTTGGATGGAAGGATGAAAAATTAATTAAGACAGATCTAAAAAAACTTAAAAGATGCTGTTAAATCAAATAATATTAATAGACAGGCGGTTTTTTTTGATATTGCCAGATAGTAAACAGGTGTTTTTTTCAAAACTATATGACCCTGAGTTTTCCCATGGATACAGAAAATAAAATAGCCATATATGTGTTAAATAGATATGGACTTCCAGTTGCAAATAAGATCTTAAAAGAAATAAGATATGTGGATGTTTTTTTTAAAGATAATATAGATGGTGGTGAAAATAGGAGTCATGCTTTTTCAAGTCTAAAATCTGTTGTAGTAGAAAACTTTGCAAAATATAGGGCACATGTTTTTATATGCGCAACTGGCATAGTAGTGAGAATAATATGCCCCCTCATTGATTCTAAAGACACTGACCCTGCAATAGTGGTAATAGATCCTGTTGGCAAATTTGTAATAAGCCTTTTATCTGGTCACCTTGGAGGGGCAAATTCCCTGGCAACAAGAATTGCCCAGATAATAGATGCAACTCCAGTTATCACAACGGCTACAGATTCTTTTCATCTGCCTGCAATTGACAATATTGCAAGAGAGTTAGATATGTCAATTGATGATATATCAAAGATAAAAGAAATAAATTCAGCAATATTAAATCATGATCCATTGGTTGTATATGATCCCTTAAATCTTTTAAATATAAGATCCTATTTCCCAGATAGTTATCCATTAACCATTATAGATAAAGTAGATAAATTTAAAAGGGAAGATATTGGAATTATATGTGACTATAAAGACCATAGAGTTCATAGAAATAAAATTATTTTATATCCAAAGGTATTATATGTTGGTATAGGATGTAATAAAAATACAGATGTATCAGAGATTTTAGATCTCATTTATGATGTTTTTGGTAAACAAAATCTAGCAATTCAATCAATTTATGCAATAGTTACTACTTCTAAAAAAAAGAAATGAAAATGGAATAATTGAGCTTGCAAAGATTTTAAAGAGAAAATTGATATTTATAGATCACTCAAATTTAGACTTAATAGATGTCCCAAATCCATCTAAAAATGTAAAAAAACACATGGGCGTTTATAGCGTAAGTGAGGCTTCTGCTATTATTGCATCAAAGGGAAAAATAATAGTTGAAAAGAAAAAGTCCAAAAATGCCACAGTGGCTGTGGCTTTAAAGAATTTAAATTTATGAGGAGTATAAAATGGATCTACCTAAACTCTATGTTGTTGGAATAGGTCCTGGTGGGGACGAGCATCTAAGCTATATTGCCAAAAAGACCATTGAAAAATCAGATGTTATTGTTGGATATAAAACGTATATAGAGCTAATTAATCATTTAATTGATACACAAGAGGTATATTCCACACCAATGATGGGTGAGATAAAAAGGTGTGAGGCAGCAATTGAGTATGCATTGAAGGGTAGGGTTACAACAGTTGTGTGCAGTGGAGATGCTGGCATATATGGACTATCTGGTCTAATTTTAGAGCTTTTGGAAAAAAAAAGGGCTGCTTGATGAGATTTACGTAGAAATAATTCCTGGTATTCCAGCATTTGTTGCATGTGCAGCAGTCCTTGGAGCCCCTTTAATGCACGATTTTGCATCAGTAAGCTTAAGTGATTTAATGACTCCCTGGGATATTATAAAAAAAGAGGATAAGACTTTGTGGAGAAGGGGATTTTGTAACAGTTATATATAATCCAAAGTCAAAAAAAAAGAGACTGGCAGATAAAAGAGGCTATAAACATATTAAGAGACTATAGAGATGATAGAACTCCTGTTGGCATTGTAAAAAAAATGCAACAAGGAATGGAGAAGAAATAGTTATAACCAATATATCCAATATAGATTATGATGAAATTGATATGTTTTCCCTAATTATTGTAGGAAATTCAAAGACCAGAAATATTGGGAAATACATTGTCACTCCCAGAGGTTATATGGAAAAATATAGGATTTAATTTCTATTTGATTGTCTTAAAAGTAGCTATTGATCCAGGTTTATCAAAACCTGATATGACATATACTTTAGTGCCCATTTCAATGTTGCCTTAGGGGGTAAGGTATTAGTTGCCAAGGGGCCATCATCCGGGTAAAACGAGCAGATATTATATTTTGTGTTTTTAATTAACTAGTTTATATTATTGTTAATTTATGCTAAAATCACCTGAAAAAGGTGAAAGTCCTGTTAAAATATAACTTTTTTTATATTGTTTGATTTGTTTTTTTCAAGGTGGTCCAGGTCTGGCATCACCTTCTTTATTTTTGCAATGAAATTTTCGATGTTAATGGGTTTTAATATTACATCAGAAAAGCCCATTTCCTTTAATTTTTCTATTTCTTTTTTTAAAGACCATTGCAGTAAAAGCTATTACAGGAATATTTTTTTTAGCTTCTCATTTTCTTTAATATGCGTCAGGGTTTCATATCCATCCATTTTGGGCATATGGAGATCTAATAGAATTAAGTCATAACAATGTTTTGAAAGAAGATCTAATGCCTCAATTCCATTTGATGCTTCATCAATAATTATATTGTATTTTTTTAGAACTTCTTTTATAAGATACCTATTGGCAATATTATCTTCTACTAGTAGAATTTTTTTTCTTTCATTTTTGTCTGTTTCTACTTGGTCTCTTCCTCCGGTTAAGGAATCAGCAATATAAAGCTTATCAGATTCAGTATCTATTTTATTTGAGTCAATTTTTTTCTGGTTTATATTGTAAAGTAATTTTTTTGTATAATGGATTTTAAATATGACTTAGTATCCTTTCCTTTAATAAATATGGACTTTATATAATCTCCATAAGTTTCAATTAAATCAGGTTTTATATCCATAGCAGTAATTATTACAACTTTAGCAGTTATATTATTCTCTTTTAAATGTTCTAAGAATTCATACCCATCCATCTTAGGCATATTTAAATCTAAAAAAATTAGGTCAATTTTTTGATTAGATAAGGCTTTTATAGCTTCTATTCCATTTGAAGCCGTAAGTATTATAGACTTAGGATCTATTTCTTTGATCAATGATGATATTTCTTTTACAGTCATAAAATCATCGTCTACTATTAAGAAAGTGAGTTTTTTTATTTAATTCATTAGAAGTGAAATCAGGTAACTTGCTTTTTATACGTTCTATTTTATTAGTTTTCTCTACATCTACTTGATCTTCACTTATATTCATAGGACTTCCATATCTTCTTGGCAGGACAATAGAAAGGTAGTTCCTTTATTTGGCTTACTCTTAACAAATATATTACCGCCTAATATATCTAACAATTTTTTTTGTAAGGGGAAGGCCAAGACCAGTTCCCTGTATAATTTTTTTTTGATTCAATACGCCGAAAAGCTTCAAATATTGTATCTAATAGTTCCTGTTTTATGCCAATGCCAGTATCTCTAATATCTATCCTGATATTATTTTGATCTATTTCTTTGGCAATTACCTCTATTTTCCCTCTTTCTGTGTATTTTACAGCATTGGACAGTAAATTTAATAAGATTTGAACTAATTTATGTCTGTCTGTAACCAGATTATTATTTGTCAAATTGTTTTCAATTATAAGTTCAAGACCTTTCTGGTCACATTGAGGTTTGACAATATGTTTTACATAATCAAAAACTTCTTTTAAAGAGAATTCTTCACAATTGACCTCCATTTTTCCAGATTCTATCTTGCTTAGATCAAGGACATCATTAATTATATTTAAAAGCTGTGTCCCACTGGTATAGATTAATTTAATCTTTTCTTTAATGGATTCATCTGATATAGGTTCTTTTAATATTAATTCAGAGAGCCCTATAATTGAATTAAGTGGAGTCCTTAGTTCGTGAGCCATATTAGCCAAAAATTCAGACTTATATCTTTCTAACTGTGCCAATTTTTTTGTTGGTCTCTTCCAACTCAGACTTTTGAGCATGTAATTCTTCTGTCTGGGCCTCTAGTTCTTCACTTTGAGCTTGAAGCTCTTTATTTTGTGCCAGTAATATTTTGTTTTTTTTCTTCAAGGGAATCTTTTAATTTTTTTTATCTCCTTTTGGACTTTTATGTGATCCATTATTATACCTATCTGTACCATCACTTTTTCCATGAGGGCCAAAATATCATTGGGAATTTTGTATATGGCTAAGCACTCTAATACTCCAATAACATGATCGCTGTAATAGATAGGAAAATAATATACATAAAAATTATCCAAAGAGATATTAAATGACCTAAAAGAATATTTCTTATGATAATTGGTTATATCAAGAAAATATACCTTTTTTTGTTAAGATTGCCTGTCTGCCAATAAATTTTTCAAAAGATATTTGTTTATTATCATGAAATTTAGTAGATTTTGCATAACTATATTTTACAACCAATTTTTTTATCCTTTTCATAATATGAAAATGCGGTAGCCGAAAAAAATTATTCCTTTATCAATAAATAACCTTATAAATCTTGAGAATAGATCATGGTATGTCCTAATCCCAACAAAATTAGATAAAATTTCTATGTATAGATTTTTTTAATCTAAGGGCATCTTTTTCTTCTTGAAAAATTCTTTTTGTTCTCAATATACCAAAGAATAATATTACCAATAAAACTAATCCAAGTATAAAAAATAAACGGTGATAAATAGCAATATGATCTCGAATAAAAAGAAATAATATAGTACCAATAAAAAAAATATTATTATGGTTATCACTACAAATAATATCAAAAAAAATAAGTTATCTTTTGTTTTTGATATAATCTTCATGTTTTTATTTCCTATTTTATAAGTTTAAATATTTTTATGCCCTTACAAACTTGTTTGAATAACGGAGTATATATATTGGGTATATATTCAGAAGTACCTATATTAAATAACCATCTTTTTCTAATATATTGATAATATTCTTAAATAAACGGATTGTTTGATCAACTTTTAAAATATAAAAGTATATTTCTGACAAATATAAAGTTATACTTAAAGATACCTTTAATCAGGGAATCCATTTTGAATATGTCCTGTAAGTAGAAAGTAATATTTCCTTTAAAGTAAGCTTTAATTAATTTGAATTCATTATCTGCCACAGTAAAATATTTTTTTTAAATAATTATAAGGTACGTGTTGCATAGAATATTCCATATAAACTGCACTTTTTGCTTCCATAATTGCCTCAGGGTCTATATCAAAGGCATCTATGTGAAAATCAAATTGAGGATTTTTATTTTTTTCTTTCGTTTAATATCATTGCAATAGAATATGGCTCCTCCCCACTTGAACAACCAATACAAAGTATTTTTATAAATTCCATTTTGTCATGTAGCATATCTTTTACCAGGCGTTCAAAAAAAAGTAAAAATACAAAGGATCACGAAAAAAATTCACTGGTATTTATTAGAAAATATTTGATCAATATATCTAATTCTTGATCTAAGTTTTCAATCAAATATTCATAGTAATCTTCTATACATTTAAATCCCTTAACACTCATTCTCTGTCTTAATCTTCTGAGAATTGTATTTATTTTATATCGATTAAAATCTATATCGGTTTTATCATTAATAATATTAATAATCTTTTTGACAATTTCTTCATTCATATAATCATCTCTTCTGCAATGGAAATTATATATGGTATGTTATATATAATTTGATCTAAAATAGAATTATCAATTTGGAGATTTTCGATAATTTCGTCTATTGTAGCAAAACATTTGGATCTATTGATATTATCTACTCCGATCATAAAATTACTAATAAGCAAATTTGCTAGTGCAATTATTGAAGCTAATCTTCTATGGGCGGCATAGTTAGGGTAGTGATGATATTCTACAATATCTAAGATTCTTGCATCAAGGTTTAATGTTTGTAGATAAAATCTTCCAATTAGACCATGAGCTGTAGACTTTATAGAATTTTCTACAAAGGAAATTATTTCCATCCTTTTTGGGGATGTATAATTTTTAAGTGCATAAAAATCCAAGATTACCTTTCCTATGTCGTGGAATAATCCGCCAATATAAGGAATATTATTAGTTATTCCTAATTGCTCTGCAAGTAATTCGGAGATAAGGGCCACTGATAGTACATGTATTTTATACTCATATAAATTGATGCAATAGGATTGGATATCTTTTTTTACCATGTTTTGAAGGAGTAGATTATTTACAAATTTAAATGTATTTTTTAGACCTACATATAAAATAGCCTGTTTTATATCCTTTATTTTATACTTAGGAGAAATATATGATGAGTTTGCAAATCTTAAAAAAAATTAACACAAATAAAATCATCTTTCAGCATAATCTCCTCTATTTTTTCAGGAGTAGCCTCTTTGTTTTTTAATCTTATAATTTCAAAGACAGTTTTATTGGGAACAGGAAAGTAATTTGTAGATTTTTTTATATCTTCTAAGATTGATGTGACGTCATATTCATGTTCCATTGATTTTGAGTAGGAGACATAATTAACAGGAGTTATTTCATAACTAAAATCTTTTGTATAAAAATTAATTACCCTGGACACATTCCCTAAACAATCTTCAAATAACAAATCAATATCATAATTTTTTAATATCTTATGACACATATTATAATTTTCTTTCCCAATATCAAAATAATCTGACCTTCCTCCAATATTAGCACCTCCTGCCATAACGGCCTTGTAATCTTTTATTTCACCTGTATAGCCCTTCATGAGATTAAAAAGATGTTCAATACCTGTATCAGCAAATGCAGTAATTTTATCTGTCTTTATATTTTTTTTAAATTTGGGCAACAGAATATGTATACCTCCAACTACTCTAGATTTCTTATGAAACACCACTAATCCGATGCAAGATCCAAGCACTATTTTGATATGTATTTCAGCATCTTTTATTACTTCACATTCACCTACATTTAAATATAATGTCCTCATAATAACTCATATTAAACTAGTAATGGGTTAAAGTCTATATAGACCTTGACTGAATCCTGCTCAAGATACGACTCTATTTTAATTTTAAGAAACTCTGCAATCTCCTTGACTATATTTAACCCAACACCTACGCCTACAATACCATATTTATCCTCTGATATGCAAAATTCAAATATAGACTTAACATCTCTTACTATTGAGATAGGCCTATTTTCTATCTCTATTTTATTTGATTGTAATATCTTGATTGTTACATTGTCTCCAAATCGATATGCATTAGTTAAAAGATTATATAAAATCATATAAAAAGGCTCTCTCAAACATTTTAAATAAGTATGTGAATTTCTTACAAAAACATCTGGTTGACCAGGGACGAGATCAGAGATGTCTAAAAGACTTTCCTTTAGTATATCTTCCAATGTGACATATTCTTCCTGAAAGAAATTTGGATTTTGTGTAAATAAATAATAAAACCTTAAATTTTTGAGTAAACTAAGATAATATGACAGATTTTTGCTTAAATAATTTCCCACATTACCTTCTATTTTAATAGCGACAATCTCTTTTAATGGTCCAAATAAGTTTGCTCCATCATGGTATAACCTTCTCACTAACTTTTCAAATATGGAAAATTTGTAAATTATTGAGCTATGTTCAATACCTTTATCTTTAATCATTTTCTCTTGCCACCAGGGAAGCTTTAAATATTTTTTTTTTCAGTAGTTAATACTTGTTACTCTATTGACTCTTTGAAAGAATTAAACTAAAATTTGAATTGAAATCAACTAAAAATTTTCAAAAAAAAGAGGAAAGACATATGAGAATCTGGGTGATAGATGATAATCCTCTCCACTCTTCTCTGGTAAGGGCAGTGTTGGAAAATAGGGGAGATGAATATAAAATTTTTTCTTCTGTAAGAGAAATAAAAGAGTTCATTTGTAAAGAAAATTTTGAGCAATTACCTGATATAGTTTTATTGACTTACACTTAGATAAGGAATCTAGAGGAGAAGATCTATTGGAGTTCTTTAAAACCAATTTA